>CACWKX010000001.1 GCA_902761585.1 uncultured Lachnospiraceae bacterium
TCTACGCTTGTGGAGACTATGTAAAACTAAAGTCCTTGCGACAATGTAACGGTCTTAGAAACAAGAATCCCATTGCTTTAGCTGTGGGAGTGTCAACAGGGCAGTTTTTTTATACGAAATGATCGTGAAATAATCGACCACAGGAGATTTGAATGAATCAGAAATCAACATCATCCTATAAACTGGCACTTCCGGAGGAAATTCTTCTCCAGGTTGAGAAGCCGGAGCGGTATCTCGGGAACGAGCTGAACGTCGTCCGGAAGGATAAGTCGACAATCGATATCCGCTTCTGTATGGCGTTTCCGGACGTCTATGAGATCGGGATGTCTCACCTGGGCATCCAGATTCTGTACTCGATGTTCAATCGAAGAACGGATACCTGGTGCGAACGGGTTTATTCTCCATGGGCAGACCTGGATCACATCATGCGCCAGAAAAAGATTCCGCTCTTTGCGCTGGAATCACAGGAACCGGTGAAGGTGTTCGATTTTCTCGGCATTACGCTGCAGTATGAGCTTTGTTATACAAATGTGCTTCAGCTTCTGGACCTTGCAGGGATTCCGCTTCATGCGAAGGAGCGGCTGGATGCACCCCTTGGGGGTATGCCGATTGTGATCGGAGGCGGACCCTGTGCCTACAATCCGGAGCCAATCGCCGATTTCTTTGACCTGTTCTACATCGGGGAAGGAGAGACGGTTTACGACGAGCTGCTCGATTTGTACAAGGCATGCAGAAAAGCCGGGACTTCACGGCGTGAGTTTCTGTACAGGGCAGGGCAGATCGAGGGCATCTATGCGCCTGCGTTCTACACACCGGTCTACCATGATGACGGAACGCTGGCTTCATTTTCCCCGGATCCTGCTTATCCGGGCCTTCCGCGCCGCATCCGGAAGCAGGCTGTGGCGAACCTGGATGAGGCGCCGTATATTGACAAACCGCTTGTCCCTTACATGAGGGTGACGCAGGACAGAGTGGTGCTCGAGGTCATGCGCGGCTGCATCCGCGGCTGCCGGTTCTGTCAGGCAGGCATGATCTATAGACCAAACCGGCACAAAAGCGCCGAGGTTCTGAAGAAGCAGGCGGATCAGCTCCTGAGGGAAAGCGGGCAAGATGAGATTTCGCTCAGCAGTCTGTCGACGAGCGATTATCCCTGCCTCCCGGAGCTGGTGAACTACCTGATCGGGCAGTATGGACAGAGGCAGGTCAACATCTCGCTGCCGTCCCTGAGAATCGATGCGTTCTCGCTTGATGTGATGAGCAAGGTACAGGATGTCAGCAAGAGCTCGCTGACCTTCGCTCCGGAAGCCGGATCACAGCGGCTTCGCAATGTCATCAACAAGGGGCTGACGGAGGAGGATATTCTTCATGGTGCAGGGGAGGCTTTCCGAGGCGGCTGGAACAAGGTGAAGTTGTATTTCATGCTCGGCCAGCCGACAGAGACGGAGGAGGATCGGAAGGATATCGCCCATCTGGCAGAGAAGATCGCGGAGGAGTACTATGAGATCCCGAAGGAAGAGCGAAACGGAAAGTGCAGTATCTCCATATCAACGTCCTTCTTTGTCCCGAAGCCATTCACACCCTTCCAGTGGGCGGTGATGTATGACCCGGGTGATTATCTGGGCTTTGCATCGACGGTCAATCATGAAGTGAAGGATATGAAAAACCACAAGAGCATCCGCTACAACTGGCATGAGGCCTACGTGACGGTGCTCGAGGGACTTCTGGCGCGGGGTGACCGGAGAGTCGGCGCTGCGATCGAGGAGGCTTACAGACAGGGGGCCCTGTTTGATGCCTGGTCAGAATACTGGGACTGGGACAGATGGGTATCTGCGATGGAGAAGACCGGAGTGGACCTGGCATTCTATACCAAGCGGCAGCGGACAGAGGACGAGCTTCTGCCATGGGACTTCATCGACTGCGGTGTGACAAAGAAGTTTCTGCTGGATGAATGGCACAGGGCGCTAGACGGTATTGTGACACCGAACTGCAGGGAAAACTGCAACGCCTGCGGTGCGATGAAATATAAATGCGGCATCTGCTATGACGAGGTGGACGGAAAGAAGGTGCTCCGGATATGAGAGTCAGGATCAAATACAGCAAGCAGGGGCTTTTGAAATTCATCGGTCATCTCGATATGATGAGATGCTTTCAGAAGCTGCTCCGGAGGGCCGGTGTGGATGTGACATTTTCGGAAGGCTACAGTCCGCACATGGTGATGTCCTATGCGTTCCCGCTCGGGGTAGGGATGACGAGCGACTCGGAGTACGTGGATGTGGACCTGAACCGTGCCTATTCCAGCAGGGAGCTTGTCAGCCTTTTGAATGAGGCTGCCCCCGAGGGACTCCATGTGCTCGATGCCAGGGAGGTGCCTCTCGGGAAGGGCAACAAGGGCATGACCCTTGTTGCGCGTGCGGATTATACGCTCAGCTTCCGGCCGGGGCATGAGTGGGATTCTTCTGTTCAGGAGGCGTTCAGAAGCTGGGTGAAGCAGCCTGTTATCTATGCAGTGAAGAAGAGCAAGAAGGGGGAAAAAGAAGTCGACATTGCGCCATTTCTCTATGAGGCGGTTATTTCACCGGAGCCGAAAAGGGTCTGCGGCATTGCCGATGAAGAGCCGGAGTTTCGGAAGGGGGATCTCTTTCTTTCTCTGTCAGCGGGCTCCGGAACAAACATCCGCCCGGATCTGGTCATGGATACATTCGTGAAGGACAGAGGTCTTCTGCCGGATCCTTACCGCTTTATGATCAACAGAGACGAGGTCTATGCAGACCTGGGCGGGGAGAGACCCGGATCAGACCGGTTTGTCCCACTCATCGGGCTGGGAACCACAATGGAGTGAGGGACATGAAGTATCTGATTGAAGCATACAGTGGTCGCATATTGTCAGTGCTCTTAGGAGAGGACGGCCGGGCGGTTGAGATCCGTGCGGACAGCAGAACAGACGGGTTGAAGCTTGGAGATATCTGTATCGGCCGTGTTGAAAGGGTTGCGGCAAATACCGGCGCCTGCTTTGTTGAGGTTGCACGCGGGATCAAGGGGTATCTTCCACTCGACGACTTGTCGGCTCCGAGATATACGCGCAAGGGATCCTCCCCCAAAGTGCAGCAGGGGGATGAACTGATTGTCCAGGTCAGCCGGGAGGCATTCGGCACAAAGGACATGTCCCTGACAACCAAGCTGCAGCTCTCGGGACGGTACCTGCTTCTGGAAATGAGCGGGACGGGGCTTGGCATTTCGCGGAAGATTCAGGAGGAGAGAAGACGGGCACTCAGAGAGCATCTGTTTTCCGAGCAGACGCTTGAAGAAATGAGACAGCAGCTTGGTTCCTGCGGGGTGATTGTCCGGACAAATGCAGAACATGCGCCCGACGAGGACATCCGGAAAGAGCTTCAGAATCTGACGGGTGCGATGCATCAGCTTCTTCTGACGGCGCCCTATCGCCCGGCATATACCGTTCTGCTGCGGCAGCCTGACCGTTGGCTGAAGCGGATCGAGTCGGTACAGGCTGAAAAACTGAAGGAAATTCTGACAGATGACAGGAATCTGTATGAGGCGCTGGAAGACTATCTGCCCCCATACCTGAAGGAGAAGCTGCGCTTTTACCAGGATCCGATAATCTCCATGCACAATGTCTTTTCCCTGACGCGGGAGCTGAGCCGTGCACTCTGCAGGAAGGTGAATATGAAAAGCGGCGCGAATCTGGTGATCGAGCAGACAGAAGCCCTTGTCTCAATTGACGTCAATTCTGCGCATTCGATCAATGGCCGGGATAAGGAAAAAGCCGTCCTGAAGGTAAACATGGAGGCGGCAGAGGAGTGTGCAAGGCAGATCCGCCTGAGAAATTTGTCCGGAATGATCCTGGTGGATTTTATCAACATGGAAGAGAAGGAATCCTACGACCAGCTGATGAGACATCTGGCTCAGGCGACTGCGCAGGATCCAATGCAGGTGAAGGTAGAAGACCTGACAGCACTCGGACTTGTCGAGATGACCCGGAGAAAGGTGGAAGTTCCGCTGTTCCGGCAACTGAGCGGTCACCGGGAACGGTCGGAAAACGCTGAATTTCTGCCTTGACAGTTGAGAAATGGCATGCTATGATGCATTTTGTATGCCGCACGGAGAGGCATAAGTGCGTCCGGGATTTGTGGACGACGCCACATTCGGCGAGATTGAAGAAAGGGGAGGTGCCCTGAATGTACGCAATTATTGCAACTGGCGGAAAGCAGTACAAGGTTTCCGAAGGCGACGAGATCAGAGTTGAGAAGCTCTCGGCTGCAGATGGAGAGACTGTCACATTTGATCAGGTCCTTGCTGTCAGCACGGATGATGGTCTGAAGGCAGGCGCTGATGTTGCCGGCGCAACGGTTACGGCTTCTGTTGTTACCACTGGCAGAGCAAAGAAGGTTATTGTTGCCAAGTACAAGAGAAAGACCGGATACCACAAGAAGAATGGCCACAGACAGTACTTTACGCAGGTAAAGATCGACAAGATCAACGCTTAAGATGATCCGGATTCAGTTATACAAATCTGGAGACGATTTCCTTGGCTTCGAGTGCAAAGGACATGCGGGTGCAGATGACGGAGAGTATGATCTGATCTGCAATTCCGTATCGGTGCTGACGATCAACACCGCCAATGCGATCGAGAGTCTGACGGAGACTGCGTTTTCAGAGGAGGAAAACCCGGAAGGCGGTTACCTGAAAGTCATGCTCAGCAGTCCGAAAGACCATGATGCCCAGCTCCTGATAAAGGCGATGGTACTTGGACTTGAACAGATTGCTGGGAACTATCCGGATTATATCCGGATACAGAAACGGGAAGTCAATCCCTGATCAGGGGATTCCCGAAGCGGGAGGTGAATGAGAGATGCTGAATATGAATCTTCAGTTCTTCGCGCACAAGAAGGGAGTCGGTTCCACAAAGAACGGGCGTGACTCAGAGTCCAAGAGACTTGGTGCAAAGAGAGCAGACGGACAGTTTGTCAAGGCAGGCAATATCCTTTACAGACAGCGCGGAACCCATATTCATCCGGGTGAGAACGTTGGAATCGGCAAGGACGATACCCTGTATGCAAAGGCTGACGGAGTTGTCAGGTTCTCCAGACTTGGCAAGTTCAGAAAGCAGGTTTCAATCGTTACCGAGAAGGCTGAGACCGAAGCAGCAGAGTAAATCCAGCTGTACAGAGATGGATGCAAAGGGGATTGCGTACGCAATCCCCTCTTTTTGTGAAGGTGTATAAGTCCAGCCGTTTGCAGGAGCAGGCAGTTGTATCCGAATGCCTGCGTATGAGTGGCGGCGGCAGACATGAGCGGAAGCCTGAGAGGCAGCGCCGCGGAAGCCGATACATTGACACTCATATCATTGATATTGACAGAAAAACAGGCTCAACAGGCTTAGGCGTGAAAGCGCAAATAAGGGAAAAGTATGTTTGCAGACAGAGCAAAGATTATAGTCCGCTCCGGGAAGGGCGGCGACGGACATGTCAGCTTCCGCCGGGAGAAGTTTGTGGCATCCGGCGGTCCGGATGGCGGCGACGGCGGGAAGGGCGGCGATGTCGTATTTGTGGTGGATGACGGCCTGAATACCCTGATCGATTACCGGCACCGCCGCAAGTTTTCCGCAACCGACGGCGAACCGGGCGGCAAGAAGAGATGCCACGGGGCGGATGGACAGGATCTGATCCTGCGGGTTCCTGCAGGGACTGTCATTCGCCTTGCCGAGACCGGGGAAGTCATCGCGGATATGTCCGGTGAAAACCGCAGACAGGTGATCCTGAAGGGAGGCCGCGGGGGAAACGGTAATATGCATTACGCCACCTCTACCATGCAGGCACCGGAGTATGCCCAGCCCGGGCAGGAGGCGCGTGAGCTTGAGATCAGGCTTGAGCTCAAGACAATCGCGGATGTAGGACTGATCGGGTATCCGAATGTTGGAAAGTCGACACTTCTGTCGCACATATCCAACGCAAAGCCGAAGATTGCGAATTATCATTTTACGACACTGAACCCGGAGCTCGGAGTTGTCGATCTTGAGGATGGCAGCGGATTTGTCGCGGCGGATATACCGGGACTGATTGAGGGGGCAAGCCAGGGAGCAGGGCTCGGGCATGAGTTCCTGCGCCATATAGACCGATGCAAGGTTCTGATCCATGTGGTGGATGCAGCGTCCACAGAGGGAAGGGATCCGGTCGAGGATATATACCGGATTGATCAGGAATTGGCTGCCTATGATGTTGCATTGAGCGAAAAGCCACAGGTCATAGCAGCCAACAAGATTGATTCGATTATCATTCCGGAGGACGGGAAGAACCCGGACGGGACAGCATGGGAGGATCCTGTCAGCCGCCTGAAGCGTGAATTCGGGCCGAAGGATGTCGCAGTTTTCCCGATCTCCGCAGTCACAGGGGAAGGCCTGAAGGACCTGATCTACTATGTCAGCTCCATGCTGAGGAAGCTTCCGAAGGAGACAAAGGTTTACGAGCAGGAGTATTTTCCGGAGGAGCATCTCCCGGGGAACAAGCTTTCGTTTACCTGCTGGAAGGATGCGAAGGATCCGCATCTGTTCCATGTGGAGGGACCGAAGATCGACAAGATGCTCGGCTACACGAATCTGGAGTCTGAGAAGGGCTTCCGCTTCTTCCAGAATTTCCTGAAGGACAACGGGATCCTGAAGGAGCTGGAGAAGCTTGGAATCGAGGACGGCGACACCGTCAAGCTGTACGAGCTTCACTTTGAATATTATAAGTAAACCGAATGCCAGCCGGATATCGCCCGCCATGCATGCAGGATGCATGGGAGGGATAGCCGGCTGGCATCTTTTTTGTTTTTGCCGACAGGCAGGAGAGCCGGTAGCTGCGGAGCTACGATACCACGCGTAGTCATAAATGAGAAACCGGATCAGTCTACAAGTGTCAGCTTGCTGATGTCAGGCCGCGTGATCATGGAGTAGTTCGTATAGTACACCACAAAACCTGGCTTTGCTCCGCCTGGTTTTTTCACTTCTTTTTTCTTTACATAATCAATCTCAACCTTGTCCGCGCCGCGCCCCTGGGAGTAGTAGGCAGCCGCGCCGGCGGCCATCTCAAAGACGTCATCCGGAAGCTCCTCGGTTCCTCTGGTTTTCACGATGACGTGGGAGCCCGGAATCTTTTTGGCATGGAACCACCAGTCGCCGCCGGAGGCAAAACGGAAGGTCAGTTCGTCATTCTGCAGGTTGTTTTTTCCAACATAGATGTCATAGCCGTTTGGTGTCCGGAAATGGTAAGGCTCCGACTTCTTGGTCCGTGAGGCCCCCTTCTTTTTACCTGTTACAGTCCGCTTTCTGACATAGTCGGACTGCTCCAGCTCTTCCCGGATCTGCGCCAGATCAGCCTCCGTCTCTGCCTGGTCAAGAAAGGTGCTGATGGCTTCCAGCTGCCGGACCTCGCTTTCTGTCTGCTCAATCTGAACGGTGAGCGCCTCTGCTGTCCGCTTCTGCCTGGCGTACTTGTCAAAATAGCGCTGTGCATTCTCCTGCGCCGTGAGGGTGCTGTCGAGCTGGATCTTCAGATCCTTTCCGCCGTCATAGTAATTCGGTACTGTGACGCTGCCTGCACCCGGCAGGACATCATATCCGTAGGTATTGAGAAGCTCGCCGCAGATGCGGAACTTTTCGCGTTTTTCCGTGTCCTTCATCTGCTTTCTCTGCAGAGAGAGCTTTCTCGATTCCCGCTCGAGGATGGTGGAGACGACATGCCGCAGGTCCGCCGACTTCTGGCGGATCCGGGTGACAGCACTTTTTTCGGCATAGTAGGTTTCGACGACTGCTGACATGGAGTCAAAG
The DNA here is from genome assembly GCA_902761585.1 of uncultured Lachnospiraceae bacterium. Taxonomy (GTDB): domain Bacteria; phylum Bacillota; class Clostridia; order Lachnospirales; family Lachnospiraceae; genus Porcincola. Next base: position 7,823 of record CACWKX010000001.1, read on the forward strand.
GCTTTCTGCTCATAGTCTGCGTACATGGACAGCGGAAGTGCCGAAAATTCGACAGGGGCACCGTCCTTGTCATAGATAATCCGGGGTGAAAATGAACCTGCCTTCACATCTTCCATCATCTCGCTGAAGACGCGGTAAAGATGAATCCGGGCATTCTCCGGAAATTCGCGGGCGCTCTGGTCTGATTCCAGCGAAGCCCTGTGGCAGAGCTCCTCGGCGATCACCGGGCTGATGCCGGTGTATACCGTATACAGGGCTTTCGAAAGCGGGAGCGGCTTTGCAAACACCTCGGTACAGAATTGGTTTTCGTCTGTTTCCTTTGGATTCAGTTTGTGAAGGGAGTCCGGCACAAAGTACGGCCGCCCCGGCAGAACTTCACGAAGCGAGGAAGTCTGTGCGGAAACATGACGGATCGCATCCAGAATGATCTCATTCTCATCTACAAAAATCAGATTGGAGTACTTTCCCATCAGCTCCAGAACCAGGTATTTTTTCCGAAGATCCCCGAGTTCGTCATAATGTTCAATTTCAAAACGCACAATCCGCTCCAGGGAAGGTTGTGTTACAGACAGAATATGGCCGGATCCGATATGCTTTCTGAGAAGCATGCAGAAGTTCGGCGCAGTCATCGGGCTGAGCTTTGACTGATCCGTCAGATAGAGCAGGGGCAGGGAGGCACTTGCCGACAGCAGCACCTTTTTCAGGCCGGAGCGTGTCTTGACGCTTAACAGGATTTCATCCGGCTCCGGCTGTGCGATCCTCGATATATGACCATCCGCGAGTGAGGCGTTCAGCTCACGGACGAGACTTGCAACTGTGATACCATCAAATGCCATTGAACATTCTCCTTTCAGGTATGGCCCTTGAGCCATCTTCATTCAATTATACAGACTATTTTAACGGCATCCAGCGAAAAAATGATTCTGAATAAAAAGTTCAGCAAAGTCCTGGAAAGTTTGCTACAATGTGTGAGGCTGATACAGAGCCTGCGTCTTTGCGCGGGCAGATTACATCTGTACATGTAGGAAAGGAGTTTTCACGATGGAAATATCACCGCTTCAGAAAGAAAGACTGAAATACCAGCCGAAGCTTCCGGGTATGCTCAGAAACGGAATCTCTGACATCTGTGTCAGGGAGGGAGAGGCCACCCAGAGTGTTGCGGATCAGGAGAAGATCAGAAGTCTGTTTCCGAACACCTATGGCAAGAAGGAGATTACCTTCCAGAAGGGAGCCAATACTTCCGCTTCCAAAAAGCAGGTCGTTGGTGTCATTCTCTCCGGCGGTCAGGCACCGGGCGGACACAATGTCATTTCCGGTCTGTATGACGCGCTGAAGGCGACGAACAGGGAGAATGTTCTTCTCGGCTTCAAGGGTGGTCCGAGCGGACTGGTGGACGACGACTGCGTTGAGTTCGATGACGCATTCATTGATGCATACCGCAACACAGGCGGGTTTGATATCATCGGGTCCGGCAGAACAAAGATTGAGACACCGGAGCAGTTCAAGGCGGCGACCGAGACGGCTAAAAAGCATGGCCTCACAGCGGTTGTCATCATTGGCGGCGACGACTCCAACACGAATGCGGCTGTTCTTGCCGAGTATTTTGCGGCCAATCATGTCGGCGTACAGGTAATCGGCTGCCCGAAGACCATTGACGGCGATCTGAAGAACGATGACATTGAGTGCTCTTTTGGCTTTGACACGGCGACCAAGACGTATTCAGAGCTCATCGGGAACATCGAGAGAGATGCCAACTCCGCAAAGAAGTACTGGCATTTCGTCAAGGTTATGGGACGCAGTGCTTCGCATGTCGCCCTTGAGTGTGCGCTGGAGACACAGCCGAATGTCTGCCTGATCGGTGAGGAGGTTGCGGAGAAGAAGATGTCTCTGTCTCAAATCGCAGACCAGATTGCAGATTCTGTCGAGGCACGTTCCAAGACAGAGGGCAACTTCGGTGTCGTGATCATTCCGGAGGGAATCGTTGAGTTTGTTCCGGAGTTCGGCACACTGATCCGCGAGATCAGCGAGATGCTGGCAGGCTCAAAGACCGAGGAGTTCAATGCACTTCCGGACTGGGCTGCTAAGAAGGAATTCATCCGCAAGGGTCTTACGGCAGCGTCCTACAAGGTATTTGACATCCTTCCGGAGACCATTCAGAAGCAGCTGTTCCTTGAGAGAGACCCGCACGGCAATGTCCAGGTTTCCCTGATCGAGTCCGAGAAGCTTTTCGCGGAACTTGTGAAGAACAAGCTGGACGAGCGGAAAAAGGCCGGTACATACAAGGGAAGCTTCAAGACACAGTTCCATTTCTTTGGATATGAGGGAAGATGCGCATTCCCGTCAAACTTTGATGCGGACTACTGCTACAGCCTGGGATATAATGCATTCATGCTGATTCAGTATGGATTCAACGGATACCTTTCCAAGGTTTCCAATCTGTCAAGACCGGCAGATGAATGGGTTGCAGGCGGTATGCCGATCACGAAGATGATGAATATCGAGCGCAGAAACGGTGAGGACAAGCCGGTTATCCGCAAGGCACTTGTGGAGCTGGATGGAAAGCCGTTCAAGTACTTTGAGGCACATCGGGCTGAATGGGCAGTCAAGACCTGCTACACCTATCCGGGAGCGATTCAGTATTATGGGCCGTCTGATGTCTGCGATCTGACCACCAGGACGCTGGCACTTGAGAAGGGCTGAAACACAGCACAACTGCAGCAATGATGAAAAAACCAGTCGGGATCTCCCGGCTGGTTTTTTACGAAGAAGCCTTTTTCCAATGCTTTTCGGCTAGCCGTTGACTTTCGAATCAGGCGTGTCATATAATGACTTGATGTCTGAATTCGGAAGGGACAGGTATGCCATGATCAGAAGTATGACAGGATTCGGCCGTGCGGAGAGTGCGGACAGTCAGCTGAAGTTTACGGTCGAGGTCAGATCCGTCAATCACCGGTACCTTGATGCCAGTGTTCGGATGCCGAAGGAATATGCATTTCTGGAGACCTTGGTGCGGACAGAGCTGAAAAAGTATATCGGCCGCGGGAAAGTGGAAGTCTCTGTGACATGTGAGCAGCTCGGGGAGGCAGATCTGAGCCTGAAGCTGAATGAGCAGCTGGCGCAGAAGTATGTGGATGCCTACAGGGAGCTGGAAGAGCGGTTTAGCCTGAGGAATGACCTGACGGTCTCCAGACTTGGAAGTCTGGATGGAATCTTCACGCTCAGCAAAGGGTCACTCGATGAGGAGGTCATCTGGAACGTGCTCAGGCAGGCGCTGGATGGCGCACTGGAAAAGCTGGTTTCGGCGAGAGAGGCAGAGGGTGAGAACCTGAAAAGAGATCTCCTTGAAAAACTGGACGGCATGGACAGTCTGGTCAGCAAGGTGCAGGAGCGGTATCCGGAGATTATCGCAGCTTACCGGGAACGGATCCGGGAAAAGATCTCGGAGATCCTTTCAGACGATCAGATCGATGAAAACCGCATTGCATCGGAGGTTGTCCTGTATGCAGACCGGCTCGCGACAGACGAGGAGACTGTACGGCTCCACAGTCATATCAAGTCGATGCAGAAGGAGCTTGAAAAGGGCGGGGACGTCGGGAGAAAGCTGGACTTTATCGCGCAGGAGATGAACCGTGAGGCCAATACGATCCTGTCAAAGGCCAACGATCTGGTGACAGCAGATATCGGAATCGGACTCAAGACAGAGATTGAGAAGATCAGAGAACAGGTTCAGAACATTGAATAATCATTTTATCAATATCGGGTTCGGCAATCTTGTAAACAGGGATAAGATTATTGCGGTGGTCAGTCCTGAGGGCGCGCCGGTCAGACGTCTCATCCAGCAGGGAAAGGAACAGCAGCGCGTTGTGGATGCGACCGCAGGCAGACGGACGAAGGCTGTAATCATCTGCGAGGGTGACCGGATGATTCTGTCTGCGCTTGGTGCGGATACAATCGGAAAGAGAACGGCGGAGGAGCAGAAGGAATGACGGAAAGAGGGAGTCTGATCGTCCTCTCCGGGTTTTCCGGAGTCGGGAAGGGAACTGTTCTGCGGCTGATGATGAGCCGGTATGACCACTATGCGTATTCTGTATCTGCCACGACAAGACAGCCTCGCGCCGGAGAAGTCGACGGAAGGGATTATTTCTTCAAGTCGACGGAAGAGTTCGAGTCCATGATCAAGCGGGGGGAGCTTTTGGAATATGCCCGCTATGTCGACCATTATTACGGAACTCCGCGCGCATACGTCAGGCAGCAGATGGAGAGTGGCCGGGATGTCATCCTTGAGATTGAGGTTCAGGGAGCTCTGAATATTCGCCGGATGGTACAGGATGCGATCCTGATTTACATGCTTCCACCCGATGCGGCGACGCTTGCCGGCCGGCTCCGGGGGCGCGGGACGGAGACGGATGATGTCATCCGGGGGCGGCTGAAGGCGGCAGCAGGAGAGGCAAGGCACATCAGCGATTATGACTATGTCATTGTCAATGACGACGCAGAGCGGTGTGCAACGAGGCTGAACGGACTGATTGAGGCACAGCGGCTCAGAACAGCCAGAAACGTAGCATTTATCAAAGAGATACAGGAAGGGCTTGAACGCGAGGCAAGGGATAACTGAACCAGTAGACCGAGCGACACCGAAAGGAGTATATGTATGTTACATCCGTCTTATACGGAACTGATGGATTTGATCAACCAGGACAGCGATGAGGATACCCCGGTCGTCGGCAGCCGCTATTCGGTTGTTATGGCGGCGGCGAAGCGGGCACGCCAGCTGATCGACGGCAAGACAGGTCTTCCGGAGGAGGAGCTGCATAAACCGCTCTCGACGGCGGTCCAGGAACTCTGGGACGGTGATATTCGGATTGTCCGTGAGGATACGGACATGGAGGATGAGAACGAGATTCGCGAGGATATGGATAAGGAAATAGAGGGCTTTCTTCCGGATGAGCAGGAAGCGGAGAAGCTGTATGCGGAGGAGCATCCGGGCGAGGCAGATCCGTTTCTGAAGGAGAACAGCGAGGACGAGCATGAGAAAGCTTCTGATGAACCCGGGGCAGAGAAGGAATAAGGGGACGTTATGCGGAAGATTCTGCTGATATCTCTCGGATGTGACAAAAACCGTGTCGACTCGGAGAAGATGCTCGGACTGCTGAACTTAAAAGGGTATGAAATAACGGACGATGAGAGCGAGGCAGAAGTGATCATCGTTAATTCGTGCTGCTTTATCAACGATGCCAAGCAGGAGTCCATTGATACAATTCTGGATATGGCAAGGCAGAAGGAGACAGGGAAGTGCAGGGCTCTGATTGTTGCCGGCTGCATGGCACAGCGCTATGAGAAGGAGATTCGGGAGACACTGCCGGAGGTGGACGCCTGCGTCGGGACCGGATCAATCGCGAAGATCGGTGATGTGATCGAGGAAGTTCTGCAGGGACAGAGGGATGACATCCTGGATGATGTCGACAGTCTCCCTCTTACGGATGGAAAACGGCTTCTGACAACCGGCGGTCATTATGCATATCTGAAGATTGCAGAGGGATGTGACAAGCACTGTACCTACTGCGCAATTCCAATGGTGCGCGGACGGTATCGTTCTGTCCCGATGGAAAGTCTTCTCTCCGAGGCAAAGGATTTGGCGGACATGGGCGTCAGAGAGCTGATCCTGGTTGCGGAGGAGACGACGCTCTACGGTACGGATCTGTATGGTAGGAAGTGTCTGCATGAGCTGATCCATCAGCTTGCGCAGATCCGGGGAATCCGTTGGATCAGAGTGCTGTATTGTTACCCGGAGGAAATCTATGAGGAACTGATCCAGTGCATGAAGGACGAGAAGAAGTTTGTACACTATCTGGATCTGCCGATTCAGCACGCGGATGATGAAATCCTCAGACGGATGGGCCGCCACACAACCAATGCGGACCTCAGGCGCATCATCGCGCACCTTCGGGAGGAGGTTCCGGATATTGTACTGCGGACGACTCTGATTACCGGTTTTCCGGGGGAGACGCAGGAGCAGCACGAGGAGCTCTGCCGTTTTATCAACGAGGTGGAATTCAACCGACTTGGCGTGTTTCCGTACTCAAAGGAGGAGGGAACCCCCGCAGAGCGGATGGATGGTCAGATTGATGAGGAGACAAAGCTGCAGCGCCGCGATGAGCTGATGGAGCTGCAGCAGGAGATCTCGTCGGATCTTCTTCAAAACCTGATCGGACACAAGATTGAATGTATGATTGAGGGACAGGCTTCCGGAGAGAATGTCTATGTCGCACGCAGTTACGGGGATGCTCCGGATGTGGACGGTTATATCTTCATTAACACAGATGAGCCGATGATGACAGGCGATTTTGCACAGGTAAAGATTACAGCCGCATCAGACTATGATTTGACAGGAGTACTGGTATGAGCAGGAATGAGAAAGAAGATCCAACGACAGCTTCTGAGGGAAGAAAAAAACAGATGAAGGACACAAAAAACGCGCACAAGCCTTCGAGAGGCAGATGGGTACCGGGAAAAAACCTGCCGAACCAGCTGACAATCCTGCGGGTTTTCATGATCCCGCTCTTTGTTGTCTTTCTGATGGCGGTTCCCGGAAAAGCAGGAGATATCACGGCAGCGATCATCTTTATTGCTGCCAGCCTGACCGATACGGCGGACGGCTATATTGCAAGAAAATACAATTATGTGACCGTCTTCGGGAAATTCATGGATCCGCTCGCCGATAAGCTGCTTGTCTGCTCTGCGATGATCTGCCTTGTCGATCTTGGAAGGATCGAAAGCTGGATTGTGATCATCATCATTGCAAGGGAGTTCATCATCTCCGGCTTCCGTCTGATCGCAGTCGAGAAGGGGAAAGTCATCGCGGCCAATTACTGGGGCAAGTTCAAGACAGCTTCCCAGATGGTGATGGTGATTCTCATGGTTGCCAATCTCGGAGGGTTTTTCAACACACTTGGTGAAATCTTCAAGTGGATTGCACTGGCACTGACGGTGATCTCTCTGGTGTCCTACCTCCTTCAGAACAAGGAAGTGTTGAAGGAGACGGAGGAATAATGGCACGGAGGAAAGGACAGCCTTGTCCGCTGTCAGAAATATCAGATATAGAAGATCGTGCAGAAAGCACCCGGCATACCAATCCGGGTGCTTTTTGTATGTGCTTTTCAGGTGTTTTCGGATATGGTAAGATGAAGAACGTATGAAAGGACGGCACAAGCTGTTTTAACAGGCAATATGGCTGCGGAAGCCGGATGCAGCATACGGATGCCGCCGTATCGATGGATGAAAAAGAGGAGGAGACAGCATGGGCAGGATTCAGATGAAGACACCGCTTGTCGAGATGGACGGCGATGAGATGACGAGAATTCTTTGGAAGATGATCAAGGATGAGCTCCTGCTCCCTTATATCGACCTGAAGACGGAGTATTATGATCTGGGTCTTCAGCACAGGGATGAGACAGACGATCAGGTGACGGTTGATTCGGCGAAGGCGGCATTGAAATACGGCGTGGCGGTCAAGTGCGCGACGATTACGCCGAATGCGGCCCGCATGGAAGAGTATCATCTGAAAAAGATGTATAAAAGTCCGAATGGAACGATCCGTGCGATTATGGACGGGACGGTGTTCCGCAAGCCGATCACGGTGAGGGGGATCGAACCGAATGTCCGTACATGGAAGAAGCCGATCACGATCGCCCGTCATGCATACGGGGATGTCTATCGTGATGTGGAGATGCGGATTCCGGGACCTGGAAAAGCAGAGATGGTCTTTACGGATGCCGAAGGGCATGAAACCAGGAAGCTGATCCATGAGTTCGCTGGACCAGGCGTCATTCAGGGGATGCATAACCTGGACAATTCCATTGAGAGCTTTGCCAGAAGCTGTTTCTCCTATGCACTCGATGCGGGGGAGGATCTCTGGTTTGCATCGAAGGATACGATTTCCAAGCAGTATGATGGGAGATTCAAGGAGATCTTCCAGACCATCTACGAAAAGGAATATAAAGAACAGTTTGCACAAAAGGGAATCACATATTTCTACACGCTGATTGACGACGCGGTCGCACGTGTCATGAAGAGTGAGGGCGGGTTTATCTGGGCATGCAAAAACTACGACGGGGATGTGATGAGTGATATGCTCTCGTCCGCCTTCGGTTCCCTTGCGATGATGACGTCTGTCCTGGTGAATCCGGATGGAAAGTATGAATATGAGGCGGCACATGGAACCGTACAGCGCCATTATTACAAGTATCTGAAGGGGGAGGAGACCTCCACAAACTCCGTTGCAACAATCTTTGCCTGGACAGGAGCTCTGAGGAAGAGAGGGCAGCTGGATCAGCTTCCGGAACTTGTATCGTTTGCGGATCGTCTGGAGAAAGCAACGCTTCAGACAATTGAATCCGGAAAGATGACAGGGGATCTGGCGAGGATCACGACGCTGGACAACCCGGTTACACTCAGCAGCCGCGATTTCATCCTGGCAGTCAGAGAGACCCTGGAGACACTTTGACAGACTGCTTTCCATACAGATACTCAGACAGATGATCACGAAGGAGGAATCCTATGGCATCAGACGATTATAAAAAAGCATTGAAGATGGGAAAGGCGGCTTATCGAAGAGCGTTGAGCCGCGGAGAATACCCGTATCTGCCCGCGCTGGATGCCATCCTGACACAGGCGGAAATGAAAACGGAGGAATCTCTGGGACTTGTCAATATTCCGCTTGACCAGATCGTCGGAACAAAGACGGAAGGAAGACAGAACTCATTTGCGAACAACTTCATGCCGCTCATGCCGGAATATTCGGAATTTGCCAGAAAGTGGGACGGCGTGGTCGATTACCATATGAATCAGGGAATCGGTGATCCGATTGTCTGCTACGAGTTCATGAACAAGTTTTATGTGCTGGAGGGCAACAAGCGTGTCAGTGTCCTGAAGTACTTTGGGGTGGATTCGATCGAGGGAACGGTCACGCGTGAGATTCCGTATCCGCAGGACACGCCGGAGAGCAGAATCTATTTTGAATTTCTGGACTTTTACAAGGACAGCCAGGTGAATTATATCTGGTTTACGCAGCCGGGAAGTTTTCCAAAGCTGACGCTCGCCCTGAAGAAGAAACCGGGTGAGAAGTGGACGGACGAGGACAAGGAGAATTTCCGGTCTCTCTACACAGAGTTTTCGGGACTTTTCAAGGATAAGGGCGGAGATAAACTGAAAATTACAGCAGGGGATGCCCTTCTGTTTTACCTGTCACTCTATTCCTACAAGGAGATTCAGGAAAAGTCTCATTCTGAGAAGGCAAAGGATTTGGACCGAATCTTCAAGGAGCTGCCGGCGCTCGGTGACGAGACGCAGGAGTCGCTTGTCTTCAAGCCGGAGGCAGCTTCAGGCGGAAGCGTTCTGAACCGGATTCTTCACCCGCTTGGCGGGAAAACACTCCGGATTGCTTTTATCCATGACCGGCGTATGAGCGAATCCGGATGGACCTACGGACACGAGCTCGGGAGAATGCATGTAGAGGATGTTTTCGGGGACAGGATCCAGACGGCTGCGTATTTTCTGCAGGATGATGAGCGTGATATAGCGGAGCTGATTGACGCGGTCATTCAGGATGGATATGAGATCATTTTCACGGCCAATCAGAAATTCCTCGCGGCGAGCCTGAAGGCGGCGATCGAACATCCGGAGGTCAAGATACTGAATTGTTCTGTCGGGCAGCCCCATAATTCCATCCGTACGTATTACGGGAGGCTGTTTGAAGCAAAATATCTGGCGGGCATGATTGCTGGTGCCATGACGGAAAACGAGAAGATCGCTTACCGGGCGAATTTCCCGATCTATGGAACAATGGCGGAGATCAACGCGTTTGCCCTTGGCGCCCGGATGACGAATCCGAGGGCGCAGGTATATCTGCACTGGGACAGCCTGAAGGATCATGAGCATCTGAGTGAGCTTCTGGATCGTGAAGACATCAGCGTCGTATCAGGCAACGATATGATCCGCCCCGGGCAGGAGGGCAGTGCCTATGGTTTGTTCATCCGAAAGGATGGGAAAACCGTGAATCTTGCAGCACCTATCTGGAACTGGGGGAGATTCTATGAACGGATCATCAGTGATATCCTCCAGGGAAGCTGGGACAGCGGAGACGATGTGAAGTCCAGAAATGCTGTCAACTATTGGTGGGGCATATCAAGCGGAATCATCGATCTTGTCCTTTCAGGCAATCTTCCGAGGGGGGTACGGCGGTTTGCCGATGTGATGCGGAGCCGGATTGTGGAGGAGGACTGGCTGCTGAATCCCTTTGCGGGGAAGCTGTTTCTGCAGGATGGCCGTGCGGTCGGGACGGATGCTGGGGCGCTTCCCGCGCAGGAGGTGATTACGATGAATTACCTTCTCGAAGGCATCGTTGGCAGCGTTCCTTCGCTCGATGAGCTGAATCAGGAGTCGAGAGACCGGATTGCGATGCAGCAGATTATCACGCCGGAGTCAGTGAATGCAGCGACAGCAAAGCATACCCCGGTCCAGGTGGTGGAGAAGGTCATCATGACGAGCGAGGAACCGCCGAAGGAAGCCGCTTCGGAAGAGAAAGATGCCTGAACGGCAGGATAGAAAGTTGAGATTGATTGATATGAGAATCCTCCTGGTTGCGGATGAACCGTGTAAATCGTACTGGGACTACTATGACGAATCGAAGCTGAAAGGAATTGACCTGATCCTCTCGGCGGGGGATCTTCCTCCTGAATACCTGTCGTTTCTTGTGACATTTGCAAATTGTCCGCTCTTATATGTTCATGGAAATCATGATGCCAAGTATCAGGAAAAGCCGCCGGAAGGCTGCATCAATATTGACGACAGAGTCTATGTCTGCAATGGCGTTCGGATCCTGGGACTGGGTGGAAGTCAGCGATACGGATTTGGCGAATATCAGTATACAGAGAAGGAGATGCAGAAGAGGGCGAAGAAAGTCCGCTTTCAGATCATGAGAAGGCACGGGATTGATATCCTGCTGACACATGCTCCGATGCGGGGATGCGGTGACCAGGACGATCTGCCTCACCAGGGATTTGATGTGTTCCGGGAGATTGTGACACGCTACAAGCCTGCCTATATGGTGCACGGACATGTGCATAAGACCTATGCCTATGATTTCCGCCGCACAAGGCAGGTTGACAGCACGACGGTCATCAATGCGTATGAGCGGTACATACTGGATTATCCATCCTGATGGGGAACGGAATTGTGACAAACACAGATTACGATCAGAAAGACTCAGAAGGGACCTGGCACAGAACGCGCCAGGTCTTTCGCACACCAGTCATGCACCCGGACCGGATTTACAGCTATTTTCTCAGGGAGTGGAAGACACTCCTGATTGTAGCCGTGAGCGGGACACTGTTTAATCTGGGACAGTCGCTTTGTGCTATGCGACAGGGACAGCTGGTTGATGCCATTGCCGCGCAGGAAAAACATGGCAGCGGAGAGGTCCTTCATGCGGCAATTGTTTTCCTGATGACTGTAATGGTGGTCCAGCTGCTGCGGCTGGCAAAGCGATATTACGTACGACGGTTTGCGAATGCGACGGACATCTCTATGCGGATGATGGTTTACAACCGTATCATCCATGAAGACATCGGCAGCCTGGAAGCTGAAAATTCCGGCCAGGTGATGACAAAGGCGCTGGGGGATGTTGACCTGACAGTCGAAGGCATGCGGAAAGCGACAACAGAAGTCTTTGATACCGGCGTCCTCCTGACCGGTTACCTTGTGACGATGCTGAGAGGAAGTGTTCCGTGCACGGTGCTGTCCCTGCTGCCGGTTCCGTTCGCGCTGCTGACTGCGCGGTTCCTCAAAAGGTATGTTGAAGCATCAAACCGGAGAGCCCGTGAGATGAGTGCCCAGGTGGCCGGCGCAAGCCTGGATGCGGTCCGAAATAGCCTGATCTACCGTGTGACCGGATCAGCCGGCAGGCAGGAGGCGGCTTATGAGAGCCGCCTGTCTGCTCTTGAAAAGGAGCAGATATCTGCCGGCATTCTGGAAAATGCTATGCAGCCTGCATATAACGCAATCACGCTCTGCGGGACGCTTGTGGTCCTTTTTTATGGCGGACGTCTTGTTCTTGCCGGAAACTGGACAGTGGGGGCATTTACGGCCTACCTCACAATTTATCTGGCCTTTTCGCTGAAAATCGCCAAGGTATCAAAACTTCTGAACGCCTGTCAGAAAGCAAGCGTCTCCTGGAAACGGGTGAAGCCCTACCTGTCCGGGTGGCGGGAGGAAGACTCTGATGCTGTTCCGAGGCATTCTGAAGCTGATATGAGAGAAACGGCCATCACACTTCTGTGCAGAAATCTGACGGTTTCCAGGGGTGGCCGGGAGCTGTTTTCTCCGGTCTCATTTACAGGGAAGAAGGGACAGCTCATCGGGATTACCGGGCCTGTTGCCAGTGGAAAGAGTACGCTGGGCGAGGCTATTGCTGGAATCCGATCCTGCAGCGGGACAGTGCGGGTGGTGGGGCATGATCTGGCTCTTTTATCCGGGGCGGAAAAGTCGGAGCTGATATCCTATATGGGACATCGCCCGGAACTGTTTGACCTGAGCCTGCGGGATAATATTCTGCTTGGCAGGAGGGAGGATCCGGACAGGCTCAGCGCTGTTCTTCACGATGTCTGCCTGGATGAAGACCTGGAAAAGATGGGAAAAGGCGCTCTGGACCACAGGACGGGTTCTGCAGGGAAGATGCTCTCAGGCGGTCAGAGAAGCCGGATATCCTGTGCGAGAGCGTTGTACGGCGGTCAGCCGCTGATCGTGCTGGATGAACCATTTGCAAATGTGGACAAGGATACGGAACAAAAGATGATCCGGAACCTGAAGGCACACCATTCGAATTCACTTCTGATTCTCATTACGCATCGAATGAGGGCTCTGGTGAATGCGGATCTGGTACTGATGATCGAGGAGAACGGGTATGTCCGGACCGGCACGCACGAAAGTCTGATGAGGGAGTCTGAACGGTATCGGGAAAGTTTCCTTCTTCAGGAAAAAGAAAGTATGCAGAAAGAGCCGGAGCGGGGGAATTTATGAGGAGAAAAAACCATTCCCGCGTATGGGAAGAGATCGGATCTGTCATCCGGCAGAACAAGGGCAGGGCAATTCTTCTGGTCATCTGCATGACAGCATCTGTCATCCTGGCGCTGATTCCTCCACAGGTTCTCAGGTATGTGGTGGATGACAAGCTGATTCCCGGCAGACAGCAGGGGCTGTTTGTCCTTGCAGTTCTCTATGTTGCAGCCTCTGTGCTTGGAGCAGCCGCAGAGTTCGGGAAAGGCATCATGCTGACGGTGATCGGGGAAAAGTATATTCACAGGATCCGGACAGATTTGATGGAAAAGCTGAACAGACTGCCGCTTGAAAAACTGACACACGAAAGTGAGGGCGAGGTTACTGGCCGTTTTGTAAACGATGTCGAGAGCGTCGGATCACTTGTCTCTGACGGGATCGCATCAATGGTGACAGATCTGCTGAAAATCATCGGAATTGTTCTGTCTGTTCTTCTGTTCTCGTGGAAAATGGCCCTTCTTGTCGCTGCGCTGGTGCCAGCGGTTTTCTTTCTGACCAGACTGTTCCAGAGGATGACCCTTGGTGCGCAGGAGAAAAACTTGTCTCAGATGGGGCAAATGAATACAGTGCTGACGGATTCGATTGATAAAGCCCAGACGATCAAGGTGTATCACAGGGAAGCCTGGATGCAGGGGATTTACCTCCGGGAGCTGGAGGATAACTACAGGACGAATGCGTCAATCTATCTTCTGGATGCATCCTACTCGCCAATGATTCAGGTGATCCGGGCGGCTGCCATCGCCTTGATCGCTGCGATGGCTTCACAGCATCTTCATCTTGTTACGATTTCGGCCGGGGTGGCTGCGGCAGCCATCGATCTGATTACCAGACTGTTTGACCCGATCAATACGCTGGGAATGGAGTTTCAGAACATTCAGAGGGGAATCTCGGGGATCAGAAGAATCGATCTGTTTCTGGACCAGGAGCAGGAGGCAGAGCACACACAGGTGCTTGATGCGGAAGAACTGGAGGGAGAAGTTCGGTTTGACCATGTCTCATTTGCCTACAGAGGGGGACCGACACTATTTCACGACTTCTGCCTCACGATGAGACGCGGGGACCGGGTCACGGTCATCGGGCGGACCGGTGCCGGGAAGACAACGCTTGTCGGCCTCCTGACTGGCTTATTCTCTCCCTCGGAGGGCAGGGTGGTGATCGGAGGCGTCGATACCAGGGAGATCACGGATGCACAGAAACGGATGATCTTCGGTTATGTGCAGCAGGATTTTGTCGAGATACCGGGGAGCGTTCTGATGCAGGTGACGATGGGAGACGAACGCGTTACAGAGGATATGGCACTGGAGGCGATCGGGAAAGTCGGAATGATCGATGAGCTCCTGGCGCTTCCGGATGGACTTGATACGGACATGAGCCGGGCAGGTCTTTCACAGGGTCAGAGAATGCTGCTTCAGATTGCACGCGCCATTGCGCCGCGTCCCAGCATCCTGATCTTTGATGAAAGTACCGCAGGACTTGACGCTGTCACAGAGAAACGAATCGATGAAGCACTGGTCCAGGCCGGAGAGAACCGGATTGTTCTGATTATCTCACACAGAAAGACGGAAGGGATGCCAGGCGGGAGGGTTGTGAGGCTGTAACAGAAAGAGAGCCGGGGATTTCCCCGACTCTCTTTTGTATTAGTGTTACTTTCCGGTGCGGGTAAATTCCTTCCCTGTCAGCAGAAGATAGGCTTCCTTGTACTTCTCGATGGTGCGGTCGATGACATCCTGGGGAAGTTTGTAATCGCTGTCAGGGTTCGCTTTCAGCCAGTCACGGACAAACTGCTTATCGTAGGAAGGCTGACTGTGTCCTGCCTGATAGCCGTCTGCCGGCCAGAATCTGGAGGAATCCGGAGTCAGCATCTCGTCACCAAGGACAATTTCTCCATTCTCATCAAGGCCGAACTCAAACTTTGTGTCTGCGATGATGATGCCGCGGCTTCTGGCATAGTCGGCACATTTGGTGTACAACTCTATGGTCTTGTCGCGCAGCGCAGTCGCATATTCTTTCCCGTGGCCCGGGAATTTCTTCTCCAGCACATCAATCGATTGTTCATAAGAGATGTTTTCGTCGTGATCGCCCAGATCTGCTTTTGTGGAAGGCGTGTAGATCGGCTCGGGCAGCTTCTGGCTCTCGACCAGGCCCTCAGGGAGCCGGATGCCGCAGACTGTTCCGGTCTTCTGATAGGATGCCCAGCCGCTTCCTGTGATATAGCCTCTGACGATGCATTCAAGCGGGAGCATGGTCAGCTTCTGAACCTTCATACTGTTGCCGGTGAACTGCTCCTGGCGGAAGAATTCCGGCATTCTTTCGTTGTCCGTCGTAATCATGTGGTTCCGGATGACATCCTTCGTGTACTCAAACCAGAAAGAAGACATCTGTGTCAGGATCGCACCCTTGTCCGTGATCCGGTTCTTCAGGATGTGATCAAATGCTGAGATCCGGTCTGTTGCGACCATGATCAGGCTGTCTCCGATGTCATAGACTTCTCTGACTTTTCCAGACTTGAATGGCTTGTACTCCTTCATGCTGACTGTCCTTTCCCAACTGTTGAACAAACGATCAAAGGCAAATAGAAAGCCCTGGTTACCAGCGTAAAAGCCAGCATCACCGGACATGGGATTCTGCCTTTTCGCCTGACCAATTCTAGCACAGTGGAAGTGCACTTGTATATTGAAAAATCCGCAGAAGCCTTCTGAAAGGAATTTTGCGCGGCAGAAGAGCAGCGGACAACAGATATTAATGTTACATACACATATATATGTTTCATAATAACGAATGTTACATAGGAACACAAAATATACATACGATGCATAAAAATGCATAATATACACAAACGAGTGTGGATACCACGAAAGAGCCGAAAATGTGGATAAGTGGATATCTATGGGGATATGTCGAAAAGTGCGAACAAATGGAATATCGATGGAGATGATTCAAAAGAGGTCTCAGAGAAAATGTTACATAAATGAAGGGCAGCGGAGACTTCCGCTGCCCTTATGGACACGTAACTTACATGTTTTTGATCCTGGTTTCTGCATGTGAGGAAACCATCCTATGAGGAAACAATCCCTTACTCAGCAAGCTCAGACCATTCATCGTAGAGCACTTCCAGCTGTGTGGTGAGTGCTGCTTTTTCCTTTGAGAGACTTGTCACTTTTCCGACATCCGTGAAGACTTCCTCCCTGGACATCTCCTCGTCGATCTCATTGCTGCGCGCTTCCAGACTGGAGATCTCAGCCTCCAGTTTTTTCAGTCGGTTTTCTTTTTTCCGGGCTTCGGCCTGAAGCTCCTTCTGACGCTTCCAGTTTTCTGCGCCTGCGTCACTGCCGGATGCATGCTGCATGGAAAGGTGGGAGGCATTTCCGGAAGCAATCTGGCCGCCGGAAGCAGAGTGGATGGTCTGCTCATTTGCAGGGGCAAATTTAGCCGTAAGTTCATCCTTCTTTTCAAGATAGTAATCGTAGTTGCCGAGATAGCTCACGATGACGCGGTTGGTCAGCTCGATGATGCGGGTCGAAACCCGGTTGATAAAATAACGGTCATGAGAGACACAGAGAACCGTACCACTGTAAGACTGCAGGGCGTCCTCAAGGATTTCCTTCGAAAGGATATCCAGATGGTTTGTCGGCTCATCGAGAATCAGGAAGTTGGACTCTGAGAGCATCAGCTTCGCGAGGGACAGACGCCCCCGTTCACCGCCGGACAGGTCGGACACGCGCTTGAATACATCATCTCCGGTGAAGAGAAAGGAGGCGAGGGTGTTTCGTATGGTCGTGTTGTCCAGTGTAGGGTAAGCATCCTGGAGTTCCGAGAATAGTGTCTTGTCCGGATGCAGTGTCTGGTGCTCCTGATCGTAGTAGCCGATGTGAACACGGGTGCCGAGCCGGATACTACCCTCATCCGGCTTCAGACTGCCGATGATCAGTTTCAGAAAGGTGGACTTTCCGGTCCCGTTGTTGCCAATCATACAGACACGTTCGCCGCGCCTGATTTCAAGGTTCAGATCTGTAAAAAGCGGGTACTCAAAGCCTTTTTTCAGGTGTTCGACTGTCAGTACATCATTACCGGAAAGGATACGGGGGGTCAGCTGGAGATGCATGCGGGCGTCAGTCTCGGCAGGCTTATCGATTCGCTCGATTTTGTTCAGCATCTTTTCGCGGCTCTCTGCACGCTTGATGGACTTTTCTCTGTTGAAACTTTTCAGCTTCTCGATGACGGCTTCCTGATGCCGGATTTCAGCCTGCTGATTCATCCAGCTTTTCAGCTGTGTCTCCCGGAGTTGCCTTTTCTTCTCTGCGTATGCAGAGTAGTTGCCGGAAAATGACATGCTGGTTCCGTTATCGATTTCCACAACCTTCGTCACAACCTTGTTCAGAAAATAGCGGTCGTGGGCGACAACGATCACGGAGCCCTGATAATTCAGCAGGTAGTTTTCCAGCCACTCGATCGAATTGAGATCCAGATGGTTGATCGGCTCATCGAGCAGGAGAATGTCAGGCGCCTGAAGGAGCAGCTTGCCGAGTGCCACCCGGGTTTTCTGTCCGCCGGAAAGACTGTCGGCAGGTTTCCCGAATTCTTCCTCTGTAAAACCCAGACCCTTCAGTACACCGGAGACCTCGCTCTTCCAGGCATAGCCGCCCAGCCGCTCATATTCCTCCTGTGTTTTATGGTACTGATCCATCAGAAGATTCAGACTGTCCTCGGAAACAGTGCTCATCTGCCGCTCCATAGTCCGGAGGCTTTCTTCCATATCAATGACTTTTTGCTTGACCTGAGCTGTCTCGTCCCAGATCGTCCGGTGGCCGGAGAGTGTGTTGATCTGTGCAAGATATCCCAGCGTCCGGCCGCGTGAAACTGTGACTTCCCCGCTGTCGGGCGTGATCTCTCCGACGATGATTTTCAGAAGTGTAGACTTGCCGGCCCCATTGATTCCGACGATGGCAGCCTTCTCATGCTCTTCAATATGAAAGGATACGTTCTTCAGGACGACATCTGTCCCGAAAGCTTTTGTAATATTGTGACAGGATAGAATCATGGTTCATTTTTCCTTTGGGTAATAAGAGTGATGACACGTTCATCATGATATGGGAAGCGCTTTGAAAAATCAAGAAGCGCCGTGTTTGACGAATGTGCAGGAAAAACCTATAATAATCAGCAGTATGCCTGCGAGAAACGATATCATTTGCAGGCGTTTTATTCATGTGGAGGATTGTACGGCGATGGAAGAAAAAGAAATCCCGAAGGCCGTCATCAGCCGGCTCCCTAAATATTACAGGTACCTTGGTATCCTGATGGATGAGGGCGTGGAGCGCGTCTCCTCGGCAGATCTGAGCCGTCATATGCACGCCACAGCATCCCAGATCAGGCAGGATCTGAATCATTTCGGGGGATTTGGCCAGCAGGGGTATGGCTATAACGTCAAGTATCTGTATGAAAGCATCGGAAAAATACTGGGCCTTGACAGGGGCTACACGATGATTATTGTCGGGGCGGGGCGGATTGGAATGGCTGTCGCAAGCTATACCCGCTTTGAAAAGAGGGGGTTCAAGGTCATTGGTATCTTTGACCGCAGGCCGGAGAATCACCGCGGAGAGAACGCCGGCGGTATAGAGGTCAGGGGGATGGATGAACTGCCTGCTTTTCTGCGGCAGAACAAGCCTGATATCGCAGCACTGACCATGCCATCGGAGGGGGCTGCCATGGTGACACCGATCCTGATCAAGGGCGGAGTCAAGGGCATCTGGAACTTTTCCCATATGGATCTTGAGGTCCCGGAGGATGTCACCATCCAGGATGTTCATTTGTCGGAGAGCCTGATGGAACTGGGGTACCGGATGAATCATCCGTCCGGTGGGCAGAAGGCATCCGGAAAGCGGCCGGAATCCTGAGCCCCCGCGTAAGATACGGAAGGGTTTTCAGAAGGCTTCAGGTGGAAAAGAAGAAATCATCGGGATGTGTATTTGTCGGAGGAGATCGGCATGATACCCAATATGGATATGGAAACAGAACGAGGCACGTACCCTCGTGTGGAGGCGGAGATTGACCTTGGCGCCATTCGGGATAATTTTGCTGCGATGAGAGGCAGGCTTCGGGATGACACAAAGATGATTGCGGTTGTCAAGACGGATGCCTACGGACACGGCGCGGTCAGAATTGCAGAAATGATGGAGCCTGAGGCGTATATCTGGGGCTTTGCGGTGGCGACGACGGAGGAAGCCGTGGAGCTTCGCCGCGCCGGAATCAGAAAGCCAATCCTGTGCCTTGGCTTTGTATTCCCTCAGGATTACGATCTGCTGGTACGGCTTCAGATCCGGCCGGCAACCTTCAAGCTGTCCATGGCAAGACAGCTCTCGGAGGCGGCTTCAAGGGCAGGCATGATCCTCCCGGTCCATCTTGCAGTGGATACGGGGATGGGCCGGATCGGATTTCAGGTTTGCGAAGAGGATGCTGACGAGGCAGCGGAGATTGCGAAGCTTTCGAATCTGAAGGTGGAAGGACTGTTTACTCATTTCGCACGGGCGGATGAAAGGGACAAGGATTATACACAGGAGCAGTTCCGGAAATACTGCCGGTTTGAGCAGATGCTGGAGGAAAGAGGTGTCAGCATCCCGCTGCGCCATGCAGCCAACAGTGCATCGATCATGGAGCTCCCCGGAACACACCTCGACGCGGTCCGCGCCGGGATCACCATCTATGGCATCTATCCGTCTGACGAAGTTGACAGAAATCTGATGCCGATGAAACCGGCGATGTCGCTCATCAGCCACATCTGCTACATCAAGAAGGTTCCGGCCGGAACCTCCATCAGCTACGGCGGGACATTTGTGACAGAGCGGGAAAGCCGGATCGCGACCATTCCGGTCGGGTATGGAGACGGATATCCAAGAAGCCTTTCAAACAAGGGCAGTGTCCTGATTCGCGGCAGGCGTGCACCCATTGTCGGACGGGTCTGTATGGACCAGTTCATGGTGGATGTGACAGAGATCGAGGCGGAGGAGTTCGACAGGGTGACGCTCCTCGGACAGGACGGGAAAGACGCGGTGACGGCCGATGAACTCGGGAGGCTGTCCGGCCGGTTCCCGTATGAGCTTGTCTGCGACATCTCAAAACGTGTGCCGAGAGTGTATGTGGATGCGTAATCCGGCTGCCTTGACGGTGATAGGTTTTATTGTTATATTTAAGCTTGCGTCTGCTGACGGCGGAACCCATACGACCGTCAGCCGGGAGATCAAAGGGAGTTTTCAATGAGCGATGACCTGGGGCCTTTCCCCGGAATACTGATGTTTGTGTTTCTGGCTGCGGCTGATTTTATCTGTTCTGCATTCAGCGCGGCTGCCTCGGAATTGTCCGATGCGGACCTTGAGCAGAGCGGAAACGATTCAGAGGATGAGGACGAGGCGGACTTTTCAGACAGACAGAAGGCCATATGCGGCAGGCTTTCGAAGATCCTGGACAAGCCGGAGCAGATGATCGGAGCTTCCGCCTTCTGGCAGATTCTGACAGCGGTGTGCGGAGCACTGATTATTGAAAGCATCCAGGGGGCAGGGGTCTGGCTTTCTGTTCTGTGTGCCGTCTTTCTGACCTATGTCTTCGGGAGGGCACTGCCGGGTTATGTCGGAAAGGTGCACAGACTCGGCTATATTTTTGCAGTTTACCCGTTGTGGCGGGTACTTTCAGGCGCCGCACTGCCGTTTACGACTGTGTTCGGATGGGCAGCGGCATTTCTTGCAAAACTGGCCGCATCAGATCCGGCTCAGATCCGGGAGAAGGTGACCGAGAGCGAGATCATTTCCATGGTCAACGAAGGGCACCAGCAGGGAACGGTTGACGAGGATGAGGCGGAGATGATCCGGAACATCTTCGAGCTGGACGAGAAACAGGCTCAGGACATCATGACAATCCGGGGCAAGATCATCGCATTGAGCGGAAAGACTCCGCTGGACGATGCGATCCGTCTGATGGTCAAGTCACCGAATTCCCGGTTCCCGGTTTATGATGACTCCATCGACAATATTACCGGAGCTCTCTACATCAAGGATGCCATGTCCTTCCATATGAAGGAACAGTATAATCAGAAAAGCGTCCGGGATATCCCGGGGCTTCTGCGGCAGGTGAAGTTTGTGCCGGAGACACGCAGAATTGATGAGCTGTTCTCGGACATGCAGAAAAGCCAGGTGCAGATCGCGATTGTCGTCGATGAGTATGGGGAGACTGCAGGCCTTGTGACGATGGAGGATATTCTGGAGGAGATCGTTGGGAATATCTTCGATGAGTATGACAGGGTGGAGAGGCTGATTGTTCCAGTTGGGAAGGGAAGATGGAAGATCAGCGGCATGGCGTCTCTCTCCGATGTCGCGAAGACGCTGGGCGCTCAGGAGAATGAAGACTATGAGACCCTGAACGGATACCTCACCGCGAGGCTGGATCATGTGCCGGGACCGGGTGACGTGGGAAAACGCGTCGCAGACGAGGAGAATGGCATTCTGTTCACAGTGAGAGCGGTATACGGGAATACGATTCAGTGGGCTTTGGCCGAGAAGCAGCAGTCAGACCAGAAAGAAGAAGGTTGAATCAAAGGAGAAGGATTCTATGTCAGGACATTCAAAGTTTGCGAACATCAAGCACAAGAAGGAACGCAACGATGCCGCCAAGGGCAAGATTTTTACAATCATCGGCCGTGAGATTGCCATCGCTGTCAAAGAGGGCGGACCGGACCCGAACAACAACTCCAAGCTTCGCGACGTTGTTGCGAAGGCAAAGGCGGCCAACATGCCGAACGAGACAATCGCCCGCGGCATCAAGAAGGCGGCCGGAGATGCGGACTCCGTCAACTACGAGGAAGTGTCCTACGAGGGATACGGTCCGAACGGTGTCGCGATCGTTGTGGACTGCCTGACCGACAACCGGAACAGGACAGCAGCGGATGTCCGGGCGGCATTCTCCAAGAACGGCGGAAATGTCGGAACGCCGGGCTGTGTTTCCTTTATGTTTGATAAGAAGGGGCAGATTATCGTCGATAAGGAGGAGTGCAGCCTCAGCTCCGATGACCTGATGATGGCAGCGCTGGATGCCGGTGCAGAGGATATCAACGAGGAGGAAGATTCCTATGAGATTCTGACCGATCCGAATACATTCTCCGAGGTGCGTCAGAAGCTGGAGGAAGCCGGCATCCCGATGGCATCTGCCGATGTCACGATGATTCCGCAGAACTATGTCAGCGTCGACAGCGAGGAAGCCAGCAAACAGCTTACCCGTCTGCTGGACACCCTCGATGAGAATGATGATGTGCAGGCTGTCTATTCCAATCTGGAGGAGAGCGACAGCGCAGAGTGAGGGATAGCCCGGAGGCTGATCTTCTGAGGAAAACAGGCCGCCGGACCAGGCGGCAGGAGGCATGTTCATGAATGACTATGAAACCGGTATGGCGGGTATGCGGGATGCACTGAAGACGCACGATGCGCTTCTGAATGCATTTTCGCGTAAGCTGTACGCCGAACAGTTCAAGGACTATTACATGAGCCTGATTCCGGCGATGGACGCGATCGAGAACCTGTATGCGGCTGTTGTGGAAAAGGATACGATGCTGGAGAACATGGCGCAGGAGCTGGTGACATCTGCTTCCCAGATGCTTGATGCGGCGCCAAGGAGAGAGAAAGAGCGTCTGAACATCAATCTCAGTCTTGCCATGGCCGGATATGTATTTCCGGCACTTCTGAAATACCAGGGCTCGTCTTCAAAACCGCTTGTCGATCATGTTTCAAAAGCCTGGAAGCGGGCGTTCCCGAAGTCAAACCTGACACCGGCAGAATATGATGTGATTGAAAAGGGCTTCCATAAAAAATTCTGCTTTATCACGACAGCCTGCTGCAGGCGGCTGAACCGCCCGGATGACTGCTATGAGCTGACGCTCCTGAGAACTTACAGGGACCAGTATATGGCTTTCCTTCCGGATGGGGAGAAGCTGATTGAGATGTACTATGATGTAGCACCATCCATTGTCAAGCACATCGACCGGCTTCAGGATGCGGACCGTATTTACGATGAAATCTGGGACACTTACATCCAGCCGTGCATCCGCCTGATCGAGTGCGGAAAAAATGAGGAGTGCAGAGCGCTCTACACACAGATGGTGCTGGACCTGAAGAGCCGGTATTTCCTGACAGAGCCGGCCCGTACCTGTACGTCCTCAGGAATTGCCTGATCAGGGGAACGCCTTCGCAGGTGAAGGCTGTTCTGGTTTCAGGCTGATCCGAAACCTGTCAATGAGTTGGAAAGGAATCGATCACATGTCAGTTCTTCAGGCTATTTTTCTCGGAATCGTGCAGGGGTTTACTGAGTTTCTGCCAGTCTCCAGTTCCGGACACCTTGCGATTTTTCAGAACATATTCCATATTGAGACCGGTAGCAGCGTGCTGTTTGACGTCATGCTCCATGTCGGGACGCTTCTTGTGGTGCTGGTTGTCTACTGGAAGGACATTCTCAAACTGATTGTGGAGTTCTTCAGGATGGTGGGCGATCTGCTGGCCAATCTGTCCATGCTGTTTTCCTCCGGAAGAAAGCAGCCGCATTACCGCAAAATCGTCCGCACCAACTACAGAAAGTTTGTGGTGCTGATCATTGTTTCCACAATTCCGACGGGCATCATGGGATATCTTGGCAGCAAGCTGATTAAGGATGCTTCCGGAACTCTGATTGTCCCGGGAATCTGCCTTCTCATCACAGGCGTGCTGCTCCTGCTTTCTGACAGAAAGACAGACTGCTGGAAGATTCCGAAGGATGTGTCCTACGGAGAGGGTGTTCTGATCGGAATCGCCCAGGGTTTTGCGACACTGCCAGGACTCTCACGTTCCGGCAGCACGATTGCAGCTGCAACGTTCTGCGGACTTGACCGGAAGTTTGCTGTAAAATATTCGTTTATCCTGTCCATTCCGGCGATTATCGGTGCTGCCGTGCTGGAGCTTTCTGATATCTCTTCGGAAGTGGTTACCGGCAGGCTGGTCGGGACTTATGCGGCAGGAATGATTGCTGCAGCGGTTGTCGGCTATCTGGCGATTCGATTCATGCTGCGGATTGTCCAGAATCGGAAACTGAAATATTTTTCGTATTATTGCTTTGCGATCGGGGTTCTCTCGATCATCGGACAGTTTGTGTTTATGTAAACTGTCAGAGCGGACACAGGAGGGTTAGCTGAATGGCTGATCGCAGAAAGACAGCAGGCAAAAAACAGAGTGCAGCTTCAGGAAGGGCGGGAACGAGTTCCCGCTCTTCTTTGAATGGAAAGAGGAGGACAGCTGCCCAGACTGGAAAATCATCCGGCTCTGGCAGAACGACAGCTTCGAAGAAAACAACCGTTCGTCAGACGGCGAAAACGATGCCGCAGTCCAATCCGGCGATGAATGCCGAGATTTTCTGCTGGGCCCTGCTTGCGGTATCGGTGCTGATCTTTATCAGTCTGTTTGGTATCGGCGGAAAGATCGGAGATACACTTGGCGGCATCTTTTTCGGACTGATGGGGACCAACGCTTACGTCTTTCCGTTTCTTCTGTTTTTCCTGACGCTTTATATCATGGCAAACAGGGGCAGCAGAAGAGCATATATTCAGACCGCTTCCGCCGCCGGCTTGTTTGTGACAGTCTGCGGACTTCTGGAGCTGATGCTTGTCGGCTGGAGGGAAAGTCACAGTCTAAATGAATACTATGAGGTTGGAATGCAGTACCACCAGGGGGGAGGCCTGATCGGCGGTGCACTCGAGAACCTGTTCTGCCCGACGATTGGGGTGGCGGGAACCTATATTGTGCTGATTGCCGCCACCATTCTTTTCCTCGCGCTGATCACACAGAAAACACTGTTCGTCTCGGCCGGAAACTGGGGCAGGCAGACGCTGGATGAGCAGCGGGAAATCCTTGCAGCCCGCAGAGAGGCTGAGCGTGCCAGACGCCAGGAGGAACGCGCTGAAAGGAGGGCTGAAGCCATCCGGCTGCGCGAGGAGGAAAAGAAGCGTTTTGGAGAACAGTCCGCCCTGAAGGCTGCGCCGGAAGGAAGCGGTGAAGATCCGGATGGTTTGTCCATCTCTTTCTTTGGCAGACAGGGAGCAGAAAGGAAAAGACCGTCTGCGGAGGATGCACAAAAAGATCTTTTCGGCGATGTCAGAGATGCAGGCAAAAAGGGCAAACAGGATTTTGTCGTATTCGGAAAGCTCAGCGGAGAGGTGCCGGATGGACGAAATGCACCGGTAACCTCATTTGAGAAGGAAGACTTGAAGGCGAAGACTGTTTCTTCGGGAACATTGTTCAGAAGGAGCAGAAAGGCGGATGCGCATCAGCTGGCAAAGACTTCTGATGCCGGGGAGGCTGCAGAACCTCTTTCCGGCCTTGAAGAGCCGGAGCCTGGGGCAGGCGTTCTTTCTCCTGATCTTGTGATACACAGGGGCGGGGAGGAAGTGTCTTCGGCCAATGGGGCAGGCAGCCAGATGCTGCAGGAAAAGCTGAAGCTTGACAGCCGCAGGGCTTCACAGACCAGTGCTTCCGGAAAAGAAGCAGATGGTTCCGGAGGGCTTGCGGATGAAGAACGTGACCAGGCTGAACCCGGAGAGGTTGTGACAAAAAAGGAGATTGAGGAGGCTGGAGCGTCCAATATCAGAAGGAAGGCTGCCCAGCAGGCGGGCGCGCAGAGCTCAAAGAAAGTGTCTGCGCTGGAAGCTGAGCAGGCTGCCGACAATGTCGCAAGAGAGATCGAGTCAAAGGAGGAGGAAGAGCAGCCATATGTATTTCCGTCGGTGGACCTTCTCGAGAGGCCAAGGCGCAGTGCAGACAGCCTGACAGATGCGGACCTGAGGGAGACGGCGTCGAAACTCCAGCAGATTCTCGCGACATTCGGAGTGCATGCCAAGGTGACCAACGTGTCCTGCGGACCGTCGGTGACCAGATATGAGCTCCAGCCTGAGATGGGGACGAAGGTTTCGAAGATCACGAATCTGGCGGATGATATCAAGATGAATCTGGCGGTCACGGATATCCGGATCGAGGCACCGATTCCGGGAAAGGCGGCGGTCGGGATCGAGGTGCCGAACAGAACGCCTTCCATGGTCTACCTGAGAGAGCTGATCGATTCGGAAGAATTCCGGAAAGCCAAGGGCAGACTGACCTACGTGGTCGGAAAGGATATTGCCGGAAAGATCGTTGTGTCTGATATTGCGAAGATGCCGCACCTTCTGATTGCCGGGGCAACCGGATCCGGAAAGTCCGTCTTCATCAACACAATGATCATGTCGATCCTGTACAAATCAGATCCGTCGGACGTCAAGCTGATTATGATCGACCCGAAGGTCGTCGAGCTTTCCGTGTACAATGGCATTCCGCATCTGTTCATCCCGGTTGTCACCGATCCGAAGAAGGCCGCCGGCGCACTCAACTGGGCAGTGTCAGAGATGACAAAGCGCTATCAGATGTTTGCTGAGGTCGGTGTCCGGAATCTGGCCGGCTACAATGCAAAGGCAGAGGCACTTCAGAAGTCCGGCACTGCCGGTGCTCCGAAGAAGCTGCCGCAGATTGTCATCATCGTCGATGAGCTGGCTGACCTGATGATGGTCTCCGGAAATGAAGTCGAGGACGCGATCTGCCGCCTGGCACAGCTGGCACGCGCCTGCGGGATTCATCTGGTCATCGCAACGCAGCGGCCTTCAGTCGATGTCATCACGGGGCTCATCAAGGCCAACATTCCGTCCAGGATCGCGTTTGCGGTCTCATCAGGGACTGATTCACGGACCATTCTGGACCGCGGCGGCGCAGAGCGTCTGCTTGGAAACGGAGATATGCTTTTCTCCCCTCAGAACTACAAGAATCCCGTCCGGATTCAGGGCGCTTATGTTTCAGATGAGGAGATCCAGGAGGTTGTCGATGCCATAAAGGTGGACGGAAATACCGATCAGATCAAGGAGCGGATGGAGGAAGTTCAGAAGGCAGCTGTCAACGCGGAACCGGGAGGCGGAGGAGATGTGGACGAGCTTTTTGCCGAGGCGGGAAGGTTTATCATCTCCAAGGACAAGGCGTCCATCGGCATGCTGCAGCGGTGGCTGAAGATTGGGTTCAACCGCGCGGCGAGAATCATGGATCAGCTCTCGGATGCAGAGGTAGTCGGCCCGGATGAGGGGACAAAGCCCAGAAAAGTGCTGATGTCGGAAGAACAGTTTGAGAATTATCTGGAAACACATTGAGAAATATTTGTCAATATTGCTACCAGAGTCCTGAAATGATTTAATTATTCGTTCAAATTACACAAATAATTCCGCGCCTGTACTTGATGGAAGCGCTTTTTCGCTATATACTGAACATAATGGTATCAGATGCAGGAATGATTTCAGCAGGATGGAGGGAAGGTCATGTACAAGATTCTGAAGGCAGGAAACCTTGCTGGCCCGAATTATGAGATGCTCGTCGAAGCACCGCGCGTGGCACAGCGGTGCCTCCCTGGACAGTTTGTGATTGTGAAGGTCGGCGAGGAAGGTGAACGGATTCCGCTGACCATCACCGATTATGACAGAGAAAAGGGGACCATCGAGCTCGTCTATCAGCCAATCGGCGTCAGCACTTCGAAGCTTTCACAGCTTCACACAGGAGACAGAATCACAGATTTTGTCGGGCCGCTCGGCCAGCCCTCCGAGCTGACGAGGATGTCTGACGAGGAGCTGAGAACGCACAAGTTTGTCTTTATCGGAGGCGGTGTCGGTACAGCTCCCATCTATCCGCAGGCCAAGTGGCTTCATGAGCACGGCGTGCAGAGTGATGTCATCATCGGCGCGAAGACAAAGGACCTTGTCATTCTGGAGGACCGGATGAAGGCGGTGGCAAACGTCTTTATTACGACCGATGACGGCTCCTACGGGCGGCACGGAATGGTCACAAAGTGTCTGGAGGATCTGATTGCAGAGGGACACTCCTATGACTATTGTGTCTGCATCGGACCGATGATCATGATGAAATTTACCTGCCTGACCACGAAGAAGTACCAGATTCCGACGATCGTATCGATGAACCCGATCATGGTGGATGGAACCGGAATGTGCGGGGCCTGCCGCCTGATGGTCGACGGGGAAGTGAAGTTTGCCTGTGTCGACGGACCGGAGTTTGACGGTCACAAGGTCGATTTTGACCTGGCGATGAAGAGACAGACGCTTTACAGGACTCAGGAGGGAGAAGCATTTCTGGCCTGGAAGGAAGGGAAAACTCACAGTGGCGGCTGCGGACAGTGCGGAGGTGACAAGTGATGGCTGAGATCAGAGGATTGAAGAGAGTTCCGGTCAGAGAGCAGGATCCGAAGGTCCGTGCGGCTAATTTTGAGGAGGTCTGCCTCGGCTACGATGAGGATGAGGCGGTTGCAGAAGCCGAAAGATGCCTTCACTGCAAAAATCCGAAGTGCGTCGCCGGCTGCCCGGTCAGCATTGACATCCCGGGCTTTATCGCGGCGCTGAAAGACAGGAAATTCGAGGAAGCCTACAATGTCATCTCACGCTCGTCCTCGCTTCCAGCTGTCTGCGGCCGTGTCTGTCCGCAGGAGACACAGTGCGAGGGAAAGTGCATCCGCGGCATCAAGGGAGATGCGGTCTCGATCGGCAAGCTGGAGCGCTTTGTCGCGGACTGGGCGAAGGCGCATGACAAACATATGCAGTGCTACAGAGGGCGCACGGGGCACAAGGTGGCCGTCATTGGTTCTGGCCCCTCCGGTCTGACCTGTGCAGGAGATCTCGCGAAGCAGGGCTACGATGTCACAATCTTCGAGGCGCTTCACCGTGCCGGCGGGGTTCTGGTCTATGGGATCCCTGAGTTCCGTCTTCCGAAGGACAGGGTTGTCGCCAGGGAGGTCGAGAATGTACAGTGTCTTGGCGTAAAGCTGGAGACGAATGTCATCATCGGCCGTTCGGTCACGATCGAGGATCTTCTGACAAAGGAGGGCTTTGATGCGGTCTACATCGGATCAGGAGCCGGTCTTCCGATGTTCATGAATATTCCAGGAGAGCAGGCCAAGGGCGTGTTCTCCGCCAATGAATTCCTGACCAGGAATAATCTGATGAAGGCATACCGGGATGATTATGATACGCCGATTGCCTGCGGAAAGAAGGTCGTTGTTGTCGGCGGAGGAAACGTCGCGATGGATGCGGCCAGGACAGCGCTGAGACTTGGAGCGGAGGTCCATGTGGTGTACAGGCGTTCTGAGGCAGAGCTGCCTGCCAGAAAAGAGGAAGTCCACCACGCAAAGGAGGAGGGGATCCAGTTCGATCTTCTTACCAATCCGGTTGAGATTCTGGCAGATGAGAACGACAATGTCCGGGGAATACGCGTTATACACATGAAATTGGGCGAGCCAGATGCCTCCGGAAGAAGACGCCCGGTTCCGGTGGAAGGGTCGGAGTATGAGATCGCCTGCGACACGGTGATCATGGCACTTGGGACAAGGCCCAACCCGCTGATTTCCTCTACGACGAATGGCCTCGAGGTGAACCGGAAGGCTTGTATCGTAGCAGATGAAGGAGGGGCAACGAGCCTTCCGGGGGTGTTCGCAGGCGGAGATGCCGTGACGGGGGCTGCGACGGTGATTCTGGCGATGGGCGCCGGAAAGACAGCCGCAAAGAGCATTGACGCATATATCCGTTCAAAATACGGGGAGTCCTGAGCCTGGGCGATGGATCCGGCGCCGTCAGCCGGGGCGTATGGAAAGAGACGGAAACAAACAGATTTTCAGAGGGCGGCTGCTTCGGCACGCCCTCTTTTCCTTTGACGGCGATCGCTCATCATCGGGGTCGGAGCACGAGATGGCGGCGGAGCCGCCGAATCGGGAAGGGCAGACAGGGATGAAACTTACAATACTTTGTGCAGGGAAGTTCAAAGAAGCTTACTGGGAGGCGGCTGCTGCAGAATACCAGAAACGGCTCACCCGGTACTGCAGCCTCCAGGTCATAGCGGTTGCAGACGAGGCAACGCCGGAGCATGCATCCGAAAAGGAGGAGCAGAAAATCCGGGAGAAAGAGGGGGAGAGGATGATCGCCTGGCTGGACAAAAATGCCCAGGGGTCGGGCAGCCGGGTGATTGCGCTGGCGATCAAGGGGAAGCGGATGGATTCCATCGGATTTGCCTCGTATATTGAGGCCGCGCAGAATGAAGGGTGCATGCAGCTGATTTTTATCATCGGAGGTTCTCTGGGACTCTCGGATGCTGTCCTCAGGAGAGCGGATATGCGGCTGTCCTTTTCGGAATTCACATTTCCACACCAGCTGATGCGGGTCATCCTGCTGGAGCAGATTTATCGGGCCTACCGGATCATCTGCAGGCAGCCTTACCATAAGTAAAAGAACGTGTGATCGGGAAGATCAGATGGCAGACCGCAGCATGAGGTTCGCCTGTTCGGAGAATCGAAGAAGCTGGAGCCTGCGGCCCCCGGATGAAAAAACGGGATGAGGATATCGGGAAAACGGGTATGGTATCGTGAGAATTGACGAAAACTGAGCCATATTATACAATGAAAGATAAGTTTTTGACAAAAAACATGAAAAACCCGGGAACAGGGAAGGAGCAGATTATGTGTAGCGAAGCAGAAGTCATCAAGGCCGGCAAGGCCGTACTGGGAATTGAGTTTGGATCGACAAGAATCAAGGCAGTGCTTGTGGACCCGGAAAACCGCGTGATCGGACTGGGGACGCACGACTGGGAGAACCGTCTTGTGGACGGACTGTGGACCTATACGCTTGAGGATATTTGGGGCGGTCTTCAGGACTGCTATACAAGTCTTTCAGCGGATGTTCAGAAGCGGTATGGGGTCGTCATTGAAAAACTCGCAGCCGTCGGGTTCTCGGCGATGATGCATGGCTATATGGCGTTCGGAAGCGATGATGAGCTTCTGATTCCCTTCCGGACCTGGAGAAACACCAATACAGGAAAGGCTGCCGCGGCGCTTACAAAGCTGTTCAATTTCAATATGCCGATGAGGTGGAGCACTTCCCATTTGTACCAGTGCATACTGGACGGGATGGATCATGTAAAAAAGATTACCTACTATACTACACTGGCAGGCTATATCACGTGGGCACTGACAGGAAACAAAGTGATCGGGGTCGGCGATGCAGCCGGCATGTTCCCGATCGACCCGAAGACCCGCGACTTTGATGAGCGGATGATCGGGCAGTTCGATGAACTGGTGAAGGAATACCACTACCCATGGAAGCTGCGGGACATCATGCCGAAGGTACTGGTTGCCGGGCAGCAGGCAGGAACCCTGACAGAGAAGGGGGCAAGGCTGCTGGATGTGTCCGGCCATCTTCAGGCCGGCGTGCCGGTCTGCCCGCCGGAGGGGGATGCCGGAACCGGTATGGTCGCCACAAACAGCTGTGAGGTGACGACGGGGAATGTGTCGGCAGGAACGTCCGTCTTTGCCATGGTTGTCATGAAGGAGAATATGAAGAATCTCCATACGGAGATCGACATGGTGACAACGCCGGACGGCGCGCCGGTGGCGATGGCACACTGCAACAACTGCACGTCTGATTTGAATGCCTGGGTCTCCATTTTCAGGGAATTCCTGGAGCAGATGGGCATTGAGCCGGATATGAACAAGATTTTCTCTGTGCTGTACAACCATGCACTTGAAGGAGACCCGGACTGCGGCAGGGTGCTTGCATACAATTATTATTCAGGAGAGCCGGTCACGGGATTCAATGGCGAGGGCAGACCGCTCCTGGTCCGCCGCCCGGATTCTGCATTCAACCTGGCAAACTTTATGCGGGCAAACCTGTATTCTTCCCTGGCCTCCCTCAAAATCGGACTTGACATCCTGCTGAAAGAGGAGCATGTTGAGCTGACAAGATTGATGGGGCACGGCGGATTGTTCAAGACAAAGGGTGTTGCCCAGCGGATCCTTGCCGCAGCTGTGGATGCGCCTGTCACCGTTATGGACACGGCAGGAGAGGGCGGCGCCTGGGGCATGGCTGTCCTCGCTCAGTATATGATTCAGAGGAAGGACGGGGAGACGCTCCCGCAGTATCTGGATAACCGTGTGTTTGCCGGCCAGAGCGGGACAACCGTCAGCCCGGTGCCGGAAGATGTGGAAGGCTTCAACAGCTTCATCGAGATGTACAAGAAAGGATATCCGATCGAGCAGGCTGCGGTCGAATCGATGTAAATAAAAGATGGCATTGGTAGAAAGAGTTGCAAAGGTTCCAGAGGAACTGGAGGGGCAGGTATTCGGACAGTTTGATGCCTGGCTGAAAAGAATAGAGCGGACGCTGAATGTGACCGTGATCGCGCGGGATTCGGAGCTGAGAGTGATCGGCTCTGAGCCTGCCGCGGACGGGGCAAAGAGGGTGCTGGAGGATCTCGCGGCACTCGCAGAGCAGGGTAGCGTGATCACAGAGCAGAATGTCAATTATGCGCTGTCCCTGGCGATGGAGAAGACAGACGGAAGCATTGCACAGATTGACAGGGAGATCATCTGCCACACAGCAGCAGGAAAGCCTGTCAGTCCAAAGACCTTCGGACAGAAGAATTATGTGGAGGCGATCAGAAATCATATGATCACCTTTGGCATCGGGCCGGCGGGGACGGGCAAAACATATCTGGCGATGGCGGCAGCAATCACGGCGTTCAAGAATGAAGAGGTCTCGAGAATCATCATGACCCGTCCTGCGATCGAGGCGGGGGAAAAACTGGGTTTTCTTCCGGGGGATCTGCAGAGCAAGATCGATCCTTATCTGAGACCGCTGTATGATGCCCTCTACCAGATTATGGGGCCGGACAGCTACCAGAAAAATGCGGAGAAGGGGCTCATTGAGGTCGCTCCTCTTGCGTATATGAGAGGCCGGACGCTGGACAACGCCTTTATCATTCTGGATGAGGCGCAGAACACGACGCCGGCGCAGATGAAGATGTTTCTGACCCGTGTCGGCTTCGGCTCGAAGGTGATTGTGACAGGCGACCTGACACAGAAGGATCTGCCGTTTGAGTCCCGGTCCGGTCTCGAGGTGGCAGTGGAAGTTCTTTCAAAGATTGATGAAATCGCGTTCTGCCGCCTGACCTCGAAGGACGTGGTGCGGCATCCGCTCGTCCAGAAGATTGTTCAGGCATATGAGACCTATGAGAAAAAGCATCCGGCAAAAGAGGAGGGCAGGCCGCATTCCGGCAGACGGAATCAGCTGGAGCGCAGCCGCCGCATGCCGGGGAGAGACAGAGGCTGAGCATGACGTTAAACTTTGAAAACGAATCGGACCGGCAGTTCGGGTTTGACCCTGAAAAAATCGCCTCCGCTGTCTGCAGGGCGGCCCTCGAAGCGGTCAGATGCCCCTATGAAGCGGAGGTGTCGCTGCTCATCACGGATGGAGAAGCGATTCGTGAGATGAACAGAACATACAGGGGAATCGACAGGGAGACAGACGTGCTTTCATTCCCGCTTCAGGAATATGACGCGCCTGGATCATTTGAACGATTTGAAGATCCTGAGATTCAGAGTGATGCCTTTGATCCGGACTCAGGAGAGCTGTTGCTTGGGGACATCGTCATCTGCGCGGACCGGGTAGCCTCACAGGCGAGGGAATACGGGCACTCGGAGAAAAGGGAATTCGCGTTTTTGGTAGCCCACAGCATGCTTCATCTGACCGGCTATGACCATATGGAAGCGGAAGAGCGGGAAGTGATGGAAGATATGCAGCGGAAAATCATGGATATGGTACAGATTCCGAGAGACTTCCAAAATCCCGTCTGATGTTGTATACTGCCGTTTGGCAGCGGCAGGTTTTGAGAGATGTTCACTCACTGCTGTGTCCTGCCGGTTTCAAACCAGAGTTCCGGTTTTCCGGAAACGAAAGGAGTCTTATGAAAAAAAGAGAATTATTCAGCTTTCTCGCCGCTGGGGTGATGGCGCTCTCCATGCTTGGCGGGTCTGTCTATGCAGAAGATGCGGCAGCTGACAGTACAGCCGCAGCCGACGACTCTTCCTCCGGGATGGTTCAGAGTTATCTGACGGGCAAGCAGGTCCCTGCTTCCTACGGAAGAAAGAGACCGCTTGCGATTATGCTTGAGAATACGCCGGATGCACTTCCTCAGTTTGGAATTGAGAATGCCGATGTCGTCTATGAGGCGATGGTAGAGGGCTCCATTACCAGGCTGATGGGCATATTCGAGAACTATCAGGATGTGGACCGGATCGGGACGGTTCGTTCCTGCCGCCCGTACTATGTCTACTTTGCCCGTGAATTCAATGCGTATTATGCACACTATGGACAGGTAATCTACGCGGTCCCGGTTCTCCAGCTTCCGACAACGGCTGACATTGCAGGACTGCCTTATGGGGAGGATGGTCAGAACTATACGCTCAATGACGGCTCTGCGGCATTCTATCGGATAGATGACCGCTCGGCACCGCATAATGTCGCGACAGATTATTCGAGAATCCAGAATGTTGTGCAGAGCAGCGGCTGGTCCACGGACTATGCAAGCGGCTACAGTGGCCATTATCAGTTTGCGCAGGACGGACAGGAGGTCAACCTGGACAACGGTCAGATCGCAAAGGTCGTGATCCCTGGTTTCATCTACAACCACGCCAGGTTTGACTACAACGAGTCTGACAAGCTGTATTATCGTTCCGAATTTGGAAGTGCCCAGGTGGACGGGACAACCGGCAACCAGCTTGCCTACAAGAACATCATCATACAGGAATGCCCATCAACGATGTTCGATGAAAAGTATCTGTGGACAGATCCGACCGGAAACGGGCAGGGTGGAAGCGGCTGGTATATCACGAACGGACGTGCTGAGAAGATTACCTGGCAGAAGGAAAACTGGAGTGCGGATGATCCGGTCGAGACGACCGTCAGTTCTGCGAATGTTGCCTTCGATGTCAGGGAGTGCGATTTCAACGTCACCCGTTATTATGATGAAAACGGGAATCAGATCACACTGAATCAGGGAAAGACATTCGTCGAGATTGTCCGGAACCAGGATGATCCGCTGGTCGTGCTATCGGATGATCCGAATATTGATACTTCCATCATCGATTCCCTTGGCTGACCGGAAGATGGCCTGTCTGAACAGACCAGATTCGGAAGAGGGACCATGGATCGCAACCCGGGAAGAGGGACAAAGTCTGTCTTTCCGGGCAAATTGACTGTTGAGGTTATAGTGTGAGTAAGCCAAATGACAAGTCCGGCGGAATGACAAAGGCGGTCCTGGTGCAGGGAACCATCCTGGCAGCCGCTTCGATCATCGCGAAGGTCATCGGTCTGATCTACCGGATTCCGCTGACCAACATCCTCGGAGATGACGGAAACAGCTATTATTCCACAGCGAATGAAATATACTCGATCATCCTGATGGTCTCATCGTTCAGTCTTCCGCTGGCGGTGTCGAAGCTGATGAGCGAGCGGCTGCACCGGGGCTATACAAGAAGTGCGTACAAGGTATTTCTCTGTGCGATGCGGATTGCTGTGATGGCAGGCGTCATTCTGGCTCTTATCACCTACTTGTTTGCCGGAATCATCACAAAGAATGTGATGAACCTGGAATATGCCAAGTACGGGCTGAGGGTACTGGCGCCGGCGATTCTGATTTTTGCCATCACGGGAACGTTCAGAGGTTTTTTTCAGGGCTTTTCCAACATGGTTCCGACCGCGGTATCCCAGCTGATCGAGCAGGTTGTGAATGCGGCTGTCTCCCTGTACGGTGCCTACGTGATGGTAGACTACGGCCGGCAGCTTGCAAAGGACCGCGGTGATGATCTTCTGGGCCCTTCCTGGGGAGCTGCAGGGGCAACCTTCGGAACGGTAGCAAGCGTGACTGTCGCCATGATTGTCATGATGGTCATGTACAGTGCTTTTTTCAGGAGGTTCAGAAAACAGCTTCGGGAAGATCACAGCGGGCACCGGGAATCATCCAGGACCATCTACCGTGCGCTGATCCTCACAATCCTGCCGATTGTGCTCTCGACGCTCGTCTACAACATCTCCAATGTGCTGGACCAGGGAATCTTCAATGCGGTTCTCAAAAGCCAGGGCTATACGGAAAAGCAGTATGCGACCATCTGGGGCATCTATTCGGGGAAGTTTCGTGTTCTGATGAACGTGCCGCTTTCTCTGGCGTCATCTCTTGGGCCGGCAGTCGTGCCGTCTCTGACAGCCGCAATCGCATCCGGAGATAAAAAGAGTGCCGTGCGGACAGTGCACTCCTCGACCCGCTACACGATGATCATCACGATTCCCTGCGCACTTGGCATGGCGGCACTGGGCGGACCGATCATCGAGATGCTGTTTCATCCAAAGACCGGGGTTCCGCTCTCGGCCGGAATCATGCAGGCTGGCGCGCTGGTCATCATCCTGTACTCCCTCTCGACCCTGACGACGGCCATTCTCCAGGGGCTTGGAAAACTCCGGGAACCGCTGATTCACAATGTTATCGCGCTGGTGATCCATACGATTGTGCTGTATATCATGCTCCGCGTGCAGAACCTGAACATCTACGCGGTTCTCTATGCGAATGTGATCTTTGCGCTGATTGTATGTATCCTGAATGCACTGAAAATCCAGAGATTCATCTTCTACAGGCAGGAGTACCGCAAGACATTCATCGTGCCGGCAGCCGCCTCCATTATCATGGCGTTTGCGGCCTATCTCGCGTATCACCTGTTTCATATTCTGGCAGGCAATTCGGTATCCACGATTCTTGCAATCCTGGTCGGCATGATGGTCTATGCCATCGCGCTTGTGGCATTCAAGGGACTGACAAAGGAAGAGATTTTAAAGTTCCCGAAGGGACAGCTGGCAGTAAGGCTGTTTCAAAAGCTGGGACTGATGAGGTAAGACATGAACGGAGTTTTTGAGTCCGAAGAATTTCGGAGACTGATCCAGCATACAGATTTGGAAAAGGAGCCGCCCGAGGAGGACGGCTCCGCGCGTCAGGCGTACTTTCTGAAGAAAGCCTCAGAGCTGATCCGGGAGAGGGAAGCAAAGCTTAGCAGGCGGATGAAGGCCTGCGTTGTCACATTTGGCTGCCAGATGAATGAGCGCGATTCTGAAAAGCTGCGCGGCATTCTGGCACTGGCAGGCTACGAGATGACAGACAGTGAAGACGCGGATCTTGTTCTGTACAATACCTGTACGGTCCGGGAGAATGCCAATATCCGTGTTTACGGACGGCTTGGGGGACTCTCCGCATACAGAAAAAAGAATCCGGAGATGATTATCGGACTGTGCGGATGCATGATGCAGGAGCCGGACGAGATCGAGAAGATCCGGAAGGATTTCCGATATGTGCGCCTGGTCTTCGGCACGCATAATCTGCACCGCTTTGCCGAGCTTCTGGTGCGTGTTCTGCTCTCGGACAAGGGAGAGCAGGTGATCGAGGTTGCGGGGAAGGACGATCACATCGTCGAGAATCTGCCGGCGGAGAGATCGTACCCGTTCAAGTCCGGCGTCAATATCATGTTCGGATGCAACAATTTCTGCACCTACTGCATTGTCCCTTATGTCAGGGGGCGGGAAAAGAGCAGAAAACCGGAGGATATCGTCCGGGAGATCACAGAGCTTGCGCGGGATGGCGTGAAGGAGGTCATGCTGCTGGGGCAGAATGTCAACTCCTATGGAAGAGGGCTTTTAGAGCCCTGCAGCTTCGCCGAGCTTCTTCAGATGGTTGAAAAGATCGACGGGATTGAGCGGATCCGCTTCATGACGTCTCACCCGAAGGACTTATCGGACGATCTGATCGAAGCAATGAAGCATTCCGAAAAGATCTGCCGTCACCTGCACCTGCCGCTGCAGTCGGGGTCAGACCGGATCCTTTCAGCCATGAACCGTCATTATACCAGTGAAACGTATCTGGAGCTGGCAAGAAAACTGAGGCGTGAGATGCCGGATCTGTCTCTCACGACGGACGTCATTGTCGGTTTCCCGGGTGAGACGGAGGAGGATTTTCAGCAGACGCTGGATGTTGTCAGAAGGGTCCGCTATGACTCGGCATTTACGTTCATCTACAGCAAGCGAAGCGGGACGGCTGCCGCCAGGATGGAAGACCAGGTGCCGGACGAGGTTGTCCATGACCGCTTTGACAGACTGCTGAAGGAAGTACAGAAGATCGGGCGTGAGGAGACCTCCCGGTTTGAGGGGCAGACACTTCCGGTGCTCGTGGAGCGGGTGAACCGGGAGGATGACAGCCTGATGACCGGGCGCACGTCACAGAATACGGTCGTGCATTTTCCAGGTGATTGTTCCCTGATCGGGCAGATTGTGGATGTCCGGCTGGATTCGTGCAAAGGATTCTACTATATCGGAACCATGACGGGAGGCAACCATGCTGCTGGATGAGATTGACTATGACAAACTCTCCCCCATGATGAAGCTTTATGTCGAGACGAAAAGGCAGGTTGCAGACTGCATCCTGTTTTACCGTCTCGGCGATTTTTATGAAATGTTCTTCGACGATGCCGTGATGGTCTCGCAGGAGCTTGGGCTGACGCTGACAGGGAAGGAATGCGGTCTTCCGGAGCGGGCGCCCATGTGCGGGGTTCCGCATCACGCCGTCGAGTCCTATCTGAATAAGCTTGTTCAAAATGGTCACAAGGTCGCGATCTGCGAGCAGGTGGAAGATCCGAAGAAGGCCGTGGGTCTGGTGAAACGGGAGGTTGTCCGGATTGTAACCCCTGGGACAAACCTGGACACAGACGACCTGGATGCCTCCCGGAACAATTATCTGATGTGCGTGTTCTGCCTGGGAGAGAAAAGCGGGATCGCGACGGTCGATATCACGACCGGCACGTTCCTTGTGACAGAGACCGATTCCAGGCGCAAGCTCAGGGACGAGATTCTGCGGTTTTCACCGGCGGAAATCATCTGCAACGATGCGTTCGAGCTGACAGGGTTGAATCTCCAGGAAATCAAGGACCAGACCGGCGCGACGATCTTCACGCTGGATTCCACCTACTTCGATGATGAAGAGTGCAGACAGTCGATCAAGGACCATTTCCATGTCGGAAATCTTCAGAGGCTTGGCCTTGCGGACATGGATGCGGGCGTGGCGGCAACAGGAGCGACGCTGCGGTATCTGACGGAGACGCAGAAGACGAAGCTGGAAAACCTGACAACGATCGAGCCCTATTCGATCGGAAAGTACATGGTGCTCGACTCCTTCACAAGGAGAAACCTGGAGCTGACGGAGACGCTGCGGGAGAAGAACCGGAGAGGCTCGCTTCTCTGGGTGCTGGATAAGACGAAGACGGCGATGGGGGCACGGCTGCTTCGCTCCTTCCTTGAGCAGCCGCTTGTGGACAGTGAAGAGATCGAGGCCCGGCTGACGGCAGTCGAGGAGCTGAACCAGAACGCCATCACGCGGGAGGAGCTGCGGGAATATCTGGGGCCTGTATATGATCTGGAACGGCTGATCTCCAGAATCGCCTTCATGACGGCAAATCCGAGAGATCTGATCGCCCTGAAAACCTCGCTTGGCATGGTTCCGGCGATCCGGACAGCACTTCAGGAGTTTCAGTCGCCGCTTCTTTCTTCCATCCGGGAGGAAATTGATCCGCTGGAGGATGTCTGCAGCCTGATCGGAAAAGCCATTGTCGATGATCCGCCTGTCGCCGTGAGGGAGGGCGGATTTATCCGCGAGGGATACAGCGAGGAGGTCGATCACCTCAGATCGGCGAAGACGGACGGGAAGCAATGGCTTGCAGACATCGAGGCCCGTGAGAAGGAGCGGACTGGCATCCAGAAAATGAAAATCCGCTACAACAAGGTCTTCGGCTATTATCTGGAGATCCCGAACAGCTATCGCGGAGAGATTCCCCAGGATTATATCCGCAAGCAGACGCTGGTGAATGCGGAGCGTTACATCACGCCGGAGCTGAAAAAGCTGGAGGAGACCATCCTGGGGGCGCAGGACCGGCTGGTCCAGCTGGAATATGACCTGTTCGTGGAGCTCCGGAACAAGATCTCCGACTGTACGTTGCGGATCCAGCAGACCGCAAGGGCGCTGGCTCAGACAGATGTATTCTGCTCTCTTGCCGTTGTCGCGGAGCGCAACCGCTATGTCCGCCCGAAGATCAATACCCGCGGCGCCATCGACATCCGGGAAGGCCGACATCCGGTTGTGGAGCAGATGATGTCCTCCGGAGAGTTCATCCCCAACGACACCATACTGGACAATCATAAAAACAGGGTCAGCATCATCACCGGTCCGAACATGGCCGGAAAGTCGACCTATATGAGGCAGAGCGCCCTGATTGTGCTGATGGCGCAGATCGGGAGCTTTGTCCCTGCCAGATCGGCGGATATCGGAATTGTCGACCGCATTTTCACGAGGGTCGGCGCCTCGGACGATCTGGCGAGCGGCCAGTCCACCTTCATGGTGGAAATGAGCGAGGTGGCGAATATTCTCCGCCAGGCGACGAAGAACTCTCTTCTGATTCTCGATGAGATCGGGCGCGGGACATCCACCTACGACGGCCTCTCGATCGCCTGGGCGGTTGTCGAGCATGTCGCTGACACAAAGAAGCTCGGGGCAAAGACGCTGTTCGCCACACATTACCATGAGCTCACAGAGCTGGAGGGAAAGATCCCCGGCATCAACAATTACTGCATTGCGGTCAGAGAGAAGGGCGATGACATCGTGTTTCTCAGGAAGATTGTGCGCGGCGGAGCGGACAAAAGCTATGGAATCCAGGTCGCAAAGCTGGCTGGGGTGCCGGATGATGTCATCAGCCGGGCAAAGGAGCTGGCAGCGGAGCTGTCGGACAGCGACATCACAGAAAAGGTGCAGGAGATCACGGAGACCGGCGACGCTGAGAAGCCGAAGAAAAAGCATCATAAGGTAGACGAGGTGGACATGAACCAGATGTCGCTTTTTGATACGGTTTCGGATGCAGACATCGTGCGGGAGCTGATGGAGATTGATGTGTCGCACCTGACTCCGCTCGATGCGCTCAACACGATCTACGCGCTCCAGAACAAGATGAAGAATCGCTGGAATGGTGCCTGAAACAGCGTTTTCCTGCAGCACGCGGAGGGCATCAGCATGCCCGCCCGGCTCCCGGACATCAGGGCGTTTCCCAGCAGCACGCGGGACAGGGTGGAGGTTTTGCAGAAGAATATCCGAATGATATCGGGATGAACGGATGGCTGAATGACCTGACTGCACAGAAGCTGCGAATCCAGGTGATTCGGAGTGAGACAGAAATCAGGACGAAAGGAGGGCGTCATGGCGGTAATCCATCTGCTGGAGCAGGCGACAATTGACAAGATTGCGGCCGGGGAGGTCGTAGAGAGGCCGAGAAGCATCGTCAAGGAGCTGACAGAGAATGCCATCGATGCCGGCGCGACGGCCATTACGGTGGAGATCAGAGACGGCGGCATCGCGATGATCCGGGTGACCGATGACGGCGCAGGGATCCCGGCGGACCAGGTCCGCACGGCATTCCTGCGCCATGCCACCAGCAAAATCGAGAAGGTCGATGATCTGACCAGCATCCGGTCCTTCGGGTTCCGCGGTGAGGCACTCTCCAGCATCGCTGCCGTCAGCCGTGTGGAACTGATTACAAAGCCTCAGGAGAGCCTGGTCGGAACCCGGTACCGTATCGAGGGCGGGATCGAGACCGGGATGGAAGAGATCGGGGCTCCGAACGGATCCACATTCGTCTGCCGGGATCTGTTCTACAACACACCGGCCAGACGGAAGTTCCTGAAATCGGCTCAGACGGAGGCAGGGTACATTGCAGAGTTTGTCGAACGGCTTGCGCTGTCTCACCCGGAGCTGGCCATTAAATTCATGGCCAACGGGGCGACAAAGCTGGCGACCTCCGGAAATGGAAAACAGGCGGATGTCATCTACCGGATCTTCGGGCGGGAGATCAGCGGAAATCTGATCGAGGTTGATCAGACAGACGAGGCTACCGGCATGCACCTCCACGGGTTTCTTGGCAAGCCGCAGATTTCAAGAGGAAACCGGACCTATGAAATCTACTATGTGAACGGACGGCTGATCGCAAGCAATATTCTGTCAAAGGCGGCGGAGGAAGGATACGAGACCTTTCTGATGCAGCACCGTTTCCCTTTTCTGATTCTGGCGCTGGATCTTGATGGGACGCTGGTCGATGTCAATGTTCATCCGGCCAAGGCGCAGGTCCGCTTTGCGGACGGCCCTGCTGTTTACAATTTTGTGAAGACAGTGGTGAAGGGGGCGCTGACGCACAGGGAGCTGATCATCCGTACCGGGTTTGGGAAGGATGATCACGCCAAAGAAGCGAAAAAGCTGGCGAGGGAAGTGCTGAAGAAGGAAGCGGCTCCGGAGCCGTTCGAATTTCAGCGAAGGCAGCAGCTGGCGAAGGAAACAAATCCGGGATGGAAGGCACAGGAAGAAGAAAAAGGATACGATTTCCGGAAACTGAGGGAAGAGCATCCGGCTGCTGCGGACTCACCTTACAGCCCCATGTATCCGGGCATATCCGGGCAGCGGGAGGAATCTGTCAGACGAAGCAGACTGGCTGACGGAAAAAACTTTCTGGACCAGGCGGCTGCATTTCTGGATGCGCATCACAATTTTCAGGGCACAGAAGACGGCTGTCAGGGCGAGGAAGCGGAAAAGAAGGCTCCCGTGGTGCCTGCAGGGGAGGAGATCCTCACAGGGAGACAGATGACTCTCGAGGAGCTCGGGCAGGAGGATGACAATGCCGTTTTTCTGTCAAAAGAGCATGTAAAAGAGCATCGTCTCATCGGACAGGTGTTTGATACCTACTGGATTGTGGAATTCAGAAACAGTCTCTACATCATCGATCAGCATGCAGCCCATGAGAAGGTCATGTTCGAGCGGTTGATGAAGCGCTTCCGTGACAAGGAGGCGTCTTCCCAGCGGCTGAGTCCTCCGATGATCGTCTCGCTGACGATGGCAGAGGAAGATCAGCTGAGAGCGCACAAAGACACATTTGCGCAGCTGGGATTTGAGATTCAGCCGTTCGGTGACAGGGATTATGCGATCTCGGCTGTCCCTCAGGACCTGTTCGGGCTGACAGAAAAGGAATTTTTCCTGGAGATGCTTGATCAGCTGTCACCGGATACCGGCAAGA
The DNA here is from genome assembly GCA_902761585.1 of uncultured Lachnospiraceae bacterium. GTDB lineage: Bacteria > Bacillota > Clostridia > Lachnospirales > Lachnospiraceae > Porcincola. Next base: position 51,011 of record CACWKX010000001.1, read on the forward strand.
CATCGATGGAGGAAGTAACGGCGAGGATTGCAACCATGGCCTGTAAGGCAGCCGTCAAGGGCAACACGAGACTGAGCACGCTGGAAGCGGATGCACTGATTACAGAGCTGCTCTCACTGGATGATCCATACAACTGTCCGCATGGACGCCCGACCATCATCTCCATGACAAAGAGCGAGCTTGAAAAGAAGTTCCGGCGAATCGTCTGATCTATGACAGAGAAAAAGAGAAAAGCAGGAGTGGCGCAGGCAGCCAGAAGGGCGGAAGCCGAAAGGACAGGACTATGGGGCAGGAAGAGGAAAAGAAAAAACTGATCGTGCTGACGGGACCGACTGCCTCAGGCAAGACAGCACTTTCCGTCCGTCTGGCAGAGAAGATCGGCGGGGAGATCATTTCTGCAGATTCCATGCAGGTTTATCGGGGAATGGACATTGGTTCTGCGAAAATCCGCCCAGACGAAATGCGGGGTGTTCCGCACCATCTGATCGACGTTCTGGATCCGGATGAGCCGTTCGATGCCGCCCTTTTTCAGCATCTGGCGAAGAAGGCCATGGACGGGATCTGGTCGAGAGGACACATTCCGATTTTGGCCGGTGGAACAGGATTTTATATCCAGGGTGTCGTCTACGATATTGACTTTACGGAAAATGACGGGGATATGAGCCTGAGACGGGAGCTCGAGGCGATTGGAAGAGAGGCTTCCGGGAAAGAGCGGCTGCACGAGATGCTCCGAGAGGTGGATCCGGATGCGGCAGAGCAGATTCATCCAAACAATGTCAAACGCACAATCCGGGCCATTGAGTACCATCGGCAGACCGGGCAGACGATGTCAGCCCACAACCGTGAAGAGCGGGGCAGGACATCTCCCTATCAGTTCGTATATTTTGTCCTTGAGGACGAGCGGGAGGTTCTCTACCGCCGCATCGATCAGCGTGTGGAGGAAATGATCCGGCAGGGGCTTGAGGAAGAGGTCCGAGCGCTTCGGGCAAGGGGCGTCACCAGAGAGATGACGTCCATGCAGGGGCTCGGATACAAGGAAATGATGGACTATCTGGACGGGCTGATTCCATACGAGGAGGCTGTCCGCCGGATTCAGCGGGATACCCGGCATTTTGCAAAGCGCCAGCTGACCTGGTTTCGGCGTGAGCGGGATGTGACATGGATCCGGAAGCAGGACTATGGGCGGGATCCGGACAGGATCCTTGCGGCGATGCTCGATATTCTGCAGCAGCGCGGCATCATTCAGACAGAAGAATAAGAGGAGGACATGGGAAAGTGATACAACCCTCAATGGAGAAAATGGCGGAGACGATGGGCGTTTCCAGAGAGATCTATGAGCTTGGAGAGCGAACGGCGGAGAAGCTGGAGCCCCGTTTCCGTGAGGTTGACCGGACCGCCGAATACAATCAGATGAAGGTCGTCGCAGCCTTTCAGAAGAACCGGATCTCTGCGGAACACTTCAACGGGTCGACGGGCTATGGCTATGACGATGCCGGAAGGGATGATCTCGAGAAGGTCTATGCCGACACGTTTCACACGGAGGATGCGCTTGTGCGTCCGCAGATTACATGCGGTACGCACGCCCTGTCCCTGGCGCTCTCCGCAAACCTGCGTCCGGGCGACGAGATGATCTCGATCAGCGGGAAACCGTATGACACCCTGGAGGAGGTCATCGGCATCCGGCCGTCGAGGGGGTCACTCGCAGAGTATGGCGTAACCTACAGGCAGGTTGAGCTGAAACCGGACGGTAGCTTTGACTTCGAGGCGATTGAACGGGCACTTGGGGAAAAGACGCGCCTGGTGGAGATTCAGCGTTCGAAGGGGTACCTGACGCGCCCTTCGCTCAGTGTCGATGCCATCGGGGAGGCCATCCGGTTTGTCAAGGAGCGCCGGCCGGACATCATCGTGATGGTTGACAACTGCTATGGCGAGTTTGTCGACCGGGTGGAACCGTCCGACTTCGGGGCGGACATGACAGTCGGATCGCTGATTAAGAATCCGGGCGGCGGGCTGGCCCCAATCGGAGGCTATATTGCCGGGACGAAGGAATGCATTGAGAACTGCGCAGTCCGGCTGACTTCCCCGGGCCTTGGCAGAGAGGTCGGGGCAAGCCTGAATGTGCTCAGGCAGCTTTACCAGGGCTTCTTCCTGGCGCCGACGGTCACGGCTGCGGCCCTCAAGACCTCGATCTTTGCAGCCAGTCTCTATGAGCAGTTTGGCTTTCACGTCATTCCGGACAGCAAAGAGCGGAGAAATGACATCATTCAGGCCATTGAGTTCGGATTCCCTGAGGGCGTCATCCATTTCTGCGAGGGCATTCAGCAGGCGGCCCCGGTCGACAGCTATGTGACGCCGCAGCCGTGGGCGATGCCGGGATATGATTCGGACGTGATCATGGCAGCCGGGGCGTTCGTTTCAGGCTCCTCGATCGAGCTGTCGGCGGACGGCCCGATCAAGCCGCCGTACGCCGTTTATTTCCAGGGCGGACTGACCTTTGCGCACGGGAAGTTCGGAATCCTGAAGTCTCTTCAGCGGCTGTATGAGTGCGGCGTGGTGAAGCTGTCATGAGCCGGCGGGTTCTCATCGTGGGCTGCGGCGCAAGCGGCATGATGGCGGCGATCGCCGCGGCAAAGGCCGGCGCGGACGTCACCGTGCTTGAGGCGATGAAACTTCCGGGAAGAAAGCTCCTTATGACCGGCAACAGCCGCTGCAACCTGACAAACACGGCGCCGAGAATGGCGGCCTCCTACCTGTCGGAAAATGAGCGCGAGGCTGTCTCGATGGCAGCCTCGGTGCTTGGCCAGTTCTCTGTGAACGACACGCTGGATCTTTTTCATCAGATGGGGCTTCTGACGACGGTAGAACACGGAACCTATGTCTACCCGCTGTCAGGTCAGTCCGGCAGTGTCCTCGAGATTCTGCTCCAGCAGATGAAGGAGCTGGGCGTCCGCCTGCGGTATGCGTGCCGTGCGGCGGGGCTTGAGCGGACAGAAAAGGGATGGGTGGTCCTGACGGACGGCTGGAAATACGAGGCGGATGCCGTCATCCTTGCCTGCGGGTCAAAGGCGGCGCCGAAGACTGGCTCGGACGGAAGCGGCTATCTGCTGGCGAAGGCGCTTGGCCTGCAGGTCACAGAGGTTGTTCCTGCGCTGACGGGCATTGCCGTCCAGGATGGCAGAAGACTGCTTCCTCCGCTTGCTGGTGTACGCATGACAGCAGGGGTCAGTGCATGGGCGGACGGGATTCCGCTCTGCAGGGACATCGGACAGCTCCAGTTCACGTCATCGGATTTGTCCGGAATTGTGGTCTTCCAGGTCAGCAGGAAGGTATCCAGAGCGCTGGAGGAGGGAAAACAGGTGGAGCTGAGGCTGGATCTGATCCCGGCGTTCACCGAGGATGAGGTGGAGACAATTCTTGCGCATTATGGGCAGAACCATCCGGAGGCGCCGGTGCGGCTGGCCCTCTGCGGGCTTCTGCCGCAGCAGCTGATCCAGACCGTCCTTGACAGATGGACAGCCGGGAACAGGCAGCGCGGGGAGCGCATTCCGGATACAGCAGGCAGCATGGACAAACTGTTTATCCGGAGCCTTTCAGAACTGATCAAGGACTTCCGGCTGAAGGCGGACCATGTCCGCGGGTTTGACAGCTGCCAGGTCTGTGCCGGGGGCATCGCACTCAGCGAGGTGGATGAAAAGACACTGGCCTGCCGAAGGCAGGCTTTGTCAGGTCTTTATATAGCAGGGGAGCTGCTTGATCTTGACGGCCCCTGCGGCGGGTATAACCTGCAGTGGGCCTGGTCGAGCGGCTATGTAGCCGGAAAGCACGCGGCAGAAGGCTGCTGACCGGCACAGGGACCGGAGAGAGGAGACATATGATACAGATTGCCCAGATCAAGTGCCGGCCGGATGAGGGGATGGAGGCTCTCCGGGCGAAGGTATGCAGAATCCTGCACCTTCGGCGGGAGGATGATTTCTCGATGCAGATCCGGCGAAAATCTGTCGACGCCCGGAAAAAGCCGGATATCTTCTATGTATTTACCGTCGATGTCATGCTGAATGATCCGGGGAGGGAACAGAAGATCCTGGGCAGAAACAGAGACCGGAATGTCATCAGGGCTCAGGAGGGCCGGTATGCCCTTCCGTCAGCAGGCACAGGGCATATCCGGAAAGCGGAAAGCGGAAGCGGGGATACGCTTTGCGGGCAGATGGAAACGCTGAGACCGGTCATCGTCGGCACGGGACCTGCCGGACTGTTCTGCGGCCTTTCTCTTGCGCGGGCAGGTCTCAGGCCCATCCTGATTGAGCGCGGACAGAGCGTCCTTCAGCGAACAGAGGCTGTGGCCAGGTTCTGGGAGGGCGGCAGGCTGAATCCGGAATCGAACGTTCAGTTCGGGGAAGGCGGGGCAGGTACATTTTCAGACGGAAAGCTCAATACAGGGGTGAAGGATACCTTCGGGAGGATCCGGTTTGTGCTGGAGACCTTTGTGGCGGCAGGTGCCGATCCGGAGATTCTGTATTCCTATAAGCCGCACATCGGAACCGATGTGCTGAGAGAAGCGGTTGCGCACATCCGGGATGAAATCATCGCCCGCGGCGGGGAGGTCCGCTTCTCGGAAAAGCTGATCAGTGTGAGGCCGGCAGGGAAAGCCTCTGGCCGCGGAGAGCGGGAGATCTGGGAGATTGTGACAGAGCGGCAGCAGCCGGACAAGGAACCGGAGACCTTGAAGACCCATCTGGTGACAGATGTACTTGTGCTGGCGGTCGGACACTCCGCGCGCGATACCTTCCGGATGCTGTATGATACAGGCCTGAGCATGACGCCGAAGGCGTTCGCCGTCGGACTCCGGATTCAGCATCCGCAGGGAATGATTGACAGGGCGCTCTACGGGGCGGGATGCCCGTATGAGATGCCGCCCGCACCGTACAAGCTGACACACAGGCTTCCGGACGGGCGGGGCGTCTACTCGTTCTGCATGTGTCCGGGGGGCTATGTCGTCAATGCATCGTCGGAGGAGGGGCTTCTGGCGGTCAACGGCATGAGCAATCACGACAGAGGCTCCGGATTCGCCAACAGTGCGATTGTCGTTACCGTGTCACCTCAGGAAATCCGGGGATATCTCAGTGAGATCCGGAAGGAACACCCGGACATTCTGTCAGACAACAGGCTGAATCCGGAGCTCTTTGCCGGCATAGAGTTTCAGCGCCGCCTGGAGCGGGCCGCTTTTCTTGCCGGGCGGGGCACCATCCCGGTCCAGACATTCGGAGCGTACAGGGAAGCCGGAAAAAGAGCGGAGACGTCTCCTGACGCCGCACACAGTGCGCAGGCAGCGTCAGGTCTGACTTTCCCCGGGCGTCCGCTGTGCAGCCCAAAGTCCATGGCTGAAACGGAAGCATGGAAGGCCGGACCGAAGTTCCGTGGACAGTATGCGGCCGCGGATGTGAGAAGCATCCTGCCGGAGCAGGTTGCGGGAGCAATCGAGGAAGGAATTCTGGCATGGGACAGGCAGATTCACGGATTTGCGGATCCGTCTGCTCTCCTTGCCGGCGTCGAGAGCCGGACATCCTCACCGATACGGATCGGGCGCGGAGAAGACCTGCAGGCCATTCATTTTCCAGGGATCTATCCCTGTGGAGAGGGGGCGGGCTATGCAGGCGGCATCACATCGGCAGCCGTCGACGGCCTCAGGGTTGCGGAAGCCATCGCCGCGCTTGAAAGATAACAGCCCAATACGAAAGCTGCAAATGGACGTTCCTGGCATTTGACTTTAGAGAAGGCATTCATTAGAATAAACTGCAAGGCTTTTCAGGCGGGAGTCCTGAAGCCTTTCGGGTGGGAGAATGTGCGCATGGTGCGTACACATGAAACAGGATCATCAGTCGGTTTATCCAAGACAGGAAGGCTCTGCTGCACTCCGGAAGCTGCGGGAAGAGGAAAGACCTTATGAAAAGTGTGCCTCAGCGGGACCGGGTGTGCTTACGGAGGTTGAGCTTCTGGCTGTTGTGCTGCGGACAGGAGCGGAAGGCATCTCCGTCATCGAGATGACAAGAAGCCTGATGGATTCCTTCGGGGCAGAGGGGATTGCCGGGCTTTGCAGTGCGACCGTCCCGGAGCTGATGAAGGTGCGCGGGATCGGCAGGGTGAAGGCCATGCAGCTGATCTGCATCGCCGAGCTGTCCAGGAGGATTGCAAAGTCGGTAAGGGGAAAGACACCGTTTTTCAGCCAGCCGCGGGAAGTTGCCCTCTATTATATGGAAGATCTCAGGCACAGGCGGCAGGAGATGGCGCTTGTCGTGATGCTCGATACCAGGGGACGCCTTCTGGGCGACGAGGTGATATCGAGCGGAACTGTGAACGGGACGGTCATCGGGGTGAGGGAGATCTTTATCAGTGCACTGAACCACAGGGCTGTTTCCATCATCCTCATTCATAATCATCCAAGCGGGGAGCCTGATCCGAGCCCGGAGGATATCAGTCTGACACAGCGTGTCAGGGATGCCGGCAGTGTGATCGGGATTCCGCTTCTCGACCATATCATTATCGGAGACAGAAGAGCGGTCAGCCTTGCAAAGCTGATCAGGGATCCGGATGCAGGGCGGTCTGCTGCGGAGGAGATTCTTTAATGCTTTTTTCAAATATGGTGGGTGTCGACCTGGGGACCGACACGCTGAAGCTCCGCGACAAGAGCGGAGAGAAGTTCATGGAGAGCCGGAACATGATTGCCGTCAGCGGCAGACGGGTTCTTGCAATCGGGAACGATGCGTGGGAGATGTTCGGGAAGAATCCGAGGAATATCCGTGTTTCCCGTCCGATGGCGGGCGGTGTCATTGCAAATGCTTCTGACATGGAGATCGTCCTGTCGCAGACGCTCAGAAAGTTTACGACCTTTTCACAGAAGAGCGCGGGGATCTGCCTCGCGGTTCCCTCTCAGGTCACGCCTGTAGAGCAGAGAGCCTTCTACAATGTGATGAATTCCACACTCAGCCCGGGAAAGGTTCATCTGGTCGACAAGGCCGTGGCGGATGCCGTCTCGGTGGGACTGCCGGTGCTCAGCCCGGCGGGCCATATGATTGTGAATATCGGCGCAGATACGACGGAGATTGCCGTCCTCTCAGAAGGACAGGTGGTGATCGGGCGCACGATGCGGGAGGGCGGCATGGAGCTTGACCGGGACATTGCGACGATGGTCAGGCGTAAATTCAACATCAGCATCGGTGAGAAGACGGCTGAAAGCCTTAAGAACAATCTGGCATTCATGATCAACGGCCCCCGAATTGAACAGAAGGTGTTCGGCGTTCACATGCTTTCCGGCCTTCCGAAATCCGACATGATCCCGGCGCTGGCTGTGTCCGTGTCGGTACTCGGAATGGTCGACCGCATTGTGGAGGAAATCCGGTCTGTTGTGGACAGGACGCCGCCCATGCTTCGGAAGGATATCATGAGAGAGGGAATTTTCCTGACAGGCGGCGTGTCTATGCTGCAGAATCTGCCGATTTATATTCAGAAGCAGCTGTCTCTTCCGGTGTACCACATACAGGACCCGAAGAATTCGACAATTCGCGGGATTGTGACAATGATCAATGAAAAGGAACTGCATCCTCTGATGCGGTCGCCAGTCTGGTGAAGGAGTCCGGTCAAGATGAATAAAGATAAAAAAAGCGGAAAGACCCTGCTTGGCGTGATCACCGTCATCTGTGCAGGTCTGATTGCACTTTCCATCATATTTCCGGATGCTGCGTCCGGGCCGGCCGGGAATGTCGTGAAGGTTCTGGTCACGCCGCTTCAGAGAAGCATGAACAGCTTCGGACAGTACCTGTCCGGGTTGTCGACAAATCTGGAGGGATCCGCAAGCCTGCAGGAGAAGAACAAGGAACTTCAGGAAAAGGTTGACAAGCTGACGGCAGAGAACAGTGAGCTTGTGCTGAATAAGGAAGAGCTGACACGACTGCAGACGCTGCTCGATCTGAAAAACCAGTATTCGGATTATGATATGGTCGGGGCAAACGTGGTCTCAAGGGGGAGCAGCAACTGGTACAACACGTTCACGATCGATAAAGGAACCAATGACGGAATCCAGGTTGACTGCAACGTCATGGCAGGAGCAGGACTCGTCGGCATTGTGACGAAGGTCGGGCCGAACTGGGCGACTGTCCGTTCCATTATTGACGATGACAGCAATGTCTCTGCGATGGTATCGACAACTTCCGATACTTGTATTGTAGCCGGGAATCTGCAGCTGATTGACCAGGGAACCATCTCACTGGTGAAGCTTCTGGATGACAACAACCACGTTCATGTCGGAGACAAGGTTGTGACAAGCAATATCTCGGAGAAGTATCTGCCCGGGATTCTGATTGGGTATATTTCAGAGCTGAACAACGATGCAAACAACCTGACAAAGTCCGGTCAGCTGACACCGGTTGTGGACTTCAGGCATCTTCAGGAGGTCCTTGTCATCCGGACACTCAAAAATTACGTGGCAAGTCAGGACGATGCAAAGAATGACAAGGAGGAGCGTGCAAAAGCGGCCGCCGGAGCGGCAGACGAGTCGGAGACGGCATCTTCTGAGACAGACCAGACCAAAGGCACAGGAAGCACGAATGCAGATGCTGCCGGCGATCACACTGCCGCCGCGAGTCCGGAAAACGGAAACACAGCTGGCGGAGACGGAGCGGAAGCCGGCACGGCCGGTCAGAATGCGGGAGGCCAGGAATGAAAAGACGAATTGCTCTGACACTTCTGTGCATCGTCACAGCTCTCCTTCAGACTGCCTGGCCGGAGGCGTTCTGCGTTGCATCCATCGAGCCGAACCTGGCTGTCATTCTGACGGCGAGCTTCGCACTGATGTGCGGGAGCCGGACGGGTATGCTGATGGGCTTCTGGACCGGCCTTCTGATCGATCTGTTCTCCGGAGGAAGGGTTGGATACTATGCGCTGATCTACGCATGGATCGGTTTCCTGGCCGGCTTCGCATACCGGTTTTTTTATGATGACGATATCAAGACACCGATGCTTCTGATCGGACTGTCGGATCTGCTGTGCGGGCTGTACCAGTATATTGGTTCCTTCCTGCTGAGAGGAAGGATTCATTTCTTCTTCTATTTCGGAAGAATCATCATCCCGGAACTGATTTATACGGTCATTCTCGGGGTTTTTGTCTATCAGCTGAACTACCTGATCAATAAAAAGACCATCAGGGGTTATTTTTCCGTGTGAGGCGAAAATTGAAGGACAGAGAGAAAGAGAAAAATAGCAGGAAACGGATCAGTTCCATCGGCCTGAAGCCGAGGGTTGCCATCATCGTGGTGATTTCCCTTGTCATGACAGCCGTCATGATCATCCGACTGTTCACGCTTCAGATCATCAATGGGGAGAACTATGATGAAAATCATACCATGCAGATTCTCCGGACCAAGACCCTCAAGCCGACGAGGGGGGAGATCTACGATGTAAACGGAAAACTGCTGGCCTACAATCAGCTGGTGTACGATGTGACAATGGAGGACAGCGGCAGCTACAGCAGCAGCCGTGATCACAACCTTGCGCTCAATGGCATCCTCTACAATACGATCAAAGTGATCGAGAGTCATGGAGACAGTGTGTCAGACGATTTTCAGATCAGCCTGGATGAAGACGGACAGTATGTCTACAATGTGAAGGGATTCAATCTGAGCCGGTTCAAGGCAGACCTGTTCGGTTACAAGACAATCGATGAGCTTTCTCCGAAGCAGAAAGACATGAGTGCGGCGGACATGATCGCCCTTCTGTGCAGTGACAAGTACTTCGGCATCGGGACAGAAAGCGTCACGAAGGCAGATCGTGAAAAGTGGAACCTTCCGGAAAGCTACACCCCGGTGGAAGTCCTGAAGCTGTGTCATTTCCGTAGCCTGCTTCAGCAGAACAGCTATCAGCGGTACAATGCCATCACGATTGCATCGGATGTCAGCTCCGAGACGGTCTCACAGCTTCTGGAGAATACCGGAGAGCTGAAGGGGATCCAGGTGACAGAGGACTACAAGCGGGTTTACAACGATGCGGTGTACTTTGCGCCGATTATCGGGTACACCGGGAAGGTTTCACAGGACGAGCTTAAGGATCTGCAGCAGAAGGATTCCTCCTACGATTCGACCGATGTTGTGGGGAAGGTCGGCCTTGAGAAGGAGATGGAGACGAGTCTGCAGGGCAAGAAGGGATCGGAGACAATCTATGTCGACAATCTGGGCAGAACCCTTTCCGTCGATTCGGTCAGACAGCCTCAGGCAGGAGATTCCATCTATCTGTCGATTGATGCCAATCTTCAGAAGGTCTGCTACCAGATTCTGGAGGAATACATCGCCGGCATTGTCTGGGCGAACATTGTCGACACGGAATCCATCAATACGGAATACATCACGTCCGCTGACCAGGTCCGAATCCCGGTCTACGACGTGTATTATTCCCTGTTCGAGAACAATGTGCTGAGTGTTTCACACCTTTCGAACGCGGATGCGTCTGACAACGAGAAGGAGGTCTATCAGCAGTTCCAGAAAAAGGCCGCTTCGATCTTTACGGATCTGAAGAGCCAGCTGACAAGTGATACGCCGACCATCTACAATGACCTGACGGATGAGATGAAGGTCTATCAGTCCTATATTGTCGACACCATGCTTCCGAATGCGGGTATCCTGAATACGGAGGCTGTCGACAAGACAGACCAGACCTACAAGGCGTGGAAGGCCGGCACCATCAGCCTGAAGGACTATCTGTCCTATGCAATTTCCAAGGACTGGATCAACATCGATGGAGTTGTGCAGCAGACCAGCTATATGGATTCAAACGAAGTCTATTCATCACTGGCTGACTTCATTGCGGCAGACCTGCTGGAGGATACAGACTTCTGCAAGCATGTTTTCCGCTATATGCTGATGGAGGGCTCTCTGTCCGGAGCCCAGATGTGTCTGCTCTTGTTTGACCAGGGTGTCCTCAAGATGAATGAGCAGGACTACAATAACCTGTCAGACGGATCTCTTTCCGCCTACGATTTCATCCGGGACAAGATTTACAATCTGGAAATTACACCGGCGCAGCTCGCCTTGGCACCGTGTTCCGGAGCCATTGTGGTGACGGATCCTTCCAATGGAGCGGTCCGCGCCTGCGTCACCTATCCGGGATATGACAGCAATCGCCTTGTCAATGAGATGGATTCGGATTATTACAACAAGCTGGCAACGGATCTGTCGAGTCCGTTCTACAGCCGGGCAACCCAGGAACTTCTGGCACCGGGTTCGACCTTCAAGCTGGTCACGGCGACGGCGGCGCTCAGCGAGGGCGTGCTGAGCCTCGGGGAGACGATCTACTGCTCTGGTATCTTCGAGCAGACAGATAAACCAATCAAGTGCTGGATCTACAATGAAGGCGGCATCCACGGGACGGAAGACCTGGTCGCGGGCATCAAGAATTCCTGCAACTTCTTCTTCAATACGCTGGGCTACCGGCTGGGGTCCGAGGGTGGTACGTACAACGATGAAGACGGTGTCAAGAAGCTCCAGCAATATGCTTCCCTGTACGGATTGGACTCCAAGTCCGGGATAGAGGTTCCGGAGACGAGTCCGCATCTGCTGACCTACGATGCGGTGCGTGGTGCGATGGGGCAGTCCGACAATGCTTACACTGTATCGGAGCTTGCCCGTTACGTGACCACCATCGCAAACTCGGGCAGCTGCTATGATCTGTCTCTGATCAGCAAGACAACCGATTCGAACGGGAATACGGTGACGGAGCATGAGCCGGAGCTGCACTCCCAGGTATCGATGCCGCAGGAGGACTGGGACGCCATCCACGAGGGAATGAAACAGGTGGTGCAGAACAGCAGCGCCTTCACCGGGTACAGCGGCGTCAGCGTGTCCGGAAAGACCGGAACTGCTCAGGAGGTTGTGACAAAGCCGAACCATGCGTTGTTTGTCGGCTATGCTCCGTCTGACAAGCCGACGATGGCGCTGGCCGTCCGTGTCGCAAATGGCTACAGCTCTGCGAATACAGCCGCCATCGCAAAGGACGTCGTCAACTATTACTTCAACCAGAAGGATCTTTCTGAGCTCACGCCGGGGCATGCGATCCAGGTGCAGAGCGGAAATACAAGGAATGACTAAACTGACAGATTCATCAGGGAGATGAAGGATGGCTTCGTTTGAACTCAAAAGCAACCAGTATGTTCTGACACTTCTGTGCGCGCCAGATGTCCCGTTTGAGACCTTGCTTGTGGATGTCCGGGACAAATTCCGGAAAAGTGCGAAGTTTTTCAAAAATGGGCAGATGGCGGTGCGCTTTCAGGGAAGGGTGCTGAGTGATGAGGAACAGCGCCTTCTTGTGAAGGCGATTACGGACAGCTGCCAGCTCGATATCACCTGCATCATCGATGAGGATGCCTCCCAGCAAGAGAGGGAGGCCGAGCTGATTGCTAAGAGCATCCGCGATACAACCGAGAATTCAGCTGTCCTGGTCACGCAGTCTCTGAAAAATGGTCAGCGGCTGTCCTTTGGCCGGACTGTCGTGATTCTGGGCGATGTACAGCCCGGTGCTGAGGTGGTGTCGGACGGCAGCATCGTTGTGCTCGGAATCGCCATGGGCATTCTGAGAGCCGGTGCATCCGGGAACGAGCATTCATTCATATCCGGAACGGTGCTGAAGCCATTTGAGATATCGATCGCCGGGCGCAGGGCTGTCTCGGGAATCCGGAAAACGGAGATTGACAGAGAGTATGCGCCGGATCCGAAGGTCGCCTGTCTGAGGGAAGGGCATATCAGTCTGGAACCGTTGTCAGGTGACTTGTTCGACGCCATTCTTCATGGCAAAAAACTTCCTGGGAAAACTTCCAGGGGAGCTGCTGACAGCAAGCCAGGGACGGACGGACCTCAGAAAAAGGCATGATGCCGGGAGAGGAATCTTCATGTTCAGACAATATCGAATCAGAAATTACAGCTTCCCGCTCGCAGGGGCTTGCATTCTCCTTGCCACGATCGGGCTGCTTGTCATCGGAAGCGCGCAGGAGTCCTACCAGTCCAGACAGCTGGTTGGAATGATCATCGGGATCATTGCAATGGTTGTCCTGTCGCTGGCGGACTATACGTATCTGCTGCATTTCCGCTGGATTTTTTATGTCGGGGTATGTCTGCTGCTGGCGGCCGTCCTGGTTTTCGGTGAGAATATCGGCGGTGCGACAAGATGGATCACAATTGCCGGAATCCAGTTCCAGCCATCCGATCTGATGAAGCTGGTACTGATTTTGTTTTTCTCGGGCTTTTTTGCACATTATGAGAATCGAATCAATTCGCTGTGGATGATTCTGCTCACGCTGGTTCTCGCAGGAGTTCCGCTGTTTCTGACCCTGAAAGAGCCTGATCTCTCGACGACCATCGCGACAGCAGCTGCATTCTGTGTTATAATGTTTGCAGCCGGGCTCAGCATGAAGATTGTAATCGGTGTTCTGGCAGTGGCGATTCCAGCTGTTCTGATTGTTCTGAACAGATTGCTGAACCAGCCGGGAATCGGGGAGAAAAACTACCAGGTTCTCCGGATCCTCGCATGGCTCCACCCGACACAGTACCCGGAGGCAGCCATGCAGCAGCAGAATTCGATCATCGCGATCGGTTCAGGCCAGCTGTTTGGAAAGGGACTCAACAACGATGCCATCAACTCTGTCAAGAATGGCAATTTTATCTCCGAGTCACAGACGGATTTTATATTTGCGGTTGCAGGCGAAGAACTTGGATTTGCCGGCTGCGTCCTGATTGTCATCCTGGAGCTGATCATCGGGCTTTTGTGCATTCGGATTGCGATGAGGGCAAGGGATAAGGCCGGGGCGCTGATCTGCATTGGAATGGGCAGCCTGATCCTGATTCAGAGTACCCTGAACATCTGTGTTACCACGGGGCTGCTGCCGAATACCGGGATCACACTTCCGTTTGTCAGTTACGGGAACACGAGTCTTGTGATCTTCTTTGCAGGAATCGGTATCTGTCTGAATGTGGGGCTGCAGCCGAAAAAAGAATATGTCCCCCGAAGGAGGGGACCCGGCAAGGCGGAGGTTCGAAAAACCTACCGTTATCTGCCATAACAACTCACCTGACGGTGATGGGAAGGAGGTTTCCCTATGAATGTTGGACTAATCGCTGACGATGCAAAGAAAAAACTGATGCAGAACTGCTGCATTGCCTACAGGGGAATTCTCTCCCGTCACCAGCTTTACGCGACGGGAACGACCGGAAGGCTGATTCAGGAAGCTGCGGGGCTGAACGTCCACAAGCTGCTGGAGGGGCATGTCGGCGGAGAGCAGCAGATGAGTGCCATGATTGAACAGAATCAGATGGACCTTGTCCTGTATTTCCGGGATCCGGACAGAGAAACCAGCATCCGTAACGGCAACTCGGATCTCACAAAAGCCATCAGAAGCTGTGATATCCATAACATTCCGCTTGCGACGAATATCGCTTCTGCGGAGATCCTTTTGAAATCTCTTGACCGGGGCGACCTTGACTGGCGCGAGATGTACCGCTGAGTGCGTCTGAACGGCCTGAACAGATGATATGAGAAAAACAGAACAGAAACCTGATTATTATACACAGCGTGAATGGAACAGAATACAGGCCAGGGAAACGGAGGAAAGGCAGAAGAATCTGAAGCTCGCACTTGTGGCCGCTTTCCTGCTGGTGCTGACCGCCTGTGCCATCTGGGCTGTGTACTTTTATGTCTTCCGGTCGCATGATGTTTCCCTTCCGGAAGCCTATTCCGACAGCAGCCCTGTTTTCGGCCTTCCGGGAGCGGAAGAAAGGATGAGTGCGGACCCGTTTTCCGAGGGGTTGTGCGTGACAGATTCGGATGTGAATCCGGATGCGGTCTTTATCACCTCGACGGAGGGAGCGCTTTTCGATGTGACTGGCCAGAAGGTGGTCTATGCAAAGGATATCTTCGAACAGCGTCCGCAGGCCTCTCTGACAAAGCTGATGACAGCGCTGGTGGCTTTCAAGTATGGCAACCTTGACGACGTTGTGACGGTGACAGAGACAGCAAATGATATCGAGGAGGGTTCCTCTGTCTGCGGGCTGCACGTCGGTGATCAGCTGACACTGAAGCAGCTTGTATATGGAATGCTCATTGCCTCCGGCAATGACGCCGCGATGATGGTCGCGGAGCATGTCGGGGGGTCCGTCGACAAGTTTGTACAGATGATGAATGACGAATCCGTGAAACTCGGAGCGACCCATACGCATTTTGTGAATCCCTATGGCATGACGCAGGACAATCATTACACCTGTGCCTATGATGTCTATCTGACATTCAACGCGCTGATGCAGTATGATCTGTTTCTGGACATCATCGGCAGAAAAACCTACTATGCCGAGTACAAGGATGCGACGGGAGATGCCTACGGGAACACATGGACGACAACGGACCATTATCTTGACGGAAGTGCTGAGACGCCGGACAATGTGACGGTCTACGGAGGGAAAACCGGCACGACGGATGCGGCCGGTGCCTGCCTCAGTATTCTGTCGAAGGATGCATATGGAAATCCGTACATTTCTGTCATTCTGAATTCACAGGATAAAGAACAGCTGTATGTCGATATGACCCAGATTCTTTCACTTGCCGGCAAGTGAGGGTGGAGACGTATCCGGATGAACTTGTTTCAACTTGTTTGATGAACAGTTCTTGAATTTGAGAGGGCAATCGTTTATACTGATTTCAGAGCATTTGCATGAACCGATCCCGAATATAAGGAGGAAACGACATATGATACAGTTCATCATCGGAGAAAAGGGCAGAGGCAAGACAAAGGTACTTCTGGAAAAGGCAAACAACGAGATCAAGAATGTAAGCGGGAACGTTGTTTACCTTGATAAAAGTACGCAGCATATGTATGAACTGAACAATAAAATCCGTCTGATCGACATGACAAATTTCCCAATCAAGGATAGTGACGAATTCTTAGGTTTTATCTGCGGTATCATTTCCCAGGATCACGATCTTGAATATGTGTACCTTGACAGCTTCCTGAAGATTGCGAAGCTTGAGGAGAACGGTGACCCGGTACCGGTTCTGAAGGAACTGGAAAACATCTCGAAGCAGTTCGGCGTACATTTTGTCGTGAGCATATCCCTTACAAAACAGCAGCTTCCTGAACAGTACCATGATGCGGTGATTGCGGAGCTGTGATCTCGGCAGGCTCATCGATTAATCAACTGAATGAAATCCAAACATTCAACACAGAGGTGTTGGAAAACTGAATACGGCGGGTTTCCGGACGCTTGAAGCCGGCAGCCCGCCGCCTTTTGTATGTATAAGAGGGCAGGATCTTTGGCTGGTACAGAAAAGAAAAAACAGAATAACCGGAAAATCATCCGCCTGGACAATCGGTTCGATCTGAATATAGGAACGATCCTGTTCGGAATGATCCTGATCTACCTGATCATTATCTTTGTGGTTTACCTGACACGCGAAAAGGTGACGCCTTATGAGGTTGTCAGCGGCTCTCTCTCCGGCAACTATAGATACAGCGCACTCGCGCTGAAGTCTGAGCAAGTTGTGCAGGCGCAGGAATCAGGCGCGGTCACATATTATGCCCGTGAGGGCTCGAATGTCGGAAGCGGGGAGCTGATCTGTTCTGTCGGAGGGCAGGCTGATGAATCCGGCAGGAAGGCATCCATTCAGACTAGTCTTTCGAATGAGGATCTGACTTCTGTCAAGAGCATGCTTTCGACATACAGTGCAAACGCTGGTCCGAATGACTTCTCTGCGGTATATAACCTGAAGGCGGACCTGGAAAGTGTGATCCTCCAGTCTTCGATCGATGAGAATGCAGGCCAGTACGTGAGCGGCAGCTATCAGTCCCAGAGCGCCGGGTTTGTCGTCTACGCTGTCGATGGCTATGAGCATACAGAAGAGTCGCAGCTTGACGCGGATATGTTTGGAAAGCGGGCCTACAAACGTGAGAACCTCCGACTTCGCAAGAGCGTCTCGGCGGGCGATGATATCTATAAGCTTGTAACCAGCGAGACATGGTATTTGTATTTTCCGATTGATGACCAGCTCCGCACCCAGCTTGACGGAACGGAAAGAATCCGCATCCGATTTCTGAAGGACAACAGTGTCTTTACAGCTCCGTTTACGATCATTTCCGGGAAAGACGGTCATTATGGGAAGATCACGCTGACAAACTCACTAGTGCGGTTTACAGAGGACAGATTCCTTGATATCGAACTGATCCTGAGTAAGGCAGAGGGGCTGAAGATACCGGTTTCAGCCATCGTCAGCAGGGATTTCTACAGAATACCCGCAGAGTATGTCACGGTGAGTCAGTCTTCTGAGAAGGAGGTCTATCTCCAGACCCAGACATTTCGCAGCGATGGATCTGCACAAAATCGCAATTTCACAGCGAATGTATACGCGAAAGATACGGATTCCAACACATACCTGGTTGACGCTTCTGTGTTGAAGGATGGCGATTATATCATTATGCCGGGCACAGAGAAGAAATATGAAATCTCGGACGATGTGAAGGAGACGGTCCAGGGTGTTTACAATATCAACAAGGGATACGCGGTATTTCGCGAGGTGAATATTGTCGACCAGAATGAAGAATTCTGCATTGTCAATCCCGAGAATGCCTATGGGCTTTCCGCGCACGACCGGATTGCACTGGATGCTTCCAAGGTGAAGGAAGATGAAATCATTGCCTGAGATCTCGGAAACCGGATTCATACATGGAGGGTAATCATGATCAAGGAAAATCTGGAGGGTGTTGAAAAGAGGATACAGGCTGCCTGCGACAGGGCTGGAAGGAGTCGCAGCGAGGTGACACTGATTGCGGTCAGCAAGACAAAGCCGGTTTCCATGATCGAGGAAGCTATGGCGGAGGGGATCATCGATTTCGGTGAAAACAAACCGCAGGAGTTGAGAGATAAATATGAGATTCTTCCCAAAAACCTCCGCTGGCATATGATCGGGAACCTTCAGCGAAACAAGGTTAAATATATCATCGACAAGGCGGTGATGATCCATTCGCTGGGTTCGCTTGAGCTTGCCGAGACCATTGAGAAGGAGGCTGAGAAGCATCAGCTTGTGATGCCTGTCCTTGTGGAAGTGAATGTGGCCGGTGAGGCTTCCAAGGGCGGCATCCGTCCGGAGGATGCAGAAGCCTTTGTCAGAGCGGTGTCGCGTTATCCGCATATCCGGATCAAGGGGCTGATGACAATTGCGCCGATTGCGGAGAAACCGGAGGACAGCAGGCCTGTATTCAGGTCGCTCCGAAATTTAGCGGTTGACATCGCCCGTCAAAACATTGATAATGTATCTATGTCTGAGCTCAGCATGGGGATGACCGGAGACTTCGAGACGGCTGTCGAGGAGGGGGCTACCTATGTAAGAGTCGGAACCGGAATCTTCGGTGAGAGAGATTACGGCATGAAAGAGAAGACAGGAGAGTCCAGCATTTCATGAAATTTCCTAGTTTCGATAAGTTTCTGGAAAAAGTCACCCTGAATGATGATGTCGACGAGGACGATTATCTGGATGAGGATGATTCCGATGTGGATCTTGTAGATCGTCACCCATCGAGACGCCTCATTCGGAAACGTGAGGAGACAGACAGCGGGTCTAAGTCTGCTGTGACATCTCTCCCCCAGCAAAAACGGGAAAGACGTTCATTCTTCGGACAGGCAGTGGAAAAAACCGAAAGTGCAGATGAATCAGCTCCGGAAAGAACAAGGAGCCCGAAGGTATCGAACTTCCGGCCGAGGAAAGCCGTACAGGAGGACGAAGAGACGAATAATTATTCTGTATGTGTGATCAGGCCGAAGTCGATGGAGGATGCGCTTGAGATTGCAAAGACACTGGTAGCCAGATGTGTTGTCATCCTGAACTTGGAGGGGCTTGATCTGGACGTCTCCCAGAGATTGTTTGATTTTGCTTCCGGGTGTACTTGTGCGCTTCAGGGAAGACTGGACAAGATCAGTAATTATATTTTCGTACTCACACCGAAGGATATTCAGATCACCGGAGAGTTTCAGGAGATCCTCACCGGGACATTTGATCCGGATGACCTGGGAGACGATGAGGATTTTTAATGTTGCCTGCGGGCAGGAAAGATCGCACAAGACCGCCGTAAAGTCCATTGACCCGGCGGTCTTTTCATATCCGGAAAAAGGGAGGAGAGAATAAGATGGAACAGACAGGAAACACAGCGGCAGCCTTTCACAGTCCGATATCCGTCAGAAAAGGATCAGAGGAGATCTACCGCATCTATCCGGAGGATTCCTTTGATCATCTTGGGGCACGCATGGCGGACCTCAGCCCGTCAGGAAGACGGATCGCTGTCATCACAGACAGCCATGTGGAAAAGCTATATCTGAGAGAGGTGCTGGACAAACTAAGGCCTGTCTGTGTCGGGCTCTCATCTTTCGTGATCCAGGCCGGGGAAGAACACAAAAACCTGGACTGGATTCGGAAGATCCTGACGCACCTGATTGAAAACCGCCTTGACCGCCATGATATCGTTGTTGCACTCGGCGGGGGCGTTGTCGGTGATATGGCGGGCTTTGCTGCTGCCTGCTATCTGCGCGGAATCCGGTTTGTTCAGATTCCGACGACGCTTCTGTCACAGGTTGATTCGAGTATCGGCGGAAAGACAGGGGTTGATTTTGACAAGTACAAGAATATGGTCGGTGCTTTCCATCAGCCGTCTATGGTATACCTCAACATCAGTACGCTTCAGTCCCTCGATGGTCTTCAGTTCGCCAGCGGCATGGGGGAGGTTCTCAAGCATGGGCTGATCCGGGATGCCGGCTACTACGAATGGCTGCTCGACCATATGGAGGCAATTGAGGAGCGCGACAGCGCAACGCTTCTTCAGATGGTGGTGCGGAGTGTCAACATCAAGCGGGAGATTGTGGAGAAGGATCCGGAGGAAATGAACGACCGTGCCCTTCTGAATTTTGGCCATACCGCAGGCCATGCGATCGAGCGGCTGAAAGATTTCTCGCTTGCACACGGGCAGTGTGTGGCGCTTGGATGCGTGGTGGCAGCCTATATCTCCTGGCAGAGAAAGTATTTGGATGATGATACGTTCTATGAAATCCGCGATATGTTTGTCGGCTTTGACCTTCCCATTTCTTTTGACAGTCTCCAGATCGACGACATTCTCCGCGTGATGAAGCTGGATAAGAAGATGGACAAAGGACAGCTTCGCTTTATACTGCTTCACCAGCTGGGTGATGCCTTCATTGACCGGACAGTAACCGATGAGGAAATCCGGAAGGCACTGGAGTTTATTGATGCGGATCTTCATCAGAACGATTGAAAACGATTGAGGGAGATGGACTTATGCGGATCAGCCGCCGGGAAAAAAGAAAACAATGGATCGCAGGCGCATTCGGGGTATGTGCGGCTGTCGTGGCTGATCAGCTGACCAAGGAGCTGGCATACAGAAACCTGAAGCTTTCAGGAAAGGGATTTGCCACTCTGATTCCGGGCGTGCTTGAGCTTCGCTACCTGGAAAACCGGGGAGCAGCCTTTGGAATGCTGCAGAACCGGCTGCCACTGTTCATCCTGTTTGCGGCTGCTGTCAGCCTGGCTGCCGTCATCTGCTATATCAGAGTACCGGACAGCAGAAGATACCTGGCACTTAGGGTCTGCATGGCAGGTCTGACGGCAGGAGCCGTCGGAAACCTGATTGACCGCATCTTCAGAGGATATGTGATCGACTTCATCTACATTTCGCTGATTCATTTTCCGATTTTCAATGTGGCAGACATCTGTGTCTCCCTGAGCGCAGGACTCCTTCTGATCCTGATGCTTTTTGTCTACAGGGACGATGAACTGGAGATATGGACAGGAGGCCGGACACAAGACAGGAGCGATGAAAAAAAGGATGAATGAAGCAGAACCGCAAAACGAAATTCGGGCAGCTCTTTTACAGCCAGATGGAGCGAGTCCGGGACCGGAAGACACAGAGGATGCGGAGGAGATCAGCATGCCTGCGGCTGAGGTGCTGGTCTATCGGACAGATGTGGCAGAAGCTGGCAGCCGGCTGGATGTCTTTCTGACGGAGAAAATGAATGGACAGACCCGGTCCTACATCCGGAAGCTGATTGAGGAGGGGCATGTTCTGACGCCCGGTACAGATTCTGTGCCTGTTCCTGCCGGAAAAGCCGGGTTGAAGCTGAAGGAAGGACAGATGGTTTATGTGCTTTTGCCGCCGCCGGACGATCTGAAGGTTGAGCCTGAGAATATCCCGCTGGATATTCTGTATGAGGATGACGACGTGATCGTCGTGAACAAGCCGAAGGGCATGGTCGTGCATCCGGCTGCCGGCCATATGACCGGTACGCTTGTCAACGCGCTGCTTTATCATTGCAGAGGAAGCCTGTCCGGGATCAATGGGGTTCTGAGACCGGGGATCGTACACCGGATTGATATGGACACAACCGGGTCACTTGTTGCCGCTAAAAATGATAAAGCCCATCAATGTCTGGCTGTGCAGTTCCATGACCACACGATTACAAGACGTTATCGGGCAATCGTGACCGGAAATCTGAAGCAGGATGAAGGCGTGATCGATGCGCCTCTGGCAAGGCACCCGGCTGACCGGAAGAAGATGGCTGTCTGTGAGCCGGGACGGGGAAAAAGGGCAGTGACGCATTACCGTGTTCTGGAACGGTTTGGCACATACACGTATATTGAATGCCGGCTTGAAACCGGCCGCACGCATCAGATCCGGGTCCACATGGCACATATCGGACACCCGCTTCTCGGAGATGCCGTCTACGGACCTTCCAGATGCCCGTATTCCCTTGAAGGACAGACCCTGCATGCGATGGTGCTGGGCTTCAAACACCCCGCCACAGGAGCTTACATGGAGTTTACGGCGCCTCTCCCGGAGTATTTTGAGCAGCTGCTTGAAAAATTCAGGCACTGAAGATGGCAGTAGACGCTTGAATCATTCAGGCGCTGAAGATGACAGTGGAAGAAAGGTTAAGGAAACAGAAAGATGAAGTTTCTGATCCAGCGAGTTGCACATGCGTCCGTGGATGTCGACGGCAGGACGGTCGGATCCATTCAGAGGGGATACCTTGTCCTGATCGGAGTCTGTGACAAGGATACAAGAAGGACGGCTGACCAGTACATACGGAAGCTCCTTTCCCTTCGGATCTTTGAGGACGATCAGGGAAAAACGAACCGTTCGCTGGCTGATGTTGACGGCGGATTGCTCTTAATTTCCCAGTTTACACTGTATGCAAACTGCCGGAGGGGGAACCGTCCGAGCTTTATAGAGGCCGGAAGTCCGCAGCACGCGGAGGAAATCTATCAGTATATTGTGGAGGAATGCCGGAAGGCGGTCCCGCTTGTACAGACCGGCATCTTCGGAGCAGATATGAAGGTCAGCCTGATGAATGACGGCCCCTTCACCATTCTGCTCGACGAGCATGCATTTGCAGCTCAGAACTGATCGCGGAACACCTTTTCTATGGCCTGCCTGAGGTGTAAACTGACGGCAGGCGTTTTTTTATGATTCAGGTGTCTCCCGCAGCCTGACGGCGCCTGCAGCGCTGCGGCGCCGGGCATCGTCCATGGCCGCATAGTGTTTCCTGGTGGTGTTGACATCCTTGTGACCGAGAACATCGGCTACCAGATATATGTCTCCGGTCTGCTGATACAGGGCTGTTCCGTAGGTGCTGCGGAGCTTGTGCGGCGTAATTTTCTTGGTCGTCGTGATCTGCCGAGCATATTTCTTGACCATGTTTTCCACAGCCTGAACGCCCATCCGGCGTCTCTGGGTTGAGTAGAAGAGAGCGTTCTCCTCACCCGGCTGTGGAATGATGGATGTTCTTTCCTCCAGATAATCCTTCAGCGCCTTTTCCACTTCTTCGCCGAAGTAGACAATGGACTCTGAGCCGCCCTTTCGGATGATACGGATGCCGTTGTTCCGGAAATCCACATCTGTGACATCCAGCCCGACGCATTCACTGACACGGATTCCGGTTCCAAGGAGCAGCGTGACAATTGCAAGATCACGAAGGCGCGTTTTTTCATAGTATCGTTTCTTCTGACCTGTCAGGTTATCCCCACCATGTTCAATCAAGTCCAGCAGAGCCGCCGATTCGCCTGCGTCAAGACGGACAATCGCCTTCTCATGAAGTTTCGGCATGTCGACCAGAAGGGTTGGATTGGTCTGAATCATCTGTCTCTTGAAGTAATAGGCATAGAAGCTCCTCAGAGCCGACATCTTGCGCTTGAGACCTTTTTCACCGTTGGTGTAGGTTTCCTCACGCGCAGCGCCAACAAGAGAAGGATCCACTGTATAGACCTTCAGAAAGGATTCATATTCCTCGATATCGGTCGGCTGGATCTGATCAAGGACGGACACATCCCAGGTGAGGATATCTTTCTGGGAAAGGATCGGGTTGTTTTCCTGCAGATACCGGAAAAAGGTGCGGATGTCGTAGGCGTACGACAGTCTCGTCCGGGTGGCTGTCGTGGATTCAATTCCAAGGAAATATTGCTTTGCAAACGGAGGAAATTCCTTCAGAATTTCGCGAAGCTGGAGGGTATTCTGGATGTCCTTTTCGTCATGATAGCTGCGCAGGCGGTTTGATGTCTGCGCAGAGGACGAGCTGGATTCGGATGCCGGGCGGATTGTATTTTCACTGGGTGCTGGTTTCATAATAAAAACTCCCTTATGATTCACTGCATCTATTTGTAAAACATGTGTTTTCTGTATAGATCTATTGCGGACATCATACTTCTTCTTCCGGAGAAAGTCAAGCAAATCCGGTCCCACGGCGTCTGTTTGTCACAAATCCTCAATCCATTCGAAATATTTAAATTCTGTATTTTGCAAAAGAATACGCCCTGGCGGAAAGGCTGCCAGGGCGTACATAATTATGATGCTTTCAATCAGTGAAATGGCTTACTGGGCCTGAACCGGGATAAAGTACCGAAGGGTTGAGCCCTGTGCAGAGGCATCTGCGGACTCTGTTTCACCAGCGCTGGCTGCGGAATACTGCAGGTCCACTTCCGCAAGGCCAGGCGCATTCTGAAGCGTGATGGTGACAGAAAGATCGCCGCCTGCTGTAACCGAACCAGAACCGTCGGCGGTATTGACTGCCGCTGTTCCATCCGGACTGCTCAGAGCGGCTGTTGCAAAGGAACCGTCGTCCGCCACTGCTGCGCTCAGCATCGCGCCTGCCTTCAGGTCAGACAAAGATATGTTCCCGAGATTCAGACCGGAGGCTGCCTGAGCTGAAGCATTGTATGTCACATTCTGAAGGTCGACGGAGATCTGTGGTGCTGAGGAAACCGCTGATGCGTCTGTGGTCTGTGCGAAGGTGCCGCTCAGCGTCAGCTGATAGGTTGTTCCGGCTGCCGGGACGACAGGATTTCCGTTTGTATCCTTCGGCAGGAAGAACAGGCCGGTCAGCTGATCCCAATTGTTTTCAGACTTGAACTCGTCATTCGCAGTTCCACCGCTGACGGCGGTTACCTGGCTCTTGTCAGAGAGATCTGCACTTCCAAGTACATTGCCGGATGCGTCTGCAACCGTGAAGGTACCGCTGACCGGAATGAGTGAATCGCTCTTCAGCGCGACTGCAAAGGACGGTACGAAGGCTTCTCCGGCTTTTGACAGGTAAGTGGTCGAATAGGAAGATGTCTGATCGGTTGTGATGGAAGCTGCTGTCTCAGCCGCCGGTTCGGTTACAGCTGTCTGAGGCTGATCGGATGCCTGCGCATCTGCAGCCTGAGTCTCCGGTGTCTGTGCGGCGTCGGACTGGGCTGTCTGGTCTGTGTTGGAGTCCTGTGTCGTGATCACAAGCCCGGATGCGTCGGTCTGGGACGCCGACTCGGACTGTGCCTGGGTCTCCTGCTCTCCTGCAATCAGCTTGTCATTGTCCGAAGCGCCATTCTGAATGTCATTCTGAATGACAGCGGAATCTGTGCCGGTGACGAGTGTGCTGCTGGTATCGCCATTGTTCAATGCGGACAGATCTGTATCGGAGAAGATGCTTGCCTCCGACTCGGATGAAGCGGTCTCTGTCTCGCCTCCCGAAGAAGAATTTGCTTCGGTTGCCTTCTCTGTCGAAGACTGGTCCTTTGCAGTGTCATCGACAATCTTCTGTGCGTTGTCGGTGTTGGCAACGCCGGTGGTCTGCGACAGATCCTTCTGAACCTGGGACTGCGCTTCAAGCTGGGCCTTCGCTTCTGCTGCTCCCTGCTGGTAAGCCTGCTCTGCAAGCTTTTTCGCATAGTCTGTCAGCTGCTGGACGTCTTCCTGACTGAGCGTGATGCCGTTGTTATTGGTTGTGTACTGATTGACAACGTTGTTGACAATGTTTGTGACCGACTGATCGTTGACCGTGTTGTTTGTGATGACAGAGTTGTCCGTATTCTGGGACTCATCCACTGTTCCGTTGATGACCTGCAGCTTGACATCGTTAACGATCTGCTGCGCAACCTGCTGGTTCTCGGCGGAATTGCTCAGATTCTCAGTAATCTGGATCTCCTGAGCGGACAGATCCTTCGCCTGCTGGCTGATCTGGCTCCCGGTCGCATTCTCATATGCCATCAGAATCCCGGTCAGTGCGCCGGTGCCGGAAACTTCAAATGGTGCTGCTGCGATCGCCTGGCAGTTTGTGACGCCGCAGGTGATCAAATTGGATGCAATCATGTTGCTGGTAATATAATTCAGGTTTGCAGTTTTGACCTGCACACCTCCGG
Organism: uncultured Lachnospiraceae bacterium; assembly: GCA_902761585.1. GTDB lineage: Bacteria > Bacillota > Clostridia > Lachnospirales > Lachnospiraceae > Porcincola. The sequence goes on from CACWKX010000001.1 coordinate 76,754, forward strand.
TCGTTGTCGGCTTTACCAGCGCACAGCTGATGGTCCGGGAACCGATCTGTTCAATCGGAATATAGGATGCCAGATGGCTGCGCTCGTCCTGGTTTGTGACGGTAATGGTCTGAACGCTGTTGTTACCGTAGATTCCGAAATATTTGAGGATCGCACTCTTCTGATCCTCTGTCAGATCGGCACCGATGGAGACCACCATGGTTCCGTCGGCAAGAACGGTAAGTGGAGCAGCTCCGCCAAGAAGTGACGCTGCGACGGTTGCCGCTGCCAGTATACTCACTACTTTCTTTTTCATAGGATTTCTTCCTCCTGTCTGAAGACAGCAGTCCTGTTCACCAGGACCTTCTGCATATCAGATTGACAAAGACCTTCGGGCGGAATGCCCTGTAACTAGTGCAAATTATATCATCTGAAAGCTTGAATAACAATGAAGGCACAATCATCTATTCATTAAGAAAAAATGAAAGAAGCGAAAATGAAAGAAGACACAGAGATTGAAACGACTGAAACAAGAACATGTGTTTGCATTCTGCCACCATGTGTGTTAAGATGTTGAAAACCGGACGGGATAACAGATGATGGCGCGGGTTGGATGAAGGCTGAAGCCTGCGTTCAGCAGGCGGGTATTACGGTGGGAGGTTCTCTGTTTATGGCGTATGGAAAGATATCAAAGAAGCAGCAGGAAATTCTGGATTACCTGAAGAGCGAGATTGTCAGGCGCGGCTACCCGCCGACAGTCAGGGAGATCTGTGATGCCGTACACCTGAAGTCTACCTCCTCCGTCCACTCCCATCTGGAATCTCTGGAGAAGAATGGTTATATCAGGCGGGATCCGGCAAAGCCCAGGGCAATCGAGGTCGTGGACGATGCGTTTAACGTTACAAGGCGCGAGGTTGCCAGCATCCCGCTTGTCGGTCAGGTGGCGGCAGGAGTTCCGATTCTCGCAGCGCAGAATATCGAAAGCTATTTTCCGTTCCCGGCCGACTATATGCCGCAAAACCCGGCTTTTATGCTGCGGGTGAAGGGAACCAGTATGATCAATGCTGGCATCAACAACGGAGATCTTCTTCTGGTAGAGGAACAGAAAACCGCTCGGAACGGTGACATTGTCGTTGCGATGATTGACGACTCCGCAACCGTCAAGCGGTTTTACAGAGAAAAGGGATATATCAGGCTCCAGCCCGAGAATGACAGCATGGATCCGATCATTGTGAAGGATCATCTTCAGATTATCGGAAAGGTATTCGGCGTCCTTCGGTTGATGGAGAACTGAGTCTATCCTGTCCCTCTTTATCCTCTTTATTCTTCAGGCTGCTTTGTGGAAGCAGAATCCGGCTGCTTTTCGGAAGGTTTCTGTTCTTCCGGCGCTCTCCTGACCGGCCGGTAGACTGGCGCGGGAGCTGTCTCTTTTCCCGCTCCTCCTCTGGATGTGAAGGAGGGCGTCAGCACCTTGGAGTGTCCGGGGAGATGGCTGACCGGCACCTCTTTCCTCTTCTCTTCAGGCCTTTTTTCAGGTGTTTTTTTCCTGGCTTCGCTTGTTTTTTTAGCATATTCCTGAGCCTGACGGACAACCTCATTCGCTTTTTGAATCCCTTCCTGGATTCGATCCGGAAAGGCCTTTACGAGCGCTTCGATCAGTTCCTTTGTGAGAACCATCGACATTCCCATCGGGTTGAGCATGAAGCCGTCGGTATCTTTCCCGGCGTACTGCATCAGCCCGGGAAGCGGAACTGCGAGCTCCAGAAGTTTCTGCTTCTGGCGGAACTTGTCATACTCAAACTGATCTGAGAAACAGGGAACAAACTTCTTGCCATTTTTCATGTTCAGGACAGGGACGGAAAATTCATGCCGCTGGAGTTTTTCAGGAAGTGTCCCGGGGCCTTCCTTCGGAATCACAGCCACGATATAGCGGGCTGCTGCCAGATTGGCCGAGAACTCCTCATTCAGTTCGCTGAGGTTCTTTTTTTCCTCATTGGGGATCTGCCGGGTCGCCTCCTGCATGAAATAAAGTCCTGAGAGCTGGAGGGACGGATTCTCAACTGGCCTCTGGAGCGGCGGAAGGTTGGAAAAATCGAGTCGCTTCACAAGGTCTGACAGCGCGATCTTTGAGACTGTGTCATCTGACACATAGACGATCTCATTCACGTCAAGCGTATAGAGGGAAGCAAAGAAGCCGCCAAACTGCTTCTGCTCCATCTTTGCGCCGCGTATCAGATATTTCTTCTGTGCATATTCTTCCACAAATTTCTTCAGCGCATCCTCACCGTCGAAAACCCATACCTGATCATTGTAGGTATCCGGATCGCAGATGATGAATGGCATCTTGGTATTCATGCAGAAGGCTGCGTAGAGCGTCTCCTTCTTTTTGATCTGCTGAATGATGAATGCCTGATCGATTGCCATAGTGTTCACTTCTCCTGGTTTCTATTTGACTCTGAAAGTATTTTGACACACCTTTTATTATAAAGCCTTCAGGCATAATTATCAAATAGTGGTCTTGTGTATCCGGGTTTGATACTGGATATGCCAAGGCCAGGGGCATCTGACACCGTAATCTGCCGTTCCTGGAAAACTGCGCCGCCCACAATCGGGTCCTCTTTCAGAAGGACAGGCCCGTCCAGATCGATCCGGGTGATGATCTGGCGGGCGCAGGCAAGTTCCACGGCGGCATTCACGGAAATCTTTGCTTCCAGCATGCAGCCGAGCATGCATTCCATCCCGTACACCTCTGCGGCGGAAAGAATCCGGAGCGCATTCGTGATGCCGCCGCACTTCATCAGTTTGATATTGATCATGTCTGCCGCATGGCGCTGCATGATGGTGAGTGCATCCTGCGGGGAAAAGACAGCCTCATCCGCCAGAACCGGGATCGGACTGTGGGAGGTTACAAAGGAAAGCCCGTCCAGATCGGCAGCCTTCACCGGCTGTTCTACCAGTTCGATGCCAAGATCCTTCCGCTCCATCTCCTCGAGGATCCGGACCGCCTGCTTCGGCGTCCATGCCTGATTTGCATCAATCCGGATCTGAATGTCTGGCCCGGCTGCCGCCCGCACAGCCAGAAGCCTTGAAACGTCGAGTGACGGCTCCACTCCGACCTTTACCTTCAGGGTGCGGTATCCGCGCCGGATGGCGTCAAGTGTGTCCTGCGCCATGACCTCCGGGTCATTCACGCTGATTGTGATGTCGGTCTCAATCTCACGCCGGGCGGCCCCCAGAAGGCGGAAAACAGAAAGTCCCAGATGCTTTCCGTACAGATCCCAGAGGGCAATGTCGACAGCTGCCTTCGCGCTTGTATTGTGAACAAGGGCAGTCTGGACATCCTTCAGGAGAGTTTCAAACTCTTCTATATCACGGCCGATCAGCTTCGGCGCAATATGATCCCGGATGGCTCCGACGATGGCGCCGGTCGTGTCCCCGGTGATCACGCCGGTCGGAGGAGCCTCACCGAAGCCTGTCTCGTCCGTATCGGTGAGAATCTTGACTACAACATCCTGAACTGAGCTGACGCTGCGCAGAGCGGTTTTGAAAGGAACCCGCAGCGGAACAGAAAGGATGGACAGCCTGATATCCCTGATCTTCATAAGTAATGTTTCCTCCTTGTAAAGCCGTTATGAAAAGATGCTTCCGACCGCAGTGCATCTGCCGTCCAGATCGGGTCTGTACCCGGCCTCTCCTTCAACCAGACTGCCGTATACGCAGCCGAAATCCCGGGTAAAGCCTGTGCTGTGAAGATACCGCCCATTTCCGAGATACATGGCGACATGCCCCGGGAAATACAGCAGGTCGGCGGGTTTCTTATCAGCCCAGGAAATTTCATGAACCGGATATCCATCGTGAAGCTCCGCATCCCGGTAGATCAGAATACCGTTCAACAGATAGCTCATGAATGTCAGGCCGGAGCAGTCGGTTCCGGAACCGGAATGCCCTCCCCAGCGGTACTGGACACCGAGGTAGCTTTCCGCGCTGCGGACAATCCGATGTCTGGTCGTCTCCTGATCGGCGGGAGCCTTCTGCGAATGGAACCATGACGGGTCACAGCCGCACAAAAAGTAACCGTCGCTGTCCTTCCGCCCGGAAAGGCTTGAAGCAGGCATATAACCGCGCTGACCATCTGCCACTTCGACAAGCAGATACCCATGTTCAGCAGGTTTTATCAGCTGCAGGAAGGAACCGATGGAAAGGGTTGTGAGGATCTGTCCCTGAACGCGCGGCTGAGAGAGCAGGTCGGCAAAACGCTTTGTGACAACCATTGTCTTCTCTCCTGCTGCCCGGCGCCGGATGTCATCCAGTGCGATGGGGCGAAGCGCCGATGGGTCTATATACCCGCGGTACCCGTAGTGTGTCTGCACGGGGATCCTGGCATCAGAGGCGGAGCCCCTTTCAGCCTTTTCAGGAAGCCGCTGGAGGATCCATCCGGACAGCACTTCATCCGCCACGGTTCCGTCCTTCTCATAGAGAAACGCCTGAGGCACCTTTGTCATATAGTACGAGTCGGTTCCAAGCTGCATACGCTTTACCTCTCCTTCATATAATCGAAAACAACTCTTGAGATACGGCCGATCCAAGCCCGCGCCGTTTCGTAATCCATGTCCGTTCCATCGAAGCCGGAGGTGAAGACACCAAGAAACCACCGTTTCCCCTGCCATTCAAAGATGCCGGCATCGTGGGCAACGGTGTCCAGATCACCTGACTTGTGGGCACAGACCGGCTGTTCCCAGATATATCGAAGGAGGGCGTCATAGTCCCTGTTTCCTCTCAGAAACTGCATCAAAAGGGAGGCTTTGCGTCGTTCATTCTCAGATCCGTGCTCCTCTCCCCTGCTGAGCCGGTCTTCCCGGATCACGAGGGCCGCATAATCGGAAGGGGATATGTAATTGTTCCGCCCCTGGCGGATGGCATCGTAATCAAGCATCATCCGCTCTGCACGGGTAGACAGAAGGTTATGTGCCCTGCACCAGCTGTTGATTTTCGGGAAGGTCAGAGCCTCCATCAGGACATTGGCGGCGGTATTGTCGGAGTTGACGATCATCCACCAGGCAATCTCGTACCAGGATGCCTCGCGCGCACCGGTATCGAATACGAGCGTATCGTCAAGAATATCTTCCTTTGTCACCGGATGGAGTGCATCAAGTGGTATGCCATCCTCCTCCAGGGAATCAAGCAGGCAGGCGAATACCGGAACCTTGATGGTGCTGGCCGAGACCACCCTCTCATCCGGGAAAATTGCCACCTCACAGGGCGCTCCATTCAGTGTCCGGAAGATCAGCTGCATCTTCCCCGGAAATGCAGCTGCCATGTCATTCAGTTTCTCTGATATTGTTGCTGACATTGTGGAACCCTTTCCCAGTACCTGCAAAAGGCCGCAGCGGGCAAGCCGCGCGGCCTCTCTTTGTGAAGGCGACCACTTATCATCGAGTGCGGAGCACGAGATGACGGCGGAGTCGCCGAATCGAGTAGGGCAGCAATTACTTCTGTGTCACGTAACCGAAGAATGCATTGCCGCAATAGTAGACAAGTCCGTCATAGTTGGTGTCGTCGAAGAGGTAGGAATTCTTCGAGTGCAGAATCGGCGTAATCGGACGATCCTCTGCGAGAATGGACTCGCACTCATCATAGTCTTTCCAGCGGGCTTTCTCATCTGTTTCAGCCACTGCCTTGTTGTACGCGTCGTCATATTTGGTGTTTGAATACTTTGCATCGTTCTGGCCTGTGGTCATCGTCACAAGCATGTTCGAGATATCCGGATAGTCCATGTACCAGCCAAAGTATGCAATGTCAAAGTCACCGCTCTCTCGTGCTGAGAAGAAGTTCTCGACCGTCTCAACCGTGATGGAATCAATGCCCAGCGCATCCTTCCAGTCGGAGACAATGGCTTCAGCCACCGTTTTGCGGGAATCGTTGTTGACGATGTAGCGCAGCGCCGGGAAGTCTTTGCCGTCTTCGTATCCGGCTTCCTTCATCAACTCTTTCGCTTCATCGACATCCTTCTGGTGGTCGTCAGAGAACCAGGGGGTGACGGTGCTGTTGAACTCGGTGCCGTCAGCATCAGTCAGGCCGCCTGGCGTATAGGTATCTGCCAGCTCGTCCTGAAGTCCGCGGATGCTGATGACACGTTCCCTGTCAATTGCAAGAGACAGAGCCTTCCGGACACGGGCATCCTTCAGAACCTCATTTCCACTGTCACCGAGGTTGAACATCGTGCAGTAGGTGTTGTAGCCTTCCTCAAAGTGAAGGCCATTGTCCATCAGAGAATCGGCATCCTCCTCCGGATAGGTATCAGAATAAATGACATCGCCGCTCTTGAAGGAGTTCGCCATGGTTGCAGAATCGCTCATGAGCTCCCAGCTGATGTTGTCGACGGTGATCTTGTCAGCATCGTAATAATCGGTCCGCTTTGTCAGCGTCATCGACTGCTGGTGCGTCCAGTCTGTCAGCTCATAAGGACCATTGTAGACAGCCTTGTCCGGGTCGGTTGCGTAGGAATCACCGTTTGCCTTCACAATGTCTTCACGGACAGGGTATGCAGACGGGAATGCCAGAAGGCTATGGAAATATGCACATGGATAAGCCAGCGTCACGACAAGCGTCTTGTCATCCTTTGCCGTTGCGTCTGTGATCAGGTCCAGAAGCGTGCTGTAGTCGCCGGCTGAATCCTTCAGATACTTCCAGCCATAGACGAAATCGCCTGCAGTGACCGGTTTTCCGTCAGACCAGGTGATGTCATCGCGGAGGGTGAATGTGTAGGTCTTCCCGTCATCGGAGACCTTCTCATCCTTGAGCTGCCCCGGAACCAGGTCCCCCTTTTCATCCAGCTTATAGAGACCTTCAAAGAGGTGGCGGCAGACGGACATGCCGGCCAGTGTTGCGACCTTGGCCGTATTGATATCCATCGCATCCTCGGAACCGTCTGTCACGGAGATGCTGATTCCTCCCGAAGGCGCTTCCTTTTCTGTTTCTGCAGCGGCTGCGGGCAGCGCTGCAATCATGGCTGCCGCTACGGTGCAAGCCAGTACGTTGAGTAAGCCTTTTCTAATCATAATCCCTTCTCCTCTCTCGTTCGACAGATTCAGTCTGCCAGTTACAGATTCTTTTTCCAAAGGCCTGTGGGCTCAGCCGCTCAGCGTTTCTTCATCTTCGGATCAAGGGCGTCACGCAGACCGTCGCCGAAGAGGTTGAATGCCAGTATGATCAGGCTGATGAGGACAGCCGGAAAAAGCATGCGGTAAGGAGCCCTGTTGATTCCGGAGAGCGCTTCGGAGGTCAGAGAGCCTAAAGAAGCCATTGGCGCGGAAACGCCGATGCCAAGGAAGGAAAGGAAAGCTTCTGTGAAGATCGCTGACGGGATCTGCATCATCATTGTTGCGATGATCTGCCCCATGCAGTTCGGAAGCAGATGCTGCCGGATGAGCCAGCCATTCGGTGCACCGAGCGCATCGGAAGCCGTCACGTATTCCATTTCCTTCAGCTGCAGAACCTGGCCGCGCACAATGCGGGCCATTCCGACCCAGTACAGGCAGCCATATACGATAAAGATTGCAATTAGCCCCGATCCCAGCTTCTGCAGAGGGTGGAAAAACGGTACATTGTCCACCAGATTCGTCAGAGGCTGATCGATGACCAGTTTGATGACAACGATCAGCAGGATTTCCGGGACCGAGTAGATGATATCGACAATCCGCATCATGATGGTATCTGCTTTTCCGCCGAGAAGACCGGAAATCGCACCGTATATGGAGCCGATGATCATGACGATGATGGCGGAAACGACACCAACCAGGAGGGAAATCCGGGTTCCGGTCATGCAGCGGACCATCAGATCCCGGCCCAGCCGGTCTGTACCAAATGGATGCTTCAGGCAGGGCCAGAGGTTCTCATCTCCATGTACCTGCTGGTCATAGGAATAGGGTGAAAGAATCGGCCCAAGGACAGCAAAGACGATGATTGCAAGAATGATCACAAGAGAAACCATCGCAATTTTGTTCTCGCGAAGTCTCCGCCAGCTGGATCTCCAGAATCCGATTTCATCTGTCTGTGATGTCTGTGTCTTGTAAAAATCTGCCGGCAGCTTGTCGTAGTCGCCCTTCTCCACCGGAAGCTGGAGGGACAGGATATTTTTCATGATCAGGTGCCTCCTTATGCCATCTGGATACGTGGATCCACAACCTGGTACAGAATGTCGCAGATCAGGTTCATCGTGATAATCAGAGCTGCATAGAAGACCGTGACCCCCATGATCAGCGTGTAGTCACGTGCACTGATGGCATTCACAAAGTATCGGCCAAGCCCCGGGACATTGAATACAGACTCCGCCACGAAGCCGCCGGTCAGGATGGAGGCGGTCAGAGGGCCCAGGTAGGTGATGATCGGGATCAGAGAATTCTTCAACGCGTGAATGAAGATGACTCTTCCCTCTCCCATGCCCCTTGCGCGCTCAGTCTTCAGATAGTCCTGTCCGAGGACTTCCAGAATGGAAGCTCTTGTCAGGCGCATCAGGTAACAGGTCGGATAAACGGCCAGCACGATGATCGGCATCACCTCTCCACCTGGTTTTCCATAGGAGACAGGAAGCGCTTTCAGATTGACCGCAAGAACAAGCATCAGAACAGCGGCAAGCACATAACCCGGAATTGAGATGCCGATGGCTGAGATCACGCGGATGGCACCGTCAGCGGCCTTTCCCTTGAAGAGTCCGGCGATACAGCCGAGCGGAACGCCGATCAGGATGGCAGCAATCAGAGCCTTCAGACCGAGCCGCACAGATACTGCGAAGGATTCCGTCACGATCGTGCTGATCGCACGTCCTTTCTGAAGTACGTAGCTGGTCCCCATATCACCGTGAAACAGATTCTGAAGATACCGGCCATACTGGACGATCAGCGGTTTATCCAGACCGTATTTGGCGATCAGGATCGCCCTGGTTTCTTCAGTCGCCTTCTCCGACATGAATGGATCGCCCGGGATGATGTTCATCAGGAAAAACGTGATTGTAATAATTGCAAACAGACTGACGGCTGCAAGCAGCACCCGTTTCAAAATCTTTTCGAACATAGCCATATGGGATTCCAACCTTCCTCTCAACGTTGACCGGCTTGCCTGTGTTGAAGCTGACATGCCGCTCTATTCCGGGAACGACCCTGCGTCTACAGCTGGGTGCAGGCGGCAAAGTGCCCCGGCGCAACTTCCTTCAGCGTTGGAAATGCCTCTGCGCATCGCTTTGTCTGATGCGGACAGCGGGTCCAGAATGGGCAGCCGGATGGCGGATTCAGAGGCGACGGGATCTCGCCTTCCAGTACCACTCTCTTTCGCTGTGCACTCTTGTCGGGATCCGGAATCGGAATCGCGGACAGCAGCATTTTTGTGTAGGGATGCTGCGGATGTTTGTAAAGCTCATTGCTGTCTGCCAGCTCCACAAGCCTGCCAAGGTAAAGGACAGCGATGCGGTTGCTGATATGGCGGACGACAGAGAGGTCATGGGCAATGAACAGGTATGTGATGCCTTCATCCTGCTGAAGCTTCTCCAGCATGTTGATGACCTGGGCCTGAATTGAAACGTCCAGCGCCGACACAGGCTCGTCGCAGACAATGAATTCCGGATGTACCGAGAGGGCTCTTGCAATGCCGATCCTCTGGCGCTGACCGCCGGAGAATTCATGCGGGTACCGGTTGTAGAAGTATTCGGAAAGCCCGACCATCTTCATCAGGGAAAGGATCTTCTCCTGACGTTCCATGCGGTCTGCATAAAGCTTGTGAAGGTCAAGCCCTTCTCCGATCAGATCGGATACAGTCTTTCTGGGATCGAGCGAAGCATATGGATCCTGAAAGACGATCTGCATCTTCTGGCGGTAGGGGTGCATATCCACCTCGTTGAGGCGCTGGCCTTTGAAGAAAATATCACCTCCGGTCGGCTCCAGCAGCCGAAGTACACACCTGCCCAGCGTGGATTTCCCGCAGCCGGACTCCCCTACCAGACCGAGGGTCTCTCCCTTTCGGATTGAGAAGGAGACATCGTCGACTGCGCGGACCTTGTCATGATGGAAGAAGCTCTGTTTCACATCAAAGTATTTCTTCAGATGCCTCACTTCCAGGAGTGTATCTTCATGTGTCTGCATCCCGCATTCCCTCCTTCGCCTGTTCCTCGTGGAAGACCTTCCAGCAGCGGACGGTGTGCCCGTCTCCGAGAGACGCCTCCGGCGGTCTCTTCCGTGCGCAGAGATTCATCGCGTAAGGACAGCGGCGGGCAAAGGCGCACTCGTCACCCAGCAGCGACATCTCCGGCGGATTTCCCTCAATCGGAACAAGCGGCTTTTTTTCGTCTCCATCGACGTCCGGGATGGAACGAAGAAGCCCCTCTGTATACGGATGCCGGTGATTGTTGAAGATCTGTCTTTTATCGCCGGACTCAACGATCTCCCCGGCGTACATAACCAGAACACGGTCACAGATATCCGCCATCACCCCCAGGTCATGCGTGATAAAGATGATCGATGTGTGGAATTTTTCCTTTAATTCTTTCAGAAGATCAATGATCTGAGCCTGAATTGTGACATCCAGGGCGGTTGTCGGCTCATCGGCAATCAGAAGCTCCGGGTCGCAGGCGAGTGCCGTCGCAATCATCGCTCTCTGGCGCATCCCGCCGGAAAACTCATGCGGATATTGGTCAATCCTGCGTTCCGGCTGATTGATCCCGACCATCCTCAGCAGTTCAATGCTGCGCTTCTCTCGCTCCTCCCTTGACAGGCTCGTATGCTTTTTCAGGACTTCATTTAACTGGTAGCCGATTGTAAAAAGCGGGTCGAGAGATGTCATCGGATCCTGAAAAATCTCGGAGATCCGCCTGCCACGGACTTTCCGGAGATCACGAAGAGGAAGTTTCAGCAGGTCCTGACCATCAAAAAGAATCTGACCGCCCTCAATGACGGCGTTTTCCGGGAGAAGCCGGATAATGGCATTCGATGAAATGGACTTTCCGCTTCCCGATTCTCCAACAATTCCGAGGACTTCGCCGCGCCTGAGCGTATAGCTGACGTCCCGGATGGTCGGTACCAGTTTTTTCTGAATCCGAAAGGAAAGCTTCAGATCCTTCACCTCAAGGAGGGTTTCCTTCTCTGTTGTCTCACCTGTGTTTATCATATCCTGCTCCTGAAAAATAAAAAAGCGCACAGAAGAAAGATTTCCTCTCCTCTGCACGCCTTTGTGCCTTGCTGCTATCGTGTATCTCTTACAACCGGCTGCACGATTACAGGAACTTGTTTTCTGCCGAATTTGTTTCAGTAATTAAGCCTTACTATACATCATCTGACTGAAATGTCAATAAAAAATGTTCGGAATTCAGGTTTTCATAAAAATAATTTTGATTTCGACTGGTTTATCCCGGAACAGGGATTCATTTTTTCTCTTCCTGGGAATCGGACAGCTCTTCGATTGTCATCTGCCGGCCGTCGCGCCAGATCCGTTCCAGATCATAGAACAACCGGTTCTCCCGGTCAAAGATATGGACGATCAGGTCGCCGAAATCAAGAAGCACCCAGTTCGCATTCTGATATCCTTCCGTGTCCTTCGCGACAAAACCGGCTTTGCCGAGCGTCTCCGAGACATGATCCGCCATCGCCTGAACCTGGCTGCGGTTTTCGCCTGAGGCGATCAAAAAATAGTCTGCGATGACACTCACGTGTCCGATATCGATCACGCTGATGTCGGCGGCCTTCTTGTCCTCCAGCGCGCGGTAGGCCAGGATCGTCATTTCTCTCGATTTTTCATCTGCCATTCTCATTTCCCTCCATGGCGGGTTTAAAAGCTTTGAAGCGATCTGCCGGGATCAGACGGTCAGGGAATCTCCCTTGTCATCCGGCTCATTGAACAGGTTGTAATAGTACCGAAAAGCGCTCCGGCTCATCTCATCGATCTCCCCGTGACCCTTATCCAGATAATGAAGGGTATCTTCCAGGATTCGGAGCACGGTCTGGTTCAAGTCCCGGAATGCTAGGGCCCTGATCGTGGAGAGATTTGCCGCCTTATACCGGGCAGGTTCAATGTAGTCCGCGATGAAGATGATTTTCTCAAGAACGGACATGTTCGGCCGACCGGTCGTATGCCATCGGATTGCACTCAGGACATCTTCATCAGTGACGCCATACTGCTCTTTTGCAAGATATGCGCCAAGCTTGGAATGCAGCAGGTACTGTGCCTTCATCTCTGTCTTTGATACTTCAATTCCATATTCCTGACAAAGCTTCAGCTTCCGGTCATTCGGAATGCACTTTGCGCAGTCATGCAGAAGCCCCGCACACTCTGCCTTCTGGATGTCGGCGCCGTGACACATGGCAAGTGAAGAGGCCGTGAACATCACACCCAGCGTATGCTGATAGCGGTCCTCGTCCAGTTCCTTTCTGAGTCTGTGTTCCGTCTTTATGAAATCGTACTGCATCTGTAGACTCCATTTTCCATGATGTACCTCCGCACCTGGTCAGGGACATAATACCGGATGCTGCTTCCCTCAGAAATCCATCTCCGGATCGTATGAGAGGAGATGTCAAGATTCGGGCTGGTAAGCTTCCGGATATCCGCCTGGTATCGGAGCTTCAGTTCATCAATTCGGGGATCAAGCTCGCTGGAGGAAAGTCCATCCCGGACGGCCACAATCAGTGTGCAGAGCCGGGCAATCTCATCCGGGCATTTCCACGTATCAAATTCAAACAGGGAATCAGCGCCCATGATAAAAAAGTAATCCGTATCCGGATGCTCGCCTGTCAGACGGGTCAGCGTCTCCTTCGTGTAGGTGTACCCTTCCTCATGCATCTCCTCGAGGGAGAGCTGAAAATGATCGTTTCCCTGGATTGCGAGCCGGACCATCTCGATCCGCTGGCTGTTTGATGCCCCCTCGCGGTTCCTTTTATGCGGAGGGTTTCCCGATGGCATAAAGAGAACCGTGTCGAGCTGGAACTGCTCGTAGGCACTCTCCCCGAGAATCAGGTGCCCGATATGGATCGGGTCAAAGGTCCCGCCCATGATTCCCACTTTCCTTCGCCTGGCGGGCATCAGCTCTTCTTTCCGGCCGGCGGAAGGATGATCTTCTTCTTTTCATCCCGGCCTTCCTTATATAAGACAAACTTTCTTCCGATCACCTGGATCAGCTGAGAGCGGGTGCGCTCCGCGGCTGTCCTCGCGAGCTCCTCGAGATCTCCGTCATAATTTTGAAGAATACCGATTTTGACCAGCTCTCTCGCCGCAAGCGCCTCAGCGATGGACGCTGTGCACTCCGGTGTGAGCCCCTCTTTTCCAATCTGAAGAATGGTCTCTGAGGTAGAAGCCAGACTCTTCAGATATGCCCTTTGCTTGCCTGTCATAGAAGATAAACCTTTCAATATGCAATCGATTCTGCTGAAACAGGTGTCATTATACCATACAGAGAAAGCTGTCTCAACCATGCATCAAACGACCGAAAAATACGTATAATGCGCGGAAGACGGCACTCATAGCGTACCATATAGGAAAGGCGCCTGCATGTCCGACTGGAGACACAGGCGCCCTTCTGTAAGGCTGTTTAAGCCTTCTGATTTTCCTCATGAAGCTTCAGGTACTCCGCCCTGCCACTCTTATAGAGGTCATTGCCTTCACTGTCGATGATCACCGTCACCGGAAAATCCTCAACATAAAGCTCTCTGATTGCCTCAGGACCAAGATCCTCATAAGCAATCAGCTTACACTTCTTGATGTGCTTGGCAAGCAGTGCACCGGCCCCGCCGATGGCTCCGAAGTACACACCGCTGTACTTCTTCATCGCATCGACAACAGATGGCTGGCGGGCGCCTTTTCCGATCATGCCGCGGGCGCCGAGAGAAATCATCTCGGGTGCCCATTTGTCCATACGGCCGGCGGTTGTCGGTCCGGCGGATCCGATCACCTTTCCAGGCTCAGCCGGTGTCGGGCCGACATAGTAGATCGTTGCATTCATCGGATCAAACGGAAGCGGGATTCCTTTTGCAAGGTTCTCCGTCATGCGCTCATGGGCTGCGTCGCGGGCCGTATAGATGGTTCCGGTCAGGAGAACATTGTCTCCCATGTGAAGTGTCCTGGCAAGCTCAGGAGTCAGCGGAAGCTGTACTCTGCGAAGTTCCTCAGCCATCTCAGATCACCTCCGTTTCATGTCTTGTCACGTGGCAGCTGATATTGACTGCACAGGGCATCCCGGCAATGTGTGTCGGAAGGGTTTCGATATTGACACCGACAGCGGTCGTCCTTCCGCCAAAGCCCTGCGGACCGATGCCCAGCTCATTGATCTTCTCAAGCATCTCATCCTCGAGAGCCGCATAATACGGATCCGGGTTGTGGGAGTCGATCGGACGGAGAAGCGCCTTCTTGGCTGCCAGGGCAACATGGTCGAAATTGCCGCCGATCCCGACCCCGACAACGATCGGCGGGCACGGATTCGGGCCTGCCTTTTCAACCGTCTCCAGAATGAAATCCTTGATGCCCTGAAGGCCCGCGGAGGGCTTGAACATGCGAAGCGCACTCATGTTTTCGGAGCCGAATCCCTTCGGCGCGACTGTGATCTTGACCTTGTCTCCCGGGACAATGTCGACTGTAATCATAGCCGGTGTGTTGTCTCCGGTGTTGCCACGGCGGATCGGATCCGCTTCAACGCTCTTTCTCAGATATCCCTTTGTATAACCTCTTCTGACACCTTCATTGACGGCATCATACAGAGCGCCGCCTGTAAAATGCACTTCCTGTCCGACTTCGAGGAAGATGCATGCCATTCCGGTGTCCTGGCAGATCGGGACATTCTCCTTGTCCGCGGTCTGAAAGTTGTCGATAATCTGGTCGAGAATCGTGCAGGCAATCGGTCCGTCCTCACAGGCTCTGCAGGCCTTGATGCCGGCCTGCATGTCCTGCGGAAGGTGACGGTTCGCGTTGATACACATCTTCTCGATTGCATCAGTGATGACGCTGACGTCTATGTCCCTCATGTGTCTCCTCCGGTAAGCTGAAATTCGTTTCAGCAGATCTTGTTTACTGGAACTGGAAGCCTCTCTGCTCGTACTCACGTGCGTGACGTGCGTACTTCGGAAGAAGAAGCGGGGAAACCTTTCCGGTGTTCAGACCTGCTTCCTCAAGCTCCTCGGCGTACTCTGTCACATGCTCCAGGGTTGGTTCGCCAAGCTCGACAGAAGCTGCTCTCTTTGCAGCGCTCTTTCCGGCATCACGGCCAAAGACAATGACATCCAGAAGAGAGTTCCCCATCAGACGGTTTCTTCCATGGACACCGCCGGAGCACTCACCCGCGACAAGCAGATTGTCGATGCTGGTCGCGCATTCAGAGTTGATCTCGACACCACCGTTCTGGTAGTGCAGGGTCGGGTAAACCGGAACCGGTACCTTGCGCATGTCAATGCCGTACTGCAGGAACATGCGGAGCATGGCCGGGATTCTGGCCTCAATCGTGCCTTCGCCGCCGAGCTGTTCGATCATCGGGGTATCGAGCCAGATGGCATCGCCAAGCGGTGTCGTGACACCTTCATGTCTGCCCTTGCACTCACGGATGATACCAGCCGCGGAGACATCGCGGGTTTCCAGCGGATGAAGATATGCAACTCCGTCTTTGTTGACAAGCTGTGCGCCGAGAGAACGAACCTTCTCGGTGACCAGTGCGCCCTGAATCTGAGACGGGAATGCAGCTCCGGTCGGATGATACTGAATTGTATCCTGATACAGCAGCGGAGCGCCTGCGCGGTATGCGAGGATCAGGCCGTCTGCTGTTGCACCGTAGTGGTTGGAGGTCGGGAAGTTCTGATAATGGAGTCTTCCGCAGCCGCCGGTCGCGAGGATGACAATCTTCGCGCGCGCAACAAGGTAGTCACCTGTCTCCATGTTCAGAAGAACAGCACCTGCGACCTGTCCCTTGGAATCCTTGATCAGCTCAACTGCCGAAGTGAATTCGATGACCGGGATCTGGCGGTTCTGAACCTCATCGCGAAGGGTACGCATAATCTCCGCACCGGAATAATCCTTGCAGGCATGCATTCTCTTTCTGGAGGTTCCGCCGCCGTGTGTTGTGATCATGGTTCCATCCGGTGCCTTGTCGAACATAACACCGAGATCATTCAGCCATTTGATGGCATCCGGAGCTTCCATGACAAGCTTTTCAACAAGCTCACGCTTTGCGGCAAAATGGCCGCCGCCGTATGCATCCAGAAAATGCTGTACAGGAGAATCATTCTCCTTGTCTGCAGCCTGGATACCGCCTTCTGCCATCATGGTGTTGGCATCACCAGCGCGGAGCTTCGTCACGATCATGACCTTCGCACCGGCATTGTCAGCTTCGATTGCTGCGGAGCATCCTGCTCCGCCTCCGCCGATGACCAGGACGTCTGTGTCATAGTCGACCTTGGACAGGTCAATGTTCATGCCGTACAGGCGGCTGTTAGAATGAAGAAGCTCAGCAAGCTGCTTCGGAGCCTTCTGACCTTTGTTCGGGCCGATTTTGATGGTATCAAATGCATCCTCGCGATAATCCGGATGCCACTGTCTGAGGAGTTCATCCTTCTCCTCGGCGTTCAGACGCCTTGGTTCCGTGTGAAGACGCTCCGGACGGGTCGCCTCCACCTTTTTGATGGATTCCAGCATCTCTTCTGTATACATCTTCGCCCCTCCTTATTTCTCGATCTCGCGGTTGTTGTAGAGCTCTTCAAGCTTTTCGGTCGGAAGAGATGCCATCTCCTTCATCGGCTCGTCGAACTTGCCTTCAGCAATCTCCTCGACTCTCTTTTCGAGATGCTGGCTCTTCGGAGCAATATACTTGCCGGTCAGTCTTCTTGCAAGAAGGCCCACATACGGGTGAGAAATGCCGGCCGGGCATCTGGTCGAGCAGCAGCCGCACATGACACAGTCAAAGGACTCTTCTGCGCACTTCTCAAATTCTCCCCTCTGAGCGTACGCGATGTACTGCATGACGTTCAGACTCTGAGGGCAGGCCTTCGTGCAGGCATTGCAGCCGATGCAGCTGTAGATCTCCGGATACAGCTCCATCATGACGTTATCGGAGACCTTCAGATCGTTGATGTTGTAGATTCTCTTATCCTGCGGATAGAACGGGATCGAGGCGATATACATGTTGTCCTCGACCTGCTTCTGGCAGGCAAGACAGGTATGGAGCTCGTTGGAGCCCTTGATGCGGTAGATTGTAGCACAGGCACCGCAGAAGCCGTGACGGCATCCGACTCCGCGCTTCAGCGTGTAGCCGGCATACTCCCAGGCTGCGATGACGGTCAGACTCTCCGGAACGCTGTAGCGCTTTCCGTAGAAGTATACATTCACCATCTTCTCCATGGCTTTGTCCTTTCTTGAATGAGAAAAATTGTCATCCGGTCTGCTTGAGAACCGGACAGCATACAGGCAGCCTCGGCAAGGCTCGCAGCAAAGCTGCTCGCTTTGCCGGGGCACCGTGGCTTCGCCACGCGCCCCACAGCCGTCCAGTCCGTTCAGGAAACGCACGCGAGGGTGCGTTCCTTCACGTCCTGAACGTCTGTGGCTGCCTTTGATTAATATTCCTGGGGGAGTTCGTCAATCTGGTCGCATCTGAACACCGGTCCGTCCTTGCAGACGTACTTGGTTCCAATGTTGCAGCGGCCGCACTTGCCGATTCCGCATTTCATGCGAAGCTCCAGTGTCGTGTAGACCTGCTCCTTCGAGAAACCGAGTTCTGTCAGGCCCTGCAGGCAGAACTTGATCATGATCGGCGGCCCGCAGATGATGGCGGTCAGGTCTGTATCAAATCCGACTTCCTTGAGGTAGGTCGGGACAAAGCCTACGTGACCGTTCCATTCCGGATCTTCCCTGTCGATTGTCAGATAGACATTCGTGTTCGGGGCCTTCTCCCATACGTTCTGGATTTCCTCAAGCTTGACGAGATCCTTTTTGGAACGGGAGCCGTAGAGAATGTTGATGGTTCCGTAGTCCTCACGGTGTGCGAGACAGTAGTTGATGACAGAGCGAAGCGGTGCGAGACCGATTCCGCCTGCGATGAACAGGAGGTTCTTGCCCTTGAACTTGTCCTCGACCGGGAAATGATTGCCATAAGGGCCTCTGACCAGAATCTGGTCCCCCTCATGCAGACCGTGAAGATAAGTGGTGAGCTCTCCGCATTCCTTAATGGAGAATTCGTTGTATTCTTTGACAGTGGGCGAGGATGTGATGGAGAACATCGCCTCGCCGATACCAGGTGCGCAGATCATCGCACACTGTCCAGGCATCTGGTCAATCAGCTTGCCGCCGCCCGGTTTGATGACCTGGAAGGATCTCACATCGGGCGTTTCCTGCGTGATCTTCTGGATGATTCCGATCTGTGGGATCAGAGCATCACGCACATATTTGTCGTTATGGCACAGGCATTCTTCAGACATCTGCGTTCTCCTTTCCCATCGTCTTGATCACTTTGACAATATTCAGTGCCTGCGGACACTTGTCCACGCAGCGGCCGCAGCCGACGCACATATACAGACCGTTGTTGTTCTCCGGGAAGTATACCAGCTTGTGCATGAATCTCTGGCGGTAGCGCTGCATCTGGGTCAGACGATTGTTCGCCGCAGCCATCAGCGTGAAGTCAGAGTACATGCAGCTGTCCCAGCAGCGGTATCTCTGGATGCCATGACCGGTATTGAAGTCCTTGATGTCATAGCACTGGCAGGTCGGACAGACAAAGGTACAGGTTCCGCATGCCAGGCATGCATCCGAGAGCTCCTTCCAGTGAGGATCATTGAACTTCTCCTCAACCTTGCCGGGGCCCCATCCTTCAAGCGAAAGGTGCGTGTAGGGAAGCGATTCGACAATGCTGCGGATCGAATCCTGTTCCTTTGCGATCTTGTCACCGGCACCCTCCGCATCCTCGAAGGCATCTGCGAACTGATCCAGCCAGGCGGTACCCTTCTCTGTCTGCGCTTCAAGATAGAAGAACTCGTCGATCTTCCACATAGCGACATCTGCATCCGGAGCCGCAGCATCCGTGCCGAAAACTTTGCAGAAGCAGGTCTGCGCCGGTTTGTGGCATGCAAGCGAAACCAGAACGGCATGTTCTCTTCTCGCCTTGTAGAAGGTGTCAACCGGCTCCTGGTTCAGGAAAACCTGATCCATGACCGTCAGTGCCTTCACATCACAGGGACGGATTCCAAATACGCAGAATGGCTTCTCGGTCAGCTTCATCGGGCTGATCTCAAATCCATTGTCATCATGGTGAACCATGTAAAGCGTCTGGCACTGCGGGAAAAAGACATCCTTCGGGCTCTTGACCGTTTTCAGCGTGTCAAGGTCTGCCACTCTGCTGTCATCCCACAGTCCCCAGTTTGTCACATCGGCCATCTTCACAGGTGTGAAGAGATCCATTGCAGCCGATACCTCAGCAAAGAGCTTCGGGAGGTTCTCTTTCGCAATCTTTTTCATCCTCTGCTCCTCTCCAGCCCGGCTGCGGGCTCAACATCGTGAAGCGTGTATGCGGTCAGAGGTCCGGGAGTCGTCGTATCCGAACCGGCCTGGAACTCTCCATACAGGTCATCTGCATCCAGAATGAACTTGCGGTTGAACAGATGCAGCGGGATGTTCTGCGGACAGACTCTGGAACACTCACCACAGTCTGTACATCTTCCTGCGACATGGAAGGCGCGTATGATGTGGAACATGTTCTCTTCAAATGTATCTGCGTTTGCCTTCTGGGCAGTGTCATATTTCGTATTGTCAAAGACACAGTGTCTGCAGTTGCATGCCGGGCACACATTTCTGCAGGCGTTGCAGCGAATGCACTTTGAAAGCTCTGA
Source organism: uncultured Lachnospiraceae bacterium (assembly GCA_902761585.1). GTDB lineage: Bacteria > Bacillota > Clostridia > Lachnospirales > Lachnospiraceae > Porcincola. Next base: position 96,556 of record CACWKX010000001.1, read on the forward strand.
GCGGAAGAACGCATAGCGCTCCGCCGGTGTCATCGCCTCAATCTTTCGGACTTCCTCAAAGCGGTCAGCTCCCTCTGCAACTGTATCCTTGGAATCGAGGAGCTTCTCATCGAAGATCTGGTGTTCCTTCGTCTTGCAGAAGAAGCATCTTTCCAGCATGACATCGCGATAATCAATGTCCTTTTCCTCGCCGTAAATTGTCTTTACATGAATCCGGTCGCATGCATCGCTCAGCTCGATTCCGGAGATCTCGGCGATATCGCCAAGCCCCATTGCGGCAAACTTTCTGTGGTCGAGCTTGCCCTTGCAGCCGACACCGATGATGTACGCATTGTCGCGGTTCACCTGATGCTCCTTGATCAGCTGGTTGAAGCTGAACGTGTCGCACGGTTTCAGAAAGACAAGCGTCTTTCCTTCCAGCTTCGTTGCCGCAATCATGTATTTGCTGAGGTTTGCTCCGCAGAATCCATTGTAAATGAAATCCTTCTCAAGCTCCTGAGCAGACGTAAAGATATGCGGTTCCGGATTGTACGGCAGATCCCCTTTCTTCCAGCCGAGAACGCGGACGACAGTGCCGTCAGCGAGGAGTTCTTTTGCGCGGTTGATCAATTCCTGCATCTGATATCCTCCAATCTCACGTTCCTGCCGAGGTTTTTGATCGTATCTGCAAACTCGTTCATGATCGATGCGAACCTCGCCCCTTCCGATGCGGAAACCCACTCAACACGGACTCTTCCTTTGTCGACGCCCAGATAGTCCAGCATCGAAATCAGAAGGGCCATTCTTCTGCGTGTATAGTAGTTTCCTGTCGTATAGTGGCAGTCTCCCGGGTGGCAGCCGCAGATGATGACACCGTCGGCGCCCTTTTCAAATGCCCTCATAATGAACAGCGGATTGACACGCCCGGAACATGGGACACGGATAATCTTGATGTCCGCCGGGTAATCCGCTCTGTTGTTTCCGGCAAGATCGGCGCCTGCATAGGAACACCAGTTGCAGCAGAATGCGACAATCTTCGGGGTGAAGGTACTCTCCTTCTTTGCGTCCGCCTCACCAAGATATGCGAGGTTCTCTTTTTCAAGCATCGCCTCCGGGGAGGCAGTCTTTTCGATTACTGGCATACTGTATCTACCTCCGCCATGATCTGTCTGTTGGTGAATCCCTTCAGGTTCATCGCGCCGGACGGGCATGCGACTGAGCAGGCACCGCAACCCTTGCACAAAGCCGAGTTGACCGAAGCAATTCTTCTGGTCTCACGCAGACCATGATCACGAATTTCCTTGTCGACATAAGTAATCGCGCCGTACGGGCAGACATTTGCGCAGACGGAGCAGCCGTTGCAGTACAGCTCATCCGGTTCCGCAATGCACGGATTCGTCTTCAGCTTATCCTTTGCGAGGAGGCCAACAACCTTGATGGCGGCCGCACCTGCCTGGGCAACTGTCTCCGGGATATCCTTCGGTCCCTGGACGACACCGGACATGAAGACGCCGGCGGTTGCTGCCTCAACCGGACGGAGCTTTGCATGTGCTTCGTTGAGGAAGTTGTTGTTGTCGATGGAGAGTGTCAGCATCGTTGCCAGCTTCCGGATATCCGGATTCGGCTCGATTGCGCCTGCAAGGACAACCATATCCGCATCGATCTCGACATCCTTCTGGTCAAGAAGATCAACGCCGTGAACGTGAAGTTTACCGTTCGGAAGCGGTGTCACCTTTCCGACATTGCCCTTGATGTAGTCAACACCATACTGCTCGACTGCTCTGCGGTAGAATTCATCAAAATTCTTCCCAGGCGTACGGACATCGATGTAGAACACATGGATGTTGGTGTCCGGATAGTGATCCTTGATCAGGATTGCCTGCTTTGCTGTGTACATACAGCAGATCTTGGAACAGTAGGTCTTTCCTCTCCTGTCATCCGGCGCGCATCTGGAGCCGACACACTGGATGAAGACCATTTCCTTCGGCTGCTTATGGTCGGACATCCTTTCAAGATGGCCGGATGTCGGACCGGCTGCGTTCATCAGTCGTTCCAGCTCGATGGAGGAAACGACATCCTTGCTCACACCGTAGCCGAGCTCGCCGAACTTGTGAAGATCGATCATGTCAAATCCGGTTGCAACGACAATCGCACCGTATTTCTCCTCGATGATCTCATCCTTCAGCTCGTAGTCGACTGCATGGGACGGGCAGACCTTGGAGCAGATTCCGCACTTTCCGGTCTTGAAATGGATGCAGTGCTCCTTGTCGATGACCGGAACATTCGGAATCGCCTGTGCGAATGGAATATAGATCGCCGGTCTTGTATCGAGCCCTCTGTTGAATTCATTCGGAGTTTTTCTGGACGGACACTTGGACGTGCAGATTCCGCAGCCTGTGCAGTCCTCAGCCCTCACGGAACGGGAATGTTTTGTGATCTGGACTGTGAAGTTTCCGACGAAGCCAGACACATCCGTCACCTCTGAGTATGTGAAGATCCGGATATTCGGGTTCTGGTTGACCTCTGTCATCCTCGGAGTAAGGATGCAGGATGAGCAGTCGAGCGTCGGGAATGTCTTGTCCAGCTGGCTCATGCGTCCGCCGATGGACGGAAGTTTTTCAACGATATCGACCTTGTATCCGGCATCCGCAATGTCAAGCGCTGTCTGAATTCCTGCGATTCCGCCGCCGATGACCAGGGCGCGCTTTGTAACTGTACTCTCACCTTCCTGGAGCGGGCTGTCCAGATTCACCTTGGCGACAGCCGTCTTCATCAGCGTGATCGCCTTCGGCGTTCCTTCCTCCATATCCTTGTGGACCCAGGAACACTGCTCACGGATATTGGCGATCTCTACCATGAACGGATTGATGCCGGCCTTCTCGGCAACGGCACGGAATGTAGCCTCATGCATACGCGGAGAGCAGGAGCAGACCACGATTGCGGTAAGACCGTAATCCTTAATTGCCTGGGCGATCAGATTCTGACCGTTCTCGGAACACATATATGTGTAATCAACGGCATAGACCACGCCCGGCTCATGTTTGGCTGCCTCGGCGACTTTGGAAACATCAACCGTAGCGGCGATGTTTGTGCCGCAGTGACAGACAAATACACCGATTCTTTGCACCTGATTTCACCTCCGCTTACTTTCTCTCTCTGCGCAGTACGCTGACGAGCAGCTGCTGCGGCATCTGTGGGTCGACCATAGCCGGAATCTGTTCCGGATACAGATGAGAACCGCCGCGCTGACGAATGACAGCCTGGCGGACACCATCGATGAGTTTACCCGGCTTGACATTCCTCGGGCACCTCTCGATGCAGGTGGAGCACCCAAGGCATTCCCAGATCGTTGTGGAGTTCATAAGCTCGCGGATCTCACCGTGAGCCATATAGCTCGGGAACTGGTGCGGTTTGATGTCCATCACATCGTAGGCCGGGCAGGAAGCGGAGCACTTACCACAGTGCATGCACTTTGTCACATCGACTTCCGAGATTGCGAGAATTTCGTCTCTGATCAGTCTTTCATCAGGAGTCATCTTCAGGCCTCCTTTCCGGCTTCGTGCATACATGCACAGGATACGCCGTCAAGCTCAGCTGGATCCGGCTTCGCTTCCAGAAGGTCAAGCGCCTCCGCGAGAACCTCGGTCATATAGCGGACCGGGAGCTTATCCGGCCCCTGGTACTGGTTCAGATTGTACCAGCAGAGCGGACAGGCAGTGATCAGCTCTTCACAGCCTGCATTCTTTGCGTCTGTGAAAATCTTGCCGACGAGCTTGTCGGAAAGTGCACGGTTTTCCATCGAACGATAGCCGCCGCAGCATTCATTCCTCATCTGGTAACGAACCGGTGTCGCGCCGATCGCGCTGATAAAGTCTTCCATGATGGAAGGATTCTCCGGATCATCAAACTGAAGGATCTTCGACGGGCGAAGCAGAAGGCAGCCATAGTACGCTCCGATCTTCTTTCCGGTCAGCGGTTTTGTCACCGCTTCCTTCACCTTGTCAAAACCGATCCGGTCGCGAAGAAGCTCCAGATAATGCAGAACCTTCGTCTCTCCCTTGTAAGGTTCGTCGAACTGTGCGTAATTGTTCGCACGCGTCTGAATATCCGGAACATTGGCCATATCATCATTCACGCGCTTGATGACATGGTAGCAGGCCGAACAGACGGTTACGAGCTCCAGGCCATGTTCCTTGGCATCGTTCAGCGCCCTCACAGAGGACAGCTTGTTCCCGATCTCGTCAGAGCCAAGCGGATAGACACCGCCGCAGCACTGCCACATCTCCGGCTCGACAAGCTCTGCGCCGAGCTTCGCCGCACAGGATCTGGCATAGCGGTCAAGATCCCTGGCCTTGGTCTTCAGCGTACATCCGGGGAAATAGCTGTATTGTGTGATTTCACCCATATGTGCTGTCTTTCTCCTTTCTCATGATAAAAGCCGAACTATTTTTCAGACACCAGTCGGCTCCCTCAGTATCTTTTCTATCGTACTCTCTCAGGCACTGATTGTCAAACTTTTCACAGACATGAACAGACGTCAGACATGTCTATTTCATGTTCGTTATGCATATCTGGATTTCTCTGTTTCCGCGGTATTCGTTCACTTCCGGGTAGAAGGCAGCCGTCACACGCAGACTGTTTGGAAGGCCTGCCATCAGCTTCTTCACTTCGCCCTCACCGCCCTTTGCAGAGAGCCTTTGGAGCAGACTGTCCGCGTCGCAGAAACAGACCGCACTCATGCGCCGGGTGCCGGATGCAACCGACAGCTTCAGTACATTTCTTCGTTTTCCCAGTATCCTGCAGGAAAGAAGAGAGAGGTTCTGTTCTCCGAAAAGAGGACGTTCATTGCCCTTTCCAAAGGGTTCCAGAAGCTTCAGGCTTTCAACGAGTCCTTCGGAAATGTACGAAAGCGGAAGGCGCGCGTCCAGCATGACTTTTCGGGCGAGATCCTCTTCTGTCAGTGTGCAGGCTTCATTGAGCCTTCTGCGGAACTCTTCCAGATTCTCTGCCCGGAGTGATAAACCAGCCGCCATCGGGTGTCCGCCGAATTTTTCAAGCAGATCGCTGCAGCCTACCAGCTCATCATACATCGAGTATTCTGCAATCGAGCGGCCGCTTCCCTTTAACAGTCCTTCTTCCTGAGCATCCGTCAGGATAAAGCACGGCTTGCCTGTGCGCTCTCTCACTTTCCCGGCGATGATGCCCGCGATGGATTCGTGTGTGCCCGGCAGATAGATCACGAGGACCTTATCGGATAATAGAGGCTCATTCTCTGTCCCTTCCATGGCCTGTGTGACTCCCCTGTCGGTCAGCTCCTTCCGTTCCTGGTTGAGGCTGCAGAGATGCTCTGCAAGCTGACGGGCCTTCTGCTCGTCCCCGGCCAGGAAAAGCGCCACAGCCTCGTGTGCTGTCTCCAGTCTTCCTCCGGCGTTGATGCAAGGCCCCAGTACAAATCCGATGTGATAGGCTGATAGAGACCGTCCCTGTAGCCCGCAGGCTGATATGAGCGCTCTCATCCCGATATTTTCCGATTTTTCCAGGAGGTGGAGCCCGGTTTTGACAAGAATCCGGTTCTCGCCCTTCAAATCCATGACGTCTCCGACGGTCGCAAATGCGGCAAACGGGAGAAGCTTTATTGTCAGCGGACAGCTTTCCGGAGACGGAAGGCTGCCGTTTGATGTCTGGAGGCGGGCCTCCATCATATAGAGAAGCTTCCACGCAACCCCTGCACCGCAGAGTGCCTTGTTCGGATATCTGCAGTCGTGCAGATTCGGGTCGATGACAACATCCGCAGGCGGTTTCAACCAAATCCGGACACCGTCCTCCTCCCAGTATGGCTGCGAATGATGGTCTGTCACAATGACCGTCATGCCGGCATCCTTAGCAAGCTGAATCTGGGACAAGGCAGAGATTCCGTTATCAACCGTGATCAGTGTATCGATCCCATCCCGGATGGCTTCTTTCACCAGGCGGACATTGAGACCATAGCCATCCGAAAGCCGCTCGGGAATATCATAGGAAACATCGCCGCCGAGGGCTGAAAGCCCCTTCACCAGAATGCAGGTCGCGCAGACACCATCGATATCATAGTCTCCGATGACGCGGATGGTTTTATGCTGACGGATTTTTTCCAGGATGATGTCTGATGCCCTGTCAATCCCATCCAGCCCAACGGGATTGTCGAGATCCTGGAGCGAACCATAGAGATAACGCCTGACATCCGCCTCGCTCTCGATTCCGCGGTTGCGCATAACCCTTGCTGTCATCGGATCAATGCCGAATTGCTTTCCCATTTTGATGAAATCTCCGGATTTCCGGATTTCAAACCATTTTTCCAATGTAATCTACCTTTCTGCGACTGAAAAAGATAAGTTAAAAAAGGCCTGCGGCCTCCCGGGTGCGTATGGCGCAGCGCGGGGAAGCCGCAGGCTCTTTCCAGCTGCCTTTCGGCAGTCTGAAAATGATTTGTCCGCCAGGCTTCAGGCCTGTGGAACGTGTTTTTTCTTTTTCTTGCTCGCAGTAATTCTGCTGGCTGCCTTTGCGGCTGCAGCGGACTGGGCGGCTGCCTGATCTTTCATGTCCTTGCGGATCCGCATCGTGTACCACATCGCTCCTGTCAGGCACACGGAGGAGTACATTCCGGCAATGATACCGACGATCAGAGGAAGAGAGAATTCCTTGATCGAAGGGACACCGACGATGTACAGGAAGAAGACGGTGACAAAGGTTGTCAGCGAGGTATAGATGCTCCGCGTCATGGTGGAAGTGATGCTGTCATCGACCAGCGCTTCAAGTGACTCATACTTGTCACGGCTCTTCAGGTTCTCGCGGACACGGTCGAAGATGACGATCGTGGAGTTGATCGAATAACCGACGATTGTCAGCATGACCGCGATGAAGGTACCGCCGACCGAGATCCGCGTGATGGCATAGCTTGCAAATACGACCAGCACATCATGGATCAGGGCGATGATGGCCGAGGAGGCAAAGCGCAGATCCGAGAAGCGGAACCAGATGTAAATCAGCATGCAGACGACCGCGATGATAACCGCAACGACAGCATCTCTCCTCATCTCATTTGAAACCGTTCCAGATATGGTCTCAAAGCTGATGGCCTTTGCCTGCTCGCCGGCATTGTCCTTGTACGTATCGATCGGGAACTCCTTGTCGAGCGCGTCGGAAAGCTTCTGACGTTCGTCATTGCTCAGCGTGCGGGTCTTGAAGATGATCTCATTGCCGCCGGCAACCTTCTGCGCCTGCACCTCCGCTTCCCCGATCACCTTCTGGATGACAGGTTTGATCTTGGTATCGATGGCATTGATGTCATAGGAATCCTTGAACGTCACATCTGTGGAGGTGCCGCCGCGGAACTCCATCGAGAAGTTCAGGGCCCCTCTCCCTGCAGCATGGTTTGCAATGCAGGCGACAGGACCGGTCAGGATTGCGATCAGAGCGATCGTGAAGAAAAGCTTCCTGCGCCCGACCATGTTGAGCCGCCTGATCGCGATCATCTTTCCGAAGTACTTCGGATCGGACATGCCAAGCTCATAGAAGGACTTGACAATCCACTTGGACACGAAGAGCGCCGTAAACATGGACAGGAAAATACCAAGCGCCAGGGATTCGGCAAAGCCCTTCACGGAGCCTGTTCCCATAATGTAAAGAACCAGGCATGCGATCAGTGTTGTGACATTGCCGTCGATGATGGCGGACAGGGCCTTGCGGAATCCGGTGTCAATGGCGGAGCGGACAGAATTGCCGCTTGCAATCTCCTCGCGGATGCGGGCATAGATGATGACATTGGCATCGACTGCCATACCAATCGACAGAATGACACCTGCAATGCCAGGGAGCGTCAGCGTCATGTCAAAGGCATTCATGGCAACGAGATCCAGCGCCGTGTAAAGAAGGAGGGCGAAGGAAGCGACAATGCCCGGAACCTTGTAGGCAATGATCATGATGATCATGACACAGATGACGCCGATGATACCGCCGATCAGGGAGGTCTTCAGAGCCTGCTGACCAAGCTGTGCACCGACAACCTGTGAGCGGATTTCCTCCAGTTCCAGGGAAAGGGAGCCGATCCGAATGGAAGAGGCCAGTTCCTTGGCGGAATCCAGCGTGAAGTTGCCTGAAATCTCGCACTTCCCGTCTGTGATAGCCTGCTGCACAACCGGAGAACTGATCGTTTCACCATCATAGACAATGGAAATCGGCTTCCCGACATTCTTGGTTGTCGCATCGCCGAACGCCTTCGCGCCCTTCTTGTCGAAGGTGACCTCGACAACGTACTTGGTGTTGTTCATGTTGTCTCTGGTTGAAGCGGCTTCCGCGGACTCAATATGAGACCCGTCCAGGATTTCAGTCCCGTCCGAAAGCTCAAACTTCAGAGAGCCTGGTTTCCCCAGCTGGGAGAGAATCTCCTCCGCGTTGGAAACGCCGGGGATCTCGATGTTGATCCGGTTCGATCCTTCCTGGTAGACATGCGCTTCGGTCGAGATCGCGTCGACACGCTTCTGGAGCTTGTACACAGTGTCTGCCATGTCCTCGGCTGAAGGGTTGTCCTCCTTCGCCTGATAAGTGACAGACACGCCGCCCTCCAGATCAAGGCCCAGCTTGATGTTTTTCATGGCACCTGTCCCGGTCGGTCCCCACCCGATAAACGCAGTGTAGAGCAGAAGGACCAGGGAAGCTGCCAGAAGGATCAGAATGATTCTTGCCTTCTTCTTGCTCATTGGTATGACTCCTTTGCTTTTTATCTTTATGACTCCGGGCTGCCTGCAAGGGCGGCCTTGATCATAATGGCACATTCAACCCGCTTTCTCTCAAGCTCGCAGCCGATCTCGTATACATCATCAATCCGGCCATGGAAGTTCCATGAATTCGCTGCGCAGCCGCCGCTGCAATAGTACCTTGCAAAGCAGGTGCGGCATTCCTTTCTGGAATAGACGTTGCAGCACTTGAAGCTGTCAACAATGTCCGTCCGGACAATGCCGTCTTTTACGTTGCCGAGGAGGAACTGCTCATTCCCGACAAACTGGTGGCAAGGATACAGGTCTCCCCATGGCGTGACACCGAGGTATTCCGTGCCGGAGCCGCAGCCGGAGAGCCGTTTGTAGACACACGGGCCGCCCGTCAGATCGATCATAAAGTGGAAGAAAGTAAATCCTCTCCCTTCCTTCTGACGGCGGATCATCTCCTGGGCCAGAAGGTCATACTGCTCCTTCAGAACCGGGATATCCTCCGGACGGATGGCGTAATCTGCATCAGCCGGGGCGACGACTGGTTCCATTGAGAGCTGATCGAATCCGAGATCCGCAAAGTGAATGACGTCCCTGGCAAAATCGAGATTGTAGTGTGTGTAGGTTCCGCGGATGTAATACTGTTTTCCGAGTGCTTTTCTCTGTGCCGCAAACTTCTGGAATTTCGGGACAACCAGCTCATAGCTGCCCTTGCCATTCCGGAACGGACGCATGTGATCATGAACGGCTTGTCTGCCGTCCAGACTCATGACCACATTGTCCATCTCACGGTTGCAGAATTCCATGACCTCGTCGTTCAGAAGAACTCCGTTTGTCGTGATGGTGAATCGGAAGTGTTTGTCATGCTTTTTTTCAAGCGATCTTCCATATGCGACCAGCTTTTTGACAACTTCCCAGTTCATCAGAGGCTCGCCCCCGAAGAAGTCAACCTCCAGGTTATGTCTGTTGCCGGAGTGAGCGACAAGAAAATCAAGCGCCTGGCAGCCGACCTCATAGCTCATGAGCGCCCGTCTTCCGTGATATTCTCCTTCCTCTGCGAAACAATACTTGCATGCCAGATTGCAGTCGTGCGCGATATTCAGGCAGAGTGCCTTGACGACGGTCGGTCTGTTTTTGAAATCGATGACAGCGTTCTTGTAGATATCTTCTGTGAAGAGCTGCCCGGCCGACTCAAGGCCGTGAATTTCAGAGAGCGCTTCCTGAATGTCTGAAGGATCATATCTGTCCCTGAACATCCCGGTGAGCTCCTCGTCGGTCAGCGCTCTGTTTTTTTCAAGTTCAGCAATCAGCTGATAGCTGAGATCGTCCAGAATGTGAACGCTTCCGCTGTCTACATCCAGAGCGATATTATATCCGTTGTTGCGATACTGATGAACCAAAAGCTTGTACTCCTCTTCCCTGTTATCACAGAACAGGCTGCCGCAGGTCCTATCTGCGACAGCCTGTCATAATACATCTTGAATCAACCTTGAATGGAAATGACGCTCCCGTCAGTTCTTCTTCATCTGCTCACAGGTCTGGTTGCCGACCGTGCAGCTGGTCTTGCATGCAGACTGGCAGGATGTCTGGCACTCGCCGCATCCGCCCTTCTTGAGAGACTGCTGAAGAGATCTGGTGCTGAGGGTCTGAATATGCTTCATAATGATGCCTCCTTATACGAACGAATTCACGCTTCCCATTGCCACGCGATCCCGGTCGTGGAATCTATAAAACAGTGTCCAGTGCCCGAAACGCAAGCGGAAATCAACAGTCGCATTATAACACACGGTAATTTTAAAATACAAGATTTACTTTGCGGCTTCCTCTGCTCTCGCCTCGATCTCCTTCTCCTGAACATCCGCAGGCGCCTGCTCATAGCGGGCGAACGTATACTCGAAGCTTCCTGCTCCGCCGGTGATGGAGCGAAGCGTCGTGCAGTAGCCGTACAGCTCACTCTGCGGGACATCCGCCTCCACGATCGTGTTCCCTTTGTGATCAGGATTCATGCCGAGCACGCGGCCGCGTCTTTTGTTGAGGTCGCCCATGATGTCGCCGGTATACTTGTCAGGTGCCGTGACCTTCAGGGAAGCAATCGGTTCAAGCAGGACCGGACCTGCTTCCATGAAGCCCTTCTTGAAGGCCATGCTGGCTGCGGTCTTGAACGCCTGCTCGGACGAATCAACCGGATGGTAAGAACCGTCATAAAGGATCGCCTTGACCCCGACAACCGGGTATCCGGCCATTGGTCCCTTCAGAACGGACTCTGCAATTCCCTTCTCGACTGCCGGATAATAATTCTTCGGAACGGATCCGCCGACCACAATCTGCTCGAAAACATAAGGCTTCTCCAGATCTCCAGACGGTTCAAACTTCATCTTGACGTGGCCATACTGGCCATGTCCGCCGGACTGCTTCTTGTACTTGCTGTCGACATCGGACGTTTTCCGGATCGTCTCGCGGAACGCAACCGCCGGCTTCTCAAGCGCGATTTTTACCTTGTACTTATTCAGCAGCTTGCTGGCCGCAACCTCAAGCTGCTGGTCACCGATCCCGTAGAGAAGCGTCTGGTGATTCTCCGCATTGTTGACAACACGGAGCGTCTGATCTTCCTGCGCAAGCTTCGAGAGTCCCTGCGCGGCCTTGTCCTCCTCGCCCTTTGTCAAAGCCACATATTTCTTATAGGTGTAAGGAGTCGAGATTTCGAACTTACCATACTGAACCGGGTTTGCCTTGGTGGAAATGCTGTCACGGGTGTCGACATCCAGCTTGGAGAGCGCACCAATGTCCCCCGCCATCAACTCGGATACCTCGGTCGGCTTGCTGCCCTCAAACACATAGAGCTTGCCAGCGCGGAATTCATTCTGATTCTCCGTATCGAACAGCATATCGTCCGGGCGAAGCGATCCGGAGGCCACCTTGATCATCGAATACTTGCCGATGAACGGATCGACGATTGTCTTCCATACAAATGCACTCTTCGCTTTTGAAAAGTCATAGTCCGCCTGGAAAACCTCATTCGATTTCAGGCTGACTCCGGCAATCTGGCGCTCCTGAGGACTCGGGAAATAGCTGATGATATCGTCAAGAAGAATCATGATGCCCTGGAGGTTGACGCTGGCACCCATTGTGACAGGTACCATATCACAGGTAGAGACATTCGCCTTGAGCGCGGACACGATCTCAGCCTCCGTGAACTCCTCTCCGTTGAAATAGCGGTCCATGAAGGCCTCACTCGTCTCGGCGACGGATTCCAGCATCGTGTCCCGGTAGTTTGCGAGGTAATCCTTCAGATAATCGGGGATCTCGCACTCTACCTTGTTCTGCTTGTCCACATAGCGGCGCGCGCGCTGCTTGACCACATTGACGTAACCGACGAACTTCTCATTCTCACGAATCGGAAGATACATCGGAGCGATTTTCTTGCCGTAAAGGTCGGTCAGTGCCTCGACGATCTTTCTGTATGAAGCGTTGTCAAAGTCCATGTTGGAAACGTAGAACATACGCGGGAGATGGTACTTTTCACAAAGCTCCCATGCTTTCTGCGTGCCGACCTCGATGCCATTCTTCCCGTTTACAACAATAATCGCTGCGTCAGCCGCTGCGACAGCCTCCTCCACCTCTCCGATGAAGTCAAAATAGCCAGGGGTATCAAGAACATTGATCTTGCAGTCATTCCAGATGATCGGAGCCATCGAGGTATTGATTGAGAACTTACGGTTCTGCTCTTCTTTATCAAAATCGCTCAGGGTGGTGCCGTCCGCGACAGAGCCGAGCCTGGAAGTAATACCGGTCAGGTATGCCATCGCTTCCAGAAGGCTTGTCTTCCCTGCTCCACCGTGACCTAACAGAACAACGTTGCGTATTTTGTCAGTGGTGTAAACATTCATAAGTTTTTCCTCCGTGCTCGTATTGTGGGATGTGACCCATATGAACACATTGTACTAAAGCACATGGATGTTTGCAAGCATTTCTATCCAATATTTACAGTATTGAACAAGAAATGAACAGGCAAAATGCATTCTCTTTTCAGCAACATGCCTGTCTGAAGCAGATACCGGCCGGGGCGGATGATGATACTGAACAGTCAGACCGCGGGGACATCTCCCACGACAAAGGAAAGCTCCGCCTCCGCTGCCCGCTCGCCGTCTACTGTTGCGACGGCGGTTCCGAAACCAACAGAGCCTCTCATCTTTGTCAGCTCACAGTGTATCTCGAGGACATCTCCCGGTACGACCTGCCGCCGGAATCTGGCATTCCGGATACCACCGAAGAAGACAAGCCTTCCGGCATTCTCCGGCATCGTGAGGAGCGCAACCGCTCCGGTCTGAGCCATTGCCTCGATGATCAGAACGCCCGGCATCACCGGATAAGACGGAAAATGCCCCATGAACTGCAACTCATTGGCACTGACGCACCGTACGGCGTCCGCACTCTTTCCGGGCTGGCAGTCCGTCACCTTGTCAATCATAAGAAACGGATAACGATGCGGAAGGATCTGCTGAATCTGTCTGCTGTCAAGCTGCATCAAAAGACCTCCTTGGTTCTGGTGAAGCATATGTCTGCTTCGAAATCTGTCTGAGGATGTGATCGGCTGCGGCGGGAGGAATCATGCATTTTCCTCTCTGTGGAAGGCCAGGCAGACGTTATGTCCTCCGAAACCAAATGATTCAGACAAAGCGTTGCGGATCGTACAGGGGAAGCCTGTCTCCGGAACATAGTTCAGGTCACATTCCGGATCTGGAACTCTCAGACCGATGGTCGGCGGGACGAAGCCCTCTTCCATCGCAAGCAGCGTGATGACGGCTTCAACCGCTGCCGCTGCGCCAAGCATATGTCCGGTCATGGACTTGGTGGAGCTGACCTTCAGATGGTCTGCGGCATCGCCGAAGACTGCCCGGATCGCTTTCGTCTCGCAGGAATCGTTCAGATGCGTGGAGGTTCCGTGTGCATTGATGTAGTCGACATCCTCCGGCGAAAGCCCTGCCTCCTCCATCGCCAGGCGGATGCAGTCCGCAGCTTCCTTTGCGTCAGGATCCGGTGAAGTGATGTGGTAGGCATCGCAGGTTGCGCCATAGCCGGTGATTTCTCCGTAGATGTGTGCGCCTCTCTTTCTGGCATGCTCGTATTCCTCAAGGACAAGCACGGCACCGCCCTCTCCCATTACAAAACCATTGCGCTCCTTGTCAAACGGGATGGAGGCCCGGGAAGGATCCTGAGAAAGAGAGAGCGCCTGAAGGGAGGTGAATCCACCGATGCTCAGCGGTGTGACGGCAGCTTCCGAACCTCCGGTCAGACAGATATCCACACGATCTTCCAGAACCTTGAGGTAAGCTTCGCCGATGGCATTTGCGGAGCTTGCGCAGGCACTCACTGTTGTTTCGCAGATTCCTCTGAGACCGAAACGCAGCGCGACATGACCGGCAGACATATTGCTGATGGCTCTCGGGATAAAAAAAGGATTGACTCTGTCAAAGCCGTGTTTTTCACCCCGGATCTGCTGCTGCTCGATGGTTTCAATTCCGCCTATTCCGGTTCCGAGGATCACGCCGCATCTTTGTCTGTCCTCTTCATCAAAGGAAAGGCCGCTGTCTTTGACAGCCTGGATGGCCGCACACAGCGCATACTGTGTGTAAAGGTCCATCTTTCTGGCTTCAGACGGGTCGATATAAGAATCGATCTGAAGCCCTTTAACCTCGCCGGCAAGCTTTACCTTCTGTGCAGAGGTGTCGTACCGGGTGATTGGAGCGATCCCGCATCGTCCATTCCGGACGCTGCTTATAACCTCCTCCGTTGAATTGCCGATCGGACACACGATTCCAAGCCCTGTGACAGCCACCCTCCTGCTCATCCTGATTCTCCCTTCCCCATTTGACCTGTTTTGAAAATCCGCTGCGCTCCATAACGCACGAATGCAGATGTAGTCTTTCTTTTATGTTCCCATTCCACCATCTACACCGAGCACCTGTCCTGTGATGTAGCCAGCCTGCGGCAGTGCCAGAAAGCGGACGGCGGCGGCGACGTCCTCAGGCCTGCCGGCATATCCGGCCGGAATCTGGGCTTCCATGGCAGTCCTGGCAACCCCGGACATCGCCCCCGTCATCTTTGTATCGATCATGCCCGGAGCGATGGCATTGACAGTGATGTTTCGAGAGGCAAGCTCTTTTGCGAGAGATTTCGTCATGCCGATGATACCGGCTTTGCTCGCAGCGTAGTTGGTCTGTCCGGCATTGCCGTGGAGCCCGACAATGCTTGATATGCTGATGATACGGCCGTACCGGGCTCTCAGCATATATTTTGCGGCTGCCTGGGCACAATAAAATGCGCCGTACAGGTTGACCTTCAGCACGCGATCAAAGTCCTCCATGTGCATTGCCAGGGCAAGGGTGTCCTTCGTGATCCCGGCATTGTTAACCAGAATATCCAGCCTGCCATAGGCCTTGTATGCCTCATCGATCAGTTTTTTTGATGAGGACAGCTCTGAGACATCCGCTTCCACGATCTGTGCTTCCGGGCCAAGTCTGCGGCAGGCGTCCGCCGTCTCCTCCGCTTCCTGCCGGTTGTGCCCGTACCCGATGACGACATGAGCGCCAGCCCTGGCAAGCTCAAGGCAGATGGCTCTTCCGATCCCCCTGCCTCCGCCTGTGACGACAGCTGTCTGGCCCTTCAGACTGCCAAAGCTGTCCGGCTGGCAATCCTGCCCACCAGCGGATCCAGGCTGGCACTCCTGTCTGCCGTTGGCAGCAGTCTGACCGTTCAGACGGCTGACTTTTTCAGGTATTTCATCCAGATGTACATTCGCCATGGTTATGGTTCTCCTCTCACTGATGCTGCTGTTTGAAGGTTTTCAGGACACCATCTAGGTCTGCTGCGCTGTCGATTGTCATGGTTGTGACTCCGCTGACAGTTTTTCTGACAAAACCAGACAAGACCCTGCCGGGACCGATTTCGATGATGGTGTCGATCCCCTCTGAGGCCAGATAAAGGATGGACTGTGCCATCCGGACACCGTTTGTCACCTGCCGTGTCATCATCTCCTTCAGCTGACTGTTCTGCTGCAGGGGCTTTCCTGTTACATTCAGGACAACCGGAATGCGTATCGGGTGAAGGTTGACTGTCCATAGATATTCAGAAAGGGCCTCCGCGGCCGGCTTCATGAAATGGGTGTGGAACGCGCCGGAGACTCTCAGCTCCATGCATCGTCCCAGTCCTTCGCTTCGTACCAGCTCCTCTGCGCGCGTGACAGCCGCCACATCTCCCGAGATCACGTTCTGGACAGGTGTATTGTAGTTGGATATTTCAACCGTTCCGATTTTCTCATCGCACACACGCTCGCAGAGCTTCTGCACTGTGTCAGAATCCGGACCGATGACGGCGCACATTTTCGTCTTCTGACCAGATCCGGCCAGCTCCATCGCTCTGCCGCGGAAGGAAGTCAGACGAATCAGTGTATCCAGATCCAGAACTCCGGAGGCATAAAGTGCGCTGTACTCACCAAGTGAAAGACCGGCCAGATAAGAAGGGGTGATACCGGCCTCAGCAAGCACTGCATAGACACCGGCCGCGTAGGCGGCAAGTGCAGGCTGCGTGTTCTGTGTCCGGGACAATTCTTCCAGAGGCGCCTTGAACATCAGATCTCTGAGATCTCTTCTGTCAGGGTATTCTGCATGGTAAACATCAGCTGCCCGGTCAAGGATTTTCCGGAATGCCGGATATGCCTCATACAGGTCAGCGCCCATGCCCTCGCGCTGGCTGCCCTGGCCGGCAAACAGATAGGCTAATTTCATGGTCAGAGTCCTCCCAGACAGCGGAGCGTTTCACTTTGCTTCCTTATGACATCCGATGCCTCCCCGGCAAGAGACTGGAAGATCTCTTTGAGCGGGCGGATTTCTTTCAACTGTCCGCAGACCTGACCCGCCATCAGGGAGCCCTCATCGACATTGCCGTCAAAAACAGCTTTCCGAAGCGAGCCAAGCGTGTACTTTTCAAGCTCCATCTGATCGGCTCCTTGTCTTTCCAGCCGGATATAGTCTCTTGCCATTCGGTTTTTCAGAATCCGGGTCGGCGAACCACCGATCCGCCCGGTCACGCACGTTCCATTGTCCTTTGCCTTCAGTAGAGCGTTTTTGTAATTGTCATGAATTGGACATTCCTCGCTTACAAGCAGACAGGTTCCCATCTGGACGCCGATCGCGCCGAGGGCATAGGCAGCGGCAAGCTGCCGTCCGTCTGCAATCCCGCCGGCAGCGATAACCGGGACATCTACCCCATCCACCATCTGCGGGACAAGTGTCAGCGTTGTCATCTCCCCGACATGTCCGCCGCTCTCCGTCCCTTCGGCGATGATCATATCGGCGCCTGCCCGGACAAGCTGCTGTGCCAGAAGGACGCTTGCACAAACCGGAATTACCAGAATACCGGCCTCCTTCCACATCTGCACATATTTCTGCGGACTGCCGGCCCCTGTCGTCACCACCTTGACGCCGCTTCTGGCAACAAGCTCAGCCATCCTGGGGGTGTCCGGGTTCATGAGCATGAGGTTGACGCCGAACGGCTTGTCCGTCAGAGACTTGCAGATCCGGATATGTTCCTCAAGTTTCTCCGCATTCATACCGCCGGATCCGATGATTCCAAGTGCTCCGGCATTGGACACGGCTGCTGCGAAGGCACCAGTCGCGACATTTGCCATTCCGCCTTGTATAAATGGGTATTTGATTCCGAGTATTTCATTCAGATACTGCATGCAGACCTCCTTATTTCCGTCATACGAAGTGCTCCTGCAGGCGGCTGCTTGGCTTGAGCCTGAAACCGCGCTGTCATGGTTTGATGACAGCCTGAAGCTGCAGCAAAAGCAGCCTATACTCTCAGGTACATGCTGCCCCAGGTAAGGCCGCCGCCAAAGCCAACAAGAAGCAGTGAGTCTCCGTTCTTCAGCCTGCCCTGCTGTTTCATATCAGCCAGGGCAATCGGAACGCTTGCCGCGCCGGTGTTTCCGAACCGGTCCAGATCCATGAACAGCTGGTCATCTCTGAGGCGGCGGGCTCTTTTCACATAATCCAGGATCCGGCTGTTTGCCTGATGACAGAGAATATGTGTGATTTCATCCGGGCTGACCCCGGTTGTCTGATTCAGGTGATCCATTTCCCCGAGAATTTTAGAAACAGCAAACCGAAAGACAGCCCTGCCATCCATTCTGAGCCTTCCGTTCTCGCAGAAAAGCGCCTCGTCATTCCCTTCTGCCCCCAGATGAAAATGACAGGGATATCTGGTCTCATCGTCCAGCTTCACCACGGCAGCCCCTGCCCCATCCCCAAACAGGACGCAGGTGCTGCGGTCCCGGAAGTCCAGGATCTCTGACATTGCATCTGCTCCTATGACGAGGGCGTATGCTCCACCAGGAGCATGGCCCGTCTGCAGGAGGCTGAATGCCACAGACATGGCATAAATAAAACCTGTACAGGCAGCATTCAGATCGAGTGCTGCGGTCCCGGATGGGATGCCGAGGTATTTCTGCACAAAACAGGCGGTCGATGGCATCGCACCTGACGGTGTTGAGGTTGCGCAGATGATCAGGCCGATGTCACAGGGAGAGATGCCCGCATTTCTCAGTGCCTCCTCTCCTGCCCGTACAGCCAGGGTCATTGTGCGATCCGTCCGGAACGGCACCTCCTGCCCCGAACCGGATTGCGTCTCTGAAATTTCAGGGCTCTCCGCGCAGCGAATCGTTTCCAGCGGATGCCGGCAGAAATACCGGGTCCTGATTCCTGTGCGAGGCCTGATCCAGGCGTCTGACGTGTCAAGCCAGTCCGAAAAATCATCATTAGAAAAACGGATTCCTGGAACCGCCATTCCTGTTCCAATCAATCTGAATCCTCTCATATGTCTGACTCCTGTTTTTGCAGAGTTGCATTAAAAGATTCCTCCGGTTTGAGCACAGGGCCTCCTGCAGCCTTGCAGACGGGACGAAGGGCACCTTCAAATGAGCGATACTTCTGGTACCTGCGCTCTGTCAGCTCATCTGCGTCTGCTCCATACAGGTCGGACAGAAAGGTCTCAATCGCCTCTTTCATCCGGCGATAGCAAAATCCCGGTTCTTTTTGAATGCCGCCCTCCGGTTCCTCAATGATTCCGTCTATCAGACCGTGGTCAAGAAGCTCCGGCGCTGTCATCTGCATGATTTCGCTGGCTTCAGCCGCCCGTTTGGAATCCTTCCAGAGGATGCTTGCGAAGCCTTCAGGAGAGAGCACGGAATAGACCGCATTTTCCAGCATCAGGATGCGGTCTCCTGCCCCGATCCCGAGTGCCCCGCCGCTGCTGCCCTCCCCCGTGACGATCGACAGAATCGGGACACGCAGCTCCGCCATCGCCGCCAGGTTCTCCGCAATCGCACTGCTGATGCCATTCTCCTCGGCTTCCTTCCCGGGATAAGCACCAGGCGTATCGATGAACGTGATGACAGGCCGGCCGAACTTCTCTGCCTCCCGCATCAGACGAAGCGCCTTCCGGTATCCGCCCGGACCGGGCATACCGAAATTGAACCGCAGGCTGTCCCTGAGGTTCTTTCCTTTCCGGTGACCGATTACGGTAACCGGCTGTGAGCCAAAGAAGGCCAGCCCGCACAGAATGGCAGGATCCTCCGTTCCGCAGCGGTCACCGCAAAGCTCCGTGAAATCGGTGAAAAGAGCATCTATATAGTCGGTGATCTTCGGTCGGTCTTCCGAGCGGACAAGCCGGACACGCTCATAGGCAGACAGCTGCCCGCGATGGCCCTCTCCTTGCCCGTGGTTTTTCACCATATCCGGAAGGTCAGGCGCCTGTTGGATGCATTCATCGTCAGGCAGGTCTTTCCGTAGCAGTGTTTTTTCTCCTTTGACATGGAACCTGAGAAGCTGCAGGACTTCCTCCCGCATCTTCTCAGGTTCTGCGATACGGTCAGCAAATCCATGCTCCAGCTGGAACTGCGCCTTTTGGAACCCCTTCGGAAGCTTCTGATGAATGGTTTGCGCAATGACTCTGGGACCGGCAAAACCAATCAGTGCATCCGGCTCAGCCAGGATCAGATCTCCGAGGCTCGCAAAACTGGCGCTCACCCCACCCATCGTCGGATCTGTCAGAATCGATATGAACAAGCCCCCATGCCTCTGGAAACGGCGGATGGAAGCCGCTGTCTTCTCCATTTGAAAAAGCGCATACATGCCCTCCTGCATGCGGGCGCCGCCGCTTGCGGATATGATGATCAGCGGGCACTTGTCCTGATCGGCTTCCTCTGCAGCCCGCGCAATCTTCTCTCCGACAACACTCCCCATGCTTCCCATCAGAAAGGACGCTGAAAGCTCGCAGCAGACCACGGGATTGGAGTCGATCGTGCCCTTTACACACATCAGAGCGTCCCTGGCGCCAGTTCGCTGCTGGTTGTCTTCCAGCTTCTCCCGATATCCGGGAAATTGAAGCGGATCCTGCGTCTCAAGGTCTTGCCAGAGTTCTGTGACAGATCCCGGATCCATGAGTCGTCTGAGTTTCAAACCCACATGAGCGTATTTTCGTCCGCGGACACGCTGCTCTTTGTATGCGAGCAGGACAGCCCTCTTTCTTGCAAACGGATTCTCC
Source organism: uncultured Lachnospiraceae bacterium (assembly GCA_902761585.1). GTDB lineage: Bacteria > Bacillota > Clostridia > Lachnospirales > Lachnospiraceae > Porcincola. The sequence goes on from CACWKX010000001.1 coordinate 116,880, forward strand.
CCCACGAACCGCGCCTCCTTTCAGACGGTTGACTGATTGATTTTGCGATTTAACCAGTCAGTCCCGCTTTTTTCCGGCATGCCTTCTCCCATCGCAGAATTTTCTCTGTGTTCTCTTCGATGAACGAGGTATCAAACTGTCCAAGCAGATAGTCTCGCTGGAACATCATTAGGTACAGGTAGTCAATGTTTGTGCGGACACCTTCTATTGTCAGTTCCTCGAGCGCTGCCCGCATCTTGTGGATGGCCTCCTGACGGCCGGAAGCGTGTACAATCAGCTTCGCGATCATTGAATCATAGAACGGACTGACGCGTGAGCCGCTGTAGACGGCGCTCTCAATCCGTACGCCACCTCCGCAGGGAAAGTGCACGAACGAAATATTCCCCGGGGACGGCGCAAAGTCCTGCTGCGGGTCTTCGGCATTGATCCGGACCTCGATCGTATGACCGGAGGGATGGATGTCTGACTGCCGGATTGACAGCTTCATTCCGTCTGCAATGCGGATCTGCTCCCGCACAAGGTCGATCCCCGTCTCCATCTCCGTTACGCAGTGTTCGACCTGGATGCGGGTGTTCATTTCAATAAAGAAGAAGTTTCCGCCCTGATCGACGACAAACTCGACCGTTCCGGCACTGACATACCCAGATGCCTTTGCAGCCGCGATGGCAGCTTTTGCCATCTTCGCCCGAAGCTTTGGCGTCAGGAAATTTGCCGGAGCTTCCTCTATCATCTTCTGGCGGCGGCGCTGCATGGAGCAGTCTCGTTCCCCAAGCTGAACGATGCTACCATACCGGTCTGCAAGAATCTGAAATTCGATGTGATGCGGGTGGACGATTTCCTTCTCGAGATACACAGAGCTGTCTCCGAAGGCAGCCTGAGCTTCTGCGCGTGCATCCTGATATGCTGCTATGACTTCGTCACGGCTGGCAGCGCGGCGCATTCCACGGCCGCCGCCTCCGGCCGATGCCTTGACCAGCACCGGATAGCCAAGGCTGTCTGCCACCCGGACGGCTTCCTCAGCTGTATCGACCAGACCGTCAGAGCCTGGAACGGTCGGTATGCCGTTTCTTTTCATCAGCTCCCTGGCTTTCTCCTTGTCCCCCATCAGACGGATGGCTTCAGGATCCGGGCCTATGAACACCATACCGTTTTCATGGACAAGCGCTGCGAAATCTGCATTTTCAGACAAAAATCCATACCCCGGATGAACAGCGTCGCAGGAAGCAGCTTTCGCGGCCTCCACAAGGGCGGCCTGGTTCAGATAGCTTTCCGAGGCAGGAGCCGGTCCGATACAGACCGCATCCGTTGCCATCTGGACTGGAAGAGAATCGGCATCCTCCGAAGAATAGGCAAGGACACTCTCGATCCCCATCTCCTTCATGCAGCGGATCAGTCTCATGGCGATTTCGCCCCTGTTAGCAATCAGAATTCTCCGGAACATCACATGCCCTCATCTGGCTGAATCAACATCAGAACCTTCCCATACTCGCAGAAATCAGCGTCTCCGACTACGACTGATAAGATCGTACCGCTTACGGGCGCTTTGATTTCGCTCATCATCTTCATGGCTTCCATCAGGCCGACGGTCTCTCCCTTCTGCACTTTTTTCCCTGGCTCGGCATAGACCAGTCCCCTATCCGGATTTTTCGTATGAAAGACACCTGTGAGCGGGGCCTTCAGCTCGGCAGCCGTCTTCCCCTCCGCAGGCACATCCGTCTGACCGCCTTTTTCAATGCAGCCGCTGGCATGGGTGTGATTTTCCGCCTTCCCTACACAGACCGCCCCAGATTCACTCACGTGGTTCGAAGAATCTCCTGACACCACCGCCTCATGACTGATTGCGGAGCCACCGGCTTTCTTCAGCCGGAGCCTCTGCCCCCTGTTCTTCAGGTCCATCTCGGAAAGATCTGAACGCTCAAACAGGGTTATGATTCGTTCGATATCTGTCAATTCCAGTTCCATCGCGGTTCTCTTCTCAACCCTTCTGTGTCTTCTTGTCGATATAAGTGACGATATCGCCGACCGTCTCCAGGTTTGCCATATCTTCGTTTGGGATCTCGACGCCGAACTTCTCCTCAAGCGCCATGACAAGCTCCACACCGTCCAGAGAGTCCATAATCAGATCTCCCTTCAGCTTTGTATTCGTCGTCACATCCCCGCTGTATTTCAGCGTCTCATCAATAACTTCCTTTACTCCATCCAGCGTCATAACGATGCCCTCCATGAAAAGTCTTTTTGTGATAAGTCTTTATCTAAATATATTTATCTAAATACGCTGCTAATCATAATTCAGTCAACCATGTCTGTCAATCCGCGTTCCTGAAAAAATGCATGAAAAAAGCTCCGGTGCCATGCACCAGAGCTTAAGAGGAACCATTCTGTCATCCGAGGGGCGCTGATAACCGGAGATGTAAAACCATCAGTCATCTGATATGGAGGCCGGCAGATGACCGTCCGGAAGCGGTGTCTCGTCCATCTGCTCGGCGTAGATGACCTCAAGGCTTCTGTCAAAGCCGTGGATCTCTTCAGGGGTCATCTTCTCCTGAACATGACCGATGACGTTGTTCATATAGGAAGCGCTGATATTGTAGTAATCCATATAGCGCTGCGTCACCTCCAGCCGGTATTCCCGCTTGTCATCCGGACACTGAACCTTCTTCAGATATCCTTTTTTGACCAGATTCGCAATTTTGTAGGCTGTGTTCGGGGTCGAGAGTCCGATGAACGAGCCGAACTCGCTGATGGTCGGACGGCCAAGTGCATAGATGACTTCCATACAGAATGTTTCCACTGTCGTGAGGGAAGTCTCACGTCCCTGGATCTTATGGAAGATCTCTCTGTAAAAGTGAAGCTTGAAGTTGTTGTAGACAAGTTCAAATTTTTCCTGAGTATTCATACGTCGTCTCCCTGTCAGATTTCCAAAGCACGCATGACGCGGCGAATGATGTTTTGCCTATTATACGCCTGAATTGGTCCTTTCAGGAAGTCAACTTGATTGATTCCTCTGCCTGAATATGGCATACTGAGCGGGACACAGAATGATCTGACAGGAGTGGTGATGCGATGAAGTATGGGTTTATTGGCCTGGGCCTGATTGGCGGGTCGCTTGCAAGAAATCTGAAGAAGCTGGATCCCGCGTGCACAATCTGCGCCTACACAAGGACACAGAAAACCTCCATGGAGGCGCGGGAGGCAGGGGTGCTTGATGAGATCTGCACATCGCCGTCCGACGAGCTGTTTCGCGGCTGCGACTATATTTTTCTGTGTGCGCCGGTCATCACCAACATCCGCATGTTATCTGAGATCCGGACCGTTCTTGGAAAAAAGACCATCCTCACGGATGTCGGCTCTGTCAAGACGGGCATTCATCAGGAAGCCGAGCGGCTTGGGCTGGACAATCAGTTTATCGGCGGCCATCCGATGACCGGCTCCGAGAAAACCGGCTTTGAGAGCGGCAACGACCATCTGTTTGAAAATGCGTACTATATCCTGACTCCTGGGAAGCGTGTCCCCGGAGAATGGACAGACCGCTATTACCGGCTTGTTCAGTCGCTCAAGGCAATCCCGCTTGTGCTGGACTATCGGGAGCATGACTACATCACGGCGGCTGTCAGTCATCTTCCGCATGTCATCGCTTCCTCGCTTGTCAACACCGTCCATACCCTCGACGGGCGGGAGGAACATATGAAGATGATCGCTGCAGGCGGGTTTCGGGACATCACGCGGATCGCCTCCTCCTCCCCTGAGATGTGGGAGCAGATCTGCATCGATAATTCCGATAATATCGCGAAGGTTCTTGGCGAGTTCATCCGGGAAATGGAGGCGGCAAGAGATCATATGATGGCCGGTGACGGCGCCTACATCAATCAGATGTTTGCGTCTTCCCGGGACTATAGAGATTCCTTCAGCTTCTCCTCCTCAGGGCCGGTCAAGAAGATCTACCGGATTTACTGCGACCTGATCGATGAAAGCGGCGCCATCGCAACGATTGCGACCATTCTTGCCGTCCATTCGATCTCGATCAAGAACATCGGGATCGTGCATAACCGTGAGTTTGAAAAGGGCGCTCTTTCCATTGAGTTCTATAAGGAAGACGCTTGCCATCAGGCCGCAGAGCTGCTCAGACACCATCGCTACACAGTGTGGGTGAACGAGTAAGCTGTCTGCGCTGGTCTCACCGCAGCAGACAGGATGACAGGCCAGTCCTGAATCCTGTCCAGGTATCACAGAAAAAGTGGCCGTCAGGGCTGAACAGGGCAGGGAGAATGGGTGCCCGGAGGATGGCCGAGGCTGAGAAGGAGAACAGGATATGAGGATCAGAGAATTTCAGAGGGCTGGTGCCCTGCACGGGGAAATCGAAGTCCCGGGAGACAAGTCCATTTCCCACCGCTCCATCATGCTGGGAGCGCTTGCAGAAGGAGATACGCGCGCCTCTCATTTCCTGATGAGCGCAGACTGTCTGTCGACCATCTCATGCTTTCGTCAGCTCGGAATTGATATAGAGGAAGACCGTGAGGCGGACACCGTTGTTGTGCACGGGAAAGGTCTGCATGGGCTTTCAGCGCCATTGGATACACTGGATACGGGAAATTCCGGCACGACAACGCGCATTCTCTCCGGTATTCTGGCCGGACAGGCTTTTCAAAGTCAGATCAACGGGGACAGCTCGATCCAGGCCAGGCCGATGAAACGCATCATCCGGCCGCTGACCGAGATGGGAGCCAGGATCACATCCCTGCGGGGCAACGACTGTACGCCGCTTGAGATCAGCGGAGGACATCTGCATGGAATTGACTACCTGTCTCCCGTCGCGAGCGCACAGGTCAAGTCCTGCATCCTTCTGGCAGGTCTGTATGCAGACGGCAGGACCTCGGTCACGGAGCCTTCTCTTTCCCGCAATCACACGGAGCTGATGCTCAGAGGCTTCGGGGCAGAGATAAGCTCACTGCCGGCTGATGAATATGCTGCTTCAGGGGCAAAGACTCGTCCGTCGTCCAGTAAAAATGATACGGCAGACAGAAGCCGCATGTCTGGCATGGTACCCTGGCGCGCAGAAGTCTGTCCGGAACCACAGCTCAGAGGGCAGGATATCATCGTCCCGGGCGACATCTCTTCCGCTGCGTATTTTATTGCAGCGGGGCTGATCGCGCCCGGCTCGGAGATTCTGGTGAAGAATGTCGGCATCAATCCGACCAGGGCGGGCATCCTCGAGGTCGCGCGCGACATGGGCGGGCAGATTGAGGTGATCCGCGAATATGACCGGGGCGGCGAGAAGGCTGCCGATCTGCTCGTGAAAAGCTCTTCGCTGCACGGCACAACGATCGAAGGCGCACTGATTCCGACACTGATCGACGAAATTCCGGTAATTGCGGTGATGGCAGCCTATGCGGAAGGGACCACCGTCATTAGGGACGCCGCGGAGCTGAAGGTCAAAGAGTCAAACCGTATCGCGACCATGACGGAAAACCTGAAGGCGATGGGAGCCGATATTGCGCCGGAAGAAGATGGGATGGTCATACGTGGCACAGGGTTCCTTCATGGCGCGAGGGTCAGGTCCTTTCTGGATCATCGTGTTGCCATGAGCATGGCTGTCGCCGCGCTTGCTGCCGAAGGAACAACCACAATCGAAGATGCGGACTGCGTCCTCATCTCCTACCCTTCATTCTATGAGGATCTCGAAAAACTGATCTGAACTGGCTTTACTGTGAATTTCCAGGGACCAGGACCAGCTCGTCAACCCGGTTCTGGAAAGCAGGGCCCGCCGTGATGATGGCGCTGGTTTCTGTCAGCGGACCGTTGTATGAAAAGTGCAGATGGCCTGAGGCTTCCAGGGCAACCGGGCTGTCCTTGGCCAGGATCAGCTCCAGTGCCTGCTTTGTCGTATCGTCCGGGTGATAATAGCAGTCGCCGTCTCCCCACAGAAGCGCCCTGCCATTTCTCTGCAGAGATTCCTGCTCCAGCTTGTCTGTGACCGTTCCCTTCAGCGGGACGTGGCAGAGAAAAAGGACCGGACTTTTTTCATCCTTCGCTTCCTGCAGGTACTTTTTCAGGTCGCGAAGGCCTTTCTTTGTCATCTGCGCCGTGTTGTTGTCCCAGCCGATGATGGTCAGCTTCCCGATCTTCTGACGCATTACCTTTTTGCGCGGAGCTGTATGCCTCTGAAGCAGGATCGCATCCTTCTGCGTCTCATACGTCTTGCTGTACCAGGCAGCGTAGTCATGGTCGCCCCGCACATACATCCATGACGTTTTCAAGGAATCAAAGCCTGCTCTCAGGCTGTCTGTGCTTGCCTTCGTGGCAAAGTCAACCATATCCCCCGCAAACAGAATCATGTCTGCTTTCATGCCGTCCAGCTGTGAAGGAAGTGTCTGCCAAAGCTGGAATGAAGATTCCCCCGACGGAGTCCTGAACATCTGATTCAGCCGGCTGTCTGCGACATCCGCGCTTTCCGGATCGACCTGCGGATCGCCCGGAACGATGATGTGAAGGTCCGAGACCAGCAGCAGCCGGTATGTGCGGTCCAGCCCGGCGACCGAAAATGTCGTCTTTGTGACGGAAACCGGATGGTCTGCGTCCGGTTCGGTCTGTGACTCAGTGATCTGCACAGATTCTTCGGCGGCTTTTGGGATGGATGAAGCCTGCCGGTCTCCTGCTGACGCGGCACCAGGGAAGATCAAAAAAACAGCATAGAAAAACAGGACAGCAGGAAAAAGATACCCCGCAGCCCTGTTCTTTTTCTCCCGGATCGTATTCTGATTCACGGCGTTTTCTCCATTCTTTCAGCGTTCCACCTTGCCGGACAGCAGGATCCGGTCATTGTCCAGCTCCTTCCCCGCCTGGATGCTGAACTGTTCCAGCAGATCATCGACTGTCATGTGAGCACGCTCCTCTCCTTCCTTGTCAAGGATGATGGTGCCATTGTACATCATGAGCGTCCGGTTTCCGACATCCAGTGCCTGATGCATATTGTGGGTCACCATCAGACAGGTGAGGTGGTTTTCCGCCACAACACGCTTCGTCAGATCCAGCACCTTCTCGGCTGTCGCCGGATCCAGGGCGGCCGTATGCTCATCGAGCAGCAGGATCTTCGGGGTGACCATCGTCGCCATCACCAGCGTCAGGGCCTGCCGCTGACCGCCGGACAGAAGGCCGACCGGATTGTCCATCCGGTCCTCCAGCCCCATGTGGAGCTGTGCGAGCTTGCCGCGGAAGAACGCCTTGTCCTTCTTTGTGATGCTTGAAAACAGACTCTTTCTGTGGTAGGAAGCCTTCAGGTATGCCAGAGACATGTTTTCCTCGATTGTCATGTGAGGCGCTGTTCCCATCAGCGGATCCTGAAACAGGTGACCGATGTCACGGGAACGCAGATGTTCCTTCTTGAATGTGATGTCTTCCCCGTCCAGGCAGATCCGACCGCTGTCGGTGAAGAACGCGCCGGTGATGGCGTTGAACAGAGTGGACTTGCCTGCCCCGTTGCTGCCGACAATCGTTGCGAAATCCCCTCTCTTCAGATTCAGAGTCACATTCCTGAGAGCTGTCTTCTCATTGACCGTTCCGGGATTGAAGGTTTTTGTAACATGGTCGATCTGAAGCATATATTCCATGATGAATCATCCTATCTTTACGCTGCAATCTGGTGTCTGCGTGAAGCGTGTCTACGTGTAGTGTGTCTGCGTGTAACGCCCTCTGGCTGCGGTCATTTTCCGGTCAGATTTCCTCTGCCCATCCGTCTCCTGTAAAAGGCTGCCTTCTCCCTCATGTACGGGATGACGATGGCTGCCGTCACAATCAGAGCGGAGGCGAGCTTCAGGAATTCGGCCGGCATGTTGAACTTCATCGCAATGGCGACAATCAGGCGGTACAGGCAGCTTCCCAGGATGACGCCGATTGTCCTTTTGAATATGGATCCTCTCCGAACGAGTGTCTCACCGATCATCAGGGAAGCCAGGGCAATGGTGACCTGTCCTGTCCCGAAGTTGATGTCGCAGGACTTCTGATATTGTGCAAGAAGGGCGCCGGACAAGGCGGTCAGGGAAGAGGAAATGCACAGGCCGACTGTGATCGTAAACGCAGGGTTGACAGATGAGGCACGGACCATGTTTTCATTGTCACCGGTCGCCCGGATGGAAAGCCCGAGGGTTGTATTGAGAAACCAATGCAGGATGAAGCAGATGACAAGGACAATACACAGAAGGATGAGCAGCGTGAAGAGCTTTCTGTACCATCCGGCAGAGCTGACACCCTTTGCGAGTGAAAAAATCGTGTCCGAACCGAAGATATTCAGGTTTGAGGAGGATCCCATCGCCAGAAAGTTGATGGTATAAAGGCCAGTATTGACAATGATACCGGCAAGGATGGACTCAACTCCCAGTCTTGTCTGAAGAAAAGCCGTCACATACCCGGAAACGATACCTGCCGCCATGGCTGCCGGGAGCGCCAGAAATGGATGCCCCGCGACGGTCATGCTGGCGCCGACTGCACAGCCGAGTGTAAAGCAGCCGTCCGTTGAAAGATCGGCGATCTTCAGCAGGCCGAATGATATATAGAGCGCGAGGGCGACCAGACCGTAGAGAAGCCCGAGCTCCATGGAAGTCGTGAACTGAGTACCGGTGAAAAACTGCAGCATACAAAACCTCTTCAGACAAAGAAAAGCGGGCTGTCATGTGAGTGGTCACAGAACAGCCCGCACAGGATCATAGATTGTTTGAGTTGTTGTGCCGGGGAAGCATCCCCGACGCCTATTGTACTGAAATCAGACCGATCTGGCAAGTATCGAACGGCATCAGCATGCAGCCGTTTTCTCCGCCCTGGCGGGCAGCTTCAACTCTCTGCCTCTGTTGCTGCCTCCGTCTGGTCGGAGAACTCCTTCGCAGTCTTAGTCTCGATAACCTTCTCACACATATCCTTGAACATGCTGTAGTCGATGCCGATCGCCTCTGCGGTCTCCGTGTTGACAGTCGCGATTCCATTGTTCAGTGTCCGGACAGCAGTCGTTGCCGGGTCCGCACCACCGGCAAGAATGTCTGAAACCATGTTTGCCGTCTCAGTGCCAAGCTCTGCATAGTTGACGCCATAGCCGCAGAACGCACCGTTCAGGGCAAAGGAGTCAGCGCCACAGTACTGGGGAATCTTCGCATCGATGAAGTCTTCGTAGATCGAAAGCTCTGCGGTCATGACGGTGTTGTCAGTCGGAGTAAAGGCCGCCTCAACGCCCTCTCCGATCAGCGCCTGGGCTGCCTGAATGATCTCATCCGCTGTCGTGCCGGTCTTCTCGACATACTCCAGACCATTCTTGTCACAGTAAACCTTTGCCTCCTCGATCGCCTTCTTTGAGGCATCTTCAGACTTATTGTAGAGGAGGCCGACCTTCTTCAGATTCGGGTTTGCCGCCTGCATCAGCTTGAAGACAGCCTCTGTGTCCAGAGCGTCGGAAGTCCCTGTCACATTCGCTCCCGGAGCGTCATTGCTCTTGACAAGTCCGGCTGACTCAGGGTCAGTGACAGCTGAGAAGACAACCGGAATCCCTGTGTCCTCAGTCGCTGACTGCATAATGACGGCTGCCGGTGTAGCGATCGGGACGATGCAGTCCACTTTCTCATCGACAAGCTTTGAAGCAAACTGGTTCAGTGTCGTGGAATCCGCCTGCCCGTCATACTCCGTGTAGTGGAATGTCACGCCGAGCTCGGCAGATTTTTTATCAAGCTGCTTTTCAATGTTCGCCTCAATCTGATTGAGGGATGCGTCGTCGACATACTTGACGATGCCGACCTCAAAGGTTTTTCCGGATGCTGACTCCGTCTCCCCGGCAAAAGCCGCAGGGGCAACGACACAGCTGCCTGCCATGAGAACCGCAGAGAGCGCGGCCAGTGTTCTCTTTTTCATGATAAACCCTCCTCCTGGACAACGAATCAACCAGTCCACTTCTTCTGAAATGAAACTTCAGTTATTATAATACAGCAGAACGGGCAGATCAAGAAATGATTTTGCAAATATCGGCTAATAGCTTTAATTATTGCGGATATATCGGGTGTATCCAAAAAACAAACAGGATACCGTTTTCTTCTGCCCGATTCGGTGCCCCACTGTCATGGCGTGCTCCTCACTCGATGGTGAACGTTCTCCTTCACATATAGAAACACACGCCTGGTTTTCTCAAGCCAGGCGCGGGTTCTGAACATTATTGCCAGTGCTGTTTTCACCAGGATTTCCGGAACTTTCCAGGCAGTTCAGACTGTGTCACGCAGACTGATAAGGTCCCTGCTTGACATCCTTCATGGAGAAGGAAAGTCGGCCCATCTTGTCTTTTCCGAGGCAGACAACCGTCACCTTGTCACCGAGCGTCAGCACATCCTCAACATGGTCGATTCTATGCTTTGCGATCTTGGAGATGTGGACCATGCCTTCCTTGCCGGGAGCGAACTCTATGAATGCGCCGAAGTCCTTGATCGACACAACAGTCCCCTGAAGGATCTGACCCTCCTCGAAGTCGGTCGTGATGATCCGGATCATATTGATGGCGCTCGCAATCGCATCCTTGTCATCGCTCGACACAGATACATTGCCGTCATCATCGATATCGATCTTGGCGCCTGTTCTGGCGATGATCTCATTGATGGTCTTTCCGCGCTGACCGACAACATCACCGATCTTGTTCGGATCAATCTGGATCTGCTCGATCTTCGGCGCGTACTTCGAGACCTCCGGTCTCGGCTCAGCGATGCACGGAGTCATAATCTCATTGAGGATATACTCTCTTGCCTGCTTCGTGCGCGCAATCGCTTCCTCAACAATCGGACGGGTCAGACCGTGGATCTTGATATCCATCTGGATCGCCGTGATGCCGTCATGCGTGCCTGCGACCTTGAAGTCCATATCCCCGAAGAAGTCCTCAAGTCCCTGAATATCGGTCAGGACGATGTAATCATCATCGGTATCTCCGGTTACAAGTCCGCAGGAAATGCCGGCAACCTGCTTCTTAATCGGAACGCCGGCAGCCATCAGGGACATCGTAGACGCACAGATGGATGCCTGAGAGGTGGAACCGTTCGACTCGAAGGTTTCGGAGACGCAGCGGATCGCGTACGGGAAATCTTCCTTGGACGGAATCACCGGCAGAAGAGCTCTCTCAGCGAGCGCGCCATGCCCGATCTCACGGCGTCCCGGGCCTCTGGACGGCTTTGTCTCACCGACAGAGTAGGACGGGAAGTTATACTGGTGAATATACCGCTTCTCTGTGATATTCGGATCTAGCCCCTCAATCTTCTGAACCTCGGAGAGCGGTGCAAGTGTTGTGACAGTACAGATCTGCGTTTGTCCGCGGGTGAACATTGCACTTCCATGAACCCGGGGAATCAGGTCAATCTCGGCTGACAACGGCCGAATCTGATCGATCTTTCTTCCGTCCGGTCTCTTGTGATCCTTCAGAATCATCTTCCGGACCGTCTTCTTTTCATACTGATACATGGCGTCCGCAAGGTATGCAAGATAATCTTCCTTCTCGGCCCATGCTTCCTTCACCCGATCTGTCAGAACGGCGATGTTGGCCTCACGCTGCTGCTTTTCGTCCGTGAAGACAGCCTGCTCCATCTCCGCCTGCGGGACAAGCTCCCTGAGCGCTGTAAAGACCTCCTCCGGAACTGCGTAGCTCTGATAGGTGAACTTTTGTTTGCCCTCAGCTGCAACGATTTCATTAATGAAACGAATGATTTCCTGGTTGACATCGTGCGCCTTGTAAATGGCCTCGATCATCTTATCTTCCGGGATCTCCTTTGCCCCTGCTTCGATCATGATGACCTTTGTCGAGGTGGAAGCGACAGTCAGCTGCAGATCGCCCTCATCCCACTGCTTCTGGGACGGATTGATGATGAATTCCCCGTCGATCATGCCAACCTGGGTCATCGCACATGGGCCGTCGAAAGGAATATCAGAGATGCAGGTCGCAATCGAGCTGCCAAGCATGGCGACAAGCTCCGGACGGCACTCCGGGTCGACCGACATGACCAGATTGTTCAGGGTTACATCGTTGCGGAAATCCTTCGGAAAGAGCGGCCGCATCGGACGGTCAATGACGCGTGCAGTCAGAACAGAGTTCTCACTCGCCTTGCCCTCTCTTTTGTTGAAGCCCCCCGGAATCTTACCAACTGCGTAAGCCTTCTCCTCAAACTCCACAGAGAGCGGGAAGAAATCGATGCCTTCTCTCGGTGCGTCGGAAGCAGTCGCTGTCGAGAGCACCGTCGTGTCACCGTAGTGCATGAATGCAGCACCATTCGCCTGGGCCGCGACCCTGCCGACATCGACACTCAGCGTGCGGCCGGCCAGTTCCATGGAATACCTTCTGCCTTTTTTCATCTTGGAAACTCCTTTGTACATGCGACCCATCCCCGAATCAACTGCAAGCATGACCTGCCGTGTCTGTCATCAGTCTGCAAGGCAAAATCCACTCCCTACAGAACGTATGCCTTCACTCAGATCAGTCTTGCAGTTGCCTCGGCATGATGAAAATCGCGTCTTCAATTACACACAAAGCACCCCGGAACCAGTCCAGGGTGCTCTGCAGATGCCTCATTACTTGCGGATTCCGAGCTTTGCGATCAGTTCACGGTAAGCATTGATATCCTTCTTTGCAAGATAAGCAAGAAGTCCTCGTCTCTGTCCTACCATCTTGAACAGACCTCTTCTGGAAGCGTGATCCTTCGGATTGGCCTTCAGATGCTCGGTAAGCTCTGCGATCCGCTCGGTCAGGATTGCAACCTGAACCTCCGGCGAACCGGTGTCGCCTTCCTTGCGGCCATACTTGTTGATCAGCTCTGTCTTCTTTTCCTTCGTAATCATGAGTCAGTCCTCCTGAGACTAATAACAGGCGTGCCGGATCTCCGGCACAGTCATCTGTATCACGCCGACCCGTTATGAAACCGTCCGGCCGATCCAGTCGTATCACCAGATACACGGGATTCGCCGGAGGCGGCGGGATCCTGAGTACCGGTTCAAAACACACTTGTGCAGTGTAACATCATTATGAAGATGCGTCAAGTTTTCGGAAGAACACCGCGTCTGGAAAGGAAATGGAGTCCTTTCCTGGCATCATCCTTCATCTGCGCCGTCAGCTCCTCGAGCGAGGAGAAGACCTCCTCCCCCCGGATCAGGTGGTAGAATCTTGTCAGAATATCGGTTCCGTACAGATCCTCCGAGAAATCCAGAAGGTAGGTTTCAACCGTCCGGTCATTTTCATCCGAGATGGTCGGATTTGTGCCGATATTGGTGACGCCCGGGACGCATCTTCCATCCTGAAGCTCTGTGACCGTTGCATAGACTCCATCAGGTGGGAGAAGCTTGCGCGCCTCTGGCAGAATGTTGACGGTCGGGAAACCGATTGTCGAACCAAGATGTCTGCCATGGACAACCCTGCCGGAAATCGGGTAAGGCCGTCCCAAAAGCGCTTCTGTGAGATCCATGTCTCCCGCTTTCAGCGCAGATCGGACTCTTGTGGAGCTGATTTCCCTGCCTTGATAGCATTCCTTCGTCTCGATGACTGCATGATAGCCATACATTTCCTGACTGTCCAGCAGCATCTGCGCGCTTCCTTCCCTGCCATACCCGAAGCGGAAGTCTGACCCGACAACCAGGACAGATGCATGCAGGATTTCCTTCAGCACGCGGGTGATGAAATCCTCCGCCCGCATCGTCATCAGTTCCCTTGAGAATGGACATTCAATCAGAACTTCAATTCCAAGAGATGCAACATAAGACGCCCGCTCCTGCTCCGTCAGAAGCTGCTGCCCGCCGGAATCAATGGCAAACATGATGCCGGTCAGGCCTTCCTGCTGGCGATGGAGTACTTCCGACAGCAGCTTCTGGTGACCTCTGTGAACACCATCGAATTTGCCGAGCGTAACCGCACTTGAATGCAGCGGTATATCGCCTGACAGACATGCACTTTGAAATTCATGTATTCCGTGATAAATCAACATGCTTTTTTCGCTCATTCCTCAGACGGCAGGAGCATCCTGTAGGGACGGTAGGTTCCGGCTGACGGCATCTGTCTGTACAAGGCATAAAAAATCCCGACAGAATCACAGACGCGGATCATATCCCCGCCGCCGCGCGGCGGAAGACCAAGCTCCCTCATCGTCAGCTCATTGCCGTTCAGAAGCTTCCGGTCTGCCTCGGGAATTGTCCGGACCCTCAGACAGTCCAGAAACATCTCCTCACATGGAATGACATAAGGGGCAAGATCTCCGGATTTGGAAAGCGCCTCGATTTGCCCAAGTGAAAGGCTGTCGCCTACAAAAAAATCGCCAACACGGAGCCGCTCGAGATGTTCCATCGCGCCGCCGACGCCAAGTCGTTCTCCAATATCCGCACACAGCGTCCGGATGTATGTGCCTTTGGAACAGTCAATCTTCAAGGTCACAAGAGGAAGGGAAATCTTCTCAATCTCAATCCTCGGTATTTCCACATGAACCGGTTTTCGCTCGACAACCTTTCCTTCCCTCGCCAAATCGTACAGTCTTTTTCCGCCGATCTGTTTGGCGGAATACATCGGCGGCACCTGATCGTATCCGCCCTGGAAAAAAAGCGCAGCCTGAGTGATCTCGCGCTCAGACAGTGCCTCCAGCTGTGCCTGCCCGGCTTCATTCAGAACCGTTCCCGTCAGATCCTGCGTGTCCGTCGTGACCCCCAGTCTGAGCACAGCCCGATAGGTTTTATCGTGGTCCGTCAGATATTCAGAGAGTCTGCAGGCTGTTCCGAGGAGCACCGGAAGAACGCCGACGGCAGCAGGGTCCAGTGTCCCGGTATGACCGATCTTTTTCTGCCTCAGGATGCCGCGCAGTCTGGCAACAACATCGTTGCTCGTATAGCCGGCTTCCTTGTAGACATTCAAAAGTCCGTTCCACATCAGGATGCTGTCTCCTCTGTGCCGGCGGAAAGCATGTGGAGCTGCTCCGCCACCTTTGCGACGATATTGTTCACTACATCATGAACACCGCCGTTCATCGTGCAGCCGGCGGCATTGACATGTCCGCCGCCCTGGAAGAACAGGGCGATCTTTGCCACGTCAACCTTTCCGTTCGAACGCATGCTGACCTTGAACTCCCGGATTCCGCTTTCGTAGAGGAAGATGGCGACCTCCACGCCTTCCGTCTCTCTCAAAATAGACGAGATCGGAGACAGGTCCTGGGGACCGACCCCATAGAAATCCATTTCCTTCTGGTGGATGACAGAAAAGATGACCTTTCCGTCCAGCATCAGCATGCTCTCGCTGAGCGCCTTTCCGATCACATGCGTCTGTGCGTAGGTCTTCTGATAAAAGGCAACATCGCATATTTTAGAAAAATCAATCCCGGTATCCATCAGCCAGCCTGCAATTTCCATCGTCCGGCTGCTTGTGCAGGAATAGCGGAAGACGCCGGAGTCGTTGATCACCCCCAGATACAGGGGTTCGGCGATCTCCTTTGTCAGGCGGTCTTTGCCGATCAGGAGGGTGACCAGCTCACTTGTCGAGCTGGAATCCGGCTGAACTTCATTGACGGCTCCGAAAAGAGGATTGCTGATATGATGATCGATCACAAGCGTGCGCTTTGCCGCATGGAAATACGGCAGAGCGCTTCCAAACCTGTCAGGAGCCGAGACATCGAGCGATATGAACAGATCAACCGGTTCGATCTCCGGATAACTGGTGATGATCTCATCTGTATGCGCAACGAAGCGGAACGCGTCTGAGAAATTGCCCTCCAGGTAGACATGGGCATCAATCTGCGGATAATACGTCCGGAGAAACAGGTACATCCCCATACAGCTCCCGAATGCATCTCCGTCCGGACGCACATGCCCGGCAATGGCGGCCGTGCGTACGTTCTTCAGCTGCTCATCCAGATTGATCATAGATCTGCTCCTTCCTCGTTGTCTTCATCCGTCCTGATGCCGAAGCCGTCTGTCTCATCCTCAAAGCCTTCAAATACCCGCCCTGTCATCTCACGGGCTTCATCGTCATGCCGGATGACGTCGTCGATCTTCTTCGACATGCTGACACCGTACGCAATGGAATCATCCGCAATGAACCGGATTTCAGGCGTATTCCTCAGGTTCACTGTCCGTGCCAGCTCATGCCGGATAAAGCCTTCGGCTGCCCGGAGTCCCTTGATGGTCTCCTTCAGCGCATCCGCATCACCCAGAACGGATATATAAGCCTTGCAGGTTTTCAAGTCCGGAGCAACCTCGACCCCCGTGACGCTGGTCATCGGGTGCACGCGCGGATCCTTGATCTCACGCTGAATGATGGCCTGCATCTCACGGCGGTATTCTTCATTGATTCTGATATTCTTGATACTGTTTTTTCTCATTTTCTGTCTGTTCTTTCGCGTGACTGATCAGGACTGCTTCTTTGCGGCAGCCTTCTTATCAGCGGCCTTTTTTGCCTCAATCTTATCGCGCGGAACCTCGACCATCTTGTAGACCTCAACCTGGTCGCCCTCGGCGATTTCGTTGAAATCCTCAAAGACAAGACCGCACTCATATCCGGCCTTGACAGACTTGACATCGTCCTTGAAACGCTTCAGGGACGCAATCTCGCCATCGAAGATCTGTTTTCCTTCCCGGGTGATCCGGGCCTTGCTTCCGCGCTCCACGATGCCGTCCAGGACATACGATCCGGCAATATTGCCGATGCCTGAAGCCTTGAAGATCTGGCGAACTTCGACATGCCCTGTCACCTGCTCCTCGTAAACCGGTTCGAGCATGCCCTTCATCGCGTTCTCAACATCATTGATTGCATCGTAAATGACTCTGTACAGCTTGACCTCGACGCCCTCTCTCTCTGCGGTCGACTTTGCAAGCGCATCCGGTCTGACATTGAAGCCGATGATGATGGCATTCGATGCGCCGGCCAGCGTGACATCGGACTCGTTGATGGCACCGACACCGCTGTGAATAATCTTGACGACCACCTCGTCGTTTGACAGCTTCAGCAGGCTCTGCTTCAGGGCTTCGACAGAACCCTGAACATCTGCCTTGACAATCAGGTTCAGCTCCTTCAGGCTGCCCTCCTGGATCTGGCTGAAGAGGTCGTCAAGCGACATTCTGGACTTTGTCTCCGCGAGCATCTTCTCGCGTTCCACGGAGATGAAAGTCTCTGCAAATGACTTTGCCTCCTTCTCTGTCTCCGGGGAGACAAGGATCTCACCTGCCTGAGGGACACTTGAGAATCCGATGATTTCTGCTGGGAAACCGGGCCCTGCTTCCCTGATTTCTCTTCCTCTGGAATCCACCATGCCTCTGACTTTGCCGAAGCTGGATCCGGCTGCAACCGGATCTCCGACATGGAGCACACCCTTCTGTACAAGGACGGATGCCACAGGGCCTCTTCCCTTGTCAAGCTTCGCCTCGATGATGAGGCCTCGTGCCCGGCGGTTCGGATTGGCTTTGAGTTCAAGAACATCCGCTGTCAGGAGGATCATCTCCAGAAGGTTGTCAATTCCCTCATGCGTCTTTGCGGAGACCGGAACCATGGTCGTGCTGCCGCCCCAGTCCTCGGCGATCAGGCCGTACTCGGTCAGCTCCTGCTTGACGCGGTCAATGTTGGCACTCGGTTTGTCGATCTTGTTGATCGCCACAATGATCTCGATGCCCGCAGCCTTCGCATGATTGATCGCCTCGATTGTCTGCGGCATGACGCCATCATCCGCAGCGACGACAAGGACTGCGATATCGGTAGAGTTCGCGCCTCTCATACGCATAGCCGTGAAGGCCTCATGACCCGGCGTATCGAGGAAGGTGATCTTGCGCCCGTTGTAATCAATGACGGACGCACCAATGTGCTGAGTGATGCCGCCCGCCTCGCGGTCGGTCACATGTGTGTTGCGGATCGCGTCCAGAAGGGACGTCTTACCGTGATCGACATGTCCCATCACGCAGACAACCGGCGGACGGGAGACAAGCGAATCTTCCGGATCCTCCGTATCCTTCAGAAGCTCGGCAATCAGATCCTTCTTCTCCTCATGCTCGCAGAGAATGTCGTAATCCATTGCAATATTCTCTGCTTCCTCGTATGTCAGCTCCTGGTTCAGCGTCACCATCTTCCCCTGCAGGAAAAGCTTCTTGATCAGCGCGGACGGCTGAAGCTTCATCTTGTCGGCAAGGTCGCGGAGCGTGAGAACGTCCGGCAGCGTGATGGTCTTGATCTGTTCTTCCTGGACGGCTGCAACCGGCTCCGGCTTGTGGAACGCGCCGGCGCGGTTCGGATCCTTTTTCTTTCTGGATGTGATGACTCTGTCATCCTGGTCAAACCGATTGTACTTGTCCTTGGACTTGTCACGATCGTTCTTTCCACGGGCACTTCTCTGCCGATCAGTGTTTTTGCTGTCAAATGCAGCTTTCTTATCCGTGCCTTTTCTGCCGCCGAAGCTCTTGCCCGGCGCATCAGAGCGCCCGGATCCCGGGGCTGCTGCTCCTCCTCTTTGTGAATAGCCGCCTCTGGAGCCGGCTCCCTGACCAGACGGTCTGGATGCGCTTCTGTCGCCCCGGCCGGCTGCCGGCGATCCATCCCTGCGCGAAGCAGAGGATCCCTGCCGGGCAGACGTCCTGCCGGAGGCATCCTTTCTGTCACCGCCAAAAGACTGTCCCTGCCGGGCACGCTGAGTTGTACTCCTGCCCTGTCCGGCACCGGCGTCGCGGCTGCCCTGACCGGCTCTGTGCACCGGCGCTGCGGCCTTCTGTTTTTCGGCTTCAGCCCTTGCCCGTTCCTCATCCGCTTTTCTTGCGGCTTCCGCAGCTGCACGGACGGCCTCTGCCTCCGCCGCCTTTCTTGCAGCCTCCTCCGCTGCCTTTGCAGCAGCTTCCTCGCGTGCCTTCTGGGCTGCGATGCGTGCTTCCTCCTCAGGTTTTCTGGTTGCAGATTCGCTGAGCGGGCGCTCGTCCGCCTTCATCTGCGCCCGTGCCTGCTGGGCCGCGATGGAGCTTCCGCCTTCCTTCAGAAGATCCTCTGCGCTTGTCGATCCGGTCAGAGCGCCGCGGAAATGCACTCTTGGCTTCGGTGTCTCCGGCTTCCTGACGGCACCGGAACGGCTCGCGGCCGGCCTTGCTGCCCCGCTCCGCACAGGAGATGCCGGTCTGCGCTGCGCTGCCGCGTTCCCCTTCTCAGGGGCAGGTGCCGCCTGCTCGGGCTTTCTGTGCGGCCGGGCAGCGTGGTCCCGCTGGCTGTCCGCCGCGCCGGATCTTCCCTTCATCATGCCGCTTCTCGAATTCTGCGGCCGGAAGACTGCGACAATACGTTTTTTCTTCGGAGCGGCCTCCTGACGGGATTCCTGTCCGGACTTCTGCTCTCCGTCTGAAGTGGGCTGAGCGGAAGGCGAAAACTTTCTGCGGATCTTCGCGCAGGTCTCCTCGTCGACCCCGCTCATGTTCGTTGCTTTCACGCCCATGGCTTCCAGTGCCGAGAGAACCTTCGAAGTCTCCACACCAAGCGATTTTGCAAGTTCATGTACTCTGATATTTCCCAATTCAATACCTCCGCTCCCTGTCGGCACCTGCCCCCAGGGTTTTCTCGATGACTGCCGCAAAACCGGTATCCGTCAGCGCCAGGCACGCGCGGTCACTGCAGCCAATGCTCAGCCCCAGCGCCGCCCTGTCGGAACAGACAACCATCCGGGCATGATGCCAGTCACACATATTCCGAAATTTTTTCCTTGTATTGACAGAAGCGTCACCGGCAACAATCACCAGCTCTGCTTTCCCTTTCCTGATGGCTTCCTCCGTCTGAAATTCCCCGGAGGCAACCTTTCCGGCTCTTTTCGCAAGACCCAGATAGGCTAAAATCCTTTTCTCATTATCCGCCATCCAGCTGCCTCCCGATTTCGTCATAGACGTCAGGCGGGACGGCACACTTCAGGCTCCGCTCAAGGGCCCGGCTTTTTCGCGCCTTCTGCAGACATCCGGTATCCCGGCAGAGATAGACGCCTCGTCCGTTCAGCCTTCCGGTCTGATCGATCCGGACTGTGCCGTCTTCTGTTTTTACGATCCGAACCAGCTCTTTTTTTTCTTTCATAAGTCCGCATCCCGCACACTTACGGAGCGGCTGTTTTCTGACCTGTGCCATATTCCCCCTGTTCCGGAGCCTGACCATTCTCTTCCCGGTGTCCCGCAGCCGAAGCCTTCAGACGGAGCCTTCAGCCGCCGTCACTCCGCTTCGCCGTTGCTCAGGCCGCCGTCACCGTCCTCATCCGGCATCTCGTCCTCAGATGGCATACCCTGTCCGAAAGAACGGTCGTCAGCTGCTTCAGAATCACCGTACATCGCATCGTTGTAAAGCGCCGCCGCGTCGGCAGAAGCCTCATCGTTGTAAAGATCGTCTGAATCCTCGCCGTAGGAGCCGTCATCCTCCTCCGCGGCATAGTCTCCGTTCTCATCGTCATAGTACTCGTTCTGGAACTCCTCAAGCTCACCGGACTCGATTGCCTGCGTCTCAGACTTGATATCGATCTTGAAGCCGGTCAGCCTTGCTGTCAGTCTTGCATTCTGGCCTTCCTTGCCGATTGCAAGAGAAAGCTGGTAATCCGGAACGACAACCTTCGCGGAACGCTCGTCCTCGTCAACCAGAACTGTGACGACCTTCGCAGGGCTGAGGGCATTCTCAATAAAGTATGCCGGGTTTTCATCCCACGCGACGATATCGATCTTTTCTCCGCCAAGTTCGTCGACGACAGCGGCCACACGGCTTCCGTTCTGACCGACGCAGGCACCGACAGCATCCACGTTGTCGACATTGGACCAGACAGCCATCTTCGAGCGGGATCCTGCCTCGCGCGCAATCGCCTTGATCTCGACCGTTCCGTCCGCGACCTCTGCAACCTCCTCCTCGAAGAGTGCGCGCACAAAGTTCGGAGACTTTCTGGAAAGCACGATTCTCGGTCCCTTGGTTCCGTTCTCTACACGAACGATATAGACCTTGACCCGCTCATTTGGATAAAATGTCTCCCCGTGGATCATCTCACTTTCCGTCAGCATCGCATCGACCTTGCCTAGATTGATGATCACGTTGCGACCGACATAGCGCTGAACTTTTCCGGTGATGACCTTATTCTCCTTGTCAAAGTAATCCGCATACAGGCTCATGCGCTCAGCCTCGCGCACCTGCTGCATGATGACGTCCTTTGCGCTCTTGACCGCGATGCGGTTGAACCCGCGGGAATTGACTTCCTCCGGGACAATATCTCCAAGCTGGTACTTTCCATTCCGCATCTGCGCGTCGCCAAGAGAGATCTGTGTCAGTGGATCCTCGACATCTTCCACGACCGTCTTGTCAAGGTAGACACCGAGTGTACGTTTGACCGGGTCCATCCGGACAGAGACATTCGTCAGTCCCTGCCGTTTGAAGTTCTTCTCGCAGGCGATTGTCAGAGAAGATTTGATCGCATCCATCAGCACTTCCGCCTTGATGCCCTTTTCCTTCTCAAGTAACTGCAAGGAATCGAATAATTCGTCGTTCATAGTTTTTTCCCTTAACCTCCCGGATTACCAGTCAAATGCTTCTCTGATCAGGGCAATATTCTCCCTGCTGAAAGTAACGTCCCGTTCAGAGGCTGTCCCCTGGTCCGTCAGCAGTGTAATCGTATGTGCATCCCAGTCTGAAAGGGTTCCCTCCCAGTTTTTCTCGTGCTCCTGCGGACGGAACAGTCTGATTTCGACGTCCTTCCCCTTGTTTCTCACAAAATCCTTTTCCTTTTTCAGCGGTCTGCCGAGTCCGGGAGAGGAAATCTCCAGGATATAGGGCTCTGCGATGAAATCCTCTCTGTCCAGCTCAGCCTCCAGTGACCGGCTTACACGCTCGCAGTCATCCACCGTCACTCCGCCAGACTTGTCGATGTAACCGCGCAGATACCAGCTGCCGCCTTCCTTCACAAACTCTACATCGACCAGTTCATACCCTCCGGCCTCTGTAATCGGGAGAAGGAGCTGCTCCGTCTTTTCCTCATAAACGGCCTTGTTCATGTTTCCCCTCTACACGAAAGAAGAACGGGTTTTTTAACCCGTTCTTCGTCGACAGTTATCTGATACTCTCTGTACTCTACCACTACAAGATATAGATTTCAAGTCATTTGACATCAATTTCGTGTAAAAACCGGCTTATTTACGGAGCTTTGTGCCCTTTGCGCCCCGCTGGGAGATCTTCAGACGGTTCAGAGCGACAGTTTTCTCCTCGATCACAGCCTCCGTCGGCGCCCCCTCCTCCAGATACCAGACATTCTCAACCCGGTCAGCCTCCCCGAGCTGAATGCCGCGCACACCGCGTGCATTTTTCTTCTGAAGCGGGATATCGTCCTCGTTCATCCGCAGAAGATACTGATTGGCCGTATGGAGCACCATCGTCGTCTGGAAATGAGCAAGATGGACGGACAGAAGCCGGTCGCCTTCATCCAGCTTCGTTGCGGCAACCGTTCTCTTGGCAACGTCAAATTCCGAACCCTCCACCTGTTTGACAAATCCTCCCTCCGTCACGAAGATCAACCGCATGTTGACAATGTCGGAAAGCGGAATCACATCGATGTAGAGCTCATCCTTCGAATCATAGTTGCAGAGATTGTCGATCGGTGTCCCCTTGTCGCGGAACTTGCCATGGGGAACATCCTCCACTCTGAGGATATGCTGCCGGCCGATGTCCGTGTAAATACAGAGTTTCGCATCACTCATCGTATGCAGGACGATCCGGTTCTCGGAATCCGCCGCTTCCCGGTTCTTCTCATATACAGACTCGTCCACCGTCCGGGCATACCCGAAGCGGTCCATCAGGAAGACGCACGGATAGGCCTCTGTCTTCTTCTCCTCGATCACAACCGCGCCGGCATTCGTGATGACCGTCCTGCGCGGGCGGGCGTAGGCTTTCTTGTAGGACAGAAGTTCCGAGATGATCACATTCGCCATGGAGTCATAGCTGTTCAGAATATCGGTGTACGCTGCGATATTCTTCAGCGTCTGGTCATAGTCCGCCTGGAGCGAGTCCAGCTCGAGACCGATCAGTCGGTAGAGCTTCATCTCCAGGATCGCGTCCGCCTGCGTCTCCGTAAAATGCAGCTTCGAAGCCGCCTTCTGTGATTTTACCGTCTTGAAACGGATGCCCTCAGTTGTTCCCGTCACAAGGCAGTCCCTTGCCATCTTCCGGTCCTTTGAGCCGCGGAGGATCTCGATAATCAGGTCAATCACATCGACCGCACGGATCAGCCCCTCCTGAACCTCCTTCTTTTTCTCCTCGCTTTTCAGAAGGCTGGTATATTTCCGCGTCGCAATATCGAACTGGAAATCGATGTGCGCCTCCAGAATCCGGCGGAGGGACAGCGTCTCAGGGCGTCCGTCCGCGACCGCAAGCATATTGACGCCGAAGGTATCCTCCAGCCGTGTCTTTTTATAGAGAAGCTTTTCAATGTAAGCCGGATCCGCTCCCTTGCGGAGATCCAGCACGATCCGGATGCCTTCCTTTGAGGACTGGTTTGAAATATCGGCAATCTCGCTTCCAAGCCGGCTGTCGGCGAGCGCCGCGCAGTCATTGAGAAATTTTCCGATTCCCATCCCGATCATTGTGTACGGGATCTGCGTCACAACGAGCCGCTGACGCTCGGTGCGCGGAATCTTTTCGACCTCGACCTTGCCGCGGATGCGGATCTTACCGGTTCCGGTCCTGTAGATTTCGGCCAGCTCATCCTGATTGACGACAATGCCGCCCGTCGGGAAATCAGGTCCCTTCACGATGTCCATCAGCTGTTCATCCGAAAGGTTCTGATCCCGGATCAGAGCGATGGTCGCGTCGATGACCTCACCGAGATTGTGAGGCGGAATGCTTGTCGCCATGCCGACGGCGATGCCTTCCGACCCGTTCACGAGCAGATTCGGAATCCGCGCAGGCAGCACGATGGGTTCCTTCTCCGTCTCATCGAAGTTCGGGACAAAGTCCACGACATTCCGGTCGAGATCTGAGAGAAAGACCTCCTGCGTCATTTTCTGGAGACGGGCTTCTGTATACCGCATGGCAGCGGCTCCGTCTCCTTCGATCGATCCAAAGTTGCCGTGTCCGTCCACCAGCGGCAGTCCCATCTTGAAGTCCTGTGCCATCACGACGAGTGCACCGTAGATGGATGAATCTCCGTGCGGATGGAATTTACCCATCGTATCCCCGACGATCCTCGCACTCTTCCTGTAGGGCTTGTCGTACCGGGTCCCGAGTTCATACATGTCATACAGCGTCCGGCGCTGGACCGGCTTCAGCCCGTCCCGGACATCCGGAAGCGCCCTCGCCACGATGACGCTCATCGCGTAATCGATGTAGGACTTCTGCATAATCTCGCTGTATTCAGTCTGAATGATTTCCTGTGCCATCTGTTCTTCTGTTCCTTTTTAAGCGTTCTGACATCTGATCATCTGCTTTTCATGTGCATGCTGAAAGGCTTACACATCGAGCGCCGCGTCGCGGGCATGCTCATGGATGAATTCCCGTCTCGGCGGAACGTCGTTTCCCATGAGGAGCGCGGTAATGTCGGAGGCACTCCGCCCGTCCTCAATCTCGACCCGCCGCATGGTGCGCGTCTCAGGGTTCAGCGTCGTCTCCCAGAGCTGTTCCGGATCCATCTCGCCAAGACCCTTGTAGCGCTGAAGCGTAAAGCCGGACTTATGATGTTTCCTGTAGCGCGCCAGCGCCTCATCATCGAAGAGGTATTCCTCCTTCCCCTTCTGCGGGATCACCTTGTACAGCGGAGGCATCGCGATATAGACATGTCCCTCGCCGATCAGATCCGGCATGAACCGGTAGAACAGGGTCAGAAGAAGCGTACAGATATGCGCGCCGTCGACATCGGCATCCGCCATGATGATGATCTTGTCGTAACGCAGCTTTGTAATGTCAAAATCGTTCCCATAGCCTTCTGAGAACCCGCAGCCAAATGAGTTGATCATCGTCTTGATCTCTTCATTTGCCAGCACCTTGTCGATCGAGGCCTTCTCCACGTTCAGGATCTTGCCGCGAATCGGCAGGATCGCCTGGAAATTCCGGTCGCGGGCAGTCTTGGCCGAACCGCCGGCAGAATCTCCCTCAACGATGAAGATCTCACACTTTGAGGCGTCCCGGCTTTCGCAGTTTGCCAGTTTTCCGTTGGAATCGAAGGAATACTTCTGCTTCGTCAAAAGGTTTGTCTTTGCCTTTTCTTCGGTTTTCCGGATCTTTGCCGCCTTCTCCGCACAACCCAGCACTTCCCTGAGCGCGCTGAGATTCTTGTCGAAGTACCTTGAAAATTCATCTGCGGTAACCTTCGCAACAGCCCTGGCAGCATCGGCATTGTCGAGCTTTGTCTTCGTCTGTCCCTCGAAGCTCGGATCCGGATGGCGGATGGAAATGACAGCCGTGCAGCCGTTCCGGATGTCTGCCCCGGTGAAGTTGGCATCCTTTTCCTTCAGAATTCCGAGTTCCCGCGCATAGGTGTTCATGACGGTGGTAAATGCCGTCTTGAATCCGGTCAGGTGGGTGCCGCCTTCTGAATTGAAGATGTTGTTGCAGAACCCCAGAATGTTCTCATGGAATTCGTTGATGTACTGGAGGGCAACCTCTACCTGGATTCCGTCGCTGATTCCCCTGACATAGATGGGCTTGCAGACGGCTTCCTTGTTCTTGTTCAGGTCCCGGATAAACCCCAGGATTCCCTCCGGTTCATGGAAGGTCAGCTCCTCGTCCCGTCCGTCCCTTTGATCCCGGAACACAATGGTCAGCTCCGGATTCAGATACGTTGTCTCGTGGAGTCTGTTCTTGATCTCGGTTGCAGAAAACCTTGTGGTCTGTTCGAAGATCTCCGGATCCGGCAGGAAGGTAATGATGGTTCCCGTCTCCTTCGTCTTCCCGATGACCGGGAGGAGACCTTTTTCAAGCTCCAGGTCCGGCTTTCCCTTCCGGTACCGGTCATGGAAAATCTTCCCTTCTCTCTTCACCTGGACATCCATCCACTCCGAGAGGGCATTGACAACAGAGGAACCGACACCGTGAAGCCCGCCGGATGTCTTGTAGGCATCGCTGTCGAACTTGCCGCCGGCATGGAGCGTCGTGAAGACCACGCGCTCCGCCGAGACACCCTTCTGGTGCATGCCGACCGGAATCCCCCGTCCGTTATCGCCGACCGTACAGCTGCCATCGGCGTTCAGCGTCACATCGATTCTGGTGCAGTACCCGGCCAGGTGCTCATCGACAGAGTTGTCGACAATCTCATAGACCAGATGATTCAGCCCGCGGCGGGAAGTACTGCCGATATACATGCCAGGTCTTCTCCGGACCGCCTCCAGTCCTTCGATGACCTGTATGGAACTTGCGTCGTAATTTTCTGTCATGCTTCAATCTTCCTGACGATCTTTCCGGCTGCCTTGTATATGCTGTGCGCCGGAATCACTCCTCTGACACTGTTCACCGGATAGATGTTCGTATATCTGCCGACCACAGTACCCGGATTCAAGACGGTGTTGCAGCCCACCTCGACATGATCTCCCAGAAGAGCTCCGATTTTGCGAAGTCCTGTCACATACTCATGCTCTCCATCCCGGATCACAATATTTTTGCGGTCTGCCTTGATATTGGAAGTGATTGCGCCGGCTCCCATATGCGCGTAGAAGCCGAGGACGGAGTCCCCTACATAGTTATAGTGCGGGACCTCCACATGGTTGAACAGCACGACATTCTTCAGCTCAGTCGAATTGCCGATCGTCGCGTGCTCGCCGACGATCGCGCTGCCGCGGATGAAGGCACACTGGCGGATCTCCGCATCTCTGCAGATGATCGCAGGTCCGTGAATATAGGCGCTGTCAAAGACAACGGCGCTCTTGTGGATCCAGACATCCTCTCCGTACTGCCTGTGTGTATACTCCTCCGGGTCAAGTGTTTTTCCAAGCTCGAGAATAAAATCCTTGATCTTCGGGAGAACCTCCCACGGATAAACTGCCCCCGCAAAAAGGTCCTTTGCAATGGTCTCATTGAGATCATAGAGTTCTTCAATCCTGCACGGTTCCATACTTGTTATCCTCCATCCTGATCAGATTTCCTGTTTGATTGGCCGGCTGCCTTCCCGGAAGCTTTGCCGGACGAGCCTTTTGCAGCCTTTGCCTTTGCTTTTCCGGAAGGCCTTCGTTTCCCGAAGCCGCCTGCATAGCCTGTGACCGTCCTTGCCTTGTAGAAAGCAGCCGCCTCATTATACATCGGAATCATCTGTGTTTCATTGTGAACACCTTTGACAAAGTTTGTCCACTTCGACACATACCCATCCATCGTCTCTGTGTACTGCTCGGGGGTAACCTTCCCGTCGGCTACATAACCCAGCCCCTTTTCCCAGCTGGCAGTCAGCGCCGGATCAAGCAATGACCGGATCGAGCAGCGGACCACGTCGTAGATCATCTCGCCGAGGAGCGTCGGCGTCAGAATCTGTGTCTTGCTGCTGAGCGCGATGTAGCGGTTGTTCACGAGTTTTTTCAGAATCTCAGCACGTGTCGCGCTTGTCCCGATGCCGGTTGAGCGGATCTGCTCGCGAAGCTCCTCATCCTCGATCAGCTGACCGGCATTTTCCATTGCGAGGATCATCGATCCCGAATTGTACCGCTTTGGCGGCGAGGTCTTTCCTTCCCGGATCTCATATTCTCTGACCGGAAGCTTCTCTCCCTTCCGGAGCTTCTCAAGGACTTCGCCAAGTGCCCGGTCTGCAGCTTCCTTGCCTGGGCCTTCCTTGTCTGAAGCTTCCTGGCTGGAAGCCTCCTTATCCTCTGCCTCTTCGTTCCCGGCGGCGGACGGATCTCCCTGAGCGTCTTTCTGTTTTTTCATGACGGCCAGATACCCCTCATCCTCCAGTACACGATAAGAGGAGAAGAACTTCTCGCCCTCCGCATCCAGCGTCAGGGAGATCTTCCGGTATATGGCCGGCGGATAGAAGATCGAGAGAAAGCGGCGGACAATCGCGCAGTAGACGCCGTACTCTGTTCCCTTCAGACTCCTCAGCGCTCCGAGCCCCTGCCCGGTCGGAATCAGGGCATAGTGGTCGGTAATCTGCTTGTCATCGACATATTTTGTCTTTGCGATCGTCCTCCACTTTCCGTCATCCAGCGCCTTCTCTGCATATACAGCTGCCGGCTGAAAATTCAGAAGGCCCTTGATGTTGCGGTCAATTTCCTTTGAAATCGCGGTGGAGAGGACGCGTGCGTCGGTTCTTGGATAGGTGACGAGCTTCTTCTCATACAAGTCCTGAACATAGTTCAGCGTCTGATCCGGGCTGATGTGGAACATCCGGCTGCAGTCATTCTGAAGCTCGGCCAGATTATACAGAAGCGGCGGATTCTTCTTCTCCGTCTTCTTCTCGCACTTGTCCACAGATGCCTGAAGGGGCAGGTTTTTCGAAAGATCCCGGACAAAGGCTTCCGCATCCTCCCGTTTTTTGAAGCCATTCTGTGCGTACAGAAGCGGGGAGTTTTCATACCTGGATCCCTTGACAGCCCGCCATTCGGCGGAAAATGAGCATCCGTTCTTTTCAGTCAGAAGGAATATGCGGTAGAAGGGCGTTTCCCGAAAGGAGCGGATCTCCCGCTCCCGCTTCACAACCATGCCGAGAACACAGGTCATCACCCGCCCGACAGAAACCACGCAGTATTTCTCACCAAGGTAGGAAGCCATCGAGCGGCCGTACCGCAGTGTCAGCGCGCGCGAAAAATTGATTCCCATCAGGTAATCTTCCTGTGCGCGCAGGTAAGCCGCCGACGCCAGACTGTCGTAGGCACTGAGCGGCTTTGCCTCATGAATTCCGCGCCGAATCTCCTCCTCCGTCTGCGAGTCGATCCAGACGCGGCGCTCATCCTTGCCCTTCACGTCTGCCATCTGACGGACAAGCCGGTAGATGTACTCTCCCTCCCGGCCAGAGTCGGTGCAGACATAAATTCGCTCCACATCCGGCCGGTTGAGCAGTTTTTTGACGACAGCAAACTGCTTTCTGGCAGAGCCGATGACTTCGTATTTGTATGTGCTCGGAATAAAAGGAAGGGTATCCAGACTCCACTTTTTATACTTCTGGTCGTAGACCTCCGGATAACTCATGGTGACCAGATGACCGAGGCACCAGGTCACGACAAGATGCTCGGATTCCTGGTATCCATCGCCTTTGGACATGGATTCTCCAAGCGTCGCGGCAAACTGCTGCGCGACGCTTGGCTTTTCAGCGATAAACAGATATTTTCCCATAGAATGACCGCACTCCTCCCACCGGCTCCTGCCGCGGGAGCGGCGCCGGGCAGGCCCTCAGGCCCCCGGCTTTCTGCGCTGGTTCTGAATACGTTGCCGGATCTTCACTTGCGGGCGATGTAGCCGAGCGAAACAAGCGTCTCTGCACAGAGCACCGCGCCGCCGGCAGCTCCCCTCAGGGTATTGTGCGCCAGGCCGATGAACTTCCAGTCATAGACGGTATCCTCTCTCAGCCTGCCGATCGAGACACCCATCCCCTGCTCATAATCGACATCCAGCGCAACCTGCGGCCGGTTGTCCTCCTCCAGATACTGGATGAACTGCTTCGGCGCAGACGGCAGGTGATGCTCCTGCGGGTAGCCGGAGAAATGGACGAGCCGGTCGATCAGCTCCTCTTTCGACGGATGCTTGCGCATCTTCAGGAAAACAGCCGCCGTGTGACCGTTCAGGACCGGCACGCGGACACACTGACAGGTGATAACCGGTTCCTTTGCCGGGACGATGACGCCATCCTCAAGCCTGCCGAGGATCCGCAGCGGCTCCCGCTCGCTCTTCTCCTCCTCACCGCCGATGTAAGGAATAATATTCCCGACCATCTCCGGCCAGTCCTTAAAGGTTTTTCCGGCGCCGGAGATCGCCTGGTAAGTCGTGATGACAGCCTCATAGGGCTCATATTCCTTCCATGCAGCCAGAGCCGGCGCATAGGCCTGAATCGAGCAGTTCGGCTTGACGGCGATGAAGCCTCTCGTGGTTCCGAGCCGTTTCCTCTGGAAGGGGATCACATCAAAATGGCTGAGATTGATCTCCGGGATGACCATCGGGACATCCGGTGTCCAGCGGTGCGCGCTGTTGTTGGAAACAACAGGTGTTTCCGTCTTTGCATACGCCTCCTCGATCTTCCGGATCTCATCCTTCGTCATATCGACTGCCGAAAAGACCATATCGACCTGCCCTGCGACAGCCTCGACATCCGAAACATTCATGACCTTCATGTTCCGGACAGTCTCCGGCATCGGCGTATCCATCTTCCATCTTCCGCCGACTGCCTCCTCATATGTTTTGCCTGCGCTTCTTGCAGAAGCCGCGAGGACTTCGATCTGGAAATACGGATGATCTGAAAGAAGCGTTACGAAGCGCTGCCCGACCATGCCGGTTGCTCCGAGAATTCCAACCCTGAGTTTTTCCATCTTCATCTCCATTCTGCCGCCCCTGGGCAGCATTATATCTTTTCTTCCAAACGGTTTTTAAAACTCTAAACCGAATTGTTCATGCTGTCAAGGCTGAGGAACGGTGCGCACTTCGCAGTGTGTCCGCCGAAGAGATCAGCCGACCACCCGTCAGTCTTCCAGGCTGCCGTCCGTCTCCTCTGAGAGATACGCACGGCAGGCAGCAATCTCCCTGTCCATCGAGCGGGCAGACGGCGCACCCTCTGTCAGACGCTTTTCCACGCAGGTTCTCAGACTGATGGCCTCATAGATGTCCGCGTCAAACCGGTCAGAGAACTGTCTGAATTCCTCCAGGGACAGGTCGTCCAGCGCCTTTTTATGATCGATGCAGTACAGGACCATCCGACCGATGATCCCGTGCGCATCGCGGAACGGCACCCCTTTCTCCACCAGATAGTCTGCTGCATCCGTTGCATTTGTAAATCCATGCTTTGCGGAAGCTTCCATCACGTCCGGTCGGAACTGACAGGTGCGGATCATGTCGTCGAACAGCGGAATCTCGATCTTCAGCGTATCAACCGCGTCAAAGGTCAGCTCCTTGTCCTCCTGCATGTCCTTGTCATATGCCAGCGGGATGCCCTTCATGGTTGTCAGGAGGGAGACAAGGGCGGCATAAACGCGTCCAGTCTTCCCGCGGACGAGCTCCGCGATGTCCGGATTCTTTTTCTGCGGCATAATCGACGAGCCTGTAGAATAGGCGTCGTCCAGCTCTACAAAGCGGTACTCGTTGCTGTTCCAGATGATGATTTCCTCAGAGAACCGGGACAGGTGCATCTGGCAGATTGCCAGCGCATCCAGAAACTCGATCAGGTAATCTCTGTCAGACACGCCGTCCATCGAGTTCCGGCAGGGGCCGTCAAAGCCAAGCTCTCTGGCCGTGAAGTTCCGGTCAAGCGGATAGGTCGTACCGGCCAGTGCGCCGGAGCCAAGCGGACACAGATCCATCCGCTCCCGGATGTCCGAAAGCCGCTCGCGGTCACGGCGGAACATCTCGAAGTAGGCTGCCATGTGATGGGCAAGCGTGACCGGCTGCGCCTTCTGGAGGTGCGTGAATCCCGGCATGAAGGTCTCCTTGTTTTTCTCCATCACGGAGAGCAGCGTCTGCAGAAAATGTCTGAGCAGTCCGCTGATTTCCCCGATTTCGTCCCGGATGTACATCTTCATATCCAGGGCAACCTGGTCATTCCGGGAGCGCCCTGTGTGCAGCTTCTTTCCGGCGTCCCCGATCCGGTCAATCAGGTTTGCCTCCACAAAGCTGTGAATATCCTCATAAACATCCGAGAATGCGAGCCTGCCGTTTTCAATGTCCTCCAGAATGCCGGAGAGCCCGTCCACGATCTGCCTCATCTCGTCGTCTGTCAGGATGCCCTGCTTTCCAAGCATCGTGGCGTGAACGATGCTGCCCCGGATATCCTGCCTGTAGAGTCTTCTGTCATATGGAAGGGAATCATTGAATTTCTTTACAAGATCATCCTGCTGTTTTGTGAATCTTCCGCCCCAAAGCTGTGCCATTGCGCTGCTCCTTTCTCAGACGCCTGCCTGTCTTTTTTCCCGCTCACGCTGTGCCTTCGAATAGACACAGCCGCAGAAATCCTGCCTGTACAGCTGGTGTTCCTGCGACAGCTGTACAGACCGCAGATAGCCATTTTTCTTTTTAAAATCGGACGGCAGGTGCCGGACACCGTATTCTTTCTCCAGTTCCTGCCCGATCTCGTTGATCTTCTCCGCGTTTTTCAGCGGAGAGATGGAAAGCGTTGTCGTGAAATAATCGTAGCCACCCGCAGCCGCAAGCTTCGCTGCCTCCTCCATCCGGAGTCTGTAGCAGATGAAGCACCGCTCTCCTCCCTCCGGAAGAGACTCCAGCCCTTTCACCGCACGGTGAAAGATGGAGGGGTCATACCAGCCCGGAAGGAAATCAATCG
The DNA here is from genome assembly GCA_902761585.1 of uncultured Lachnospiraceae bacterium. Lineage (GTDB taxonomy): Bacteria > Bacillota > Clostridia > Lachnospirales > Lachnospiraceae > Porcincola. The sequence goes on from CACWKX010000001.1 coordinate 149,252, forward strand.
GATAACGCGGATTCATTTCAGAAATGAGACGCATCAGCTCTTCTTCCCGGAAGCGGTACTCTTCCTTCGGCTCGATATTCGGATTGTAGAAGAAGTCCGTAATCTGAAAATAATCGCTCAGGTATTCAAGGACATAGCTTGAACACGGAGCGCAGCAGCTGTGAAGAAAGAGCCTCGGCGGCTTTCTCCCGGCTTCATTGTCTGCTTCAATGTGCTTCAGCAGGGCGTCCAGCTGCTTCTGGTAATTGATCCTGTTCATCTCTCAAGCCTTCCCGGTGTGGCCGAATCCGCCGTCTCCGCGGCCTGTCTCATCGAGCGTCTCGGCTTCCTCAAATTCAGGCGCAAGATACGGAAGAATCAGAAGCTGCGCGATGCGCTCTCCCCGCTCGATGACCCGGCTCTGGGACGAGTCGTTGTAGAGGGCTACCTTGACCTCTCCCCTGTAGTCGGAATCAACGACGCCGACACAGTTCGACGGCCGCAGCCCTTCCTTCACCGAGAGCCCGGAGCGTGCAAAGATTCCGCCGAAATAACCGGACGGAACGGCCATCGAAAGACCTGTCCCGATCAGCTTTGTCTCGCCCGGCGCCAGCTCAATGCGTTCCTCATCCATGCAGGCGCGAAGATCCGCCCCCGCAGCCTCCGCGGAACCGCGCGCCGGAAGAACAGCGTCCTCCCTGAGTTTTCTGACTGCAATCCTCATATCCATTTCTCCCAAATTTTCTGCCAGATCCTTTTTCACAGTCCTCCTGCCTTTTGCCATGCACAGGAAAGGACTGCAAACATGCTGTGACATCTTTTCGTTCATAGAGCTGCCTTTAGCTGCTTTGCCCTTCAAAGGGAAGGACTGCATGGCTCTTATGCGGACAGGCGTTTTTCAAACTCGCCAAACACACTTGTCCTGGGGTTGCTGAAGATAAACGCGGCAGGGTCGATTGTCTCCGCCTCTTTTTCAAGAAGCCCCAGCTCATATTCGGAGAGAACCGCTATGACAACCTTGCAGGGCTTCCCCGACCAGGCGCCCTTCGCGTCGATCACCGTAGCACCGCGATCCAGCTTCACATTGATGAACTGTATGAATGCCTCATACTGTTCCGAGATGACGTTGACCGTCACCAGGTTGTTCTGCTTGTGATAGCGGTCAATCATAATGGAGGAAAATGCCTCCGCCACCAGACTGTAAACAGCTGTCTGAAGCGAATACCGCAGACCCGCAACCAGATAAACGCAGGCGTTGACAGCCAGATTGACGCGGCCCACCGACAGCTTCCGGTATTTTTCCGTGAGCATCATCCCGAGCAGGTCCGTCCCGCCGGAAGAGCCGAAGCCCCGGAACGTAATCGAGGTACCGATCCCCTCCAGGCACCCTCCGACCACTGCCATCGCAAAGACATTGTCGAGTACCATGTGATCCGGAATCGGAATAAAATTCATGAACAGTGTTTCCACAAGGACAATCAGGAATGTGAACGCAATCGAGGCTTTCCCAAGGATCTTCAGCCCGATCAGAAAGAGCGGAACATCCAGGCAGAAATACACAATCGGCTGCAGATTCATCCGGATATGGAAGACAGACGCAAGCCCGCCGGCCACCAGCTGGGAGATCCCGACAAACCCACTGGAATACATATGAGCCGGGACGATGAATGTATTGAACGCGATGCAGTAGATGAGCGAGCCCATCAGACAAAGCATCAGATTTTTCGGAGTCAGATGTTTCATATTATCAGAACCTGGTTTTCATGATGCACTGGAAATCAGCAGCGGCGCAGGGGGGCGCCGAATGCATTGTATCCCGCCCATCTTAACGCAGATGCCCTTCCCCGGTCAACACGGGAGATCGGGCTGCGGATTCTGCAGAATATGCTGCACGCCAGTAAATGCGATCTTTGACACGCTGTTTGAAAGCTCCTCCAGGGAGCAGGGAATCTTCCCCTGCATCCAGTCTCGGTAAGCGGCGCCCGCCCCGCCGACAAAGAACCGCACCTGGATGCGGAGATCACTCACCGGAAGGGAGGAATGCCTCGCATAGATCTCGGTCAGGACATCGACCGCCGTGTCCTGCGCTGTATTCCAGAAGAAATCAAGGTCCGGACTGCAGGTCACCATCTTCAGAAAATCAAGATTCTCGGAGACGAGCGAGACAGCTTCCCTCGTGAAAATCTGTCTGTCAAATTTCAGCAGGAAAAAGCTTCTGAGCGTCAGACGCTTCAGAATGTCCTTTGTCTTTGCCTCCGTAAACTCGCGGATCAGATCCTGGACAGACGTATAGTGGAGGTAAAAGGTTTTCCGGTCAATGTCCGCCGCGCGCGTGATCTCCGCAACTGTGATCTTCTCTGTTCTCTTTTTCTCCAGAAGCCTGAAGTACGCCTCCTGGATGGCTTTTTTTGTCTTTCTGACTCTTCTGTCTGTCTGAATCATGCTGTCTGCTTCTCCCCAGTTTGCCTGAATCTGTGGAATAAATCCCGCCTTCGGAATTTCTGACCATTGAAAGGATGCTCTCATGCGTGAATAATACCACATGTGTGGATATTTGCACAGTGATCCAGTCTGATATGATCAGGGGAGGGTGAAGCATATGAAGACAGCTCAGATCGTCTACATTCTGGCCGCGTCAGCGCCGTTTCTGGCCGCGCTGATCCTGATGGCCTTTTTCAATTTCTCATCCGGGAAGGCACTTGTGATTTCTTATCTGATGTCTGTCTTTTCGGCGCTTTTTCTATGGAAGATGGACATTGCAGGTGTCGCTTCCGCAAGCCTGTACGGCGGACTGAAGGCCCTTGATCTTCTGCTGATCATCGGCGGAGCGATCCTCCTGCTCAATGCGCTCAGGGAAACCGGCCTGATGGCCGTCATCTCCAGTGTCTTTCAGCGGATCAGTCCGGACAGGCGGGTGCAGGCGCTGATCATCGGGTATCTGTTCGGCGCCTTCATCGAGGGAGCGGCCGGCTACGGCACACCGGCTGCAATTGCCGCGCCTCTTCTCGTCGGTCTGGGATTCCCTCCTGTTGCAGCCTGCTCGGTCGCGCTCATTTCCAACAGCACTCCTGTTCCATTCGCCGCGGCGGGGACCCCCATGAACAGCGTGATGATGAATCTGGAGGCGCAGCTGCGTCAGAACGGCGGCTCGGTCGCGCTGATGGCACACCAGACGACGATGAAGACTGTACTCTACCTCGGCGCATCCGGCATCCTGGTCCCGGTGATGGTTGTCGCCGTTCTTGTACTGTCCTGTTCCAGACACAGGAGGCTGGCCTCCATTCTGGAAATGCTTCCATTCTGCGTCTTTTCCGGGCTTGTGTTTATCATTCCCTACATGCTGCTCGGCTGGTTTGCCGGGCCTGAATTCTGCTCGATTGCAGCCGGCGCGTTCGGAATGGCAGCCGCAGCCCTGGCAGCCCGCAGACACTTCCTGACGCCTCTGTATGTGTGGACGTTCGAAGAGAGCGAGCCTGCGGAAAAAACGGCTTCCAGCGCTCGCTGTACACGTTCCGTCCAGCCAGGTCTGCAGAGGACAGCGCGTCTGATCGGCCACCCAGACCTTCAGAGGACAGCGCGTCTGACCGGCCACCCAGGCCTTCAGAAAACAGAACACCTGACCATCCGGAAGGCTTTCCTCGCCTGGCTGCCGTACATGGTGATTGGTGCTGCCCTCCTCCTGACGCGGATTCCGGCCTTCGGTCTTCGGAAGCTGCTCTCCTCTTTCGCTTTTACAATACGCCATGTTGGCGGAAACGCAGATCTGGACTATCGGTTCGCCCCGCTTTATAACCCCGGCATCTTTCCGTTTTTCGCGACTGCCCTGGGGACAATCTTCGCCTGCCGGAGAAAGCTGACAAGGTCTGCCACTGCCCGCATCTTCTCAGGTACCGGAAGACAGCTTTTGAAAATTGCGGTGCCGCTTGTCTGCGGGATGTCGATGGTCCAGATTATGACCGGATCCTCGGACAACGCAGCAGGGCTTCCCGGAATGCTGACCCTGATCTCGCAGACACTTGTGAATCTGTTCGGAACGGCCTTTCCGATGCTGTCTCCGGTGCTTGGCGTTATCGGGGCATTTGTTTCCGGCTCCTGCACAGTTTCCGGCATTCTGTTCGGACCGCTTCAGTATGAAACGGCGCTGGCCCTGAAGCTTTCAGCATCCTCGATCCTTGGTCTTCAGATGGCCGGCGGAGCGATCGGGAATATGATCTGCATCCACAATGTTGTGGCTGTCTCCTCCACAGCTGGCGTGACCGGAAAAGAAGGAGCGATCATCCGGAAAAACCTTCTGCCCTGCGCGGTCTACACCGCTGCCGTTCTGCTTGTCTACGTCCTGCTGTCCTGATCAGACTTCTCTTTTACATAATAATTTGTGTGATTCTGACATATTTTTATTCGTGCATCCTTTCTGTATGGTTGATTCTGTTTATAAGTATGCTATAATTTAAACAACTTTACCAATAACATTCACAAAGGAGGCATGATTGTATGTCTACTCCCCACAATAGTGCTGCACCTGGTGATATCGCCGAGTCGATTCTGCTCCCAGGCGATCCGCTCCGGGCAAAGTACATCGCAGATCATTTTCTGGAGAGCCCGGTTCAGTTCAATGCTGTGCGCAATATTCTGGGCTATACCGGCACATTCGAAGGGAAAAAGGTTTCCGTCATGGCAACCGGGATGGGCATCCCGTCGATCGGAATCTACACCTACGAGCTGATTCATTTCTACGGTGTGAAGAACCTCATCCGGATCGGCTCCTGCGGCGCGATGCAGCCGGACCTGAAGCTCGGCGACATCGTGATGGCGGAGGGGGCCTGCACGGACAGCAACTATGGCGCGCATTTCAACCTGCCGACTCAGTTCTGCGCGGTGGCATCTTTCCCGCTTCTGAGGCGGGCCGTCGAGGTTGCGGATGAGGAAAAGGTCCGGTATCAGGTCGGTCTGGTCAATTCCACCGATGTCTTTTATCGGAAGAATGATCCGTGGAAGGCGATGGCGGAGATGGGTGTTCTGGCCAGCGAAATGGAAAGCTATGCCCTCTACTGCAATGCTGCAGAGGGACATGCGAATGCCCTGGCGATGTTCACCGTTTCCGACTCCATGGTGACCGGTGAATCGATGTCCGCCCAGGACAGACAGACAAGTTTCCGGGATATGATGAAGGTCGCGCTGAGAACAGCCGTATCTGTATGAGCCCCGGCCCCACTGATAAGCCGTGCCGGCGTGAATATTCCGCATGGACGCTCCTGCCGGCTGTGTCTTATACAAGCTGTACCGCTTCTTTCTAAGAAGAGGCGGCGTCCCATCATGTACTGTCCCGCCTGACAGGCGGTGCACACACAGTTTCGTCTCATATATATAAAGGAGGAACGGATATGAGAAAAGTAAACAAAGTATGGTTGGCAGCGGTTCTCGGAGGAACGCTTGCGGTCACTTCCGCAGCGGCTGCCTTCGCCGGCGAGACCGAGGCATCCACAGAATCTTCGACAGAGGCAACGGCTGACTTTACCGGTTCCGGAAAAGTCGCATATGTCTGCACAGGACTCGGCGACATGTCCTTCAATGACTCCGGCGAGGTCGGCATGAATGTCCTCCGTGCAGCGGGCTACGATGTCAATACCATCGAGACCGGCGAGGATGCCTCCACCTACGACCAGCTGATCCAGAATGCTCTGGAAGACGGATGCGACTACATGGTTGTCTCCTCCACCTATCAGGATAATGTCGAGGCGATCGCGGATCAGTACCCGGATACCAAGTTCATCCTCTTCGATATCAACTCCGATTCCGAGGTTGCGGCGGACAATATGCTTTACATCTACTTCAAGCAGAATGAGTCCTCCTATCTGGGCGGAATCGTTGCAGCCGGCCTCTCCAAGACGGGTGCGATCGGTGCTGTCGGCGGTGTCGAGAACCCGGTCATCAAGGATTTCATCACCGGATACATCGATGGCGCGCAGGCGCAGAACCCGGATATCAAGGTCTCGACCGCATGGGTCGGCGACTGGTCCAACTCCGCAAAGATGAAGGAGCTGTGCGAAACCCAGAACTCTGCAAAGGGCGTTGATGTCTTCTTCCCGATCGCAGGCGGCGCAGGAACCGGTGCCTTCGAGGCAGCAAATGAAGTCGGCGACATCTGGACTCTCGGTGTAGACTCCGACCAGTACAAGGCATTTGAGAAGGATAACCCGGACTACGCGAATGTCATCGCGACCTCTGTCACAAAGGAAGTCGGCACCATGCTGGTCAATGTATTCAAGAACATCGATGACGCAAAGTGGGGTACCCTTGAGGCGATGGGCGTCAAGGAAGGCGCTGTCGGCGTTGCGGACAATGACTACTATGAGAAGGTTGTTCCGCAGGATATCAGGGACGCGGTCAAGAAGGCTGAGGCAGGCATCGCGGACGGCAGCATCACACCGAAGTCCTACTTCGACTTTGCTTCCGATGACGAGTATCAGGCTCTGATCGATTCCGTCAATCCATAACACAGCGGATCCAGTCAGGTCACAACAGATCACAGCAGATCAACAGTAGATCAACAGTAGACCAACAGTAGATCAAGCGTATCAGGGCGGGACGATGGCGCTCCATCTCCCGCCCGTTTCACATCAGATCAGGTAGGCTCAGGCAAGCCGTCTTTTGAGGCTGTCTCAGATGAGGAGATTTGCATGGAAGCCCTGAAAATGGAAAATATCACGAAGATCTATCCCAATGGCTTCGTGGCAAATAAAGGAATCACTTTCTCTGTCCAGGAGGGAGAGATCCACGCGCTTGTCGGTGAGAACGGTGCCGGCAAGACAACCCTCATGAAAGTGCTGTTCGGTATGGAGCAGCCGCAGGAGGGCAGAATTTATGTTGGGGGAAAGCAGGTTAAAATCACCTCTCCCCTTGATGCAATCGCAAAGGGCGTCGGTATGGTGCACCAGCACTTCATGCTCGTGCCGTCGATGACGGTCGCCCAGAATGTGACGCTCGGAATCGAGCCCAGAAAGCACGGGCTTGTGGATAACGAAGCCTGCGTGAAGATGACGCAGCAGCTTTCAGACAAGTATCAGTTTGGCCTTGATGCCACCGCGACGGTCAGCGAGCTCTCCGTCGGCCTGATGCAGAAGGTTGAGATTCTCAAGGCGCTTGCAAGAGGCGCGAAGGTCCTGATCCTCGATGAGCCGACGGCGGTCCTGACTCCGCAGGAGACGAAGGAGCTGTTCGAGCAGCTGAAGCTTCTGAAAAAGAGCGGGCATTCTGTCATCTTCATATCCCATAAGCTGGAGGAAGTCATGGAGCTGTGCGACAACGTCACGATCCTGCGTCACGGCTACTGCAATGGCTCCTACCCCATCTCTGAGCTTGATGAACGCAAGCTTTCCCGCCTGATGGTTGGCAGAGATGTCATTCTGAAGATTGAGAAACCAGATCCGAAGCCCGGAAAGCCGGTCCTCGAGGTGAAAAATCTTGAGAAGCTCTCCGATGAAGGAAAGGTTGTGCTTGACCATATCTCCTTCACCATCCGGGAAGGTGAAGTCCTCGGAATCGCCGGCGTTGAGGGCAACGGACAGAACTATCTCTCCGACTGCATCTCCGGCATGCAGAAATATGACGGCGGCGATGTTCTGCTGAATGGAAAGAGCATCTCCGGCAGAAAGATCAGCGACATCCGGAGAAGCGGCATGAGCCACATCCCCGAAGACCGCATGACGGTCGGCTGTGTCAGCACGATGTCCATCATGGACAATGTGATGGCGGACCGTTTTGACCGTCCAGAGAATATGAAAGGAATTTTCCTGGATCAGCAGAAGGCCATCGCCCAGACGGACGCCCTGATCAAGGAATTCGAGATTTCCTGTGATGACCGTTCCGAGGAGATTCGGCTGCTCTCAGGCGGAAACATCCAGAAGGTTGTCGTTGCACGTGAGTTCACGTCGGGAGCGAATTTCGTTCTGGCAAACCAGCCGACCCGCGGCGTCGACGTTGGCACCGCGGAGATGATCCGCAAGTACCTTGTCCGGCAGGTCCGTGAGAAACAGATTGCTTCTCTTCTGATCTCAGCCGACCTGAACGAAGTGCTGGAAGTCAGCGACCGACTCCTCGTCATCAGACAGGGAAAGATCGTGGCCGCATTTTCAAAGGCATCCATGGTATCCGAGGACGAGCTCGGCGAGTACATGCTCGGTATCAAGACCATGACGCCGGATGAGATGGAGGGGCTGCTGTGAATAAGACAAAGAGAATTGAGAATACCTTCGATGTGGTCAGAATCCTGATCGCGATCCTGCTGGCTTATCTGATCGCGCTGATCATTCTGGCGCTGATTTCAGACGACCCCTGGAACGTCATTTCTCTGTTCATCATCGGGCCGTTCAACTCCAAAAAGCACGTAGGTGACATCTTCACGCTGATGATTCCGCTGGTCTTCACCGGCCTTTGCATGTGCTTTGTATATGCGATCAACAAGTTCAACCTCGCCGGAGAAGGCGCGGTCAATCTCGGCGGCTGCCTGGCGGCCTGTGTTGCGATCGCACTCAGAGATACCGCTGTTCCAGGATGGATCGCAATCATCCTCTGCATCATCGTCGGCGCGCTTGCCGGCATGCTTTCGACTGCCATCCCGGCGATCGCGGATCAGGTTTTCCACGCGGATGTCTGCGTCATCTCCCTGATGCTGAACTACATCCTGCTGTACTTCACAACGTACATCCTGAAGAATGTCATCAAGGACCAGGGAGCCTCCGTCACCGCCTCCTACAAGCTGGGCAGGAAGGTCAAGCTAGCAAACCTGATCCCAGGGACGCAGATCCATATCGGTCTTCTGATCGCTCTGGCCTGCGTAGTCTTTGTGGCCATCCTGTTCTACAAGATGCCCTTTGGCTATAAGATGCGCGCCGTCGGCGTCAATCCATCGTTTGCACGGTACATCGGAATCCCGGTCGGCTCCACCATCATCCTGTCGCAGGTCATCGGCGGTGCATTTGCGGGAATGGGAGGCTCTGTCCAGATTCTCGGAATGTTCCCGCGCTACAAATGGGAAAGCCTGACGGGTTACGGCTTTGACGGTCTGATGATCGCGGTGCTTGCAAGGAAGAATCCGGTTCTTGTCCCGCTCTCCGCGTTTCTGATCGCCTATATCCGCACAGGAGCAAGCCTGGTTGCGACCAAGACGCAGATTCCGCCGGAATTTGTCTCGATCATCCAGGGGATCATCATCGTCCTGGTTGCCGCTGAGATGTTCCTGTCCGGCTGGAAGAAGAGGCTCATCTTCAGCGCAGCGAAGAAAAGTCTGAAGGAAAAGGAGGCGAAGGCATGAGCGCACTGCGAATCGGTTCATTTTTATATTCTGTGCTGAGGCTTTCCACTCCTCTGATCTTTGCAGCACTGTCCGCAGCGATCTGTGAGAAGGCCGGACTGTTCAATATGGCGGCGGAATCCATGATGCTCTGGGGCGCCCTGATTGGTGTCATGGTCAACGGCTGGACCGGAAGTGTCTGGCTTGGATTCCTCGGAGGCTGCTGCGCGGGCGTTGTCACAGGCCTGCTGATCGCCCTGGCGACGGTCAAGGGAAAGGCCGATCTGATGCTTGCGCAGATCGCGATCAACCTTGCCTCGAGCGGCGGAACAATCTTTATGCTCTATGTCGTGACAGGTGACAAGTCCACCTCTGCCATGACCATCAAGTCCCAGTCGCTTCCGAAGATCGCGCTTCCGTTCTTAAAGAACGTCCCGGTCATCGGAAGGATGCTCAACAACCAGAATCTGCTGACCTACGGGGCAATTCTTGCCGCCATTCTCCTGATGATCTTCATCAAGAGATCCCGCACCGGCGTCCATATCCGGGCGGTCGGCGAGAATCCAAACGCGGCTGAATCAGTCGGAATTTCCGTCTCAAAGACGTACTTCCTGACCTGGGCAATCTCCGGACTGCTTGGCGGAATCGGCGGCGTGTTCATGTCGATGGGCTACACCTCGGCATTCACCAAGAATATGGTTGCCGGACGTGGATACATCGGTCTGTGCGCGTCCTCCATGGTGCGCGGCAACCCGATCGGCGCGATGCTTTGCGCGATGGTGTTCGGTGTGTCCGATGCCATTGCAAACCAGCTCCAGCTGACCAACGCGCCGGTTGACCTGGTCATGATGCTCCCCTATGCCGTCACAATCATCGTTCTGATCATCATCTCCGTGATCAAGATCCGGACCCATGTCAGAAAGATCAAAAACAAAGCATCGCAGGTCAAAGACCAGCCGGGCATCCTCCCGGCTGGTCTTTCTCTGTCCCTGGACTCCTTATACGGCATTGCTTCTGGTCCGTGTTCTGCTGCGGCAGCCGGAGGAAGCAGTGTTTGACGACCTTTTGTCTCAGCCTGCCGATGTCACACCGCCCTCTGTCTGAATCAGATGAAGCCGTTCAAACTGCTCATCTGACAGCAGGGCGCCGTCTGTGCAGACCACCTCCGCCGAGACGCGGTTTGCCAGCCTGACCGCCTTCCCGAACGAAAAGCCAAGCTTGCGAAGGGCGATGATGCTGCCGATATGGCTGTCCCCCGCTCCAATGGCATCTCCGCCGTGCTCATCCGGAAGCGGAACAGCCGGAATCAGCTCGTAGTTTCCATCCGGATAGGACAGATAACAGCCCTTCGATCCCAGTGTGATGATGGCGAGGTTTCCTGTCTGATCGGTCAGCCTGCTCCCTGCCTCATGCAGGGTATCCGCTCCGGTAAATCTTGATGCCTCATCCAGGTTGAGGTGCAGAATCGGATGCAGCGCCAGCAGCCTGTTCATCTTTTCCTTCGGGATGCTGCAGATCCGGGCGCTCGGCGCAAAGAAGATCGTATATTCCGGATGACGCTCCAGATACTCAATCATGTTAATGCCCGTCGGCTCCTCGACTTCCAGCCCGCACAGATAGACCGTGTCGATCTGTGAAGCGTCCAGCTGGTCAAACCACCCCGGCTGAAAGCGGTACTCTGCCCCATGGTAGCAGATAAAGGTGCGCTCTCCGTCCGGTTCCACCAGACAATAGCAGCAGCCGTTCTCCTCCGCCGGAGACGGGGCCTCTGAGACAATGCCACGCTCCTTCAGTCTTGCCCGGACGAAATCCCCATACACCCCTGTTCCGACCGGATAAAATGGAATAAACGGAACACCAAAGTGTCTCAGGCAGTCCGATACATTGTAGGCACAGCCTCCGAGCGACATATCCTGCCCGTATACATTAATGTCTTCCCCTCTCTTCGGCAGATGATCGACATGGATGACAACATCCACCACTGCCGAGCCCGCTACAAGTACCTTTTTCACACGCGCCTTCCTTTCCTGCCTTATCCAATCATTTCATTCTGATTTTATGCGATGCGGCTCCGGACAGCTGCCGGATATCGCTCCTGTTTTATGTTCCAGCCGTACCTCACAGGACATGTCTTAAAGGCCCTGTCTCACGGGCTCAAGGCCCCGTCTCACGGGCTCAGATTCTCCGGATCAGCGCCCAGATTCCATCCATCAGCTCGTTCGGGATGATCTTTCCGAAGATCCTGTGCAGCGTACACACAGGCCCCGGTGTCGACACTGCAAGCCGGTTGATTGTATCAGCCATAGACCATCTGGCGACGGTTGTCCGCCTCGAGGCCGGCTCAAAATGACGGATATAGGAATGTGAATCCGTTTTCTGCGCAACCGGTATGAACTCTGTATCCTTGATCCAATAAGGACAGACAGCCGTGACGGAAATTCTCCGCTTGAGCAGTTCCACCCTCAGTGCTCTCGAGTACCGGTATAAAAACGACTTTGACGCACAATAGATCCCAAGGTACTGAAAAGAGGAGAAGGCTGCAGTCGAGCAGACATTCAGGATCCGTGCCCCTTCGTTCATATATGGAATGGACAGCTGGCACATGAGAACGGGCGCCCTGCAGTTCAGATCAACCATGCGTCCGGCATCCTGTTCTGATATATCTGCATAGCTTCCGATTTTTCCAAAGCCGGCGGCATTGATCAGAAAAGCGATGTCCGGCCTCTCCGACTCATAAAGCTGCCTGATTTCTGACTCAAAGGACGGGCTGGTCAGATCAAGCGGGATCACCCTCAGCGGGATCCTGACGTCCCTCTGGAGGGCCTCCAGCCTGTCCCTTCTGCGCGCGATCACCCAAATCTCATCCAGCTTCTCCTCCGGATGCGCGGCCAGGCGCTCATCCAGCAGCTTTACATACTCTCTCCCGAGGCCGCTGGAAGCCCCGGTGACAACTGCGATTCTTTTCAACCTTTCACCTCAGTCGTAAATTTTCCTGTCTCTGCAGCCGATTTCTGGGCGTGCCCCTCAGGCACAATGAGAATGACAGCAAAAGCACAGTCCCATGACCGTCCGCCTTTTACAGATTCATTCGGTCTGTGAGCTGTCTGACAACGCTCTTCAGGCATCCGTCCTCGAACGGGTTCACAAGCCCTGCTTCCTTCACCAGCCCCGGGAAGAAATCCGAAGCGGACAGCCTGCACAGCTTCAGATAACTGCTCCAGGCACTCTTGTAATCCCTGTCCATCCAGACCTTGTACTGAAGTGCATCCGTCTGAGCGATACAGTAGTCGATGTAGTACATCGGACAATCATAGATATGATGCTGCTTCTGCCAGAAGCCGCCCTGCTCATAGTAGTCATTCCCGGAATAATCCAGGTGAGGCTTGTACTGCCGCTCCAGGTCCCGCCAGACCTCGTTGCGGGTCTTCGGGTCAAGAGACGGATCGTCGTAGATGATATCCTGGAACTCGTCGACCATCGTCCCGTACGGGATAAAGCAGCAGCTGTCCTCAAAGTGCATGTCCACATAGTCCTTCGCGCGCGCTCCGAAGAACAGATTCATCCAGGGCTCGGTGAAGAATTCCATCGACATGGAGTGCGTTTCAGCCGTCTCCATCGTGATATCCGCATGCTCCCGGATCGGATCATCGGCGACAATCCAGCCCTGGAAGGCATGTCCGCACTCATGCGTGATGACATCCGCATCCCCGGAGGTTCCGTTGAAGTTTGCGAAGATGAATGGAGCCTTGTAGTCCGGCAGGTACGTCATGTAGCCTCCGGTCTTCTTTGTCCTGCGCCCGATTACGTCAAACAGATGATTGTCGCACATGAAGTCCATGAACTTTCCGGTCTCCGGTGACAGCTCACGGTACATCTTCCGTCCGGCTTCCAGGATCTCTTCCGGTGTACCGATCGGCGCCGGATTCCCGTTCTGAAAGTAGACTCCCTCGTCCTCAAAGTGAAGGCTGGAGAGGCCGAGGCGCTGTCTGCGTCTTTCATGGAGCCGCTCTGCAAATGGGACAAAATCCTGCTTCACCTGCCTGCGGAACTCTGCTATATCACTCCGTGTGTAGCAGTTGCGCATCATGCGGCAGTATCCGAGACCGAGATAGTTCTTATATCCCATCTGTTCCGCCTGTTTCGTGCGGCACTTCACCAGCTTGTCGTAGAAGTCGTCCAGTTCCTCCTTGTGAGCAGAGAAAAAGGCGGAGTACTTCTTCCATGCCTCCACACGCACTGCCCTGTCCGGACTGTGCAGATACGGGTTCATCAGGGAAAGGTTCAGGGTCTCGCCATTCCAGTCAATCTTCGCGGTTGCCAGAAGCTGGTTGTAGCCGCTCTGGAGCTTATTCTCCTCCTGCATCAGCGGCAGAATCTTCTCGTCCACCGACTTCATCGCGAGTTCTATGTTCTTGAACGCAACCTTGCCGATCTTCTCCTCCAGGTACGGTCTGAACTTCGAATGGAAAAGCATCTTCTGATAACGGACGTTCAGGTTCTGGATGTCCGGCATCACGGCATCATAAAAATCCTGCTCTCCCTTATAAAATTCATCTGTCATATCGATATCATGCCGGATCTCCGCCAGTGTCGATTCTGTCATGATATGGCCGATTATCTTATAATAGTCTTGATGGACCGCAAACTGCTTCTCTCCGCTGTCCGCCTCCGTAAAACGCTTCTCCAGATCCGCAAAATCCTTTCTTACAGCCTCCATGTCGATGCGGCTGTACGGCATCTCCTCGAATTTCATTCCTGCCTCCGTTCTCTTTTCACTGTCAGACTCTTTTCTGTCCATGATAATACGTCGAAACCGCATTATCAAGCCGTTCGCCCGGGATTCAGCGCCGCCCGCTCTGCGTTCAGAATCATATTCCGGATGCTGCCGACATGGTTGACATCTCAAAAAGCCAGTGTCATAATGTTCTCAGACAAACACAGCAAACACAGAAATCTTATCCTGGGGTGTGCGGCAGTTCCATCTATTTTTGAACCTACATTGACGTGAAAGGGTTCCCTATGATTGCCGTGCGGATGTCAGGCCTCCTTGCAGAGGAAGGCTGAAGTACGGTTGCGGTTACCCACCTTGGCTTGTGAGCTAGGGAGTCAAAAAGTGGGGCACCGGCATTCTGGGGGTTGAGATCAAAGGGGACGTGGTGACACGTCCCTTTTCATTGAGTTTGCAAGACGTCGTTCGTGCGGCCTGACTGTGCCGGCGATGCAGTTAAAGGTATGTCCGGGACAAAAGCCCCGTGAAGGGAGAATGTATGCAGCTGAAGACAAGCGACTTTTATTATGACCTTCCGAAGGAACTGATTGCACAGGATCCGCTCACGGACCGTGCCGCTTCCCGGCTGATGGTTCTGGACAAGAAAACCGGCGAGGTGGAGCACCATGTCTTCCGGGATGTCATCAATTACCTGAACCCGGGCGACTGCCTTGTCATCAACAACACAAAGGTGATTCCCGCACGATTGATCGGAACAAAGATTGATACAGGCGCCAGCATCGAGGTTCTTCTGCTGAGGCGTCTCAAGGACCGTGAATCAACCTGGGAGACGCTGGTCCGCCCCGGAAAAAAGTGCAAGGTCGGGACGAAAATATCGTTCGGAGAGGGTCTTCTGACCGGCGAGGTTGTGGATGTTGTCGAGGACGGCAACCGCTATATCCGCTTCAGCTATGATGGCATCTTCGAGGAGATTCTGGACAAGCTCGGGCAGATGCCGCTCCCACCCTACATCACCCATACGCTCCAGGACCGCTCCTACTACAATACAGTGTATGCAAAGTTCGATGGATCCGCGGCTGCGCCGACAGCCGGGCTTCATTTCACAAAGGAGCTGCTGAAAGAGATCCAGGACAAGGGCGTCGGCATCGCGCAGCTCACGCTGCACGTCGGACTCGGCACCTTCCGCCCCGTCAAGGTCGACAACATCCAGGAGCATCACATGCATGTCGAGCACTGCATGATCAACGAAGCCACGGCAAGGCTGATCAATGACACAAAGAAAAACGGCGGACGCATTGTTGCAGTCGGAACGACCTCCTGCCGGACCCTGGAGTCCATGGCGCAGGATGACGGAACCGTCCGTTCTGGAGAGATGGACACGGGAATCTTCATATACCCCGGGTATAAATTCAAGGTGATGGATGCGCTGATCACGAACTTCCACCTGCCGGAATCGACACTGATCATGCTTGTCTCCGCCCTCGCCGGCAGGGAGAACATCCTGAACGCTTACAAAATCGCTGTCCAGGAGCGCTATCGCTTCTTCTCATTCGGAGATGCCATGCTCATCCAATGAAGCTTCTGGCATCTGAAGCTCCTGGTATCGTATGCTTTCACTTCCAGCCATCCGGATCTTCCGGATGGCTCTTTTCTTCTCCACGATCTGTCCTTCGCCTCATTCACCCTTCGCCTCCCTATTGACATTCATCATCCAGTTATGCTATTTATATGCATATAAAACATGCGACTCGCATTCGCATATTGCCATTTATTTCACGACGGGACCAGTACATACCGGCATCCCGCCCGGATCATTCAATCGTGTCAGTGTACAAGGCAATCTATACAAGGCAATGTGTATAGCGTAAACAGTGTAATCGGAAAGGTGGAACTCAGGATATGACATTTGCAGAAAAGCTGAGAAAAGCGCGGCAGGACGCCGGAATGACGCAGAAAGACCTCTCTCAGAAGAGTCACGTAGCAATTCGCAATATAGCAAGCTATGAGCTTGGAGAGCATCTTCCCCGTAAGAATGAGACATATGACGCCCTCGCCGATGCACTTGGGGTAACGGCAGATTCCCTGAAGGATGGGAATTCCGATTTCATAATCAAGGCAAAGAAACAATACGGCGGCAGAGGAAGCAGACAGGCCGAGGCGCTGATCAACTCTTTCCGTGTTGCAGCCGCAGGCGGCGAACTCGATGATAACGACCTCGACTTTATAAAAGATGCCATGATGGAGACGTACTGGGAAGCCAAGAAGTACAATCAGCGGTTCAGAAACAAGAGATATGCAAAGGACAAGAAGGATGATGGCGAGTAAGCATGGAAAAAAACCGGCTCTTGATTCCCCTGAGCAGCTCGTACTGTGGGCGGGAACAAGGGATCCGTTCAAGATTGCAGAGAAACTCGAAATCCCGGTCATTCATAAAAACCACCCGGAGTCTGGTCTTCCCGGACTCACATGCCTGATGAGCAGCAGACCCGCAATCTTTATAAATGATGCCTATTTTGACAATCTCATGCGGAAGAACCCTCACTACACAGAGGAGATCATGAACGATGATATGGCACAGGTAGCTGCCCATGAGCTTGGCCACGCCTGCCTTCACCGTAAGGAATTAAAGACTGCTCCCATCAGGGAATACCAGATTTTCGATGTGCATACCACCATGGAAGCTGAAGCGAACGAATTTGCTGCCGGGATCCGCATCGACAAGGAGGAACTGCTCTCTCTTCTGAATTCTGATTACACGCTTCTGCAGGTGGCGTCCGCCATGCATGTGAATGTGAACCTGTATAGTGGTTCAGTTTTCAAGACAAAAATCAGAGGACTTCTTAGTGAGTCCTAAGAGGGAGGCAGAGTGGACTGGAGGCTCCCCGGTTGATGGTTACGC
>CACWKX010000002.1 GCA_902761585.1 uncultured Lachnospiraceae bacterium
GTTACTGTTCACACCCCACGTAGACATGAAGAAGCCGACGGCGTAGACTCCATGGTGTGAAGAGCCATGAGTTTTTACCGTCGGTTTTCTTTTTCCTGGATCCCTGTCAATGGGATCCAAAAGCCTCGGCAATCTGGCGGAACAGATTGTCCCCGTCTTTTTGGCGCATCAAAACAAGGCAGCTCATACCTTTGCAGAGAGCATCTACACTCTCGTCGCTCCGAAAGGATACGGCCTGCGCCTGTTTTCGTTTGTAGTTCCGAAGGTGCCGCTCGGCTTCGTTGTTTGTCGCCGGCACCCTTACATCATGAAGAAAGCGGAGATGGCTGTTTCTGTATTTCTCCATTCGCCGGTAAAGGTTGTAGCCATCCTTGAAGTATTTACTTGGCGGGATGTATTCGTACTCTTCCTGCGCCTTTACCAGGATTGCGTCATATCTGCTTTCCAGAGAGGCAACCTTTTCTGAATCCGGAACGGCTCCCGGCGGAAGAGTGTTCCGGTAATGAACCATTTCCTGAATAAGCGCACGCATTTCCTTATTCCAGCTGCGGTCAGGTTCATTCTCTATGCTGTCTTTCAGATACCTCAGGATATGGGCGCAGCATTCCTGGTGTCCTGAGCCGTAACTGTAATACGTAGTATCATGATCGTGCACAATAATGCCCTGGTAATCTTTTAACAGCGTAGACTTTACACCTTCATGGCCCTTCTTCCTGTTGAAGAAGAAAAGTGCCCGTCCGTCCGGAAGCGCACAGACATGGACGAAGACATTCTCCCCGTTAATACGGCCAACAGTGTTGTCAGCATGCATGACCGGTGCAAGGAGGAACTCGTTGCAGGCCTTGCGGAGTTCTCCTTCTGACCGCTTCGCAAACTCAGCAGCAAGGCCGTTAATCATCCCTTTGGAAATGCTCAGCTGCCCGCCTGTCAGATCGGACAGGAGTTTTCTGCACTTGTCAATCGAAACGTTGCATTCCGTGTTCAGAAGGTAAAGGAGCGCTTTGATGCTCCCATCATAGTTGACTTCGTTGACAAGCCCTTCCGGGAAAGGAGCATGGACATACTCATTTGTCTTTGAGTTGTAGTAAATGTCTGCCACATACTCTTTGACTTCAAGGAGGACTTTTAACCCTATCTGCTGTTTGGATATAGTCCGCCCGGTCTTCTTGAAGGAAGGGTCGTCCTGGACTTCCTTCGGTGGCGGAAGAATCTCTGTGCTGGTTGGAGTCTGCTTTTTCCTTCGGTGTCCTTTGTGCCCCGGCTGCCCTCCAGGCTTACGTCCGGTCTTTTCCCGGCCGTTCTGGATCTTTTTTGTTTTCTTGTTTTTGAAGAAGAGATGGATGAATTCTCAAAGTCATGGTTCAGTTGCGCGAGGAGTTTCCTGTTTTTACCCTGCTCGTCTTCAAGACTGGAAGCTTTGGCGTAGTATTCCCTGCGGAGCTCAGTGAGCTTGTCCTTCAGGTCATCCCGCTCCTTTTCCGCCTTCAGCGCCCGCGATTCCATTTCCCGAAGCTTTCGCTCCGCCAGCTCCTCCTTTTTCTCGTATTCTTTCTGAAGATCATCAAAAATCTTAAACCATATATTTCTGACCCGAAAAGTCTCCTGGTGG
Organism: uncultured Lachnospiraceae bacterium; assembly: GCA_902761585.1. Classification (GTDB taxonomy): domain Bacteria; phylum Bacillota; class Clostridia; order Lachnospirales; family Lachnospiraceae; genus Porcincola. The sequence continues at coordinate 1,610 of CACWKX010000002.1, forward strand.
CTGGTTTCCAGTTTTTTTGCAGTTTGCCGATTTCACCGTGATAATACGCAACGTCTTTCGCATGTTGTGCCCTGAGTTTCTGGTATTCTTTTCCGGATTTAAAACTGTCTACCTGTCCCTGCAGGGCCTTAATACGGCACTGGAGCGTATTATAATCGATGTTCGTCATGGTCTCTAATCCTTCTTTAATGCTTCCAGCTGTTTCTTCAGTGATGCGATAAGAGCTTCCTGGGATTCCGATTTGCGGAGAAGCTTCTTGTAAAGCTTTTCGTAATCAACGGGTTCTTCTGCAGGCTTTGCCTTAACCTTCCTGTTTCGCCCATCCGTCGGGATGACTTCGCCGGTGTCCGGATCAAGCCGGCCGATCAGTGTCCGCTTCGCCCGCGTCATCTTTTTGTCCGGATCCCAGAATGAATGGGATTCATAGACATAAGTGATGCCAGATCGTTTATCATGCTGCTTAATGATTGCCATTTCATCACCTCCATGTGGTTTATATGGTTACGAGTATATTATAACACGTAACCATATATAATGCAAGTAAAAACCCGAAAAAATATTGATTTTTCAATACTTTTCCGGGTTTAAAAGGAACCTGAGTCAGCCCAAGATCTGGTTATGAAATAGACAGATTTTGCAAAACTCATTCCGAGTATTCAATTTTTATTGGGTGTGAACAGTAACGAACTATTTACGGTCATCAGCAGCTCCGTCAGCCTCTGCGATACCTGAAGATCAGCTCCGCTGTGCCGAGGCGCTCGTTCAGCAGGTATTTCTGAAGAAGTCTGTAGTCCTGCCCCTCCTGACGTGCCTCTCTGGCAGCCTCCTCCAGCGCCTTCGGGCTTCTGGTTACGACGACCACAACCGCTTCCTGACCCAGAAGCTCCGCTGCCTTGCGCAGAAAGCGCTCCTCGAAGGACACGCCGCCCGTCAGGCTGCCCGCATCTTCTCCGATCCTGCTTCCCTCCGGCGGGAGTTCCGTAATCAGTTCATCAAATGCGTAGGCATGCGTAAAGTCGAAGAAATTGCGGTTGATATAGTTGATGTGTCCGATCGGGCCGGTGTTAAGGCGCGCCTTCTCGATGGCTTCCCCGAAGGTATCGGTTCCGTAGCAGGTTCCGGCGGGCAGAATCATCGCCCGCTCAATCAGAAGCGTTCCGGTCCCGCAGAAGGGGTCGAGGACCTGCGCGCCCTCCTTCAGATACGGCAGCGCCAGTCTCAGAACAAGGGCGGCGTTGACCGGTGCCATGCTCTGGGCCGTGGAGGCCTTCCGGTAGGCAAAGCGCCTGTCCTTCAGCGTGAAGAGCTTCAGCATCGGCGCCAGCGTCCCGTCTGAGCGCTCGATCAGGCGCAGCTCGGCCTCATAGTCGGTGTCGTCGTTCTGGATTCGGCCCTTCTCCAGCATGTCCAGTCTGGAGGCAAGCCCCCGGATGAAGCTTCCCTTTCTCTCCATCAGGCTGCGCTTTCCCTTCAGCTCGACGCGGTACCGGTACGGCCCCTCTTCCCCTCCGTGAAGATACTTCAGATAGCCATAGACCTTCATCCCATGGAGGCACTCAGCCGCCTCCCGCTCCTGTGCTGGGACTGGCCGTGCCCCCGGGATCGGGAAAAGCATTTCCGACCAGGTTCTGACCTGCATCAGCTCTTCAAGACTTCCATCCCTGACAAAAACGCCGCCCCTCAGGATCCGCACGCTGCCCTGCCTGATCTGTTCTGCCGTTGCCGCCACCTGACAGCGGTTGCAGACAAGAAGAAGCTCCGGCGCCGGGTCCGTCCTTGCGTATGTGTGGCATTTCTTCTCTCCCGCTCGCTCGATCATCCTCCGGATCTGGCTGGCTTCCCCCGCAAGGTGCTTGTCATTGTCCCAGAGGCTGTGTTCCGGGCTGTTCTGATTGCGGTCGTCTGCCTGTCCCTCTCCTGCCTCAATCTCCGCAAGCCGCGCTCTGAGCTGCGGCAGATACGGTCTGTAGTCCAGATGCCCGACCGCCTTCAGATAGTCCTCGCGCACAAAGAGCGTCTTCTCCGCGCGCCAGGCCTCCATGACCGGGGCAAGGACATCCTCATTCTCCGTCTGGCCGAGGATCAGCGCCGCATTGCGGCGGATCTTCGGATCCGGGTCCTTGAGAAGACCGGTCAGGACAGAAAAATCGCCTCCGAGCAGAACCATGAACTTCCGCCGGAGGCCCTCATCCCTGATCATCTGACGCACAGAGATCAGGCTCTGCCGAACCTCATCCCCGCGGGTGATATGCTCATATAGTTGTTTCAGACTGCTCTCAGTCATAGATCCCTTTCCCGCCTTCCCGGGTTCTTCCGGATCGCTTCGATCCGCCCCGGCCTTTTATGCTTCTGTCCGACCGGCTTCGCGCTTATATGATCGGATTCCGCTGATATCCGGCGTTCATTCACTGTCTGTGAATGTGTCTGTGTCTGCGCCGGCCGCAGCAGTGTGTATGATACACACTGCTGCGGCCGGATTTCCCGCTTAGCCCTGATCTGCAGAAGACTGGAACGCCTCCGCTTTCTTCTTCAGCGCATCCCACAGGTCGCTGTCCGAGGTCTCCGCCTCAACCTCCGTCTCCGTCCCGATCGAGTCAAGATATTCCTTCAGAACATCCTTCTCCGTCTGTCTGGAGAGCTCGGAGATTTTTTCATTCCTGGCATCCTCACACTCCTGTCGGTACGTCATGACATCATCCTTGAACTTTTCCCAGTCGTCCGGATGCTCCACGAACCACTTCGGACAATCCTTCCCCGTCACATCGTAGTGGCGGATGATATCATCCCGTCCAAGTCCATATTTTTCGGTCAGGTATGCGACCAGATGAACATCCGACCAGTAGGTGGAGTCATTGAACCTGCCGGTCGTATCCTCATGACAGTTTTCAATCGAAATCGAGTAGTAGTTCGCCTTGTTGGATGCCCAGGCGACTTCCCCGTCCGGAACGCACTGGATGATCTCGCCCTTCAGACCGATGACGTAGTTCGCACTCATGTAGGTATCCTGGAGATCCTTGAGACTCTCAAAGTAATCATGATTCTCCTGTGCCGTCGTCTTCGGATTGCCCAGGTAATGCACAACAATCTTCCTGATTCCCTCCGTCGGGATCCCCGGTCTTGACCAGTCATTGATATCCAGAAGCTGCACGTCGATACTCGGTTTCGGGACGGCTGTCCCCAGCCTGGCGGTCAGGGAGGCTTCCGTCTGGTAGGGGATCTTTGGCTTTTTCGCCAGCAGCTCCTCCACCTGCGGATCCTCCTTCGGCAGAAGGATATAGAGCAGCCCTCCGATGAGCGCTACGATCTCAAAGAAAACAATCCAGAAGATCAGTCTTCCGATCTTTCGCTTCCTTCTTCGCCCGTTATTCGGTTGTTCATCCTCATAGCGATATTCATCATCGCCGTCCGTCTGGTACCAGTCGTCTCGTTTCATCCGTCCTGTCCGTAACTGAGCTTAGTTTACGTTATCCTCCACCGTATAGTTTGGCGCTTCCTTCGTGATATGGATATCATGCGGATGCGACTCTCTGAGTGCCGCGTTCGTGATCTTCACGAATCGTCCCTCTTTCTTCAGTGTCTCGATATCCCTGCATCCGCAGTAGCCCATCCCGGACCTGAGACCGCCCATCAGCTGAAAGATCGAGTCCTCGACAGAACCCTTGTAGGCGACACGTCCCTCGACGCCCTCCGGTACCAGCTTCTTCGCGCCGGACTGGAAATAGCGGTCCTTGCTGCCGTTCTCCATCGCCGCGATGGAGCCCATGCCGCGGTAGACCTTGTACTTTCTGCCCTGATAAAGCTCGAACTCACCCGGTGCCTCATCGCAGCCCGCAAACAGAGATCCCATCATGCAGACATTCGCCCCGGCTGCGATCGCCTTCGTGAGGTCGCCCGAGAACTTGATGCCGCCGTCCGCGATGATCGGAATCCCATACTTAGAAGCCGCCTCGTACGCATTCATGACGGCTGTGATCTGAGGTACGCCGATTCCGGCGACGATTCTGGTCGTGCAGATGGAGCCCGGTCCGATTCCGACCTTGACGCAGTCCGCACCGGCCTTGATCAGGGCCTCCGTACCCTCCGCCGTCGCGACATTGCCCGCGATGACCTGCAGATCCGGATAAGCCTCCTTGATCATGTTCACGACGCGGAGAACATTCGCAGAGTGGCCGTGTGCGGAATCGACAACCACAACGTCCACATGCGCCTTCGCCAGCTCGCTGATACGGTCCAGGACGTCCGCTGTCACGCCGACGCCTGCACCTGCAAGCAGCCTTCCCTTGGAATCCTTTGCGCTGTTGGGGTACTTGATCTGCTTCTCAATATCCTTGATGGTGATGAGTCCCTTCAGATGGCCTTCCCTGTCGATGATCGGAAGCTTTTCCTTGCGCGCCTGTCCGAGGATCTTCTTTGCTTCCTCAAGCGTAATACCTTCCTGCGCCGTGACCAGATTCTCGGACGTCATGTCCTGGGCAATCTTCCGGGTGAAATCCTCCTGGAACTTGAGGTCGCGGTTCGTGATGATACCGACCAGCTTTCCCTCCGTGTCCACGATCGGGACGCCGGAGATGCGGTACTTTCTCATCAGGTCTTCTGCTTCCTGAAGGGTATTGTCCGGTCCGAGTGAGAACGGGTCTGTGATGACACCATACTCGGAGCGTTTGACCTTGTCGACTTCTTCTGCCTGTGCTTCGATCGACATGTTCTTGTGGATGATGCCGATGCCGCCCTGGCGCGCCATAGCGATGGCCATGCGGTGTTCTGTCACCGTGTCCATGCCGGCGCTCATGACAGGAATGTTCAGTCTGATCGTCTTTGTCAGATTTGTCGTGAGGTCGATCTGGTTCGGAATGACTTCCGAATAGGATGGAACCAGCAGTACGTCATCAAATGTAATACCCTCTCCAACTATTTTGCCCAAAGCAGTCTCCTTTCCTGATGCATAACTGATAAAGCCCAAAGCCGGGAACAGTCCCGCAAAAAGATTTCAAAAATTATAGCAGACCAGGAAATCTCCCGCAAGGGAGAGTCTTCCACGAAATAGTTCTCTGCACGGTACAAAACAACAGCAGATGCACGAAACACGCCTTAGATGGATTACTGCAGATAGACTTTCTGAGGTGAATACCGGCGCATGTCCTGCACGACCTCGTCCGGAAGCTCCAGAATCAGCATCTTCTGATCAGAGCCATCCCCGTAGACCAGCGTCCAGGTCTTCACATTCGGCTCGCGGCTCGAGTAATCAAGCATCTTGATGCCCTGACGGTTCTGATACCCGTCCAGATGTGCACTTCCGGTCGGCGCCATGACGACGAGCGAACTGTTGTCATAGGAGCCCTTTCTCTTCCGGGTGCTCTTGCTGTAGATCTCGTCGATATCGATGTCCCCGTTCACGTACAGGTATTCATACTCCACGCTGAACCGCGGGAAGATCAGCCAGATTTCCAGAAACAGCAGGACGATCCCGCCCAGCATGACAAGCGGCTGAACAAACAGCATACCTGCCGCAAACACCAGCACCGCCGCCGCGATCAGAAGCCCTTTCTTCAGCGCATTGGTCTGGGAAGGCCGTGGTTTCACCATGATTTCCTTGTATAAGTCGTTCATTTGTTGTTCGCTCCTTTAAGATAATGAAGATAGGTGAGCGCCATGTCTTCATGGCGCGTGTTGCTCACAATGCCAAAGTATACCTTCTGATCTGTCGGGTACCAGGCGTAATCTGACAAGATGCCCGAATCGTCGACCCGGACGCCATAGATCTGTTCGCCCGCAGATGGTGTTGAATGAATTTCAGCCGTCTGGCCTGATGGCGCTTCCGTCCCGTTTTCTGCCTCCGGCAGGCTCTCTGATCTTGCCGGTGCTGCCGTCCCGCTATCTGATTCGGCTTCTGTATTCGCTGCTGTTTCGGCCACTGTTTTGGCTTCTGCTTCGGCGGCTTCCGTCCCGGGTTCCGTCTGGTTCTTCAGACTGCTCAGAGCGGTGATCGTGCGGACCGTGCTTTCACCCTCAGGGTCCAGCGTCCCTGCTTCCGATGCATCCTGCTCAGACAGCGCCTGAAGATCCGGTGCGGAAGCGTAGGCCAGATCCCCGGCCTTTCCGTACGTCTCAATCTCATCCGGACTCAGGACATCATCCAGGCTCATCAGCATCCCCCGCTGCTGGATGTAGGAGAAGGCATAGTCCGGGACGAGCACAGCATCCAGGGTTCCGGAGGAAACCTGGACCTGAAGTTTGACATCCGCCACCTGCTCTGCCTGCGTGACAGCGCCCGGATGCAGATCAATGGAGAGATCGAAGGAAAGCTCCTCATGTTTCTTCAGCCCGCCGATATAGGAGGAAAAGTCCTCCTGCATCTGATCGCCGGCCGCACTGTAGTCTGCCGACAGGGCGCTGACCTGAAGAAGCGTCTTCGTCATCAGTCCCCTCACGATCGTCACTGCGATGTTGACCGCGACAATTGCGATTGCCAGAAACACCAGCCACACCTTGTAATAATCCCAAAGATACTGGAGCCTCTTCTTCCCGTGCAGAGAAGCGATCTTCTGCCGCTCCTGCCTTCGCTTTTCCCGCTGTTCCTCTTTCTCCTGCTGCCGCTCCAGCTTCTTCTCTTCATCTGTCATAGGCACATCATCCTTCGGCGTATTTAGCCATTATTTTGACGCTCCCCACGGCTGAAGCCGGGGGATTCCTGCTTCGGCGACCACTACATTGCCACAAAGGACTTTAGTTTTACACGGTCTCCACAGGCGTATATTCCCGTACGTCCTACGGTACTGTTATGTTTTCTAAACTGCGGCGGTGAGTCCTTTCCGGAGGATATTTACCGCTGCGTTTTGGTCTCTGTCATGTGTCGCATGGCAAACGGGGCATTCCCATCTGCGGACGGAAAGATCCCTCACCAGCGGGTTCTTGTATCCGCAGCAGGAGCACGTCTGGCTGCTCGGATACATCGTCGATACACGGACGATGGTACAGCCGTACCACGCGGACTTATATTCGAGCATGAAAAAGAATTTTGCCCACGAGACGCTTGCGATGGATCTGGCAAGTTTGTGATTGTGAAGCATCCCTTTTACATTCAAGTCTTCGATGCAGACCGTTTGGTTTTCACGGACGAGCATCGTCGACTGTTTCTGCAAAAAGTCGTTCCTCTGGTTTGTGATCTTCTCGTGGATTCCGGCCACCTTAATGCGCTGCTTGTTGCGATTATTGGAGTCTTTTTGTTTACGGGAAAGCCTCCGCTGTTCCCGGACGAGTTTGCGCTGCGTCCATTCCAGATATTTCGGGTTCCGGACGATATTTCCATTGCTGTCGGTGTAAAATTCCTTAATCCCGACATCAATGCCGACCGTATGACCGGCGTTCGGACGGGGCTCCGGCTCAAAATCAACATTCAGAACGACGAAATATTTCCCGGTCGGGATACGCTCGACCGTAACGCTGTTGATATGCCCGGTCTCCATGGACTGTTTTATTTTTACATATCCGAGCTTCGGCAGCTTCAGGTACTTCCCGACGATACGGATGTTGTCGCTCTGGTTGATCGTCCGGTAGGACTGGCGGTGATTATGCTTGCTTTTGAAAACAGGATGCTTTGCCCGTTTTTCGAAGAAATTTTTGAACCCGCGGTCGAGATCCCGGAGCGACTGCTGCAGCGCGATCGAATCGACTTCTTTGAGGAAAGCATATTCTTCCGTTTTCTTAAGCCCGGTCAACATAGCGGATGTCTGCCCATAGGACGCCTTTTCGCCGGAAGCATAGGCGCGGTTCCGCATATCAAGCCCCTTGTTATAGACAAGGCGACAGCATCCGAGAGTCCGGTTGATGAGGCTCTGTTGTTCCTTGTTCGGGTACGCCCGGAATTTAATGCCTTTCTGCATAGTCACTTCCTCTGGGATGTTTTCTGGGACTCAATATACTGCTTTACTATGGCGGGCGGCGCACCGCCGACGGTCGATACAAAATAGCTGTTCGTCCAGAGCGTCGGAAGTTTTGTCTTGATCCATGGAAATTCCTCTCTCAGGACACGGGATGTGCGTCCCTTGATGTGCTTTACGGCTTTGTGTATTCCGAACTGCGGATCTACCTCAAGGAGCAAATGCACATGATCCGGCATGACCTCCATTTCCAGAAGATCTATGCGGTATTCGTTACAGATTTCACGGCACAGTTCCTTGAAACGCTCGTCAACGCCGTTCACAAGGACTTTGCGCCGGTACTTGGGACAGAACACCACATGATATTTACACGAATACACTACATTGTTATTTGATTTATATTCTTTGTTCATACTTGTGTTATATCGTATATCGCTACTTAATACAAGCATGAATTATCGGTCGCTTATATCCCCATGCCTGAAGGCAGGGGTTTTACGCTCCAAACGATAAAAAGATCCTCCAACCTGACAAAATGCCAAGATGGAGGATCTTATCATCTAAAATTGTATAAATGATTCAGCTTCCATGTCAGACAACTCTGCAGGCCGCAACCGGTGTCATCCAGTTCAGGCTGCCATAGCAGATACCGGACTTGCTGTTTGCCGCGTGGACGATGGAGCCGCCGCCGACATAGATTGCGACATGATCAATCTCTCCACCTGTGCTGCTGAAGAAAACAAGGTCGCCAGGCGCCAGGCTGTCGATTGAAACCTGTGTACCGCAGGACAGCTGGGATGCTGCATAATGCGGAAGAGAAACGCCAAAGTTTGCGAAAACAGCCATCGTGAATCCGGAGCAGTCAGCGCCGCTCGTCAGGCTCGTTCCGCCCCATACATACGGATTGCCGACGAACTGGGATGCATATGCTACAACGGCCTCCCCTGTTGCAGAAGCTGCCGGAGCTGATGCCTCAGTCTGAGGTGCCTCTGTCTGTGCTGCCGTTTCCTGCGTCTGCGGCGCTTCCGTCTGAGTCGCAGTTTCCTGCGTCTGCGGTGCCTCGGTCTGGGCTGCTGTTTCCTGTGTCTGGGAAGCGTCAGTCTGGGCTGCCGTCTCCTGCGTCTGGGAAGCATCAGTCTGTGCTGCTGTCTCCTGCGTCTGGGAAGCGTCAGTCTGTGCCGCTGTCTCCTGCGTCTGGGAAGCGTCAGTCTGTGCCGCTGTCTCCTGCGTCTGGGAAGCATCTGCCGGAGCTGCTGTCTCGCCGCTCTGGTCTGCAGAAGCATCCGCCGAGTCTGATGCAGCATCTGCCGCTTCCTCAGCCTGCTTTTCAGCATCTGTATCGCTCATCATCTGATCGATGGTCTTTGCCGTCGGATAATCGGTCTTCTCCTCGACATAATCCTTGGAGACATAACCGTAGGTGTCGGAATCCAGGGCAACCTTGAACCAGTTTCCCTCGTCAGCAACGATCTCAGCTTCTGCCCCCTCATCCAGGGAAGCAACGACATCCGATCCCTCATCCGCCTGAGAGCGGACGTTCAGGGAAACGGCGTTGTTGACCGCATAATTGTAAGCGACCGTCGGAGCGATCGCCGCCGCCTCATCGCCGGTCTTGATCAGCCATGCGGCCACATATCCTTCCACATCGCCGGACTTGATCTTGTACCAGCCGTCGTCCTCAACGCTCTCGATGATCGCGGAATCATGATTCTTCAGGATCCCGATCACTTCGCCGCTGTCGGTGCTCGGTTCTGTGCGGACATTCACGTAGTACGCTTCGTCGCACTCTGCAAATGCCAGCGATCCGGTCAAGTCAGATGCTGCCTCAGTCTCCGGTGCGGTATCCTCGGCATAGACAGCTGCGCTGTTCGCAAAAAGAAGCCCTGCTGTCAGGCAGAATGCTGTAGCTCTTGCCAATCCTCTTTTCATGTTTCTCTTACCTCCTGGCACTGTGATGGTTCATCCATCCCCCGGTCGGTGTCACGTACTCAACTATATGGTGGATAAAGGATTCCGGAAGCATTGCGGCTTCAATGCCTTACCGGCTGCCCCAGATCGGAAGCCCTTCATCAGATTGTTACCACTATAAAACCAACTTGTGTCAATCCTGTGAAGATGTAACAACTTGTTAAAAGTTTTAACATAAATATTTCAAGATTGCAAGTGCATTTTGTAATAAAAGGGAATGAAAACCTGAAAACCTGCATTACGGTTCCCATCGCACTTCCGATTCCAGCATCCAGGCTCAATTCTGCGACTCCGCCGTCATCTCGCGCCCCGCACTCGATGATGAGCGGTCATCTTCACAAAAAGACCGGACTGGACTATTCCTTCGTCCATCCCGGTCTTTCTTGTAACGCATCCTGGTATGCCTGACTATTCAAAACCGTCCCTAAGCCTGCACGCAGAGGATGCCGGTCAGCTGCGTTCCCTGATCAGTTTTTTGATCTCCTCCACAGTCGGCATGACCTTCAGTGCGCCCTTCCGCGTCGTAACGATGGAGGCTGCCGCATTGCCCGTGACGAGCAGTTCCTTCAGCTTCTCCTCGTCAAAGCCGTCCAGGCCATACTTCAGAACAAAGTGAAGGATGGTTGCGCAGAAGGTATCGCCTGCGCCGGTCGTCTCGATCGTCTTCTCCTGAAGGAACGGCGCCGCTTCGACGCGCAGTCCCTTGTAGTAGGCGCGGCTGCCGTCTCTTCCCATCGTGATCAGCACCAGCGGAATCTGATACTTGTCGATGAGCATCTGTGCACCCTTGTCGTAGTCGGTCGTCCCGCACATGAACTCAACCTCGTTGTCCGATATCTTCAGGACGCCGCACTTTGAAAGACCGTACTCGATCTCTCTCTTCGCATCGTCGAGCGACCTCCAGAGCGGCGGTCTGAGGTTCGGGTCGAAGGTGATGACATCGCCGGCCTTTTTTGCCACATCAATCGCGTAGCGGGTTGCCTCGCGTACCCCCTCATCTGTCGAGGACAGTGTCCCGAAGTGGAAGATCTTCGACTCCTCAATCAGCTTTTCGTCGACATCTGCCTTTGTCAGCATCATGTCCGCGCCGGGATTTCTATAGAAGGAAAAGTCCCGGTCCCCATTCTCAAATGTATGCACAAACGCCAGTGTCGTATGGACGACTGGATCGGTCTTCAGCCCTCTTGTGTCGATCCCGACGCTTTTCACGGCTTCCGTCAGCATCCGACCGAACATGTCATCGCCAACCTTGCCGATGAAGGCGGTCTTCCTGCCATAGTTCTGAAGCATTGAAAGAACGTTGCAGGGTGCTCCGCCCGGATTCGCCTCCAGAAGCGGATTTCCCTGACTGCTCAGTCCGTTCTCCGTAAAATCGATGAGCAGCTCTCCAAGAGCTGTCACGTCTACCGTCTTTGCCATCTCCCATCCTCCTTGCAAGTTGGTCCTTTTCCGGCATACTGCCTTCGCTGACTCCGGCGCTGAGTGCTGTCTCCGGCGCGCTGCCAGATGCTGCCTCTGGCGCTGAGTGCCGTCCCCTGTGCGCTGCCAGATGCCATATGTGGTCAGTATACCATGGAATTACAGGGTCAGGTCATATTTTGTGATGTTCATGGAGACGGCGCCCTCACTGCTGAAAGAAATGCCGTCCGCGTCCTGCTCCGTGTACAGGTTCACCGTCATCACCTGCTCCCCGTCGTTGAAGAATGCCTCTGCCGAGAATCTGTCGAGGATCAGGCGGATCTTCAGGTGGTTTCCCTTCCGGCGCAGCTGCATCCTTCTCTGGTGGATGATCGCGCGCCTGGAGCCGGAGAACTTGCGGTCGATCTTCACGATACCCTCCTCCGGATGGAAGCTGAGGGTTGTGTAGTATCTGCCCTTTGACGCGAAACGCACCTGGAACTTCCGGAAGCCGGCTGCCTCATCCGCCGGCGCGATGTCCATGATCAGCTCCGTCCGCCGTCCGGATATGCCCTCAAGCTCCGTGTCTCCGTCCACGTATACATGCTCATAGGAAACCTCTCCGGTGCGCAGCGTCTCGATCTCCCTGACCGGATTTTCATAGAGATGCCCGTCCCGGATGCTGAGCTCCCTTGGAAGCGTCATCTGCCCGAACCATGTGGTCGGTTCCAGCCGGTAGCCGGGTGTCGTATCCCAGTTCTGCATCCAGGCGATCATGATCCGGCGTCCGTCCGGAGCAAGGATCGTCTGCGTCGCGTAGAAATCGATGCCATAGTCGATCGTCTGGTTCTTCTGCGGAGTAAAGGTTCCGGTCTGACTGTCATAGTCCCCGATCAGACAGAGTGTCCCGTTCCCGTTGTGGTACTCAAACCCCTCCGGCAGCATGTCCATCGGGGAAGTCAGGAGCACCCATTTGCCGTCAAGGCGGAAGAACTCCGGGCATTCCCAGACACTGCCGAAGCGCCCATTGTTCCGGATCAGGACCTTTCCACGGCTCCATTTCTGCCCGTCAAGGCTCGAGAACATGACAATCCGCGCGTCCCGCTCATGGTTGGCACAGCAGGTGACCATCCGGTACGTCCCGTCCGTCTCCTGCCAGATCTTCGGGTCGCGGAACTCATACTTGTTCGCTCCCTCGGGCAGGTTTTCAACCGTCAGGATCGGGTTGGCGTCGATCTTCTCATAGTTCAGGCCGTCTCCGATCGCAACGCACTGCCGCTGGAGCCCGCGGCGGACACCCTGATCATCCAGCTCGCGGACAACGCCGGTGTAGATCAGCATCTGCCGTCCGTCCGGCATTGTGACCGCGGATCCGGAGAAGCAGCCATCCTTGTCGTATGCCTCATCCGGTGCCAGCGCTGCCGGCAGATACCGCCAGTGAAGCAGATCATCCGAGACGGCATGACCCCAGTGCATAGGTCCCCAGACCGTATCATACGGATTGTACTGATAGAACAGGTGATACTGTCCCTTGTACCAGGAAAATCCGTTCGGGTCATTCATCCAGCCCACCCGCGAGGACAGGTGGAAATGAGGCCGTGCATCCGCGGGGATGCGGCTTCCCATCTCTTCTTCGTACTTTCTTGCGTCTTCCAGTATTTTGCTCACGTCTCTCTCCTGTCCGGCCTTCCTGCCTCATGCTGTCATCTGTCTTACTCTTCTGCTGCCTTCGGCTTCTCCAGGTACCATCTGTATCCGTACGGCTCCAGCTGGTCGCCGAGTTCCTTCATCGTCTTCCCTGAGAACAGGTCGACATACCGCTCTGCCTCGTCATCCGGCATGGTCCAGAAGTGCTGGGTCTGCTCGCTGAAGTTGAAGTACGCTCTCAGATGCTGATCCATTCCAAGATAACGCAGAATCCCGAGCACAGAGTGGCTTCCGGTCTCCATCGTCTCCACCCCGGCCTGGCCGGAGAAGATTGCATGCTCTGCGCGCAGCTTCTCCATCACTCTGAGTGCATTGAAGATCCGCATCGAGATCGGGTCCTTCTTCTCAACCTTCTCCCACGGGAACTTTCCTCTGTGGAGATATCTGGAGTCCGCCCATTTCTCCGGATCCTTCTTATATGTATAGTCATTGAGCTGGCCGATCTCATCCCCGGAATAAATGACCGGGATACCGCTCTGCGTGAACAGCCAGGCATGCAGCATCAGGATGCAGGCAATCGCCTTCTCCTCCTTCGCCTTGTCCTTCTCATAGAGTGCCGCCTCCAGCCCACAGAGGGACGCAGTCGTCCCGCAGAGTCTCGCGTCTCCGAGCTTCGGATCGTCGTTGTACAGCTCACCCCTGCTGTCGCTGCCATACCAGCGTCCGGTCAGGTAATCGTTCAGGTACTTCTTATGCGCGACCTGATCAATCCCAAACTGCTTGAGCCAGTCATAGTCCAGCCCCCAGCCGATGTCATCATGGCATCTGAGATAGTTCTGAAACACATAGTCCTTCGGAAGTCCGGCTACCTGATCTGCCTGGCGCTTCAAAAGTCCGACATCGCGCGTGGCGATTGTATTCCAGGTACTGGCCATTGTCGTGACATTGTAGAGGATGTGGCACTCCGGCTTCTCGACCGTCCCGAAGTACGGCACGACCTTGGACGGTTCCATGACAACCTCGCCCAGCAGCAGGACGCCCGGGCAGACAACCTCCGTGATGATCCGCATCATCCGGACGATTGTGTGAACCTGCGGCAGGTTGCGGCAGTTTGTGCCGAGCTGCTTCCATATATATGGAACCGCATCCAGCCTCATGACATCGATGCCGCGGTTTGCCAGATAAAGCATGTTGGCGGTCATGTCGTTGAAGACCATACAGTTGCCATAGTTCAGATCCCACTGGTATGGATAAAATGTCGTCATGACAACCTGCTTGCAGTCGTCCAGCCAGGTAAAGTTGCCCGGGGCCGTCGTCGGAAAGACCTCCGGCATTGTGCGCTCAAACTGGCTTGGGATGTCCCAGTTATCATAGAAGAAATACCGGCTTCTGGCCGCCATGTCGCCCTGACGCGCCAGCTTCGCCCAGATGTGCTCCTCGCTTGTGTGGTTCATGACAAAATCGAGGGCGACCGAGATCCCGGCATTGTGGCAGTCCTCTGTCAGCTCCTCGAGGTCCTTCATCGTCCCGAGCTCCGGCTTCACCTTCCTGAAGTCCGCGACTGCGTACCCGCCGTCATCCTTTCCCTTCGGACTGTCCAGGAGAGGCATCAGGTGCAGGTAGTTCACGCCGCAGTCCTTGATATAGTCCAGTCTGCTGCGGACGCCCTGCAGGTTGCCGCCGAACAGATTCGAGTACATCATCATACCCAGCAGCCCATTTCCCTTGTACCAGTCCGGATTCTTCTCCCTCTGCCGGTCAAGCTTCTTGAGGCTGCTCTTTCTTTCGGAGTAATAGTCCCACATCGCCGCCGTGAGCCAGTCAAGTGCCTGGTAGTCCTCCCCGTAGAGCGAAAAGTACAGCCATTTCAGCTCATCATAGCGATGATTGAAGCGCTCCTTGAATTCCTTGTTCCATCCTGATTCATCAAACATACCCTGTTCTCCTGTACATGAAAACAGGCGCAGCGAACGCACCACCTTGTACGTTCTGCCGCGCCCGTGTTGTCAGCTGTTATCCCTTGACTGCTCCGGAGGTGACACCTGCGACGATGTACTTCTGAAGGAAGACATACAGGATCAGGATCGGCAGCATTGCCATCAGCAGAGCCGCCAGGATCAGTCCGATATCGGTCGAGAAGGTTCCGTAGAAGACCTGTGTCGCGATCGGGATCGTGTACAGGCTCTTGTCTGTCAGGACAAGGCTCGGAAGCAGGTAGTCATTCCAGAATGCCATCGCGTCGATGATCGCGACCGTCGCGGTCGTCGGCGTCAGCAGCGGGTAGACCACCTTCCAGAAGGTCTGCCACCTGGTACAGCCGTCGATCAGCGCCGCCTCCTCCAGCTCCAGCGGGATGTTCGTGTGAATCGCCCCGTGATAGAGGAAAGTCGCCATCGAAAGCGAGAATCCGGTATGCATCAGAATCAGTGTCAGCCTGTGGTTCAGGACATTCAGAAGTCCGCCGTAGAAGGAAACGAGCGGAACCATCAGAACCTGGAACGGGATGACCATGGACGCAATCATCATCGTGAACAGCAGCGTGCACGCCTTCCACTTATTCCGGACGAGCACGAACGCGCACATCGCGGAAAGAAGAAGGGTCAGCACCGTTGAGCTGAGGGTGATGATCAGGGAGTTCCCGAACACTCTCCAGAAGTGCATCTTCTTCATAGCCTTCGGGAAGTTCTTCGTCGTGAAGCCATGCTTGCCGATCAACGCCAGCGGATGAGAATTGATATCCGCCTTGGTCTTGAAGACATTGATCACGACCATGATGAACGGGAACACAATCATAATAAAGAGGATCAGCAGGACGATCCACATGATGATCTTCGTGATCTTCCTGTTGCGGGCTGCTCTCTCATTCTCAGACATTACGCACCCACCTCCCCTTTTCTACCGATCTGGACCTGAAGGACGCCGACGACAGCGCAGACGATGAACAGGATCAGAGCCTCAGCCTGGCCGACACCGTAGTTCTTGTAGGTGAATGCCTGGTTGTAGACATGCATTGCAGCGAGTACCGAAGAGTTGAACGGCTCACCCTTTGTCAAGGACAGGTTCACATCGTAGACCATGAAGCATCTGGTGATGGTCAGGAACAGGCACTCGACAAATGAAGCCCGCATCAGCGGTACAATGACTTTCCAGGTTGCCTGGCTCTTGGTGCAGCCATCGATCTGGGAAGCTTCAATCAGGGACTTCGGCACGCTCATGAAGCCTGCCACATAGATCAGCATCATGTATCCTGCGTACTGCCAGACCGAAACGATGATCAGGCAGGCGATTGCCCCGGCGGGTGTTGCCAGCCAGGACGTCTCCATGAAGCCGATATGGAGGGACTTCCCAATCGTGACGAACGCACGGTTGAAAACGAACTTCCAGACGTAGCCTAAGACGATACCACCGATCAGGTTCGGGATAAAGAAACCTGCCCGGAAGAAATTCTGTCCCTTGATGCCGCTTGTCACAAGATAAGCGAGTAAGAATGCAAGCACATTAACAAGGACGACCGAGATCGCGGAGTAAAGGACCGTCTTTCCCATCGCTGTCCAGAACGCTGTGTCAGAGAACGCCGCCGCATAGTTGGATAACCCGACAAACGGCTTTGCCTTTGAGACACCGTCCCAGCTTGTGAATGTCAGATACAGACCGTAGATGAACGGAATGATGATGACACCGATGAAAAGCACGGTCGGAATGCCCGCGAACATGAGGAACTGCCGTACCTTGTACGACATCGTATTTCTTTTCATGTTCTCTCTCCTGCTCAGATATGAAAGGCGGGAGGCACTGGTATCTCCCGATACCTCCCGCCTTGCCGGATCCGGTCTTCCGGAGGAAACCGGATGACCGGATTATTTTTGAATCACTCTTGGAAAGGAATCGATTCTCGAGAATTACTCAGCTTCTGTAGCTGCCTCGGTTCCAGCTGCTGCGCCGCCTGTGACTGCCGGATCAGCGAGGGTTGCACCCTGCCAGTATGCCTCGACTTCCTTTGCCAGCTCTGCGCGGTCGATCTCGCCTGCGAGGTACTTCTGCATGGAAGCACCGCATACAGAGTAGTGATCGTCCGGATCATAGTTGTAGTTTGCAATCAGCTTGTCATCATCAGCATAGGACTTGACGGACTTTCCAAGCGGGTCGCTGACATCCAGCGTGTTGGTCTTGAATGCCGGTACCAGTGCGCAGGTGTTGACCAGGAAATCCTTGCCATCGTCCGTGTTGACCAGCCAGTTGAGCCAGTCCTCTGCCTGCTTCTGAAGATCTTCAGATACAGAGTTGTCGATGAAGAAGTACTTGGAACCGCCGCCGACAAGCTTCTCGTTGGAGCCGTCGTCCGTATTCTGCGGAACCGGCATCATGCCCATGTTCTCGCTGTAGTCATATGCGTTGATGACGGACCAGTCCCAGTTGCCGCCGAACATGAATGCGATCTCGCCTTCCGCCAGCTTCTGCTCTGTTGTCTCACGCTCTGCAGCGATCGGTGCATCCTTTGCGTAATTGTACTTCATCAGGACATCAAAGGTATCCATCAGAGAGTTGAACTTCTCATCCTTCGCCAGGTCGACCGTTCCATCGTGAAGTCCCTTGATGAATGCGGACGGATCCTCGCGTTCCTCATAGACCTCCTGCAGATAGTGAGCTGCAAGCGACCAGTCTTCCTTCATGATACCAGTCGGAGCCTCCATGCCGCCGTCAACCAGCTTCTGGCAGAGTGCATCGAAATCATCCAGCGTCTTGACAGAAGCCGGATCAAAATCCTCGCCGGTGATCTTCTTGATCGCATCTGCGTTGTAGATGACGCCGCGCGCCTCGATGCAGACCGGGAAGCCCATCACCTTGCCGTCGATGCTGATGATCTGGCTGGAATCCTTCACCCACGGCTGATCGGACAGGTCAAGTGCGTGATCCGGCCCGAGGCTGTAGATATCCTTTGCATCGACCATGGACAGAACGTACGGATCCTTGGAGGCATACTTGGTGGAAAGATGCGCTGCCACTGTATCCTGAGAGTAGTAGACTTCCATATCGACATCGTTCTCATCCGAATAGTCGGAAGCCATGTCCTCCATCTGTTCCTCAATCTCACTCTTGGAGTTGAACACTGAAAGCTCATCTGCCAGAACCGGCGTCGCTCCCAGAGTCGCTACAAGAATCGTTGCCATAACAGCTGCTGTTCTTCTTCTCATGTTTACCCTCCATGATGTTTTTGTAAAAGCAGGAACTGAAAGTTCCTTGTCCTTTAGGATGGTTCCACTGTATCATCAGCTGTATGGTATGTCAACCGTTTAACATGTTTGAAATTGCATTTCGTGACATATTGACAGTTTTTACCCATTTTTGTTGTATATAATGCCTATATTCTATTCGAAAATCCGCTGTTTTTGCTTGTTCACAACTTGTTCAATTGTGTCATTCGTTTATCATATTTGGTATAAATTCAGATTGTTTACAGTGTGTATACTTCCTGCCGGATACAATCATCAAGCAGGAACGTTTCCATCACGCAAATATCCTGAAAACACCGGACAGTCTGTGTAAGCAGCCTGCCTTCCGGAAGATCAGAATCAGAGCTATGCAAAGCCGACGAAAAAGCACCCGCCATGGGGAATTCCCCGTGGCAGGTGCCCGGATTCAGCTTGTTCTCTCATTTCTTACCAGCCCGCCGATACAGGATGGCGGAAATGGACGTCTTTTCTTCAGGTTGTCCCTCTGTTCACCAGGGAAACATGGAAGATCGTCCTTGCCGGGACAAAATCTCCATTATTTTTTTTGTCGATCAGGTCGATGCACATCTCTGCCATCTCCTTTACCGGCTGATGGATCGTTGTAATCTTCGGCATCGTCAGCTCCGACAGAAGCGTGTCGTCATATCCGATGACTTTCAGTCTGTCCGGGATGCTGACGCCCAGCTCCACTGCTGCCTGAATCGCCTCCGCCGCAATCACGTCGCTGCCGCAGAACAGGCCGTCAATCCCCTCATTCTTCTTCATAAATTCAAGAATATCGGGATAGTACCTGGTATCGATTGTCCGTTCCGGCGGAAAATCCAGCTCGATCGTCTCGATTTCCTGCTGCCGGCAGGCTTCCAGGAACCCTTCTTTCCGGGTATCTGCCGGCATACCGACCCGGGACGTGCCACTCAGGCAGCCAATCCTCCTGCAGCCCTTTGCAATCAACTCCTGCGCAGCCATCCGGCCGCCCTCGTGGTTGTCGCAGAGGACACAGGCATCGCTTGAGTCCAGGTACCGCTCATAGCTGACAAGCGGAAAACCAAGGTTGTTGAAGGTCTGCGTCCGTACCGTGTCGGAGCAGATGATCAGCCCGGCAACCCGGTTGCTCCTGCAGGCTTCGACAAATTTTTTCTCCTGGTCATCGATGCCGTAGGCACAAAACAGCAGAACTTTATATTCCCTTTCGTACGCAGCCCGTTCCAGACAGCTGATCAGCTTCGCAAAATACGGATGCTCAATGCTCGGCATGATGAGTCCGATCGTGTTGGTCTTCTGCCTGGACAGTGAACGCGCCACCTCGTTTGGCTGGTAATTCAGCCGCTCCATCGCCGTATAGACGCCTTGCCTTGTCTCTTCACTGATATAGCCTCTGTTATTCAGAACCCGCGAGACTGTCCCGACCGAAAGGCCGGCAGCCTTCGCAACATCCTTCAGAGTCGCCATATGAAACCTCCCTGACTGTTCCTTTTTCCATCTACGCGAATCATTCTGCCCGATGTCTGGTCAGAATTCACATTGCTTCACCTTCCAAGAGGCTGCCTCGTACTTAGTTAAACATGTTATACGCATAACATATAGTATCGCTGCAGAATCCTCCTGTCAACGGTCTAATCGGAAAAAAGTAGCCAGAGAATATCGCATCCTCATCTTATTCTTGAGCCATCGTCATATTCCTAGATCCTGAAAGACCCGGGGCCAAGCGCCGTGACGATCTGCTTTTTGTATGAGAGGAATGCCGGCGTCAGGCTGAAGTCGCGCGCTCTCGGGCGCTTCTCCGCAATCTCAATCTCGTCCGTGATCTGCCCCGGTGAGCCGGACAGGATGTAGATCCGGTCGGACAACACAATGGCCTCGTCAATGTCATGGGTGATGAACAGGGTTGAGAGGCTGATCTTCTGCATGATATCCAGATACCAGTCATGGATGGCACTCTTCGTGATCGTGTCGAGGGCGCTGAACGGCTCGTCCAGAAGCGCAACGCCCTCCGAGGACAGATATGTCCGAAGCAGCGCCGCTCTCTGCCGCATGCCCCCGGAAAGCTGCGCCGGGTATTCGAACTCAGTCCCAGCAAGCCCGAACTGTTCAAAGTAGACTGCCGCCTTTTCACGAGCCTTCTGCTTGTTCATTCCGCGTATCGTCAGGGGGAGCGCGACATTATCGATGATCCGCTTGTACGGCAGGAGCAGATCCTTCTGCAGCATATAGCTGATCTTGCCCGGCTGGCCGGTAATCTCTCTTCCGTTGAGAACCACCCTCCCGCTGTCCGGCAGGTTCAGCCCGGAGAGGATATGGAACAGCGTGGTCTTGCCGACGCCGCTCACCCCTAGCAGACATACAATCTCCTGCTCATTCAGATGGACATTGATATCCCGGATGATCGTCCGCTCTCCATATGATTTTGTGATGTGGGCTGCGCTCAGTACCTCTCCCATATCCTATCCCCTGAATCCTTCCACAGCCACGTTTTCGGCTGTTGATCTCCCTCGTTGGGCTTCATGTATGCATGCCAAACCTATCCAGTGGTTTTCTGTCTGTATAACAATGATAATCTGCCTGTGTCAGAACCTCTGCGCCTGGCACAGGCAGATTGGAACTTACTGCGGCAGATAGTCGTTCGTGAAGCCGGTTCCGGTCAGATCCTTCTCGATCAGCTTGTTGTCATAAAGCCACTTGTAGAAGCTGTTCCATCTGTCCGCATCGATCACGCCCCACGAAGACGCATCCGCGATGTACTGGTCTGCCATGTACGCCTGGCTCTTCTTGACAAGTTCCTCTGAGCCCTTCAGCGAGCCTGTATTGTCAGAATCGATCAGGATCTGTGCTGCCTCGTCCGGATGCTCCACAGCATACTCATATCCCTTCGCCGTCGCCTTCAGGAAGGCCTTCGCCGCGTCCGCGTGATTCTTCAGGAAGTCGTTGTTGGCAATGATGATCGGTGTATAGTAGTCAAAGGACGGCTCGATGTCCTTGAAGTAGAAGAAATCGCACGGTACACCCTCCACCTCGGAGTTCAGATACCCCCAGCCGTAGAAGACCCAGATGGCATCTGTCTGCTTCGCCGCAAGCGCCGCCGGCTCATCCGTGATGTCGTTCGGAATCATCTTGACCTTGTCAAAATCTCCGCCATCCTTCTCGACGACATACTTCATCATCGCCTGCTCGGTCGGCAGATCCCAGGTCGAGTAAGTGTGGCCCTCCAGTCCCTTCGGCCTGTCAAGCCCTTCACCCTTCCGGCTCATGATTCCAGAAGTGTTGTGCTGCAGGATCGCCGCGACCGCCGTCACTGGAAATGGATTCTCCTGTGTCCATGCGCCTGTGATGGTGTCCTGCGCGTCGACCGCAAACTGCGCCTGGCCAGAAGCGCACATCTGGACAGCTCCATTTTCAGGCGGCTGAACAACCTCAACGTCCAGCCCTGCATCTTTGTAGTATCCCTTCTCCTGGGCAACGAAGATGCCCGTATGATTGGTGTTCGGCGTCCAGTCCAGGCAGAAGGTGATCTTTCCGGCATCCCCGAAGTTCTGCTCTTTCTCTGTCGCCACCTCTGTTCCACTTGCCAGCGCCGCAGGTGACAGAAGCATCGCTGCCGCTGCCGCTGCACTCAGGACACTGGTGATTTTTCCGTATCTCATATCTCTCTCCTTTTTCTGTTCAGCTTAATGATGCTGTGCTTTCAAATATGCCCCTAACAGCACGGTCTTCCTGTTTTCTGTCAGCTGCGGTTCTCCTGCACCCGTTCCCACGGCATGACCGCCCGGCGCAGCAGGTTGACCGCCGCAATCAGAAGCAGTGAAATAATCACGATCAGGATGATGACCGCAAACATCTTGTCGAACGAATAGGCCTTCCGGACTCTTGTCATGTAAACACCGAGTCCTCTGAAACCGCCCAGCCACTCCGCAACGACTGCCCCGACAACGGAGTAGGAGGCGGATATCTTCAGTCCTGAGAAGAACTGTCCGAGTGCGGACGGCAGCTTGATCTGCAGGAAAATCTGCCGCCTTCCCGCCCCCATCGAGCGCATCAGGTCGACCGCATCCTGATCGACCCCCGAGAATCCGTCCAGCAGTCCGACCGCTATCGGGAAAAATGTCGTAATCACAACCAGCGTGATCTTCGGTGCCATGCCAAAGCCCATCCATAGAACAAGGATCGGCGCAATGGCCACGGTCGGAATCGTCTGTGTGACGACCATGACGGGGTAAAGTGCCCGCCTGCAGGTGATGAACCGGTCCATCAGAACTGCAATCAGAAACGCCAGAACAATTCCGATCAGAAGGCCCAGGATCGCCTCCGCAAGAGACACACCGCTGTGGTACATCAGCGTCGGGAAGTCAGAGACAAATGCCTTCACAACCGCGACCGGCGAAGGCAGCATGTAATTCGGAACAATCCCTCCCTCCGTCAGCATCAGCCAGACAGCCGCAATTGCCAGGAGGTTCAGCACCGCCGGCACATGCTTCTGAAACCCTGCTCTGGCATCTCTCACCTTCCTGCTGTTTTCATGCTCTGGCATCTGAGTTTGTCCCATCTTTTTACTCTGCGTCCTTGTGGTAC
The DNA here is from genome assembly GCA_902761585.1 of uncultured Lachnospiraceae bacterium. GTDB lineage: Bacteria > Bacillota > Clostridia > Lachnospirales > Lachnospiraceae > Porcincola. Next base: position 24,294 of record CACWKX010000002.1, read on the forward strand.
TTTCCGATCTTCTGATCAATCGTCAGGACCTCTCCCTCCGGACGATAGTTGATCTTGACATACGCGCTGACCGACTTGCAGCCTGCCTTGATGGCAATCTTCTGGCAGTTCTTGACAACCTCCATCAGCTGGTCGTAATCCTCTCCCTCGATGGCCGTCTCGCATGGTCCGACGTAATAATTCAGCCCGGTAGATGCAATGTAAGCGATCACCTCATCTACGATCCGGCAGACCTCCTGATCCGAATCCACAGCAGGCAGCACCTGAATGGCAACACTTGACTTCATATCTCGAATACCTCCTTCAAAAACGGTTGATGGTCACCTGTCTGACATGCATGCGCGTGAATCTTGCACGCGTCCCGCTTCTCTCCAGCCAAAAAAAGCGCCCGGCTGGTCTGCCGGGCGCACAAAACTGCACACTTTTTGTCTTCCTGCGCTGGCATTATCCAACAGGTTCTAGGGTCAAAGACAACTGTCTTACTCTCAGCCTTGCGGCTCCCCTGACAATGAACATTTTGATTATAAGATAACCCTCCGAAAAGTCAACCGCAGATGTTGTGCACAACACGGTGCACACCACGGTTCTCAGATGTTATGCACGCCGCGGTTCTCGTCGCCTTCCTCGTTCACACCAAACTGATAATCATTGCCAGGCAGGATGGCGTTCAGAAGGATGCCTGCAATCGCCGCGATCGCAAGCGCTGTCAGCGTCACGGTTGCGCCGCCGACATGGAACGTGATGCCGCTCTGGAAGCCCAGCCCGCTGACGAAGATCACCGCGCAGATGATCAGGTTGCGGGACTTCGTCAGATCAACCTTGTTCTCGACAATATTCCGGACACCGATGGCGGAGATCATGCCGTAGAGCATGAAGGAAACGCCGCCGATGATTGATGCCGGCATCGTGCCGATCAGATCGGACAGCTTCGGAATAAAGCTGATGATGATCGCGTAGACTGCCGCAAGGCGGATCACGCGCGGGTCATAGACCTTCGAAAGCTCCAGAACGCCCGTGTTTTCTCCGTATGTTGTGTTCGCAGGACCGCCGAACAGACCGGCCACTGAGGTTGCCAGGCCGTCGCCGAGCAGGGTTCTGTGAAGCCCCGGATCCGCAAGGTAATTGTTGCCGGTTGTCGCGGAGATCGCGGAAATATCGCCGACATGCTCCATCATGGTTGCAATGGAGATCGGCGCCATCACGAGGATCGCCGTGACATCAAACTTCGGCAGCTGGAAATGCGGCAGTCCGATCCATGCAGCCTTGCCCACCTCAGTGAAGTTCAGGATTGCGGAGCCGTCCGGGTTTGTCACACCGCAGGCATGAAGGATCAGTGCCACACCATAGGAGATCAGGACCCCCATCAGGATCGGAATGATTCTGAACATGCCCTTGCCCCAGATGTTGAAGACAACGATGACCGCAAGCGCGATCAGGGCAAGTCCCCAGTTTGTCTTCGCATTATTGATCGCAGAGCCTGCCAGAGAAAGGCCGATGCAGATGATAACTGGACCGGTCACGACAGGCGGAAGAAAATGCATGACTCTCTTCACGCCGACTGCCTTAATGATCAGCGCCACAACCAGATAAATCAGGCCGGCGACCACGATCCCGCCGCAGGCATAGGCTGCCTTGTCATTGGCGCTCATGCCCTTGTAAATCCCGTCGTTCAGATTGGCAATGGTTGAAAAGCCGCCCAGGAACGCAAAGGATGATCCGAGGAATGCCGGGACCTTCATCTTCGCGCAGACGTGAAAAATCAGAGTTCCGATGCCGGCGCAGAACAGCGTCACTGCAACGGTCAGACCTGTCGTCGGCGCCTCCCCGACCGCGTCCCTGAAGTAGCTGGCAATCAGGATCGGAACCAGGATTGTCGCTCCAAACATCGCAAACATATGCTGCAGGCCCAGAATCAGCATCTTCGGAACACCGAGGCTTCTGGCGTCCCTGATCGGACCGGCTGGCTGCTGTTTTTTCTCCATACTCATATCCTCCTTCTTCTCCTCTTCCCCAACAGCATACAGACAGCATGAGTGGCAGGCATCACAGCCTGCCACAAACTGCTTTTTGTCATTCTATTTTACGCCAGTCCATCTGTCAACCCGAAACTTCTTTCGGAATCCTGATTCTTTTTCCGCAATATTGCCGGAAATGCGGCAGTCCTCTGGTCTGCCAGTGCCTGCGTGGCTGCTGCGCCAGCGTCTGATCAGTGCCTGTGCTTACTGACCGCCTGCCGCCTGGGCGGTTGTCTCCTGCCCTGCTGCCGTCGCCTGGGCGGTTGTCTCCTGCCCTGTCACTTCCGTGGCCTGCGCAGCCTCACTCTCGGTCTGCGCCGACTCGCTCTCGGTCTCCACGATCTGCTCGACATGGTTGGCTGTCTCGAGGAAATCGAGTGTCTTGTCCATCAGGAGACTGACACGGACGGTCGCCTCATCAAAATCAGCCAGGAGTGCGTCCGTGGACGCATATCCATACCTTGTGGCATAGTCCGAAAGTCCCTTCTGGTAGTCCTCGTCGGAAACGGTGATCTGTTCCTTTTCTGCAATCGCAGAAAGCAGAAGCTCCTGCTTGAGCGTCGTCTCCGCTGCCTTCTTCACCGCGTCCGAGAATGCCTTCTCATCCATTCCGAGGTAGGTGCTTAGGAAGGCCCCGAAATCCATCCCGTACATACCCGCATACTGCCTGTAGGTGGAGGAAAGGCTTCCTGTCACATAATCCAGAAGTTCCTGCGGATATTTGTCCACCGGATACAGACTGTAGAGCCGCGTCATGATGTCCGTATCCAGCTTTTTCTTGTAATCGGTCTGCGCCTCCGCCGAGCTGTCCGCCGGCGGATAGATGCGGATTGTCATGGTCTTGTACTGGTCGTCCCCGATCTTCACATAATCTGAAGCCTTGTAGGACGGTCTTGTACCCTCCGCACTGCTCCCGGCAGCCGGAAGTCCATTTGTCTCAGGCAGTGCCGTCTTCCCGGAAGCATCCGCTCCTTCTGACTGCTTTTCGCTTCCTGACTGTTTTCCGCTCTCTGCCTGGTTCGTATTTTTCTCAGCGCCGCTTTCATCTGCGGAGGATGCCGTCTGCGCCTGTCCATCCGCTGCCTGAGTCGCCGGTGTCTGCGCATCTTCCGCATAGACTGCCGGCGCCGCTGTCAGCATCGCGGCTGAAAGAAGCGCCGCCATCATTCTGTACACTTTCATGTTCCTCAGCTCTCCGTATCAGCCTCTTCAGACGAAATATCTGCCTCCGTCTGTCCGCCTTCTGTCTCAACCTCCAGCTCCTCGGTCTCGATCTCCGTCTCGTCTGTCTCCGTAATCTTTGCCTCGGATGCCAAAAACTCCATCACCCTGTTTTCGAGCTCGCTCTCGCGGATATCCTTCTCACTGTAGTAGGAAAGGAAATCGTCGACAGAGATGCCATACTGCTGCGCATACCCTTCCACAGCGCTCTGGAAATCATCGTCGCTCAGCGTAATATTCTCCTTCTGCGCGATGACGCCCAGAATGATCCGCTGCTGAAGCAGCTGCTCCGCATAGGTCTTGAAATAAGCCTTCATCGAATCGGCATCCGTGTTGTAGACCGACTTCAGCATGTCATCCAGCGTCTCGCTCTCGTCCTCCGCCTGCTGCTGAAGCTGGTTCATGGACGTATTCACGTAGTAATCAATGAATTCCTGCGGATACTTGTCAACCGGATACAGCTTCAGAAGCTGCTGAAAAATAGCACTGTACACCTCACGGTTGTAGTTGGTTTCATTATCCTGCTCCAGCTTCTCGCGGACGGACTTTTTGAACTCATCGATGTCCTTGTACTCTCCGCCGGAGAGCTTGTCCGCCAGATCGTCATTCACCTCAGGCTCGCCCTCGATATAGTTGATCGTGACTGTAAAGACGACCTTCTGGCCCGCCAGATCCTTCGATGCGTAATTCTCAGGAAATGTCAGGTTCAGGTCAACAGTGTCGCCGACCTTCTTTCCGATCAGCCCGCTCTCAAAGCCGTCAATAAATGTATGGGATCCGATTGTCAGATCTGCACCGGAGGCTGTTCCGCCGTCGAAGGCTTTCCCGTCCTTCTTCCCGACGTAGTCGATGTTGACCGTGTCGCCGTCCTTGACGGTTCCCTTCTTCACCTGAGTGGAGAGCCCGGCATCGGACGCCTCCTGCCTGATCTCGTCCTCGACATCCTCGTCTGACACCTCCGCCTTCTTCGTCACGGTTACCTCGATGCCCTTGTACTTGTCGTCATTGATCGTCAGGTAATCTGCGACATCGAATTCCGGCTCCTGCTCGGTCTCGGCCTCCGTCATGGATTCCGTTCCGGCTTCTGTCTCTGCTGCCATGGCAGCTGACGGAAGCCATGCGGCAGTCATACTAACTGCAAGCAGACAGGAAAGGATTCTTTTCTTCATCAAAACACCTCCTGATGTGTATGTTCCTGTTATTGTTATCTTTTGTTTTATCCTCTGCCCTCACTATAACATAATCTTGCACCGTCCACCAAATGATGATAAAATTTCACGAGTACGTCACAGGTTGATCGGCTTGAATGCCGTCTCATGACTGTGACGAATCGAACCAGACTTGCGGTAACAGGAGGAAGCTATGCCAGTATTTGCAATTGTTCTGCTGATTATCCTCGCCGCTCTGGTCGCCCTGCTGATCTTCCTCTATTTCTGGGGGAAGAAGCTTCAGAAGAGGCAGGATGAATCCAGAGAAAAGATGGAGGAGACGAAGCAAAGCGTCCAGATGCTCGTCATCGACAAGAAGATGCTCCCGATCAAGTCATCCGGCCTTCCACAGGCAGCGATCGACCAGACCCCGAAGTATCTCCGCCGGAGCAAGCTGCCGATCGTCAAGGCACGCTGCCAGGGCAAGATCATGACCTTCATCGCCGACTCGAACATCTATCCGATCATCCCGGTGAAGAAAGAGGTCAAAGCCACCATCAGCGGCCTTTACATCATGGATGTCAGAGCCATCCGCGGACAGCTCGAGCAGCCGCCGAAGAAGAAAAAGTGGTACCAGAAGCTCAGCAGAAAGGCCGATGAAGCGAGAAAAGAGCTCGACAGCTCCAAGTCTTCAAAGGGCAAAGGAAAAAAGAGATAATCTTCCTTCAGAGAGGGAAGGGCAGACAGCAGGTATGACGCATACCTGCTGTTTTTTTGTGAAGGCGACGAGCCATGAGCCATGACCCCTTTCTCACTGCGCTGGCGGAATATTGTTCAATATCTCGATAACATCCTTGTCTGAGCCGCCCTGCTGGCTCCCGGAGCCTGCCTGACTTCCGCCGATCTGGATCACGCCATTCTGAGAGCTTCCGCCCCAGGCATTTCCTGCTGCGGAGGCGCTGCTTCCGCCGGCTGTGCTCTGACTGCCTTGCTGAGCACTCCCCGTCGGATTCCCGGTGCCTGACGGCGTGCCGCCAGCGGTGCTGCCGGTTCCTCCGCCTGCCGTCCCACTTCCTGCGCCAGCTGCTGGGTTTCCGCTGCCTCCAGATGTGTTCCCGGCCGTCCCCTGTGTGCCTCCGGAACCAGCGGCTGCTGCAGATCCGCCCGCGCTTCCTCCGGACGCGCCGTCCGAGCTTCCGACTGCCCCCTGTGTGACTCCGGACCCTGCGGCTGCTGCATATCCACCCGCGCTTCCTTCGGACGCGCCGCCCGACGCATCCGGCGTCTGTGTATGGACCGTCGCCTGGTTGGATTGATAGATGGTGATCGCGTCCGGCGAGATTCCATCTGTCTGCTGCGTCTGATCCACCAGACTTCCATCCCCATGCACATTGCAGTAATTCTTCGGCTCCGTCCCCTTCGCGAAGTACTCCGTGTACGGGTTCGGGCAGCCTGGGGCCGCCGCCATATGCGAATCCGAACAGACTGACATGCTCACCACATCGGACGGCATCCCAAACGCGGAGATGGTCTGTGACTGACTGATCCGGCTCATGATGCTGTTCCAGAGCGTCTTGCTGTAGGTATGATAGGTATCCTTGTCCGGGAGTGGCGCGTTGTTATCATATCCCGCCCAGATGCCGCAGGTCAGATAAGGCGTGAAACCGACAAACCAGCTGTCCCTGTAATCCGTCGTCGTTCCGGTCTTTCCGGCGGCCGCCATCTGCCCCAGGTCAATCTTTCCGTATGCTGTCCCTTCCGGATCCGAGATGACACCCCTCATCGCAGAAGTCAGAAGCGCAGCCGTGCTGTCCCTGACCACCGTCCTCGGCTCCGGGTCGGTATTGTCAAGCACGACATTGCCATATGTGTCAAGCACCTGCGTATAAAAGTGCGGCTTCAGATACTGTCCGTCATTGGCGATAGCAGCGTATGCCCCGGTCAGCTCCAGATTTGTGACACCGTATGTCAGTCCGCCCAGCGCAAGCGTCTGACCGACATCCGAGTATGTCCCGCTGTCCGTCGTCTTTGATTCAACCAGAGATGTGATCCCGAACTTCTTTGCATAGTCAAACCCGACCTGCGGCGTGATCTCCGTCAGACACTTGACCGCTGCGACGTTGATCGAACGCACAATCGCCTGCCGGATCGTGACATCTCCGGCATAGGTGCCCTCCGCATCCTTCACGGGCGTCCCGTCTTCATAGTTATAGGGCTCATCCTTGTAAACGGTCGCCAGCGTCTTGCCGGCTTCATCCAGTGCCGGCGCGTAGACCGCAAGGATCTTGAACGTCGACCCGGGCTGGCGCTGCGTATACGAAGCCCGGTTCAGCGTCAGGCTGGCTTCCTTTGTTCCTCTCCCGCCGACCAGTGCCTTCACAAGCCCGGTTGCGGAATCAATGATCACGCAGGACGCCTGCGGCTGCGGCGTGACCGTGACACGCTCGCCAAGAACTGTGTCGCCGTCCTTCACAACTGACGCCCGGAAGGCCGCCGCCCCGTCCTTCGCCTCCTGCGCCGTCTCGTACATCAGGTCAAATGACGGATCCGTCTTCCTCACAAACGCGCGCAGATCTTCATTTCCATAGTCTGTGATCTGTCCGCTCTTGTCCTCGACGCTGAGTGCATAGTCGATTCCGACCTCCGTCCCTGACGGGAAGTTGGCCGGATTCTCAAACTCCTCATCACAGATCTGCTGAATCTCATCATCCTGCGCCGAGTAGATGCGCAGACCGCCCGAGTAGACTGCCTTGTACGCCTGCTGGTGTGTATAACCCTTCTGTTCCTCCAGATCCTGCATGACCTGGTCAATCAGCGCATCCTGGTAAAACGTGTAGATGGTGCTGGTTGTATCGACCTTGCTCTCGTTGTCCTGGATGCGCGCGTAAACATCATCAGCAAGCGCGGAGGCATACTGGGACTGGGAAATATAGCCCTGCCTGAGCATCGCGTTCAGTACCTCCGTCCTGCGCTTTTTGTTCTTCTCCGGATTTGTGATCGGATTGTACGCCGTCGGATTCTGCGTGATACCGGCGATGACCGTCGCCTCTGAGAGCGACAGCTCCGAGACAGGGAGGCCGAAATACCGGTAGGCAGCTGACTGGACGCCGTAGCAGCCCGCCCCCAGGTTGATGGTGTTGAGGTAGTCCTCAAGAATCTGCTCCTTCGTCAGCATCTTCTCGAGCTTCAGTGCCAGAAACTGCTCCTGAATCTTCCGCTCCAGCCGCTGCCGGAAGGTCGTCTCCCTCATCCAGTCGGGGAACACGGAGTTCTTCAGAAGCTGCTGGGTGATGGTGCTCGCCCCTTCGGAGAAATGTCCGCTTTTCAGCCCTTTGACCAGCGCCCTTGCAATCCCCTTCGGATCGACGCCGTTGTGCCTGTAGAACCGCTCATCCTCGATGGCGACAACGGCATGCTGCAGATCCTTCGGGATGTCCTTGATGCTGACCAGATCCCGGTTGGCCTCAGGGAGCGTCAGCTTCTGTTCCCGTTTTCCGTCTGCGTCATAGATGTAGGTTGCCGCCTCAGATGGTATAAACTGCGCCGGACTGATCTCTGGCGCGTTCTTGAGAATAGCCCGCACCTGGAAAAATGCAAAAATGCCGCCCCCGATGATCAGCACCAGAAGCACGATCAGAATAAACTTGAAGATATTCCCGATCAGGGTGAGCGCTCTGCTCCGCGGCCGCCTGCCGCGTCTGCCGCTCTTTCCGTCTCCCCCGGGCCGGCCGCTGCTTTCCTCGGGAATGGCCTCATCCTCCATCAGGCTCTTGCTGATATCCCTTACGGCTGCTTCCTGATACTGCGTCCTTCTCCGGCCGCTGCCTCTCTTCGTCTCCTCTGGTGTCTCCTCGGGCACAAAGTCATCCGGAAGCAGGTCGTCACCCGGCATGATCCTGTCATCGAAATCATCCGGGAAGGCTTCCTCCATGCGTTTCTTTTTTCTATCCCCTATTCTCATCAGGCTGCTCCCATCGAATTGATCATGCCGACTTGACGGTTTGACGTTGTGTTTCCGTTTATTGTATAACTACATCTGTTAAAAATACTGAAGATTTTCTTATAAATGGCGGGAAACAGATTTATGAAAATAGTCACCACCGGCGGACAAGCAGAGATTGTCGAGAAAAAATCCAGATTCATTGCGCAGGTTTTCCCGGTTCAGACAGCGGAGGAGGCTTACGCAAACCTCGCCGCCGTCCGGAAACAATACTGGGACGCGCGGCACAGCTGCCATGCCTTTGTGATCGGCCCGAACAATGAAACCGCGCATTCCTCCGATGATGGGGAACCGCAGGGAACTGCCGGGAAGCCGATCCTTCAGGTCCTGACCGGGTCAGAGATCCGGGACTGTCTCATCGTCGTCACGCGCTACTTTGGCGGCGTGCTTCTGGGAACAGGCGGCCTTGTCCGGGCTTACACCCAGGCGGCAAAAGCCGGGCTGGATGCCTCGGAGATCTCTACCCGGCAGGATGGCTGGCTTCTCACCATCCGCTGCAGCTACGAGCAGCTTGGGAAGATCCAGTACCTGATCAGCGCAGCTTCCTGTCCGGTGACTTCAGCCTCCTACACGGATGTCTGCGACACGGAGGTCCTGGTACCGACCGCACAGCTGCCGCGCCTGAAAGCCGCCCTGACCGAGAAAACGGCCGGGAAAGCTTCCTTTCCGAAGGAAATAAGCGTACGATATGTCACATCGGGTGATGGTTCCGTTCTTGACATCACCCCTCTTGAGCCAAAGGCAATCGACTTGTAACCGCCTGTTCAGAAATTGCCGGCGAGGTGACCGGCGAGGCGGTGAACAAATGGGAGGCACGAACCCCATCATGAAATCAACGGATACACAGAATGTAACAGTCCATGTCCGGGCGATCCAGCAGATGCCCGGCGGCGATACGGATCAGATGGAGACAACCTCATCCGGTATTCTGCGTACACACGGAAACCGAAGATATCTCTTCTATTCTGAGAAGGCAGAGGACGGCTCCGAGACCCGGACGGTCATGAAGTTTGACCAGCGCAGTGCCCAGCTCACACGCAATGGCCAGATTTCCTCGGTCTTTGTATTCGACGAAAAGCAGCACTGCCGTTCCAGCTACACGGCACCGCTCACATCGTTTCTTGTAGATATTGACACAGAACGATATCTTCTGGAGGAGGATGAGCAGCACCTGCATCTGACCATCCACTACCAGCTCAGTGTGGAAGGCAGCAGTCCGACGGGCTGTCAGACCGAGATCGAAGTCCGGCTGCTCTGAAAGGCAGTGAAGTGTTGATTTTTATTCAGGAGAATGCTATGGAAATCAGTTCACAGCTCCCCATCGGTTTTTTTGACTCCGGGCTGGGCGGGCTGAGTGTCCTGAGGGAAGCCGTCCGGCTGATGCCTCAGGAAGATTATATCTATTTCGGGGATTCCAGAAATGCGCCGTACGGGACAAAGACGCTGGAACAGATCCGGCGGCTGTCTCTCACCCATGCGGAAATGCTCTACCGAAGCGGCATCAAGGCGCTTGTCGTCGCCTGCAATACCGCCACAAGCGCAGCCATTTCCATTCTGAGGGAGGTCTATACCGACATCCCTGTCATCGGCATCGAGCCGGCCTTGAAGCCCGCTGTCTCGATTGGCGAGCATCCGCGCGTCATCGTGATGGCGACACCCCTCACAGTCAGGGGGCAGAAGCTTCACGAGCTGCTTGGGCGCTACGCAAAAAGCGCGGAAGTCACCGCGCTTGGATGTCCCGGCCTGATGGAATTTGTGGAAGACGGCAATCTGGACGGGCCTGAGGTCAAGGCATATCTCCGCACGCTCCTGCTTCCGCACATGGAAAAGCCCGTCGGCGCCATCGTGCTCGGATGCACGCATTATCCGTTTCTGAAGAGAACCATCCAGGAAATTGCAGGACCCGGGATCCGGATTCTGGATGGAGGTGAGGGAACCGCCCGTCAGCTTGAAAGACGGCTAAAAGAGGAAAATCTTCTGAAAGCACCAGGAAAAACAGGACAGATCGAATACAGGGAAAGCCTCCCGGAGAAGCTGCCCCTCTGCAGCCGCCTGATGTCACTGCCATGGTGACGCTTCCTGCCGGTTAACGCCGCTTCCCTGGAATCGTTTCGCGGATTGCCCGCTCCTGCCCCGGTCAGTGACTTTTTGGCTTCCGGTATTCCTTCGAATAGATCTGAAGCACCGGCCATGCCTTTTTCTTACATGAAGGCATCCTTCAGGATTTTTTTGATTTCGTCTGCTCCGATCCCGAGCACAACCGAGAACTCTTCCGTGAGCTTCTCAGTTGCCGCCTTGAAGTACCGGTCGTCTGTCGCTGTCACTTTCTTGCCCTTTGCAATCCGCGAGCGGATACGGCAGTTCAGTGTCTTCACCAGGCAGATCCACTGCTTGCAGTCCCCGGAGTGCAGCGCCTTCTGATAGGAGAGTTCCTGCTGTCTTGCGCTCTGGTCGGGAAGCGTCTCCATCTCCGGAATATCCGCCAGAAGCTGTCTCGTTTCCTCCGGAGAGATCAGATCCCGCATGATGACCTTCTGATTGTCCACCGGTGTCGTGATGGTGCAGGACTTGTCGTGGAGCGGACGCAGAATATAGCACTCCTTCTTGCCCGCTCCGGGCTGCGCCGACTCAATCTCCCGCGTGCCAACCACTTCGCAAACTCCACTGTTGCCATAAGATATATATTGTCCGATGCTATACACGTCCACTCTCCTTTCCAAGCAGGCGGTTTTCCTGATATAAACCCGTCCCTGCTTCTCTCATTTTTGTAATCAGACTCCAATTTTTCCAACATAATCATTATACCAATTTCTTTGCAATCCTGTAATGTCTCATAATAGACAATCATTTTTTAATTCGTCGAACTTTTTCGTGGATATTGATGTCTCAGGACACCATTTCGTTCCTGCTGGCCCTGGTCATTGTGGTATACTGGCTTGTAGCTGTCTTAAGACGAAGAGGCAGATAAGGAGGGCATGGAGAGTGGCTGAGCTGAAAAAGATCGCTGTCATTCACAGCGATTTTCAGGAGAAGTTCGGAATCCCGCGCCAGAGCAATCTCATCGATTCGCTCAAGGCGGAGGTCATCTTTGAACCGGGATACCGGGATCCGAATGAGGTGGTCGGGCTAGAGGGGTACTCTCATCTCTGGCTGATCTGGGAGTTTTCCGAAAATGAAGCTGCAGGCTGGTCTCCGATGGTTTATCCGCCGCGTCTTGGCGGCAGGACACATGTCGGCGTCTTTGCCACCCGCTCGCCCTTCCGGCCCAATCCGATCGGCCTGTCGTCCGTAAAGCTGGATCAGATTGAGATGCGTGAGGGGGTTGGTCCTGTTCTTCACATATCCGGAGCGGACCTGCTCGACGGAACGCCGATTCTCGATATCAAGCCCTATATCCGGTACACCGACAGCCATCCGGAGGCTGTCAGCGGATTCGCAGACCGTGTTAAAGACAAGGAACTGAAGGTTATATTCCCTGAGGAATGGCTGAGCGTCCTGCCGGAAGGCAAGCGGCGCCCTGCGGTTGAAATTCTGAAGCAGGATCCCCGGCCGGCTTACCAGAACGATCCCGCCCGCCGGTACGGCGTCGCCTTTGCCGGCTATGATATCCGTTTCCACGTAGATGGGGATGTCCTGACCGTCTGCGAGGTTGTGCCCTACCATCGCGGCTGCCATGCGTGAGGCTGCACAGAATCATGAGGTCTTCAGAATATGAATCTGAATATGGATGCCATGGATATCATCGATTACATTGACAAATCAACATATGTCATTCTGCTGCGGGTGTATACAGAATCAGACACGATTCAGATCCCGGAGCAGATTGATGGAAAGCCCGTGAGGGAGCTGGCTGATCATGCATTTGCAGACGAGCCCTCTGTGCTGTACGCAGAATCTGAGAAGCGCCGGGCTGTACGCTCCGGTGACTGTTGGACTTTTCAATCAGCCGGTGCCGGGGCATCTGCAGCGTCCACGCATTTCTCCGGCGAGCGCACAGAGCGACCGGATGCTTCTGTGAACGCAGCCGTTCAGAATTCTGAGCGTCTAAGCACGCTTCCGCCTGCGCTCTGCGGCAGACGACTGAGGGCTGTGGTCCTTCCGGATGCCCTTGCCGCGATTGGCAACTATGCCTTCTATGGCTGCGACAATCTGAAGACCGTCTCCTTCCCGGCATCGATCAGGCGGATCGGATCCGGGCTGTTCAATTCCTGCCCTGCCCTCTCGGTGCTGGTCTTCCGACAAGCCGTTTCAGCCGCTCCACCTGCTACACCTGCTCTGCTGCAGGAGGTGCTGCGGACGGTGAACCATGAAGTGGAGGTCCGGCTTCAGGATCCCTCCGGTCAGGACGCGGTGCGGCTTCTCTTTCCTGAATACTATGAGGAGCCGAAGGAGAATACGCCCGCCCGCATCATCGAAATCATCTGGCATGGAACCGGCTACCAGTACCGCCAGTGTTTTCTGCAGCGAAAGCTGCAGTACAGCCAGTATGACAGTCTCCTGCCGGCAGCGGACGCCCAGGAGATGCCCCAGACGCTTGTCCGTCTCTGCCTTGACCGGCTGATCACGCCCGCTGAGCTGTCCAGGGTTCATCTTGAAAGCTATGTATCCTGTCTCAGAAAACGGCCCGATGCGCTCTGGACATTTCTCCTTGCCGACCAGGAGACGGATCTGACCGACTGGCTGCGTGTGCTGGAGCGATCCGGCTACTTCACTGAAGAACGGCTCGATCAGATGATCGACCAGGCTTCCTCTGCCGGGCGGGCGGATGCCTCCGTCTATCTGATGGATCTGCGCCGCAGAATGTTCCGCCCTTCCTCCGGAAGCAAGTACGATTTCTGAATGCTACATGCCGGGCAAATGTTACGTATTGGGTGAATGTTACATTACGGATGAATGTTACATGCCAGATGGAATCCGGACAGGAAATGGACATGGGTCCGGCAGCAGGCCCGGCCTTTGAATGACACATGCGGAAAGGAAAATCGTATGACAACCGCTGAGGATCTCGCAAACCGGTTTGTCAAGGTCTCGCAGGAGATTCTGACAGGCAGCCGCAATGAGCTGTACTTTGACATGCATTACCTCGGGCTGGCGCTGTCAAGTCTTTCATTTGTCGTATCGACGGATATCGAATCCTTTGGAACAGACGGTCGTTCGCTCGTTGTGCACCCGAAGGCACTTGCGGACCTCTTCGAGAAAAATCGCCGGCTTGTCAACCGCGTCTATCTGCATGAGGTCTACCACTGTCTGTTTCGACACATCTTCAAGCCGGTCAGACGCAGCAAGACGCTGTGGATGCTTGCCTGCGATATGGCTGTTGAATTTCTCATCGACGACGGTCATTTCCGGTCGACCCGGATCGCCCACAGTCAGTACAGAAGCCGCCTCAGATCCGAGCTTGCAAAGCACACCCCTGTTCTGAATGCCGAGAGCATCTACCGCCAGCTGGTTCTGATGGCGCCAGACCGCGAAGAGGCTGCCCGCATGAAGGCTGAATTCTCCGTCGATGACCACAGCCTCTGGCCTTCGCTGAATCCGGAGAATCCGAACAGCCCGCTTCCGCCCGCTGCATTGAAGCTCCAGAACAAATGGAATGATATCTCAAAGAAGACGCAGACGCAGATGGAATCCTTCTCCACAGAGATGTCCCAGAAAGACAGCGATTTCCTCGAGCAGACAAAAGTGGAGAACAGGAGAAAATATGACTACCGCTCCTTTCTCCGGAAGTTTGCGGCGCTGCGCGAGGAAATGCACGTCGATCCGGATACCTTCGATTATGTCCTGTACACCTTCGGGCTGAGTCATTACGGAAACATGCCATTGATCGAGCCTCAGGAATTCAGGGAAGTGAAGAAGATTGATGAGTTCGTGATTGTCATCGACGTATCGATGTCTGTCACGGGAGAGCTTGTGCACGCTTTTCTGGAACAGACCTACAGCATTCTGAGCGAGTCCGAAAGCTATCTTCATAAAGTCAACATCCGGATTCTGCAGTGTGACGAGAAGGTGCTGTCGGATGAGAAAATCACCTCTCAGAAAGACTTGAAAACATATATGGAACATTTTGAACTGAAAGGACAGGGCGGCACCGACTTTCGGCCCGCCTTCGACTATGTGGCAGACCTGATCCGGAAAAATGAATTCCGGAATCTCCGCGGACTGCTGTACTTTACGGACGGCAAGGGTATCTTCCCCAAAAAGAAGCCGCCCTATGAGACAGCCTTCATTTTCTGCGAGGAAAGCGCGGATGACCGTCAGGTTCCGCCCTGGGCGATGAAGCTGATCCTCCCGAGGGAGGACATTGAGCAGGAAAAAAACGACGTTCTGGATTCGGCCTTCGTATGGCCAGAGAACCAGCTGTGAAGGCCGCAACCGGTCACCATGTGAACCTCACCGCCTGAGCCATCGTTCACATGGAGTTTGCACCACCCTTTTGAATCAGTCACACAAGAAGTCTCGAAAGGAGGATGGACAGAATTTCCGCCTGGGATCGGCAGAGATCAGGCAGGGATGGTGTCCTGTTGAGATGAATATTCAGAGAGCAAAACAGGAAATCAAGGACACAATCGAAGCATACCTCGACAAGGATGAATATGGAGCTTACCGGATTCCGGAGATCCGGCAGCGACCGGTGCTCCTGATGGGGCCTCCGGGCGTCGGCAAGACGCAGATCATGGAGCAGATCGCATCCGAGTGCGACATCGGCCTGGTGGCCTACACGATCACCCATCACACCCGCCAGAGCGCCATCGGTCTTCCCTATATCGAGAAGAAAACGTACGGCGGAAATGAAGTATCCGTCACCCAGTATACGATGAGTGAGATCATTGCCTCCGTGTATGACCGCATGGAAGTTTCCGGAAAATCAGAGGGAATACTGTTCATCGATGAGATCAACTGCGTATCCGAGACACTTGCCCCGACGATGCTGCAGTTTCTTCAGTGCAAGACCTTCGGAAACCAGAAGGTTCCGAAGGGCTGGATCATTGTTGCCGCCGGAAATCCGCCGGAGTACAACAAATCTGTCCGCGATTTCGATGTTGTGACGCTGGACCGTGTGAAGGTGATCGATGTGGAGGCCGATTATCCGGTCTGGCGGAAGTACGCAGACCAGGCCGGCATTCATGGGGCGGTCATTTCCTACCTGAATATTCACAGAGACAACTTCTACCGCTGCGAGACAACGGTGGACGGCATGCGCTTTGTCACGGCGCGCGGATGGGAAGATCTTTCAGAGATGCTTTATGCCTACGAACGGCTTGGAAAGACGATGGACGAGGATGTGGTCGGCCAGTATCTCCAGTACCCGTCGATCGCGAAGGATTTTGCGAATTATCTGGAGCTTTACAACCGCTATCAGAAGGATTACCAGGTCGACGAGATCCTGTCCGGTGTCATCCGCCCCGGGACACTCAGCAAACTCCGGTATGCCGCATTTGACGAGCGGGTGGAAATCGTCTCGCTGCTGCTCTCCCGCCTGTCGGCCGACTTCAAGAACTGGTGGGAAACAGACCGGTATGTGGGACACCTGTATGCGATTCTGAAGGAATTCCAGAGACGATCCCTGCCGTCTGCTGCAGACAGAACAGCTCCGACTGACACGTCCTCAGCCTCCCAAGCCCACACAACTCTGGCTGACAAGGCATCCGCTTTCTCAGCGGATACAGCCCCCTCTGTCAGTGAAAACGAAGCATCCTGTACTTACATCCTGGAATCGATCGTAAACGATCTGAAACTGCAGGTTCACAGCAGGCTGGATGCCGGACAGAGCGAGAAGGCTCTGACAGCAGAGTACCGCCCTGTTTTTCAGGCCTGTGACCGGTATGTCCTGCTGCTGTCCGAAAGAATACCGGAAAACTCCGGGGCGGCCTTCGATCTGCTCCGGGAATCGTTCATGAAAGACCGTGAACGTCTGGATGCCGCTGCTGAAAGGACCTCTGCCCGCCTGGAGTATGCCTTTGACTTTATGGAAGCCGCCTTCGGCGAAAGCCAGGAGATGGTCTACTTTATCACCGAGCTGTCTGTAAGCCTGTATGCCATGGACTTCCTGAAAGAACATGAAAGCCCCAGGTATTACCGGTACAACAAGTCGCTGCTGTTTGATGATGCCCAGACAGGCATCCGCAGGCAGCTCGATGACATCCGCTCCGAGATGCGCGGCGAGTAAGCTCTCTGCTGCCGAACCACAAAAGGCAGTCCCGGCTGCAGGACCACAGGCGCACGGCTGTACGGCAGTTCTGCTGCCGAACCACAAAAGGCAGTCCGGCTGCAGGACCGCGAATCAGCATTCAGACTGCCGGATCACTCAGCCGCCGTACTGGTCGTAGTGCTTTCCGCCCCAGTAGACGCGCTGGGCGACTTCCGCCTTCTCGTTCAGAGTAACATCCTTGAAAATGTACTCCTTGAACTTCTCAAAACCCGTCCGGTCCACGATGTAGCCGATGTGCTCCTTGTGCTCCACCGCATTCGGGTCAATGTACTCCTCGATGTAGGCGTAGGTGTTCGCGGCGATCTTCAGAATGCTCTCCTCATCACACCACTTGATGAAATCCTCCGCCAGACGCGGGTTCTTCTTTCCGGTCCGTCCGAGAATTACCAGACGGAAATAATGCTCCTTGCTTCTGGTCCATGCGCGTGTCGGACAGTACGTCACACAGACACCGCAGCCGATACACTTGGCCGTATCACGGACAACCTTTCCGTTTTTCAGGGAAAGCGCTCCGACTGAACGCCGCCTGCAGTATTTGATGCACTGCTCGCAGGCTACACAGCGGTCCGGGTTGTACTGCGGCTCGGTCATGCCGATCACCCCGAAGTCCGCCAGCCGGACCTTCGCACAGTCATTCGAGCAGCCGGTAAACGCAACCTTCACATGACGGTCATTCGGGTAGATGGTCTTCTCCATCTTCTGCGCAAAGGCGGTCGTGTCATAGCAGCCGAACGGGCACAGCCGCGCTCCCGGACAGGCAATGACGTTCCGGGTTCCCGAAGCAGGATACCCCTTGCCTTCCTCCGTCTGATTGATGCGGAGCGAGTCGATGATAAGCTGAACCTCCGCATTGACCTTGTCGACATCCTCCAGCCGGATCCCCGGAATCTCGATCCCCTGGCGGTTTGTGATGTCAATGACACCATTTCCATACTTTTCGGCGATCTCCACGACGCGTCCCAAGGACTTGCTGTCAATCACGCCGCCCGGAATCCGGATCCGGGAAGCCGTTTCACCGCGGACCTTGGAATAGCGGAAGGCATTTTTCTTCAGTTTTGCGACATTGATATCTAAATTTCCCATATATGCTCCAATCTGGATCAATCCATCATCGTTCTGGCATCGACATAGTTAAACACAGGGCCATCCAGACAGATATACGTGTCATTGACCCGGCAGTGCCCGCACTTTCCCAGGCCGCAGCACATCTTGCGCTCGTAGGATACCGTGATGTTCTCGTCCGCAAACCCCTTCTTCTTCAGCTCGATGATCGTGAACTTCATCATTGGCGGCGGTCCGACTACGATCGCCTTTGCCGAAGCCGGATCTCTCAGCGGAAGATCCGCGATATACTTCGTGACCAGGCCGACATTTCCTGCATATCCCTCCGGGGCACCGTCCACCGTCAGAATCAGGTTCAGCCTCTTCTCCCACGCCTCAAGGTCGTCCCGAAACAGCATGTCCGAGGGGCTCCTGAAACCGGTGATGGCGTATTTGTCCTTTGCATTGTCCATCTCGGACAGGGCGGAAATGACGCCGCGCACAGGCGACACACCGGTTCCGCCGGCGACCACAACCGTCTCCCCATCCCGGTAGAGCTCAACGTCGAATCCATTTCCATAGGGGCCGCGGAGCAGCAGAGACTGACCGGCGTAGGTTTCGAACACCTCATTCGTCACCCTGCCGACCCTGCGGATTGTCAGATCCACAAAGCCGGGGCCGATGCCGGATACGGAGATCGGAGCTTCGCCGTACCTGGGAACGGAAACCTCGAAGAACTGGCCCGGCTTCACTTCGCCGGTGTATGCCATGCGGAAGGTGTATTCCTTCTGCGTATGACGGATGACCTCCAGAATTTCAGAAGGAAACGGAATATACGGATTGTTCATCTTATCTGCCCTCCTTTTCCATGGCATCCACCGCATCGGCGACCTTGTTGATGATGTTGGAGTAGCTGATGTACTCGCCGCAGACATCGTCGCAGCGTCCGCAGCCGACGCACATGTCATAGCCGAACCGCTTTCTGAAGTCCAGAATCTTGTGAAGGACCTTGAACCGCATGCGTTCTCCCTGGGTCTTCCGGTACTGGCCGCCTCCGGCTACATTGGTATAGCCGTCAACCATACAGGAGCTGCCCACACGCCGGCGCTCTCCGACACGCCCGTTGTCGCTGTAATAGACATCCTGCATAGTAAAGCAGGTGCAGGTCGGACAGACAAAATTGCAGCGTCCGCAGCCGATGCACCGGGTCGTATACTCGTCCCACAGCGGGTGCTTCATGATCTCCGCCGGGATCGTCTCCGGAATGCGGACATGGACCTCATTCTGTGTGACATGTGCCGGGACAACCTCTTCCTTCGAAGTAGCTGCGGTGGAAAAGACGGCATCCAACCTCTCATCCAGCACATTGATCCGGTACATCCCTTCTGCTTCATCAACTGAGAATGCGTATCCGTCCTCCGAGACATTGGACTTCATGTCCACGCAGAAACAGTTTTCAAAGCTGTGGCTGCAGCCGATCAGGACGTAATGAACAAGCTCCCTGCGGCGCTGGTAGAAGAAATCCTTTTCCATTCCGTTCGCCAGATAGATCTGATCCTGCCGCTTCATGGCATGCAGATCGCAGCTTCTCAGAAACAGCAGAACCGGCCTTGTATCCAGATCGGCTTCCTTGCAGATGCCTTCTGTAAAGTAGAACAGTGTCTCCGACAGGGGTGTCAGAACCTCCTTGGCAGAATAATCCGACTTTTCGTGAAGCTCGATCTCCTCACTTCCGTTCACCTCGTCATACAGTATGGCGTCAACGTCGGTAAAGCGTCCTGCTCCTTTCTTCCGAACCGGCGCAAAGATCCGATAGGTTTTCCGGAGCTGCGAAATCGCGTCCGAAAACCCCTCCTGTGTCAGCACATAGCCCATAGATATTCCTCCTGTGATGGGTCGACCAGTATCGATATGTTTCAGCGCCGTCTGTGACGGCGCATGAAGCCTCTGTCTGTCAGGCAGCGTCAACGAATCAGCTCGTAGGCATAGAGAGCCTCATCGGTTCGGGACGGAGCCAGGGCGATGCCCAGAATCTCCCGCAGGCGCTCCGGCTGATCCGCCAGCTTTTCCGGTGTCCCTGAAAGCACAACCTTCCCGCATTTCATGATGAAAATGTGGCTGCTGATGCTGAAACTCAGCGGCAGGTCATGGGAGACGGTCACCACGCTCTTCCCGCGCTGCGTCAGCCTGCCGAAAAGCTCCATTGTCTTTCTCTGATGCGCGATATCCATGCTGGAGGTTCCCTCATCTACCAGCAGGTAGTCCGGGTCCTGCGCCAGGATCATGGCCAGATAAGCACGCTGCCTCTCTCCCCCGGACAGCTTTCCAAGCAGGCGGTCCGAGAGCGGCGTCATATCCGTCTCCCGGAGTGCCGTCTCTATGCCTCTCAGGTCTGCCTCACTCAGCACATTTGTGATGCCCGCCCGGCTGAAGCAGCCGTGCGAGACGAGTGTTCGCACCGTCATGCGCGGGGCCGGAAGACTCTGCGGAAGATAGGCAAGCCGCTGCGCCCTCGCCTTCGGGGAAAGGTCCGCAATCTCCTCCCCGTCCATGAGCGCATGTCCCCGGTAAGGGAGAATGCCCGCCAGCGATTTCAGAAAGGTAGACTTGCCGCATCCATTTTCCCCGATCAGAGTTGTGACCTCCCCTCTTTTGAGGGTAAGATCTTCGATTTCAATTCCGAACGCACCTGTGCCGTACCCGGCTGAAAATGATTGAATCCGGATCATATGCCACGCTTTCTGTGAATCAGCATTCCGATGAAGAAGGGTGCGCCGAGCAGACTGATCAGAAGTCCGACAGGCAGCTCGTACGGATACAGCAGTCTTCTGCCCAGAAAGTCAGCTGCAAGGAGCAGCGCACTTCCATAGAGCACACACAGCATCAGGCTTCCGGCCGTTGTCAGATCCTGTGAGAAGACTCTTCTGATCAGATTCGGGACAATCAGGCCCAGGAAGCTGATCAGTCCGCCGACGCAGACCGCCGCCCCGGCAAGGACGGCTGCCGCCAGAATGGTGAGACAGCGATGCCTCTTCACATTCAACCCCAGGCTGTGCGCCGTCTCATCCCCCAGTGCAAACAGGTCAATTCCCCGGCTCAGGAACAGACCGCCCAACAGGCAGGGCATGATCAGTGCCCCCGCAAGGGCAAGCACCGGCCAGGTCACGCCGGACAAACCGCCCAGACTGAAAGCCGCCTTGTCCGCAACCGATTCCGGAAAAAATGTGATGATGCCATTGATCCCCGCGCTCATCAGGGCGGATACTGCCACCCCTGAAAGAATGATCATCGTTTTGCTGAAGCCTGCGCATGTCGCGATCAGGTACACCAGACCGGTCGCCAGAAGCGCACCGCAGAGGGCCATCACAGAGCGTGCGTACACCCTGCCCGGAAACAGCAGCGATGCCAGAAGCGCGAAAAGGCCTGCTCCATTGTTGATCCCGAGAATCGATGGGGAAGCCAGCGGATTGTGAAGCGCCTCCTGCAGGAGGAGTCCTGAAACAGCAAGTGCCGCTCCGCATAAGACTGCGCCGGCTGTTCTCGGAATCCGTACATAGCAGAGGATCTGATGCCAGACCGCTTCATCCCCGGACTTCCCATAGAAAAGGGACAGCAGGCAGAAACCCACGGTGAGCAGGGTCCCGGCTGTGACAGCAATGGCATAAGGCACCTTGTTCTGCTCGTGTACATCCTTTCGATGCATCCTTCCCCCTCTCTTCCGCCCGTCAGTTTCACCCTTCCGTGCTTCCTTCAACACCATCTGTCAGATCATCAAGCAGAACCTGATAGGCCTGCGCCCAGCGATTGTTCGGCTTGTACTGAAACAGATCTTTCTCCAGGATGAAGAGCCTGCGTCCCCTGACAGCGGACAGCTGGTTCCATGCCGGCTGGCTCAGGAAGCTCTCCTTGAAGGTTTCATTGGCCTCCCTGGTGCTGCCCTGTGTGACGACAAAGATGTATGCCGGGTCCTTTTCGATAATCCATTCAAGGCTGAGGTCATCCAGGCTGCTGCCATCCGCCGCGACATTGACCAGCCCGAGATCTGTCAGCATCGTTGCCACGAAATGATCATCCTTCAGCGCCTTCGTCTTCGTCGCGGAGGCCCGGATCAGCAGGAAGCTCTTTCCCCTGACCGCAGCCGGGGCGGAATCTTTGAGCTCGTCGATGGCCTCTGCCACCTCCTCCACGTTCGACATGTAGAGATCCTGCCGTCCGGTCAATTCCGTGAACTTCTTCATAATCTGCTCATAGTCCGTGAAGCTGTTCACTCTTACGTCCCGGCAGGAAATACCGGCGGACGTAAGAGCCTCAACAACCTTCTTCTGGGCGGGGATCTCCTCTGTCGCCAGAACCTCATCCGGGTGCAGTTCCATGATGGCCTCGGCGTTCGGTGCACTGATGGTCCCGACCGATACACAGTCCTTTGTAATGCCATCCAGGTCCAGCCCGTCACTGGTAATGCCTGACAGCGTACCGCCTGCAAGCAGCCAGAGGTCCCCGATGGAGCGGGACAGCGCCACGACGCGCTTCGGCGCCTTCCGGGAAGATGCCTCCGTTCCATCCGCCATCGGGCTGTCTCCGGCAAAAACACAGCCCGTCAATGGCAGCGAAGCCAGAAGGACGACCGCTGTCATCATGCTGATGATCGTGTGCCTGAACCTTTTGTTCATAGATTTTCTCTCCAGTCGTCAAAACATTAACAAACACATGTAAAGACACATTTACTTTCATTTTAGATTGTGCCATGATAGAAAGTGTTGCATATGGAACACTCGTCAAAATAAAATCTCACGAAAAAAAGGTTCGAAATTTATGGAATTAGCTGAAATTCAGGACCAGCAGCTGATGGAGCTGCCGCTTTTTGATCAGATTGATCGAAATGATATCCGCCCGATGCTCACCTGCCTGGGAGCATTCGTGCGCGAATACAGAAGAAAAGAATATGCGGTTCTGGATGATGAACTGATGGCGCATGTCTGCGTCCTGATGTCGGGCTGCATCTTCATGCTCAAGGAGGACCAGGAAGGTCACCGCTCCTTTCTGACCTACATCCAGCCCGGGGAGCTGTTTGGTGAATCCTTCGCTCTGCGGCATTCTCCGGTCACCAGCGTTTCATTTCTTGCCGCCCGCCCCTCGCAGGTGCTCTGCCTGCCGCTTGCAAAGGCGCTCCATACGTGCCGCAACCGATGTGTCTTCCACGAAACACTTGTATCCAACCTGTATGAGATGCTGTCTCGAAAGAACCTGGCGCTGATGCAGAAAATCGACATTCTCTCGAGAGATACCCTGAGGGACAAGCTGCTGTCTTTTCTGAGGCTTCAGCTGACAGGAGATTCGAAGGCAGGGGCATCCCGCGGGCTGTCCATCCATGGCAGCACCGTTACGCTCCCGATGAACAAGTCCGAGCTGGCGCACTATCTGAACGTCAACCGGACCTCCCTCTGCCGGGAGCTGCATGCCATGGAACAAGACGGTCTCCTGCTCGTCCGTGGGGATTCCTACACCCTCACAGAATGTGCTATGCAGGCGCATACATCTCAAATTGTTTCTTAATCCCAGGCTTTCCTCAATTCTAAGGTTGAAGCATGAATGAGTTCAGGTTCCGTAAAGATTTATTACGTTCCTTCTGGCTCAGCAAGGCGGGAAACCCTTACAGAAAGCTTCTGCCGGATGTCGCTCTGCCGGGGCGGCGCAGAAGCCACAGATAGATAAAGCACAGCGTGATCTGCACAGCGGTTGAACAGGGTGTTGCCAGCCCGATATGGAACAGCGAAACGGGCGTCTGTCTGCTCATGAGATATGAAACCGGAACGCGCACCGCGAATGCACCAAGGATGCCCTGCATCATGACGAAGGACGTCTTTCCCATTCCATTGTAGAAGCCGATGAAGCAGAAAAGAAAGCACGTCAGCAGGCAGTCCACTGCGTACGCCTTCAGATAGTCCGCCGAAGCCAGAATCACCTGTCTGTCTTTTGAGAAGATTCCCGACAAAAGCTCGCCGTGGAAAAAGGCGAGATAGAACATCAGGGCACCGAAGGCGAACGAAATCCCGACTGCCGATCGGAACCCCTTCATCGCTCTGTCCATCTTTCCGGCGCCCCGGTTCTGCGCGACAAATGCCGACATGGACTGCATGAACGCTGATGGTACCAGCATGATGAATGCGCAGACCTTTTCAGCCACGCCGACCCCGGCGGACTCTGTCAGACCGATCGAGTTGACGATCGCAAGGATGACCAGGAAAGAGACACCGACAAGAAAATCCTGTACTGCGATGGGTGTTCCCAAAATCAGTATCCGCCGGATGATCCGGCCGTCCCACCGGACCATCTTTCCCCGGAATTCGAATGGGAGTGTTTTCTTTGATATCAGGATATACGAAATCACCACACTGATGAGCTGGGCCGCCACCGTCGCGATGGCCGCTCCTGCGGTTCCCATGTGGAAGCCTGCCACAAGCGTCAGGTCTCCTGCGATATTGAAGATGCATGCAATCAGCACCGTCACAAGCGGCGTGTTGGAGTCTCCCAGTCCTCTGAAGATACCGCCGATCAGATTGTAGGCGATGATCACGACAGCCCCGCCGCCGCAGATTCGGATATACTGCACCGTCAGGTCATAGGCCGCCTCCGGGGCATGCATGATGCCGGCAAGCTGCGGCGCCAGGAGCGGCAGGACGAAACTCAGCACGATTCCGACCGTCAGAAACATCACAAGACCGCTTCCGACAATCCTGCCTCCCTCCTCCGCACGCTTTTCCCCGATCTTCTGCCCCAGCAGAATCGTCATGCCCATACACAGGCTGCTGAGAATGTTGGTGATCGTCATCATAATCTGGGATCCGGTTGAAACTGCTGACACATCCGCAGAGCTTGCGAATTTCCCGACAATCAGGAGGTCCACTGCCCCGTACATCGCCTGCAGAAACAAAGCCAGAAGGACAGGGCCTGCAAATTTCAGAAGCGGGCCAACGATTCTGCCACTCGTAAAATCGATTCTCTTTTCCATATCGGGTCGCCTTTCCATCAATCCCGCACTCGATGATGTGCAGTCGCCTTCACAAAAAAAGCCGGATAAGAAATCCGGTATCTCAACCAGACATCTTATCCAGCTCGTTATTTCCAGACGAATAACTTACCCTCCGATGAACGGTGCTATCCTATCAGCTCTCCAGCCGGCTGTCAACACCGCTGTCAGCCTGATCAGTTCCCTGATCAGCTCCTGCACCCCCGGATTGATCAATCTCTGAAAGCCGTGTCAGCTTCCTGCTCAGCATAAGGCCAGCCATCAGGCGTCTCTCAAACCTGTCCGATCGCACCGACCGGGCAGTTCTCCATGGCCTCCTGCGCCGTCTCCTCTGCGGACGCCGGCACATCCTCCTCGATCGCCTTTGCCGTTCCCTCGTCTGTCATGGAAAAAACCTCCGGGCATGTCGCATTGCAAAGCCCGCATCCGATACAATTCTCATCTACAGCGTATTTCATTGTTGGATCTCCTCTCTTCTCCTCAGCGGCCCTGCAGCTTACTCCAGCGTCAGCAGCAGTGCCATCTTGAATTTACCGCTTGCCTTCACATAGTGGCGACCGCCCTTTGCAAAGTGGAAGTTTTCCCCGGCGTGAATGACGTGTTCTTTTCCTTCGTAGCCGATGATGCCTTCCCCGTCCAGCGCGAAGATCAGCGCCTCGCCCGGTGCCGCATGCTCCGCCAGCCCTGTTCCTTCGTCAAATGACATCACGACAAACTTCATGCTGTCATTGTGGACGACATCCATGTTTACAATCTTCCCGTCCTGGTAAGGAACCAGATCCGCAAGCCTGAACACCTCTCCTGCCTTGATAACCGTATTCATTCTGTCCTCCTTCTGAACTGAAATCTCAGTGTAAACGGCATCCTCCGATGCTCTGATGCCGACAGCCTTGTCTGCCTCCGTCAGGAGCCCGTCGCCGGATCCAAGCCGTCTTTCTGCGCCTTCTCCGTATACCGCTATGCTTCCTGACATAACCAGAATCAGTTTGTGGTAAGGATGAATCTCTGCGCTGATATCCGTGCCCTCCGCAAGCGAAAAGTAGGTAATGCTGCTTGTCCCGCCGTGAACCTCCCTGGAGATTGTGCAGCCTCTGACCGGGGCATTGTCTCTTGCAATGGAGAATACCTCTCCGACTTTCTCTTTCATTCTGCACCGCCTTTCCGGTGGACTCTTTCTTTGCTGTCCCCCTGACAACTCTGATCATACACAGTCCTTGCAGCTTTATCTGTATCTCAGGATACAGTTTGACCTGATTTTTCGTGTATACTGGATGGGGAATCAGCCCCGTGAATATCACGACAGCAAGGAGTATATCATGAACGAACACCTGCTTGAAAACAGCACACTCTTCAAGGGACTCAGCTCGTCTGAGGTCCGGGCAATCCTGGAGGAAACGCCGCACCACGTGCAGTGTTACGACAAGGGTGAGACCATCTTTCATCTGATGGACGAGGCGGCGAGGATCGGAATCGTCCTGGAGGGCTGCGTCCAGGCACAGAAATCCTTTGCAAATGGAAGCCAGGTCAACGTCACCTCCCGTTTTCCCGGTCAGATGCTTGGCTCGGCTGCGGCATTTTCAGAGGACCGCGTCTATCCCTGCGACGTCATCGCGCTGCAGCCGTCGACCATCATGATGTTTCAGCGTGAGGACATGCTGAGGATGATGCAGAAAAATCTCCGTGTTCTTCAGAACTTCACAACAGAGATTTCCTCGTCCACCTACCTTCTGCAGCAGCGGCTCGAGCTGTTCTCCTACAACGGAATCGCGCAACGGGCTGCCTTCTGGCTGCTCACGCAGAGCCGGAAAACCGGGCATCTTACCGTCGCGATTCCTGAATCCGTGACCCGGTGGGCGATGCTCATGAACGTGTCCAGGCCCTCCCTGCACCGTGAGCTCCGGCGCATGGAGACGGAAGGACTGATCCGGTACACGCCGCACAGGATCGAGATCTTCACCCCGGACGGTCTGGAAGCGCTCCTGGACACGTAAGTTCCTGATTCTATTCTCGCCAGATCAGCCCTCTGCAGCGGCTGACAGCTGCCGCCAGCTCTTCTTTCCGCGGCTTCGCCATGCTCCCGGAAACAGGGCCATTTTCCCTGTACATCCCGAACCCTTCCCGCCGGAATGTCTGCTCCCATTCGTCTGCAAGCGTGGCGACAGTCCTGCGTCCATTCATTCCGCCCTTCGCCATCCACAGAAATGTCCTTGCGAGGCACTCGCTTTGCTCTTTGTCCGCCAGCTGCTCGACAAGCCGCAGATCTGTCTCCCCGTGTCCGATGAGGAAGCCATCGGTCCCAAGGCTCTTATGCTTCACACGCCCCCGCTCTTCCCGGAAGTCACTGCCGGGGCGCGGATACCTTCTGTCCTCCTTCGGACTGACAGAAACGGAAGGACTTTTCTCCTGTTTTTGGAATGGAACGATCGCGCGAACCTTTTCTGTCACATCCTTTGGCTCATACTGGTTCATCTGGATGATGGTGTCCGCCTGGCTGAAGAAAGCGCCCGAGCTGCCGGCAACGAGAATGGTGCTGATCCCGGCTTTCTCATAGAGCAGGCGCATCCGGTCCGAGAACGGAGTGATGGGCTCGTCAGATTCGGAGACAATTCGCTGCATCAGCTCATCCCGCACCATGAAATTCGTTGCGCAGGTGTCCTCATCCATCAGCAGCGTCCTGGCACCGCACTCCATAGCCTCCACTACAGAGGCTGCCTGAGAGGTGCTGCCGCTTGCATTATCTGTAAAGAAGGCAGTCGTATCCTTGTGGTTCGGAAGATGGTTGATGAACAGGGATATGTCATCGCCACTGACGCAGCGTCCGTCCTCCGCCCGGATCTTCACAGCCGTCTCATCTGTCACGACGTACTCCCGTCCGTCCCCGGCGATGTGATTATAGACGCCAAGCTCCAGCGCCTTCAGAAGCGTGGACTTCCCGTGATAACCGCCGCCGATGATCAGGGTAATGCCTCTTCTGACAGCCATCCCGCTGATCGTCCCGTGATGCGGAAGATGAAGTGTAATTCTGTCCTCGTCCGGCGAGCGGAAAGGCAGCGCATCCTTCAGCGGTCTCTGGGAGATCCCGCTCTCTCTTGGCAGGATAGCACCATCTGCGATGAAGGCACACAGGGAACGCCGCTCCAGCTCGCTTCTGAGGCACGCCTGGTCTTCCGCCAGGTTTAGAACATCCTGAACCGTTTCCCTCTTCCAGGCAGCTGCACAGGCTGATTTTCTGACCACCTCTGGAAGATAATCAAACAGCATCTTCTCCAGCTCTCCCGCAAGGACCGTCCGCCCGGCTGCCGGAAAACCTGCGTAAAACCGAAGCGTTACCCCTCCTTCTTTGTCAAGCTGACAGGCGCTTCTGTCCAGGATCTCCTGTCCCGGACGGCTGGCGCTCAGATTCCCGCTTTTCCCTGAGCCGCCTGCCTTGCCGGACACCTGGCTCAGTCCGGCACTGAATCGTCTCAGAATCATATCCTGCAGAGCGACACGGGTCTCATATCGGCTGCAGGCCTCCGCCGGCCAGTGCGAATTCGCCGCCTTCACAGACACCTCAAGATCAGACGGCGACGCAAAGGGATCTCCCTGCACATGGACAATATGCAGGGCATACGTCCCGAAGTCATAGCTTCCCGCAAGAGATTTATAGGCCGGATACCCTCGGTGGTCGATGCTCCGCAGCATGTGAAGCAGGTCATCTTTTGTCTTCATGAAACGCCTCCATTCCGCCGCTGCACGGCGGCACTGTGTTCATCTGCTACCCAGATAAACGCTTTTGCAGTCCGGATGTCTGCATCCATAAAATGATTTCCCTTGTTCCACTCCAGCACACAGTCTGTACCGCGCGCCTTGAAAAGGGCTGCTGCCTCACGGATCCTGTCTCCTACCTTCGCCATGACAGGATTACGGGTCCGCTCTTCCCGGTCTCCAAGACTCAGGTAAACCCTCCCGCACCGGACCGGCTGCTCTTTCAGGAAGGTATCAAATCCGGGAAACCAGACAGACGGTGAGGCCGCAGCGACACCTGCAAACTGGTCGGTCCGGCAGGCCGCCCAAAGCGCAAACAGCCCTGCCAGCGAATATCCGCCGATGTAATATGTCTTCTCCTTGTCGGTGCAGTAACTCAGTATCTCGTCGAGTGTCCCCTGCGCCCCATCTCCGAAGGCTTCATCTCCAAATACAGCAGGTGCTTCCCAGGGTGACAGATCCCGGTTCCAGTCTTCTACCTTGAATGCCAGCAGTCTGAAATCTTTGCGAAGCTGAGCCCTGATTGCTGCAATCTCATGTTTCATCCCCTCAAGGTCATGGTCATCGACCGGCTGAAGCAGGACGAGATCCGCTGCAGGGCTTCCATATTCCAATACGTTCATAGGAAATTCCTCTCCTCTGATCTGTCTGCGTTTCTGACAATGTGGATTTTGGCAGGATGCATCCGAATGAGTGGCAGGTCATACTAAAAAATCCCGGAAACAAATTGTTTCCGGGATGAAAGGCATCCTCATTACCTCTTGCTGAACTGAGGTGCTCTGCGGGCCTTCTTCAGACCATACTTCTTACGTTCCTTCATACGAGGATCTCTCGTCAGGAAGCCTGCATCCTTCAGCGGCTTTCTGTACTCCGGATCTGCCTCCAGAAGGGCACGGGAGATGCCGTGGCGGATGGCACCGGCCTGTCCGGTTGTGCCGCCGCCGTTGACGTTGACCAGGACATCAAACTTGTCCGCATTCTCGGTCAGTACAAGCGGCTGACGAACGATGGTCTTCAGCGTCTCAAGACCGAAGTACTCATCGATATCTCTCTTGTTGATCGTGATCTTTCCGGTTCCCGCTACAAGATAGACGCGGGCAACAGAGCTCTTTCTTCTTCCGGTTCCGTAGAACTTATCGCTAGCCAAAGTACGTTCCCTCCCTCTTAGAATGTAAGCGTCTCAGGATTCTGCGCCTGATGCTTGTGATCCGGGCCTGCATAGACAAACAGCTTCTTCTGCATCTGTCTTCCGAGCGATCCATGAGGAAGCATTCCGAATACTGCGTGCTCGATAACCTTTTCCGGCTTTGTCGCAATCGCCTCGCGAAGGCTTGTGAACTTTGCCCCGCCGACGAACTTGGAGTGCGTGAAATAGGTCTTCTGGTCAAGCTTCTTACCGGTGGTCTTCACCTTCTCAGCATTGACAACGATCACATAATCCCCGGTATCAAGGAACGGTGTATAGGTCGGCTTATTCTTTCCTCTGAGGACAGAAGCGACTTCACTGGCCAGACGTCCAAGCGTCTTACCGTTTGCATCGACTACATACCACTTTCTTTCGATCGTAGATGGTGTCGCCATATAGGTTTTCATCGATTTTCCTCCATTATCAGCATTACGTCCGCAGCCGAGAGTGCTGCGTCTTACGATGGACTGGCAGAAGTTATATCCGCCCTTCCTGGTATGGAAAAGCGTTCTTTCCGGTAAACGCTTATCACTCAGAGATGAGCGGCTCATAGCCGCACTGAATTATTATATTCATGACGGCAACCCCTGTCAACCCCTCTGTTTATCATCCAGATATTCAATTCCCATCAGTGTCAGGCCCTCCGGCCGCGCCGTGTCCCCGGCAAGGCTTCTGTCCTTCGCCTCGAGCACGGTCTTCATCCCTTCCGGCTTCATCTGACCGCCGCCGACTCTCAGGAGTGTGCCCGCGATGATGCGCACCATGTTGTAGAGGAAGCCGTCTCCGGTGATCTGAAGCGTGATCATATCCCCCTCACGCCGGACAGAGATCTCCTCAATCGTGCGCACATGGTTCGGCCTGTCCGGCTTTGCCGTGCAGAAGGAGGAAAAATCATGCCGCCCCAGAAGGTAATGCGCAGCCTTGTCCATTTTCTCCGCATCGAGCGGATAATAGTAAAAGGTAGAGTAGCGCGACACCAGGGGGTTCTGGACCGGCCTGTTCCAGATCTGATAGCGGTAGGTTTTGCGCACCCGGCAGAAACGCGGGTGGAAGGTTTCCGGCACCTGTTCGGATTTCTGAATCCGGATATCGGACGGCAGCCTCGTGTTCATCGCGATGGCAATCTTGTCCACCGGCATTCTGGCCTGCGTGTTGAACACCGCGACATTCCCCAGCGCGTGCACCCCTGCATCCGTCCGGCTTGCGCCTGTCACATGGATCTCCTCCTTCAACAGCTCAGACAGATGCCTGTCGAGCTCGGCCTCGATCGTATCTCCTTCCGGCTGAATCTGCCAGCCATGATAATGGGTCCCGTCATAGGCGACCGTCAGTTTGACTCTTTTCATATCTTTACAAAAATTCTCAACAGAATCTGTGCGGCAACATAGCCTGCCATTACCAGAAACGCGATCCAGTCCTTTCTGTGATAGACCAGCGGCTTCATCTTCGTCCTTCCAGCCCCGCCGTGATACCCTCTCGCCTCCATTGCAAGCGCGAGGTCATTCGCGCGGCGAAAGGCTGAGACAAACAGCGGGACGAGGAGCGGCACCATCGCCTTCACCCTGTGGAAAACGCCGCCCGACTGGAAATCCGCTCCCCTGGCTTCCTGCGCCCGCATGATTTTGTCCGTCTCATCCATCAGAATCGGGATGAACCGCAGCGCGATGCTCATCATCATTGCAATCTCATGAACCGGTACATGAAGCCTGTTCATCCATCCGAGCCCTGACTCCAGCCCGTCTGTCAGGCTGTTCGGTGTCGTGGTGAACGTCAGAATGCTGGAACCGATGATCAGATACGTCAGGCGGACCGCCATATGGATCGCAAACCGGATGCCCTCCTCCGTCATCTTCAGCTTCCAGATCTGAAGCACAGCGGTGCCCGGCGTCATGAACAGATTGAACAGAATCGTAATCAGCATCAGGATGAAGATGGGCTTCAGGCCCTTCAGGATGTAGCGCAGCGGCACCCTCGACACGGCGACCACTGTCAGCACAGCCACTGTCGCGAGCGCATAGGCACTGATCGAGCTGAATGTAAACAGAGAGATAATAAAGACGAGGGTTCCGAGCAGCTTGACGCGCGGATCCAGCCTGTGGATCAGGGAATTTCCAGGGTAATACTGGCCGATTGTCATATCCTTCAGCATTTCACCCCTGCCTTCCTGAGCACCTCCAGAATCTCATCCGCCGCCTCCGCCTGCGTCGTCACATCCTGGCTGACGTCCCATCCTTTTCCCCGAAGAGCCCGCATGACATAGGTCACCTGCGGCGCTGCAAGTCCGATCGACTCCAGCTCCTCCACATGAGAAAACACCTTTGCGGGGATATCGTCATACAGCACCTTTCCCTTGTCGAGAACGATGATCCGGCTGGCATAGTCTGCCACATCCTCCATGCTGTGTGAAACCAGCACGACGGTGATGCCAGACTCCCGGTGCAGCTGTTTCAGCACTCCCAGGATGTCATCCCGCCCCTTCGGGTCCAGACCCGCTGTCGGCTCATCCAGCACCAGCACCTCCGGGTTCATCGCCAGAATCCCGGCAATCGCAACCCTGCGCTTCTGTCCGCCGGACAGCTCGAACGGGGACTTGCCCTCATAGTGCTCATCGAGTCCGACCATGCGCATCGCCGCCCTGGCGCGCCCTTCTGCCTCTTCGGCTGAAAGCCCCTGGTTCTTCGGTCCGAAACAAATATCCTTCAGCACCGTCGTCTCAAAGATCTGGTATTCCGGGTACTGGAACACCAGGCCGACCCGGAACCGGAGCTGCCGCATCGGGTATCCGTCCTCATAGATATTCTTGCCATCGACGAAAATCTGCCCGGAAGAAGCCCGGTTCAGCCCGTTCAGATGCTGGATCAGCGTCGATTTTCCCGACCCCGTATGGCCGATGATTCCGATGAATTCCCCGCTCCGGATGGTCAGGCTGATGTCATCGAGCGCCTTCTTCTCGTAAGAGGTCCCCAGGCCGTATATGTAATTAAGATGCTCGATTCTGATCTCCATGCCTGATCTTCTCCAGCTCCTCTGTCAGCTCTTCCACCGTCAGGATCCCATCCGGAAGCGGAACGCCCCGCTCCTTCAGCCTGTCCGCAAGTTCCGTGACAAAGGGGACATCCAGACGGATTTCCTTCAGTGCGCGGACATTTGAGAAGACTTCTCTCGGTGTACCTGACATCACAACAGCCCCCTCGTCCATGACAAGAACCCGGTCTGCGTAAATCACCTCTTCCATATAATGGGTGATTAAGATGACGGTGATCCCATCTGTCCTGTTCAGCTCACGGACTGTCCGGATGACCTCCGCCCGTCCGCCTGGATCCAGCATCGCCGTCGGCTCATCCAGCACGATGCATTTCGGCTTCATCGCAATCACTCCCGCAATCGCGACACGCTGCTTCTGGCCTCCGGAGAGTCTGTTCGGGGAGCTTTCCCGGTATTCCCACATGC
Organism: uncultured Lachnospiraceae bacterium; assembly: GCA_902761585.1. Lineage (GTDB taxonomy): Bacteria > Bacillota > Clostridia > Lachnospirales > Lachnospiraceae > Porcincola. Next base: position 57,338 of record CACWKX010000002.1, read on the forward strand.
CGACAGCCTTCAGGGCCTTCCGGACTCTCTCCCAGATCTCCTTCGTCGGAACCCCCATATTCTCAGGGCCAAACCCTGCATCCTCCTCCACGACGGAGGCGATGATCTGATTGTCCGGGTTCTGGAACACCATGCCGGCCGCCTGCCGGATTGCCCCGACATTCTTCTCTTCCCGGGTGTCCAGTCCGTCTACAAAAAGAGTACCTCCCGATGGGACGAGCAGCGCATTCAGCTGCCTGGCAAGCGTCGACTTTCCGGAACCATTGTGCCCCAGAATCGCGATGAACTGTCCTTCCTTCACATCAAGGCTGACACCCTTCAGCGCCCTGTAGGAAGCGTCCACATTGCCGTCGTCGTCATAATGGAGGTACTCGTATGTCAGATCATGTCCTTCTATGATCGATCTTCTGTCTGAACTCTTCATCCTGATATTCTTCTTACCGACTGTCCCTCCCGCAGTTTCGCCGGGAATATGCGATACCTTCTCCCCGTCTTCTCGTTGATCAGCTCAAAGAGAATCCGGCTTGCTTCCGTTGTCATCTCTCTGATCGGCTGCTCGATTGTAGTCAGCGAGGGCTGATAATAATATGCCTGATCCAGGCCGTCAAATCCGGCGACGGACACATCCTCCGGCACCCTCATCCCTGCATCAAAGATTGCCTTGCAGGCTCCGATTGCGATCACATCCGCAATTGCATACACCGCAGTAAAGGATACGCCCCGGTTTAAAAGTCTCTTCGTCTGCTGATAGCCATTCTGCATCGTATAGGTCTGCTCATCCGGGTTCATCGTGACAACGAGAGACTCGTCATACTCAATTCCGTTGTCCCTCAGCGCTCTCTTGTAGCCCTCAAGACGAAGCGTCCCGATGCTGGAATCCCGCGCCAGAGAGGTCAGAATGGCAATCCGCCGATGTCCCATCCGGCAGAGATAATCGACCATCCGGTAGCTCTCGGCTTCATCATCGATGGAAACAACCCCGAAGTTGTCAAGGCTCTCCTCCAGCACAGCATTCACGGTACATATGACATATGGAACAGTCAGCTGATGAAGCAGGTCTTCCCTCGGGTGAGAAGCGCCTCCCAGGAATATGATTCCTTTCAGCCGCTTCTCCTTCTCAAGGCGGATTGCAACTTCTATCTCATTCTCATCCTCATCGACCTGCTGCAGGACAAACAGGTACTGCTTTCCCAGGATATCACGTTCCAGCATCTGAACCATCGCGCCGAAGAGCGGATTGCTGATCCCCTTTGCCAGGACTGCGATTGTGTTACTTTCAGACCGCTTCAGGTTCCGGGCACTGTTGTTTGGAATATATTGGTATTCCGCAATGGTGTCAAGGATCTTTTTCTTCGTCTCCGGATTGATATCCGGGTGGTTGTTAATCGCACGGGAGACCGTGCTGACACCGACTCCGCAGATCTTTGCTATTTCCTTAATTGTGATCTGTTCCATGTTGTATCGTTCCTTCCGTCTCACCCGAAAAGACCGCAGACTCAAGCATTATAGCAAGTACCGCAGGCAGATGCAATGATCCGTATGCAGGCACAGATGCTGTCCCGCACTCGATGATGAGCGGTCGCCTTCATCTCCTGCTTCGCACTCGATGATGTGCGGTCGCCAGGAGCCATGATATGCAAGCAAGCTTTCATCATGACTTCTGGCTCGTCGCCTTCACAAAAAGATGGCAGGGCTTTCTCAACCTGCCCTGCCATCCATCAGTCACTTCGTATCTCTCTGTGTCAGTCTGCCGGAAATCTTCGTCAGCCTCCTGATCTCCGCGGCCAGTTCATCTGAGAACTCTCCCTTTCTCAATCTCCAGCACCAGTTTCCACCGGTTGTGGAAGGATGATTCATCCTCGCCCAGCTGTCAAGGTTCAAATAGTCCTGCATCGGAATCACGCAGGTATCTGAGACGCTCTCCATTGCAAGCCGGATAAACTGCCAGGTTTTCTCCTTCCTCGGTACATCTGCAAGTCCAAGATAATCATCCGCGAGCTTTCTGTCGTCGTCTGACAGCTCATCGTACCACGCATACAGCGTCTGGTTATCGTGCGTACCCGTGTAGACGATCGAATTGTGCGGATAATTATACGGCAGATAGTTTCCGGAGTCCCTCGAGTCAAATGCAAACTCGATGACCTTCATCCCCGGGAATCCGGAGTCCTTTACCAGCTGGATGACCGATGGCGTCAAAAACCCGAGATCCTCCGCAATGATCGACTTTGAAGTCACCTTCGGGTTCTCCGCAAGCGCACGGAACAGCTTCATGCCGGGGCCCGGCATCCACTTTCCCTTCACTGCGTTCACACTTCCGTAGGGAATGGAATAATACTCATCGAATCCGCGGAAATGATCGACCCGGACGACATCATACAGTTTGAGGCAGTGATCGATTCTTCTCTTCCACCAGGAGAAGTTTGTCTTTTCATGATAGCCCCAGTCGTAAAGCGGGTTGCCCCAGAGTTGTCCGTCGGCCGAAAATGCATCTGGCGGGCAGCCTGCGACGGCTTTCGGCCTTCCGTCCTCATCCACCTGGAACATTTCCGGATGCGCCCAGAAATCCGAGCTGTCCGGTGACACATAGATCGGAATGTCCCCGATGATCTCAATGCCATGATCATTGGCATACTTCTTGAGGCTGCTCCACTGGGCCGCAAACATATACTGGAGGAAGCAGTAGAAACGGATCTCTCCGCTGTATGCCTCCTTTGCCTTCCGGAGTGTCTCCTGATCTCTCTTTCTCAGCTCAAGCGGCCATTCCTGAAAGCTTTTCCCATCATTTGCATTCTTGATCGCCATAAACAGCGCATAGTCCGGAAGCCAGTCCTCGTTCTCCGAGAAGAACTTCTGATAATCCGCTGTCTGATCAAAGCGGCTTCTCCCGCAGGCAAGCTTCAGAACCGTAAAACGGTTTGTATAGAGCTTGTAATAGTCGACCTTCGTCTCGTCCCCCTGCCCGAAATCGACTGTCTCTACCTCGCTCTTCTTCAGAAGCCCTTCCTCAATCAGAGCGTCCAGGTCGATAAAGTACGGATTACCTGCAAAAGCAGAGAAGGACTGGTAGGGAGAGTCCCCGTACCCTGTCGGCCCAAGCGGGAGGATCTGCCAGTAATGCTGGCCAGCAGCTTCCAGCTGGTCAACAACCTGGCGGGCACTCTTTGAAAATGTTCCGATTCCGTATGGTGACGGAAGGCTGGAAATCGGAAGCAGGATTCCTGCATATCTCATGTACGTGCATTTCCTTTCATGCGTTTTTCATCAGCCCTTGACGGCTCCGGCCAGAACACCCTCAATGATGTACTTCTGTGCAAATGCATAGAAGATCACGATCGGGATGATGGCCATGACCAGTACCGCCATCATGGCGCCCCAGTCAATGTTTCCGTGGGACTGCTTCAGATACTGGACTGCGATCGGGATGGTCTTGTACTTGTTGATATTCAAAACCAGTGCCGGAAGCAGGTAGTCGTTCCAGATCCACATGGACTCGAGGATTGTGACCGTCATGACAGTCGGCTTCATGATCGGCAGCACAACCTTGAAGAAGGTCTGCACCGGCGAACACCCGTCGATCATCGCGGCTTCCTCAATCTCAAGGGAAATACTCTTGACGAAGCCGGTGAACATAAACACGGCGAGCCCTGCGCCGAATCCCAGGTACACAACGATGATACCAACCGGATTACCGAGATGCAGGATGTTCGCGAACTTGGACAGCGTGAACATGACCATCTGGAACGGTACGATCATCGAGAACAGGCACAGGATGTAGAACAGGGAAGTGAACTTCGACTTCACACGCACGATGTACCATGCTGCCATGGAGGTGCAGAGAATGATCGCGATGACGGAGAATACCGTGATGAACAGGGAGAATCCGAATGCTCTCGGGAATCCGGTCTTGTTCCATGCATTCACATAGTTTCTCATGCCGAAGAACACCTGCTTGATGCCCTTCTCCCACTTCTCAGCTCCGTCGCTGAACAGAGAGTACCTGCTGATTCCAAACGGGTTCTTGAATATAAACGCCTTCTTCTTGAAGGAGTTCAGGGTGACGACGACGAGCGGATAGATCCAGATCAGGGATATGATCGTGAAAATCACGGTCAGCAGGCCGCCGTGTCTGGCGCGGCGTACAGTTGAAACCTCCTGCGCTGCCTTGTTCAGCTTCTTTGCCTTTGCCATGGTCACGCCACCTCCTTGCTTCTGGACATCTTATTCTGAATCAGCGAGATCACACCGACCAGAATGAAGAAGATCACTGCCTTTGCCTGGCCGACACCCTGCCAGCCGGTCGAACCATACATCGTTGTGTAGATGTTCAGGGCAAGCAGCTCAGACAGATGGTTCGGGTTGCCGCCTGTCAGTGCGAGGTTCTGATCGAAGAGCTTGAAACCATTCGTCAGTGTCAGGAAGGTGCAGATGGTGATGGTCGGAGCCAGCATCGGAAGCGTGACATAGCGGAGCAGCTGTCTGCTGTTCGCTCCGTCAATCTCGGCTGCCTCGATCAGATCCGGCGAGATGTTCTGAATCCCGGCGATGTAGATGACCATCATGTACCCGATCTGCTGCCAGCACACAACGATGACCAGACTCCAGAATGCGCTCCACTGAGAGGTGGTGATCGTCATTCTGTAATTCTGAAGAACAGCGTTGAAAATCATCATCCAGATGTAGGACAGGACAATTCCGCCGATCAGGTTTGGAAGGAAGAATGCAGTCCGGAAGAAATTCGTTCCTCTGATTCCCTTCGTCAGTGCCAGTGCGATCGCAAATGCAACGACATTGATGATCACGACCGTCACGACCGTAAACAGTGACGTATACCAGATGGAATGAAGGAAGGTCGTGTCAACCTTGCCATTCACAACAAAGATTCTGGAAAAGTTCTTGAATCCTACCCATTTCCAGTCTGTCACAGTCGTAAACTTGCAGAATGACAGGAAGATTCCATAGAAGAACGGGATGATGAAGCCGATCAGGAATGCAATCGCTGTCGGCAGCATGAATAATGGAAAATATTTCTTGATTGACTTTTGCATAAAATTTCTCCCTCGCCATGGCTCAGCTCCGGTTCCCTCATCAGGCACCAGCCGATTCGTGAGAAAAAAGGGGATGAGTTCCGTATCTGCAACTCATCCCCGGTGATTCACATTCTCTTCATCAAGGAGATTTTCTGTCCTTTGCCGGACATCCGATCTTTACTCAGCCTCAGTAGCTGCCTCGGTAGCTGCCTCAGTTGATGCCTCTCCCTCATGAGCCAGCGTCCACTGATGTGCCCATCCATCAACGAATGCGGTCTTGACTGCATCCCAGCTTCCGCCGTTGGAGGTGTAATCGGTCAGAGCGTTGACAACATCCTTGCGCCAGTCATCAACATTCGGTGTTGCGTTGAAGGACCATGCAACAGAAGTCTTTCCTGCAGACTGGAGAGCCGTTGCCTCAGCACCGAATGCATTCTTGGAAGCATAGTCGCCGGTGAAGGTATCAAACGGGCAGGTAAGTCCCATGTCATCGACCATCGCCTTGCGGCCTTCGTCAGAGGTGATCACCCAGTTGAGGAATGCAAGAGAAGAATCGATGTCCTCCTGCGGAGCCTTTGCATTGATTGCCCAGAAGTTCTCGGTTCCGGAGCAGAGGCCTTCGTTCGCATCATCGACACCGAAGTAGATCGGCATCATTCCGAGATCTTCAGCCTTGACTTCATAACCATTGTCTTCATTGGTCAATGCTGAGAACTCCCAGTCACCGTTCTGATAGAACACAGCCTCGCCCATTCCGAATTCCTGCTCTGCATTGTAGGAGCCGGAGTTCAGGGTCTTCGGATCTGCTGCAGAATCAGATACGTACATATCCCAGACATTCTTGAAGTTGTCAAGGTAGGTACCCTTGATGGTCGGCTCACCTGCTGTCAGGTCTACACCGTCATCCTTGAACTCATAGTACAGCGGAAGGTTTGCAAGGTGTCCAGAGAATCTCCACGAAGAGGAATCATCCAGGCCTGCGGATGCAAATGCCTCAGTCAGGCTGGTTCCGAACTTATCGTTGATCTCATCGACTCTGGACTGGATGTCATCTGCAACAGCCTTCAGGGTATCGAAGGAATTGATGTCATCCATGGATTTTGCCTTGGCATTGTCCATCTGGAAGTAGTCATTCAGGATCGTCTTGTTGTAGATGATGCCGTAAGACTCGAAGCAGTTTGCAATCGCTGCAACCTTGCCATCGTAGTTGACGGTCAGTGACTTGTCGGTCAGATGGCTGTAAAGAGACGTATCCTTCAGATCGTAGGTGTAGTCATTCCAAGTCTGAGCTGCTGTCGCGTTGCCGACTGTGAAGATGGTCGGAGCATCGCTCTTTGCCATCTCAGATGTCAGGGTTGTGTTGTACTGTCCGTCAGCTGCGGTCAGAACCGTGACATCGACGCCATACTGGCTGCTGTAATCGGATGCAAGCGTCTGCCATGCTTCGTCAGTCTCCGGCTTGAAGTTCAGCAGATAAACCTTGCCGGTACCCGGATCAAAAGCTTCTGTGGAAGCTTCTGTCTCGCCTGCCATCGCAGTTGTGGCAAGCATGCTTGCTGCCATTGCAGCAGTCATAAGAATACTTACGGCTTTCTTTTTCATGTCTCGTCCTCTCCTTTGACATACATGATTTTGGGTTGCTTCTTTCCTATCGGAAGCCTTACCGGAACCGTTGTCGGCAACGTTGTCGGTATCGTTTCCGGTGATGACTGAATAATAGCACAGGGCCAGAATGGTTTCAACACCATTTTGGCCCTGTGTAGTCGATTTGTTTCTTTTCAACAATTTTAATACTTATAGTTTGTGCATTATGCTCACCCGATTCTTCCTGCCTTTCGGCTCAGGTAAGATCACACCGCTGAGTTTCCGTAACCCTGCCCAAATGCACAAATCCCTGGTCGTGAAGGATTCCGCAGGGCTCAGCACTTCACCGGCTCCGGATAATCCACGCCAAAGGTCTCAACTGTCATGGACTGAATCTTCTGCTCCTCCATCGGACGATCTGAATAGTCGGTCTCAGACTGTGCAATCCGGTCCACGACCTCCATTCCCTCCGTCACCTTCCCGAATGCGGCGTACTCACCGTCGAGATGCGGGGCGTCTCCGTGCATGATAAAGAACTGCGATCCTGCTGAATTCGGGCTCATCGATCTCGCCATCGACAGGACACCCGGCGTATGCCTCAGGGTATTCTGCGGAAAATGGTTGCGGCGGAACTCTCCTTTGATCGAATAGCCGGGCCCGCCCATCCCGGTCCCCTCCGGGTCTCCGCCCTGTATCATGAAACCGGCGATGACACGGTGGAAAATGAGCCCGTCATAGAACCCCTTCTTTACGAGTGAAATGAAATTGTTGACGGTGTTCGGTGCCATATCGGGATAAAGCTCTGCCTTCATGACGCCCCCATCTTCCATGGTGATGGTTACAACTGGATTCTGTGCCATGTTCTGCTCCTTTCTTCATCTGTGATCCTGTTCTCAGATCATATGAGAATGATCTGTTATACCCAGTTTTCCTTGAATCTATTTCTTTATCCTTCCCTTATACCTTATAAGTTCTTCCGCCTGAGAACAATGGTCCGTACTGACAATCGTGCATCAACATCCGGGACGTTGACGCCGCATGCAGACGCAGGTATGACTGTCTTCTCCTTGAAACCGAGCTTCTCCGCAAGCCTGAGAGAAGGCTTGTTCCGCTGGTCGATCAACGCCCATATCTCCTCAATCCCGGTCTTTTGAGCCGCGTAGCGGAGTATTTCCCGGCAGGCTTCCGTTCCAAAGCCCTGCCTGCGCCACTTTTCCGCAATCACATATCCCAGCTCAATCCGGCCATCCGGCGAAAGGCTGTCCGTTTTCGGGATCAGCCCGCACCAGCCTGCAGTCTCCCCGCTGTTCTTTTCAGTCACAGTCCAGAGCCCGAACCCCCAGAAGCTGTAGGCTGCCTTGATATATGCAAGATACTGGTCTTCTTCGATGCTCTGCCACAGTCTGATGCCCCCGGCATCCGGCTCCCGTACCTCGCTTAGAATCCGGCTCAGTGTCGGATAGTCCTCCTTCGTACTTTCCCGGACAAGCAGACGCTTTGTCTCCCCGATGCGGACCGGTATCCCTTTCCACCGCCTGTACGCATTCAAAAGACCCTCCGCGTCTGCGTCCTCAAAGGACTGAATCACATAGGAAGCACCATCGAAAAAACCGCCGTCTGCATCCGGCTGATACCCTGCAACAAAGAATCCATTTCCAGCAAGGGCCGCCGACAGATCCAGATCGTCCGTCACCACAAGATCTGCATCCGAATATGCCTGTTTCATACCTTGGCGCTGCACAATCTGCACACTGAAAGCCCTGCGGCTTATCTCCTTCAGATATGCACGTCCTGTCTCGTGCATGCAGAGGGCATTCACACTTTCCTCCCCGAGTATAAAAAGAACCCGGATCCTTGTATCCGGCGGTGTCATGTGAAGATCTTCCATAGGCTTTCTGTCTGTTCGATTGTCGCCTTGAAAAAAGGGCCCGGCCTGCAGCTGCAGGCCAGGCCCTCTCATCCCTGTTGAATCCTGTGCAAAGAAATATCTGTCGTCAGAAAGCCTCAGACAAGCTCCAGAACGACCTCCATTGCTCCGTCACCGCGGCGTTCCCCGATCTTGATGATGCGGGTATAACCACCGTTGCGGCCGACATACTTCGGAGCGATCTCCTCAAAAAGCTTCTTCGGCAGATCAATGCTCTTTGTATTTCTCTTTCTTCCGGCAGCTTCCTTCGGAACTTCCGTAACCGGATAGAGAACCTTCAGCATCTGGCGTCTTGCATGAAGCCTTGCCGGGTTGTCCTTCTTGATCTCCTTCTGGACCTCGTCATAGACGGTTCTCTTCTTCCCGTCGACAACTTCCTTGACTCTCTTTCCTTCGGCATCCTTGCGCGGAACCTTAGCGGTCACGGTCACAGTCTGGAAGTCATCCTTCTCCTTGACTGCAAGCGCAATCAGTCCGTCTGCAATCTTCATGACTTCCTTTGCCTTGGACTCGGTGGTGATGATTCTTCCATGATAGAGAAGCTGGGTAACCTGGCTGCGAAGCAGAGCCTTTCTCTGAGAAGATGTTCTGCCGAGTTTTCTGTATCCTGACATGTTCTTAAATCCTCCAAACTCCTGACATGCAGACGCGCATCCTTCGGTCTTACCGCCTGCATGTAAATCTCAGGGTTCCTTTCGGTTCCCGGGGTTTCTTTTTTAAATCCTTTCAATCTCTTTCGTTATACTTCCTCACTGCTGCGCAGTGAAAGTCCCATGTCCTTCAGCTTTGCAAGGACTTCCTCAAGAGACTTCCTGCCCAGATTGCGGACCTTCATCATATCGTCCGGTGTCTTGTTGCAAAGCTCACCGACCGTATTGATTCCGGCTCTCTTCAGGCAGTTGTAGGAACGGACAGAAAGCTCAAGCTCATCAATCGTCATATCCAGCTGTCCGCCGTCTGTCTCCTGCTTTGTGTCTGTAAGAACAGGCTGCACCGGCGCATCCGAGAGATCGATGAACATCTTCAGATGATCGCTCAGAACCTGTGCCGCCATGCTGACAGCCTTGTCCGGCGCAAGTGTTCCGTTCGTCCAGACATCAAGTGTCAGCTTGTCATAGTCCGTATTCTGCTTGACACGGGTATTCTCAACCGTCATATTGACACGCTCAACCGGCGTATAGATTGAGTCAACAGCGATGACGCCGATCGGCATATCATCTTTCTTGCTCTTCTCCGCGCTGACATAGCCTCTCCCGTTTGTGATCGTGAGTTCCATGTTCAGCTTGCAGTCAGATCCGCCGTTCAGATGCGCAATCACCTGATCCGGATTGACGATCTCGATATCCTGATCAGCCTCGATATCCGCGCCAGTCACAACTCCTTCCTTTGAGCAGTCGATGTAAGCTGTCTTCGGCTCATCGGATGTATTGTGATTTCGGATCGCAAGGCTCTTGAGGTTGAGGATGATCTCTGTCACATCCTCCTTGACGCCCGGAATGCAGCTGAACTCATGGAGCACTCCCTCGATCTTGACCTGGCTCACAGCACTTCCCGGAAGAGAGGAGAGCATGATCCTTCGAAGAGAATTGCCGAGCGTGATGCCGTAGCCGCGCTCCAGCGGCTCCACAACAAAGCGGCCATGCTTTTTGTCGTCGGAAATCTCTGCAACTGTAATTTTAGGAACGATGAAATCGAGCAACTCAGTCCCTCCTTATATGGGTGTGTGCCTTGTTGACTTTTGCGTACCCCGGTGTAATTACTTGGAATACAGCTCGACGATCTGGACTTCATCGACCGGAACATCGATCATCTCTCTGGTCGGAAGGCTCTTGACGGTCGCCTTGAAGTTCTCAGCATCCAGCTCAAGCCATTCCGGAATGAGTCTTCCGCCGGTTGCCTCTGCGATATCCTTATATCTCTGGGAGTCTCTGCACTTTTCCTTGATCTCGACGACATCGCCTGCAGACACAAGCGCGGACGGAATATTAACGCACTTCCCATTCACAAGAACCTGCTTGTGGTCGACAATCTGGCGAGCCTCTCTTCTCGTTCTGGCAAGGCCAAGGCGGAAGATGACGTTGTCCAGTCTGGACTCCAGAAGGATCATCAGGTTCGGGCCAGTCATGCCCGGCATTCTCTCTGCCTTCTTATAGTAGTTGCGGAACGGCTTCTCCGTTACACCGTAAATGAACTTTGCCTTCTGCTTCTCGCGCAGCTGCAGGCCATACTCGCTGACCTTTCTGCGTGCACGCTTCAGCTCTCTCTTCGACTTCTTGTCATATCCCAGAACGGTGGGTTCCATTCCGAGCGATCTGCATCTTTTCAGCACAGGTGTTCTATTGACTGCCATTTATGATCTACCTCCATATATGTTGATGGCATCTTTTCAATCTGCATACCATCCCTGCAAACCTTTCATACCAAGGCACCGCATCCGGCATAAAGTCCAGAAGCAGCGGAGCCTCAGGCGGCTGCAGAGACTTCATACGGTCAGACTCTTCTTCTCTTCGGCGGACGGCATCCGTTGTGCGGAACAGGAGTCACATCGCTGATGGAGATGACCTGGAGGCCATTCGCGGACAGAGCGCGGATTGCAGCCTCGCGTCCCGAACCCGGTCCCTTGACGAAGACATCGACCGACTTCAAGCCATGAACAATTGCAGCCTTGGTAGCTGTCTCAGCCGCCATCTGTGCTGCGTAAGGAGTAGATTTTCTGGAGCCCTTGAAGCCCAGTCCGCCTGCACTTGCCCAGGAAAGAGCATTGCCCTCAGCATCCGTCAGCGTCACAATCGTATTGTTGAAGGATGACTGAATATGTGCCTGGCCTCTCTCTACATTCTTTCTGACACGCTTCTTAGTGACTTTCTTTACACCCTTTTTATCTGCCATTCTTTTATAAACCTGCTTTCTGATTGATCATCCGAGTCTGTTGATTACTTCTTCTTGTTGGCAACAGTGCGGCGCGGTCCCTTGCGGGTTCTCGCGTTCGTCTTGGTCTTCTGACCGCGAACCGGAAGGCCCTTTCTGTGACGGACACCTCTGTAGCATCCGATCTCGGTCAGTCTCTTGATGTTCATCGCAGTGTCACGGCGAAGGTCGCCTTCCACCATCACTTCCATCTCGTCCATCGCGCTGCGGATGTTCTCAACCTCTTCATCGGTGAGATCTCTGACACGGGTATCAGGATTGACACTCGCCTTGGCGAGAATCTTGTTGGAAGTTGTGCGGCCGATTCCGTAGATATAAGTCAGGCCGATCTCAACTCGCTTATCTCTCGGTAAGTCTACACCAGCTATACGAGCCATGTAATAAATCCTCCTAAAATAAATTGTCTTTAACTGGGACCGATGCTCTGCGTCGGTCCAGCTGCTGCAATCGCAGACAGCCTTTCCGGTTCATTAAGCCGGGATTTTCATCCCTGCAAATGTGCGCGCCCTGCCTTGCGGTATTGAAATGGCGCGGGTGATATCCGCACGAATCCTGAGCCGGTATTAAGGGCAATATTCCAACGAAATAATCCTGTCCTCATGTCCGGATGCGCGTCAGCTCTCCGGCAGGTTTTTATCTCATCGTATATTGTCAACGCACAGTTCTGTACGTACATACCGCTTTGGATCTGCTCAGCCCTGTCTCTGCTTGTGCTTCGGGTTCTCGCAGATAATCATGATTCTTCCTTTTCTCTTGATAACCTTGCACTTCTCGCACATCGGTTTCACAGAAGAACGAACCTTCATAATCCAGCCTCCTTTCTCGATGTCTCTCTGTTTCAATACGATTCGGTGAAAGGGCATAAAAACCCCATGCCAGAATCAGCAGAAATTATAACCCAACTCATTTCTTTTTGCAAGATATTTTTATCCTGACAGAAACCAATGGAAACAAGAAAACCGTCCTGAAGATCAGGACGGTTTTCCAAGCTGCGGAAGATGAGACTTGAACTCACACGGTACGAATACCACAAGATCCTTAGTCTTGCTCGTCTGCCAATTCCGACACTTCCGCGAACGAGTGTTATATTACCAAAGCACAGGGTGCTTGTCAACATCTTTTTTTACATTTTCTAAACGGGTTTCCAACGGTTTCCAACGGGTTTCCAACCGGTTTCCAAACGGCATGGTCCGAAACTCCCCGCTATTTTCCGAATTCTCTGAATGGATCATTCTATGAAAAGTCTTCAGATATTCTTCGAAGCAGGCGGCATCCTTCCATGCGTAAAAACGCCAGACAGCAGCTGCTGTCTGGCGTCCGGTACGACTTTTGGACAGGATGATTCATCGCCTGTCCCTCTGCCGGCTCTTACGCAACCTTTTCCTTTGCGATGCTGACAAGCTCAGCGAAGCCCTTTGCATCGTTGACAGCCATGTCTGCCAGGACCTTGCGGTTCAGCTCAATGCCGCTCTGCTTAAGGCCAAACATAAACTTGCTGTAGGAAAGTCCGTTCAGTCTTGCAGCCGCGTTGATGCGGGCGATCCAGAGCTGACGGAACTGTCTCTTCTTCTGCTTCCGGCCGGCATATGCGGTAGAAAGTGCGCGCATGACAGTCTGCTTTGCAACTCTGTACTGCTTGCTGCGTGCTCCTCTGTAGCCCTTTGCGAGCTTCAGGACTCTGTTATGCTTCTTTCTTGCGTTCAGTGCGCCTTTGATTCTTGCCATTCTTTTATCCTCCTGCTTTTACTCCGTTACCATACTCAATCAGTTCTCTTAAAGGAGGACAATTATAAGTACGGAAGAATCTTCTTCATATTCGAAACATTCGTCTTGTCTGTGATAGCGGACTTACGAAGATTTCTCTTTCTCTTGGTGGTCTTCTTCGTCAGAATGTGGCTCTTGTAAGCCTTGTTTCTCTTCAGCTTTCCGGTTCCTGTTTTCGTGAAACGCTTCGCAGCTGCTCTGCTGGTCTTCATCTTCGGCATAATTTGTTTCCTCCTTTTGGTCAGTTCTTCTTTGCAGACAGAATCATCGTGAGGGTACGGCCTTCCTGCTTGATTGCCTTGTCAACCGTGGCGATATCTTCACAGTCCTTCGCGAAATCCTCAAGAATATGTCTGCTGGCCTGCATGTGGGCCATCTCCCGTCCTCTGAACCTGAGTGTGACCTTCACCTTGTTTCCCTTGTCAAGGAACTTTCTGGCGGATGTCATCTTCGTGTTCATGTCGTTTACATCGATATTCGGTGAGAGACGAACCTCTTTGATCTCAACGATCTTCTGCTTCTTCCTGGCCTCTTTCTGCTTACGGACCTGCTCATAGCGGTACTTTCCGTAATCAATGATCTTGCACACAGGCGGCGTCGCCCGCGGCGCGATCTTCACGAGATCAAGTCCTGCTTCCCTGGCCTTCTCCTGCGCGTCACGCGCACTCATCAGACCCAGCTGCTCACCGTTTTCGCCAACAAGACGAACTTCCCTGTCACGGATCTGTTCGTTAATCTGTAAATCGCTAATGGCTTTTCCCTCCTTATTCGCTGTAAACGACCATATAAACAAGAAAGCGGATAACCAGGTTATCCGCTCGCAGCTCACAGCCACCCCGAGTGCCCACTTATGCGCCGGGATGAAAACATATGAACCACGGCGCGAACAAATCGGCCGGGTGAGAGTAATCCTCTGCTTTCCTGTCTCAAAACATATAGATACTAACACTGCCCCGCATACTTGTCAAGGCAGTTCAGAAACCGTTTTCAGAAGTTCAGAAACCGTTTTCAGAAGCTTCAGGCGCTGCTGCCTGCTCGGGCGCTGCTGTTTCCAGCCCGGAATCTGCTGCTGCCTGCTCGGGCGCTGCTGTTTCCGGCTCGGATTCTGACGCTGACAGACCGGAATCTGTCTCCGTCTCCGGAACTTCATCATCCCGAAAGGCTGCCGCTGCCTTCTCCACCAGATATCTGGCGCGTTTCTTTGCGAGTCGGACTCCATAGGCAGCCACCCCTGCGGCGGCTGCAGCCACAAGAAGCGCTGCTCTTCTCTCAAGTCTTGTCATGGTGAAATTCCTCCACTATCAGCGCTGCCGACTCCCGTACAACATAGTGCAGCTCCATCCACGCATCCCCCGGAGCGTCGATCCCGCTAACGTCAGCATACCCGAGCTTGCGGGCTATACGAAGTGCTCTTGCTACATGAAAGTCGTTGGTGACGATTCCGCATCGGCCGGATGCGCAGCCGGTCATCCTGTCCGAGAACAGAAGGTTCTCCCTGGTTGTCGTCGACCTGTCTTCCAGGATCAGGCGGCTGTCCGGAATTCCCTTCTTCCTGAGATACCGGGCCATGCATAAAGCCTCTGTAATCTCTTCTCCGCTTCCTTTTCCGCCCGACAGGATCAGCCTTGCGTCGGGATTCTTTTCCGAAACCTCGGCGGCCTTGTCCAGTCTCCTTTTCAGCGCCCTCGACGGCTGGATCCCCTTCACCTGTGCGCCGAGCACAATGATATAGTCTGCCCCTTCGGGGTCCGGCAGATGCATGCCCGAAAGTACCGGCAGACAGAAGGCCGCCAGTGTGAGAAGCCCCGCACACAAAAGAGACACGTAGATTCTGTGGAGCGCAATCGGGAACAGGCCGGGGTGTGATGCCGCGAGTCTGTCTCTTCCAAATACGAGCAGAAAAGCAGTGCCAAGCGCAATCCAGAACCATCCGAAATCCGCATCCGGTCCCGCATACACAGCGATCACGACATAATATCCCAGACACAGAAGCCCTGCTGCCAGCCAGCCGCCTGCCGCTCCGTTCATGTGCCTTACTCGCCTCTGGCCGCGAGCAGCTCTTCCAGCTCCTTCTGCAGCTCCGGTGTCCGGCCATGGCAGAACTTGTACTTCTTTCCGCTGCCGCACGGGCACGGATCATTCCTTCCGATCTTTTTCGGCCTGACAATGGTATTCATCTTCTTGGCCTCAAGATACAGCTCCTTGCGTGTCTTCTCGTCAAAGATGGTCTTCCATTCTTCTAGACCATACAGCCAGTCTGCCTTCGCATCGACCATGTTTTTGTAAAGAAGCACCTTGTCAAAGCCAAGATTGACTTCCGTATCCTCTTCCATGGTCTCGATCGGATTCTTCTCCTTCAGCGAGTCATTGATGCCGTCGAGGAACCCTGTCATTGTCTGAACAGTGACATCGTACTTCTGGGCCAGCTCCTTCACTGTTCCCTTCACGACATCGTCCGGTGCCTTCAGGAGCTGCTCATAGATCGCTTTTTCCTTCAGAAAATAATCGGACCAGAACTGCTGAAGCTTTTTCTTATCAGCCTGTGTATTGTACGCCACTGCACGCCAGTCATCCAAAAGTGCCATATTGTTTCTCCTCAATCTCATCGAAAAATTGTCATCTCCCGCTTTCAGGGCGGCTTTTCATCCCCTTGTATGCGGAGCCAGATGTACTGGGACAGTATATCGTATCAGCCATCCATTTTCAATGATATTCCGGAACAGCTGTGCTTTCCGGTCTGTATGTGATACACTCTGCTCATGCAAATGTGAAGTGATTTTCTAATAAACACGGCTTGAAAGTGAAAGGAGCTGATACATCACAATGAAGAAGTTAAGACGAGTTCTCGCCCTGATCGGGGCGATTCTCCTGATCGGCATGTACCTCGCGACGATGCTGCTGGCTGTATTCGGCAATGCAGACTCGAAAGGCTGGCTCATGGCATCCATCGTCATGACGGTGCTGATCCCGATCCTTCTCTATGCCATACAGCTGGTCGCAAGGGTGTTTTCCGGCAAAAATCAGAAAGAAGCCTTCCGCAAGGCCGAGGCTGAGCAGAAAGCTTCCGAAAATAAAGAAAATAAAACGGGCCGGCGGAAATAAACCACGATGGCAGCGCGATGACAAATCGTTGACAAATCTTCATGCAAGTCTTGAGAGAGACAGCAGCAGTCCGGCTGCGGTCATCTGCAGGGGTTTACCCTTCCTTCGTGATGCCATAGGAATAGATACAGTACCCGGCGGTCTCGCTGACAAGACGGCATCCTGCAACTTTCAGGAAGGAAGGATCAGCCTGAGACGGGCTGACAATCAGGTACTGCGTCCGGGTCTTCTTCATGGCTGCCTGAAAATCTTCGGTTGTGACACCCTCTGTTTTTCCCCGGCAGACATCGAGGATCAGCTTCCGCCTCCGGTACGCCGCAGATTTGCTCGTATATTGGATCCCCGTTGAGGTATTTCCCTCGTAGAACAGCCGCATGTTGCGGTTGAAGGTCAGTGTCACCCCAGGGTCATACTGCCGGACCTGAAATTCCAGTTCGGACGGGAATACACATCTCGGGAGCGTAAGGACATATGTCCTTGCGCCCTTTTTTGTATTGAGATCCAGTCCTTCCGCCCGTTCTTTCCAGTAACTGTACTGCTCAGACGTCTCGAAATCCTCATGGATAGCATCGCAGATCACCGGAATGGCACCCTGCACCTTGTAGACATTGTCCGGAAGTGTCAGGTGATAGCGGACTCCCGGATTCAGCGGCATGAGCAGGATGATGCCAGCCGCCGCCAGGGCAAAAACCGCTGAGCGGAGCAACTTTTTCCCGGACAGAAAAATCAGCTCCGTCAGATAAAAGGCAGCCGCCGGGATCAGCGGGAACGCCCAGAACATCCGATAATATACTGTTGTCATCCCGAGCCTTGGCACCAGCTTTCTGACCAGAAACGGATTGTAAACCGTCAGTGCCAGCATGACAAGGAGTGTCCAGTTCATCCATGTGACCGGACCGATCCCGTAAACCGCTCCGGATGAATCCGTCTTTTTTGCCACATCATTCATCCCGTCCGCTCTCATCATCCTTCTGCTGCAGATGATGATCAGTGCGCTGACAATCATTCCGGCAAGACAGAAAACGGCAACCTCCCAGCTCTGGCCCACATATTTTCTGAAGCATTCCATGACAAAAGACAGGCCTGCCCCTGAGACTGTGATCCCTTCCATTGAAATCGTCCTCCCCTCATCTGTATGCTGCCAGAATAAATACCCGGCGTGAATTCAGGATATAAAGCCCGGCCCACACCAGAAATGGAAGCTCCGCCAGAAACAGACGCAGCAGCATGTTCCATTTTTTCGAATACACGGAATAGGGAAGCAGTGCTGCAGCGGCCATCAGAGCCGGCACCGAGACACTCGCGGAAAAACAGACGCCTGCCAGAAGAAGGAAAAACAGGTTCTCGAATACATACCGCTGCTCTCCGGCGTCCTCCGGAATTCCCCTGTAGACGGCCACACAGGCTGCCGCTGCCAAAGGCACGACCATATTGACAATCAGGTGCTTTCCCTCAAAAGTCCGTGTGAACAGGAAGGTTCCGGGCATGTAGATGGTTGCGGAGAACAGGTTCAGCAGAAGCAGCAGGATCGTAAAGACATCTGTTTTCCGGTTCTGCCGCACATATACCTGATCGCCCATCCGGCCAGTCTCTTCCAGCGTCAGATTTCTGTCCGCTTTTTGTACAAACAGGATCCGCCCCAGCTTGTAATATGCAAGGCAGCTTACAAGCGCATTGATCACACTCATCACGCTGCGCGCTGCAACAATCGCCGGGATATGGAACAGATCTGCGACGACCGCATTGTGAATCGGGTACAGGGCATAGGCATACCTGGGGTTGATCGCCTTCAGGAGCCGTCCATTTGTCGGATCAAAGCGTCCGATGGTGTTGGTGTAGAGGGCTGTCGAGGCCATTCCGACATAGAAGTCGGAATCCGCCGAATCGTCTGTATAGATCAATGCGAAGAAGCAGACCGCCAGCGTCAGCACGATTACGACAGCCAGCAGCCATCCATGGGCTCTGATCCGGCTCTTCAGGCTGCGAAGCCTGAAAACCCAGTTCCGGCAGCAGTAAACCACCCCTCCCAGCATAAGAGCTGTTCCGGCGGTCATCATGATCACCGACAGGCGGCTGAGCGGTGCCAGCGTCACTTCACAGGCCAGACAAATCACCTCAAACAGTGAGAAATAAACCACGTACCCGAGAAGCAGCGCTCCGGACAGAGAGAAGTCCCTCTTTCCCCTCATCTTCTGGATGATAGACCCTGTGCAGAGAAACAGAAAACAGAGCACGAAGGCTGCAAGTGCTGCAAGCAAAGCAATTTTCATTCAAATCCTCCTGTCAACCAAGGAGAGCTGATTCACTCTGACCTCCTCGATACGGCGACTCCGCCATCATCTCGTGCTCCGCACCCGATGATGTGCGGTTGCCATCATCAAAAAAGCCCCACAGCAAAGCTGGACTGCGGAGCTTTTTCTCAGGTGCTGCCCGGCTCAGACCCGGCAGCCGTATCTCATTTTTTCAGCGGACTGTCGCGGTAGATGATGTCATCGCGTCCAGGGCCGTTGGAAACCATTGTGATCGGATACCCGATCTGGCTTTCGATGAATTCCACATAGTTTCTGCACTTTTCCGGCAGATCCTCATACTTTTTAATGCCGCGGATGTCGCACTTCCAGCCCGGCATCTTCTTCCACACCGGCTTTGCCTTTCTCAGCGTCGGTGTCGTTGGGAAATCTGTCGTCTGTTTTCCATCGATCTCATAGGCAACACAGACAGGAATCTCATCCAGGTATCCCAGATCATCCAGAACGGTGAACGCGACATCGGTTGCACCCTGGAGTCTGCAGCCATACCGGGAAGCCACACAGTCGTACCAGCCGACTCTTCTCGGTCTGCCGGTCGTCGCGCCGAACTCGCCGCCGTCTCCGCCTCTTCTGCGAAGCTCGTCTGCCTCATCCCCGAAGATCTCGGAGACAAACTCTCCTGCGCCGACTGCGCTTGAATAGGCCTTCGAAACAGTGATGATCCTGGAAATTTCGTACGGCGCAATCCCTGCACCAATTGCCCCGTAGCCGGCCAGCGTCGGGGAGGAGGTCACCATCGGATAGATGCCCTGATCCGGATCCTTCATCGTCCCGAGCTGTCCTTCAAGAAGAATGGTCTTTCCGTCACGGATCGCGTTCTCAAGGAAAGTCGCTGTGTCCGCCACATACGGCCTTACCATATCTCTGTACGAATGAAGCTCGCGAAGCAGTCCCTCATGTGTGAGCGGTTCTCTGTGGTACAGATTCACGAGGAGCGCATTCTTGATCGGAAGGATATGGTCGATCCGGTCATTCAGGATGTCGTCATCGAACAACTCGCAGACCTGGAACCCGATCTTTGCATACTTATCCGAGAAAAATGGAGCAATCCCGGACTTGGTGGATCCGAAGGACTTTCCCCCCAGACGTTCCTCCTCACACTGGTCGAACAGGATGTGGTAGCTCATCACGACCTGTGCCCTGTCAGAAATCAGCAGCTTCGGTGTCGGCACGCCCTTCGACGTGATGTCCTCAATCTCCTTCACCACGAGCGGAATGTTAAGCGCAACACCATTTCCAAGCACATTGGTGATCTCCGGATGGCAGACCCCGCTCGGCAGCGTGTGAAGAGCGAACTTTCCATACTTGTTCACAATCGTGTGACCGGCGTTCGCGCCGCCCTGATAGCGGACAACGATATCCGCCTTGTTCGCGAGGACGTCGACAATCTTGCCCTTCCCCTCGTCACCCCAGTTTGCGCCGACAACTGCCTGTACCATATTCTTTCCTCCTGTGATGGTTCCCCGGTTCTGCATGCGGGGAAACACTGTGTTTGTATGTCCGCAGCAAGGCTGCACGGTCATCGGAGACTTATACCTCGATGTCCGCCTGTTCGACTACGCTACCTGCATATTTCTGAAGTCTCGGCCGCACAATGTCTCTGAGATAGACCTCGACCTGACGCGGTGCACAGCCGACATACTTCTTCGGATCCATCGACTTCTCCAGTTTCTCCGCATCAAGATGGAACATCGGATCCGCCGCAATCAGCTCAAGCAGGTTGTTCGGTTTTCCGTCCTCCTTGACCCTGCGGCCGGCCTTCATGGACAGCTCCCGGATCCGCTCGTGTACTTCCTGACGGTCGCCGCCAGCCTTGACGGCATCCATCATAATATTCTCCGTCGCCATGAACGGCAGTTCCTCCCGCAGATGCTTCTCAATGACCTTCGGGTATACCTTCAGCCCGTCCGTAATGTTCAGGCACAGATCCAGGATCCCATCGATGGCAAGAAAGCCCTCCGCAATGGATATCCGCTTATTCGCCGAGTCATCGAGCGTGCGCTCAAACCACTGGACCGAGCTTGTAATCGCCGGGTTCAGCGCATCGCAGATGACATAGCGTGAGAGGGAGCAGATGCGCTCGGAGCGCATCGGGTTTCTCTTGTACGCCATGGCGCTTGAGCCGATCTGGCTCTTCTCAAAGGGCTCCTCGATCTCCTTGGCATGCTGAAGCAGCCGGATGTCCGTCGCCATCTTGTGTGCACTCTGGGCAATTCCTGCCAGCACGTTCAGCACCCTGGAGTCGACCTTTCTCGAGTAGGTCTGTCCGGACACCGGATAGCATCCTGAAAATCCCATCTTTTCGGCGATCTTCGGATCGATCTGGTCGATCTTCTCGTCATCTCCTCCAAACAGCTCCCGGAAGGATGCCTGCGTCCCCGTCGTACCCTTGCACCCGAGAAGCTTCAGGGTGGAGGAAACATACTCCAGGTCATCCAGATCCATCATGAATTCATTGATCCAGAGAGTTGCCCGCTTGCCCACTGTCGTCGGCTGCGCCGGCTGGTAGTGCGTGTAGGCAAGGGTCGGAAGATCCTTGTACGCATCCGCGAATTTTGCCAGCAGGTCGATCACCCCCGCCAGCTTGCTGCGGACCAGCTCAAGGGCCTCTTTCATAATGATGATATCGGTATTGTCTCCGACATAGCAGGATGTCGCGCCAAGATGGATGATGCCCTTCGCCTTCGGGCACTGGAGACCATAGGCATACACGTGGCTCATGACATCGTGCCGCACGATGCGCTCCCGCGCCTCGGCATCCTTGTAATTGATCTCATCCTGATGCGCCTTGAGCTCCGCGATCTGCTCGTCGGTAATATTCAGCCCGAGCTCCTTCTCTGTCTCCGCAAGCGCAACCCACAGCCTTCTCCAGGTGCGGAACTTCTTCTCCTGTGAGAACAGGTACTGCATCTCCCTGCTTGCATAGCGCCTGGAAAGCGGGCTTACGTAGCTGTCATATTCACTCATATCGGCCTCCTGACCCCATTACTTGTCGTAGCTTCCGCGAATATCCTCTGTCGGCGGCTGAACCGGGTAGCTGCCGGTAAAGCACCCATTGCAGACCGGCAGTCCTCCTGTCAGCTCTGCCAGCCGGTCGATTGACAGATAAGCGAGGCTGTCCGCCCCGATGATGGAACGAATCTCCTCCACATCCCGTCCAAAGGCGATCAGCTGCTCCCTGTCCGGGATGTCGGTTCCGAAATAGCAGGGATAGAGGAACGGCGGGCTGGACACACGCATGTGAACCTCTGTCGCTCCGGCTTCCCTCAGCATCCGGACAATGCGGTCTGAAGTGGTCCCCCGGACGATGGAATCGTCCACCATGACGATCCGTTTGCCCTCGACCGCAGGTCTGAGCGGATTCAGCTTGACCTGAACCGCCGACTCCCTGGCATGCTGTCTGGGCTTGATGAAGGTTCGGCCAATGTAGCTGTTCTTGTAGAATCCCTGTCCATACGGAATTCCGGACGCCATGCTGAATCCCAGCGCGGCGATGTTGCCGGACTCCGGCACACCGATGACCAGATCCGCATCCACCGGGCTGTCCATCGCGAGATACTTGCCAGCAAGAATTCTTGAATTATAGACGCTGACGTGGTCAATCTCGGAGTCAGGTCTTCCGAAATAAATATACTCGAACACGCACCTTGCGGTCTTGCTGGACCGGATGCAGTGGCTTCGGTCTGAATGGATGCCGAACCTCGGAGAAATTGTCACAATCTCACCTGGCTCCACATCGCGCACATACTCCGCACCGATCGCGTCGAGCGCACAGGTTTCGGATGCCAGGATGTACGCCTTTCCCCTCTTCCCGATACAGAGCGGCCTGAAGCCGAACGGATCCCGGGCCCCGATCAGCTTTCTCGGGGACATAATCACCAGGGAATATGCACCCTTCAGCTTGTCCATCGCCCTCGATACCGCCTCCTCGACGCTGGCCGTGTCTACCCTGGCTCTCGCGACATGGTAGGCGATGATCTCAGAGTCAATCGTTGTCTGGAAAATGGCGCCGGTCCGCGCAAGCTCCCGCTTCAGCTCCGGTGCATTGACCAGGTTTCCGTTGTGGGCAAGCGCCAGCGTTCCCTTGATATAGTTGAGAACAAGCGGCTGCGCATTCTCGATGGTGCTCTGCCCGGCTGTCGAATACCGGACATGTCCGACACCGATGTTGCCTTTGAGTCCCTCGAGGCTCTCCGCGTTGAAATTCTCGTTCACCAGTCCCATGCCCCTCCGGCTTCGGACTGCTCCCTTCGGACCGTCTGTGTCACTGACCGCAATCCCGCAGCTCTCCTGTCCCCTGTGCTGCAGGGCAAGAAGGCCATAATAGATGGTCGGCGCCACCTGTTCCTCGCCGGAGAAATCATAGATACCGAAGACACCGCATTCCTCGCGGGGGCTGTCTGAAAGCTCCTGTGTACTGAAAATTCCAGTCTCCTTCTTATCCGTCCGTTCTTCCAAAGACCCCTCTCCTCTCAAGAAGCAAGCCGATCTGTCAGCCCGCCGGAACAGTCCCGGCACGCGCGGTTCATTATAGAACAAAGGAATGGGACACGCAAGCCTGTGCCCTTCTGTATGCGGCAAACAAAGCTTCCGCCGCTGCGGCCAGGTCTTCGTCCTCCCGTGTCCTGGAGCGCACCCGCTCCAGGACATCCTGCGCCAGCTTTGCGTTCATTTTCTGCACTTCTCCTGCCCAGACCGCATCAACCCCCAGCTTCCGGAGCTGTTCCTGGTAGGCTTCCTGTGACATGAAAAACGGAAGCACGCTGATGTACTTTCTCATCAGTTCTCTGGAATGCCCGAGCCGCTCGCCGTTCAGAAAGCATTCCGCTGCTTCCCGGAAACGGAATGCCTGCGCACAGGCGCTTCCGAGGTTGTTCCAGACAGCCTCCAGAAAACCTGTGCGGAGCTTTCCCGCCGACCCGCCGTCCAGAATCCGCCTGTAGATCGTGCAGGCGGCTGCATTTTTCCCGCAGGAAAGAAGGTAGTCCGCCTTCATCTTCGCATTCTCCTCCTCCGGGCGGACCTGTGCCTCCATGAGCTTCTTTCGGACGCGCCTGAGCTCGTCCTGCTGCAGATAGCCGGTCTGGGCAAAGATGGGCATGACGAAATAGGTCACATCATGGTCCGGACGCTGAAGAGCCTCCCTGAGCCTGTGGCCGAGCTGCCTGAGATCAAGCTCCTCGCTGACCCAGTCCGCCAGACGCTCATTGACGATCGACTCATCAATCAGACACAGATTGCGGTGCAGAAAAAAACAAAGCTCCTCAATCGTCCAGATTCTGATCTGCACGCTCTCAATCAGGTAGGGGTGCTCTGCTGTCCTGACAGTACATAGATCGAAAGCCATCACGATTCCTCCCGTAGTAAGCCTGGCAGGCTTTATCTCCGCAGAACTGCCTGCCAGACGTCTGCGCGTTCCCTGCCCTGCGCAGGCTCGGCAGCTGCTGTCATGCAATCCGGATGCTTCTGTGCCAGATTCTGCCCGATGACGGGTACAGGCTGCCAAACCCCATGTCTGTCACCTCTGCCTCCAGCATCTTTGGCGCCGAAAACCACACCCGCACGCGCAACCTGCTCGCCCGGTCCGGGCGATCCGGAAAATGATCCAGCCTCAGAGTATGCCGGATTGTCCCGCTGCCGTCTTCGTCTTCAGACAGGATTGTCACATTCTTTTCAGATTCCGGCACCACGTCCAGCATACCGTATGCTTCATACCAGTTCACACCTGCACGGATCAGAGGGACCGTCTCCGGCCTGCCCTTCACCCGAACCTTCATGCCGATGTTCACCTTTACCATGTCCACACCCTGGAAGATGATATCCGGCATGCGGATCTCTCCGCAGCGTGCCATCACACCGTAACAGGCTCCCTTTGAAAACAGATTCTGTCCCTGGAAGGCATGACGGTGAAAGGTCAGATACTGGAAGGAGCGTTTTGCCCAGCGGGCATCAAAATAGCCGCCGTAGAGATAGCTGGCGCTCACATTTCTCCGCTCAAAAAGCTTTCCCAGAAGCTCGTAAAGGAGCCTGTCCCGCTCGGCATCCCAGTCCTCGTCTGACCTGCCTGCCCGCGCCTTGTCAGAGACATCGCAGGAAGCCTCCTGCCTGAAGGTTGCCGTGTGGGGTGATGCGGTTCTGTCAATATGAAGGATGTAACCGTTCATCCGTCCATCCTCCACAGACAGAAAGGCCACATCTCCGTTCCAGAGCTCCTTCTTCTTATTCACCACATAGTAAAAAAAGCTTGTCCGAAAATCCTGAAGAAAGATTCCGCGCTCATCCACCCCGGCCTGCCGGACGACGGTCTTCAGCCGTTTTGACATCTTCTCATCCAGATCCGGAACCGTGACGCAGATGCGGACATCATGTTTCTCAGCGCTCTTCAGCTGCGGCACCATGTCCAGAAGCTCCCTGATATAACCCGATGCCTTTTCAGAAGCATCCTCTCTGCTCAGTGCATTCCAGACTTCGGCAGGAACCCCCATCAGACCATTGTCCATCTCTCCCGGAAGAGACAGGGTCTGCGGCTCCTTCAGCTCATTCCCATACCAGGTAAGCTGCGCTCCGTGCGCAGACAGCTGGAGGCCGATCAGGATTTCATTCCGATTCATCAATGCTGGTTCCTCCCTCCGGCTTTCCGGTTAAATCAGTGTAAACAGTTCCTCTGTCAGTGTCTCTGTCCGGCGGAGATCCATCAGGATATCCCTGGCCTCTTCCCTGTCCCCGCGTGCCAGTGCGTCTGACAGCGCAGACAGCCGCCCATACCGGGTCTCCTTCTCATCATCAGGGATCGGAGCTGCCTTCAGTGTATGGACCCCCGAGATAATCCGTGTTCCGTCAGCCCGGTCTTCCTCCGTGAAGCATTCCAGTTCCTGCGCGCCGAACAGCATGAATTCCCGCACGCGTATGCCGCAGAAAAGATCCTGCATGGTTTCAGTCTGGAACGCTTCCCCGGATCCCTTTCTTCTGAAGCTGAGCGTCACAATGCTCTTTGGGGAAGCCGTATACTCAAAAAAGACCTTCTCCCTGATTCCGGAAACAGCGTGAAGCATCTCCGGGAATGCAGCAAAGAACGAAAATCTCATGTTCCGGTTCTCATATCGCTCCAGAAGCCGCCGCGAGGCCTCATTCTGTGTCTCATTTCTGCTGACAAGTCCGGAAAGATGCTTTAAGAGCGCCAGCGCACAGACATCCGGAAGGTTTCCACCCCGTTCAAAGTCCGCAAGCAGGTCCTCGAACAGCACATCGTCTGCCGGCAGATTTCGGACCAGGTATCCGTACGACATCAGGATCACATACCCCTGACAGAGCCTCCGGTTTCCCAGCGAAGCCCGGTAGGAAGCGTAGATCGGCTCGCTCCCCTCCATTCCCTCCCGCTCAAAGACAATCATGGAGAGGATGTGCTCTTCCAGTTTCATCGTATCGAGCCCATACTCCTTCCCGGCTTTCCACAGCTTTTTCATCTCCGGGATGGACCCGTCCGGGTACATCAGAAGGTAGGTCAGGATATTTTTGTCGTATTTCCCTGAAATGAAGCAGCTGCTGCAGTATCCGAGCAGCTTCTCATCCTCCTGGTATTCTGATTCCAGCACCATCTGGGAACAGATCCGGACCAGAAGGCTGAGCGGGGTATGGTCGTGCCCATACTTCAAAACAAGCCGATATGCCTCCTCAAAAAGCCCCTCGCCTGTCAGAAGCCCCTGAAGCTTCTCCAGCCCGGCCTCCGCATAGTCACAGAGATCCGCCTCCTTCAGGAAATCATCCAGTGACGGATCATCGGGATTCCCCGTGTAATAGTCGAGCAGCCAGCTCCGGATTGTTTTCCGGAAATCTGCCGACAGTCTGCGCATCCCGGACGCCTTCCGGAAATACCGCAGGCTGGCTGCACTGACCGGCTGATCCCTGACCGTATTCAATGTGTAAAAAAGGGCCAGTTCCGGGGCTTCCGGCACGATCTCCGCGCACATCTCAAGAAGCTCCGGAGACTCGAGAAAATGGTCCGCCATGTACAGAGACGTCGAGGCGTACCGTCTTCCCTCCCCGTCGCCCAGCAGGATTCTGGTCTGGTCAGAATAAATCCGAACAAGGGCTGCCGCATTTTTCAGGGGCACCTCCCGCTCCTGCTGCATCCGGCTGTCCACCAAAATGATTTTCTTCATCCCCGGGCTCAGACACTCTACCCTGTAGGTGAACAGCAGACGAAGCAGATTCGCGGCAAGCCGGTCTGTCAGCATCGGCCGCGTCAGAAACTCTGAATAGAGAGCCGCAAGATCGTTATCGATGTGGCCCTGCGCCAGCTGGTCGGTCAGGAATGTTCCGATCGCAGGTCTCATACTGTTGAAGATTCCCGGAATCTGCCTTCTTCCATCCGCCATATTCCGGAAGATTCTTGCCTTTTTATGCCAGTTCAGCGTGTCGTTGTAGACAAAATAGCGTCTGATGACCTCCGGCATTGTCTCGATCCGGTACTCCTCGCAGGCATCCATATAATACTCGTACAGGCCTGTCACGGACACTTCCTTCATGACAGCCACCTGAAAAAGAGGGAAAAACCGGCGGCTCTTCTGGCCGCCCTCGATTGCCATCGCGCAGAGGGCGGTCAGCGCCTCCCTGGCACCGCTTTTTCTGGCATAATCCGCCAGTACTTTGTACAGGACCGGGTCGTAGTGCGGACTGCGCCGCTGTATCGAGGCAAGCTTCAGAGACAGCTGCTCTGTCAGAAGGCCCCGTCTGGCTGCAAAATTCAGGATCAGACGGATCGCCGGCGTGATCTCATGGAAGAGAGACGGCTTCTTTCTCAGCGCAAGTGCGCCTTCCAGATACATGACAGGGCTGCTGCATCCAAGCTCAATCTGTCTGGTCACTGCATCCAGTCTCCGTTCCTCCCCGGCTTCCGCATCCTCAAACAGATACAGGCATACCCAGCGGATCTGCCAGCTCGACGGATTCTCCGCCGCAAGTCTCTGAACCTCCTTCCGGACGGCATCCAGATATGCGCTGTCTCTGGTGAAAAAGGACGTCAGAAACAGAAAAAAAGCATAGCGGTCCGGTGTGTTCAGCCGCTGGGGGGTCTTATTCAGCTCTGCGAGCAGCCGTTCTGCCTCACGCCTTCTGCCGTCCGCCTGAAGGACGAAAATCGAAAACAGATCCGCATAGACATCTCTTCCCTGTGCCCGCCTGTAGGCATTCAGAACAGAGTCCGTCCGGCTTGCCCAGTTATGAAGATCCACTCTGCCCGCCCGGTAGTCAAGATACAGGTTCAGCGCCTTTTTGCGCATGAGACAGCGGACCCTGTGAAGCCTTCTGGCTTCCCCGTCGTCGGTCCTGTCAGCCCGCACCTCAAGCTCCATCGTCTTGTAGGGGGTCCGGATTGTCACGCGCCCGTAGTTTTTCCCGGCATGCAGAAAATTAGAATCGATGATCAGACCGGCCTCGCAGCTTCCGCCGGCAAACTCCTCCGTCGTGAGTGTCTTTTTTTCGGGGCGCAGAAACTGTGCATCCGATGAAATGTGGATCTCGAGATAGCCCCAGGTGCTGGCAGTCAGGCGGATGGGATCTCTCAGCGTCCCCTCCGGGTTGACCAGTTTCCGGCCTGTCCAGTCGCAGCTGATGTCGACGCTTTCCTTTGCCCCTGTCCCGACCAGAAACTCCTCCAGCCTTCTGAGCGGATTTTTCTCCTGTTCCAGGCCACTGTACAGGGCCCTTGCCGGCGCGTCCGCCAGCATCATCCGCGCCCTGTAGGCCGGTGAAGAAAAGAGAGACGCCGCAGCAGCAAAATCCTTCCGCGCGGCATCGACGAGTTCCTGCTCGCTGTAAGGCTCCGGCGCCTTCTGTTCTTTCATATGAACCGTGACCCGGACCTGATCCTGCCCGAGCCCGGAGCTGATGAAGACTGTCCCCTCCACCGTCTCCCCCGGCAGAAGCCCTTCTGTGTCAACGTCAAACCGGACAATGTTCTCATGCCCGTAAAACTCCGGGCTCTCCAGAAGAATCCGGGGATTATCTGTATTCAGAAAGCCTCTGACCTTTCCCTCCCCCGGATGCGCAACAAGAAAGGCGCCCTTCGCGCGCCCGCCCGCTTCCGTCTCAATCCGGACTGTCCGCCCGGAGAGCTGCATATGTGGAAGATCATACTCAAACTGCCCGTTCAGCAGCTGCTCCAGACGATTCTTCATGCCTGCTCACCTTTTACTTTCATCTTTCAGTTGATGATTTTCTTCAGCTCATCCATGAACGTCCCGACATCCTTGAATTCTCTGTAGACGGATGCAAACCGGACGTACGCGACGGGATCCAGGTCCTTCAGGCCATCCATGATCTTCTCTCCGATCTCGGCGCTCCTGACTTCCCCGCCTCCCTGGTTGTAAAGCTCCGTCTCGACACGGTCAATCATCTTCTTGATCTCATCCACCGGAATCGGCCGCTTATAGCAGGCCCGCATGACCCCCGCCTCGATTTTCGCGCGGTCATACTGCTGCCTTGTGTGATCCTTCTTGATCACGACCAGCGGGATTGTCTCAATCTTCTCATAGGTCGTGAACCGCTTGCCGCAGCTGTCGCACTGCCGTCTGCGCCGGATGGAATTGCTCTCCTCCACTGGCCTGGAATCGGTCACTCTGGTCTCTTCGCTCCCGCAGTATGGGCACTTCATATCGTCATTCCTCCTGCCTTATGCAAACTGTCCGCCTGATCCTCTTCGGGAAGGCTGAACAGATAGCGCGCCGCCTGCGCCAGTATCCGAGCGCTCTCCTCCGCCCCGAACAGACTCGAATCCATCAGGAGATGGCGGCCATATGTCACATCCGAAGCATGGCTGCAGAACTGCCGTCTGTAGTCTTCCCTGGCTTTGTCTTCCCTGTGAATCAAAGCTCTTGCCGCTTCCTCGTCCGTGTGCAGCATCCTGACACAGTTCTGAAGGCGAACCTTGTCCGGCGCAAAAATATAGACATTCATGCACCGCGGATATTCCCTGAAGACCTCATCGCCGCCTCTTCCCAGAATAACGCAGGAGCTTTTCTCCACAAAGGACTTCAGAGCTTCCGACTGTGCCTGAAACATCACCCTTGCCCGGAGATCCTTCTCCCCGTCTGCCTCCTTCCGAAACAGCAGAAACTGTGTCTTTTTCCGGCCTTCCTCCAGCTGCGTGGCGGCCAGAAGGCGTGCTTCGGCCCCCGTGCTGAGAACCTGTGCCTCGACTGCGCTGCGGTCATACACCGGCACCCCGAGCAGTTCCCCGAGGCGCCCTGCAATCTCGTGCCCAAGGCAGCCAAACTTTCTCGATATTGTAATCACATAATGCTCCATCTGACACCTCTCAGTCCTTCCCGTCTTTTACACAGAAAAACAGGCAAACACCAAGGCAGACAGCCAGGGCAAGAAGCCACAGCGGGAACCAGCGTGTCTGTCCCGCTCCGACCAGTGCCTGCGTCAGCGGTGTGACAACGATGACCGCTCCAAGTGCGAAGGCCGGAAGCAGCGACAGGAGCGCTGTCTCTGCCTCCCGGTCGAGACGTACGTCATCCAGAAGCAGAAGCTTTGGAAACACCGGTCCGACCGTTATTCCTTCAAAGAGCTGGAAAAACAGCATTCCCATATCTGTGAGTCCTCCGGCGTGGATCAGGTACTGCTCCAGAAGAAGCAGAACACCGGCTGTTCCCATCCAGATCAGTCTGGACACCCTTCCTGCCGGCCGGAGAACACCTGCAAGCACCCTGCCGGCAGCCATTCCGAGACTCACCATCAGAACACCGTATCCGGTCATCTCCTGCGCCGCTCCTGTCTCAATCACCCTGTAGCTCTGCGGCCAGAGCACCATGCACAGAGCCAGAATCCCGGACAGAAAAGCGGCCATGCAGCTGACAGCTGACCGGGTGATGTATTCCTTTTCAG
This sequence comes from uncultured Lachnospiraceae bacterium, assembly GCA_902761585.1. Lineage (GTDB taxonomy): Bacteria > Bacillota > Clostridia > Lachnospirales > Lachnospiraceae > Porcincola. Next base: position 87,868 of record CACWKX010000002.1, read on the forward strand.
CCTGCCTCAGTCCAGCCTCATCCACAGGAATGCGCCGGCGTTCCTGCTCGCGGCATATATCGATCTCTCTCGATCTCTCATCCAGTTTTCTTCGCATGTCCTGTCCTTTTATCAGCGACCTCCGGATGAAAAACGCCAGAAAGGCCGTCAGGATCTGGACAAGTCCCAGAAGCTCGCAGCCTGTCCGCCAGCTCCCGGAAAGCGACATGGCAGCAGACAGGATCCAGTTTCCGGCAAATGCCCCCACGCCTGTTCCAGAAAACTGGAGCATGACCGTCCTTTGATCGAGTCGGATGACCACGATGCAAAGGAGCGTCAGACTCATCCCAAGTCCCAGCCCGAGGACGAATGACCAGAGGCAAAGGTGCCAGAACATTCTTGACAGCGCGAGTCCGATCACCCCCAGCGTCTCCAGGCTCACGCCCGCCAGGCACAGGTCGAAGTTTCTCTCCTGCTTCTGCCGGATTCTGGCAGCCAGGATACAGGCCAGTACGCCGCCTGCCGCAATCATCGCTCTCAGAAGGATGATGCTGGGCACCGGAACCGTCATTCCGCCGCTGATCTGCGTCCATATGCTGCTGTAGATTCCGGCAGGAAATCCCGCAGCCACAAATGCCAGATACAAGGTTACATTGTACAGAACCATACCAACCATTCATCCTTCCTCAGACCGAAGTTTTTCCGCAAGACTGCTCAGCCGCATCAGCCGGTGATTGAACCCGGATTTCCCGACAGGCGGGATGCTCGCCTCAGAAAGTTCCCTGAGTGTGGCATCCGGGAATTTCAGTCTCAGCTCAGCTGCTGCCTTCAGACTCTCCGGGAGCTTCCCGAGCTCCCCTCTGTCCTTCAGGTACTGAATATCCCGGATCTGCCTGACAGACGCGTCTACTGTCCGCATCAGATTCGCTGTCTCGCAGTTTACCCGCCTGTTTACCGTCCCGGCAATGTCCCTCACAATCCGTGCGTTCTCAAGCTTCATCAGACTGTTCGTCGCGCCGATCGCACCAAGAAAGTCCGAGATCTGACCGCCCTCCTTCAGATACACCACCTGATGATTCTGCCGCCCGATGACACGGGGATCAAAGCCCAGCGACTGCATGAGCCAGACGATCAGATCCGCCTCCTCCAGATCCGGACAGACGAGCTCCAGATGGTAGCTCTTCTCCGGATTGCTCACGGATCCGGTCAAAAGAAAGATTCCTCTCAGGTAGGCCTTGCGGCAGCACAGCTTCTGAAGCAGCAGCCTGTCCACCACGAAGTCCCGGAAGCTTCCGTCCGGATATGCGCCTTCCATCCGGACCGCCTCCATCAGCTGAAGACTGTCCGGACGGTTCTTCACCCTAATGCAGTATACCGGAAGCTTTCCCTCGTCCGTTTCCGTCTCCCTCTCGCAGCTTCCGGGCATCGTCCGCTCCAGGCAGCTCTCGCAGGCATCCGCCGCATACCGGTTTTCTGTCCGGATCCTGACAAGGCCGCCGGTGCATTCCCCGCAGCTGTGCAGGACAGCCCCAAGGAATGCAATCCTGCAATGTCTGGCAGTATCTGTGCAGCCTGCCAGTTCCTCCCTGACTTCCCCGGAGAATGACATCGTATTCCTCCGTTCTCAGCGGGTGATATCCCGATGGAGCAGCACCACCGGGTACTTCCCGTTCGTTTCAAAATATTCGTTCAGACGGTTTGCCATCGTCACCGAGCGGTGCTTGCCGCCTGTGCACCCGACAGCAATTGTCAGCTGTCTCTTTCCTTCCAGCTCATACTTCGGGATCAGAAACCCGAGAAGATCGGTCAGTTTCTGCAGAAATGTATCTGCCTCCCCGTTCTGACAGACATACGCCTGAACGTCCTTGTCATTTCCGGTTTTATGCTTGAGCTCCTCGACATAAAACGGATTCGGAAGAAAGCGGACATCAAAGACCAGATCCGCGTCAGACGGGATCCCGAACTTGAACCCGAATGACAGGATAGATACAAGCAGACTGCCCTCTCCCGGATTTTCGAGAAAAATATGACCAATCTCCTGCTGCAGCTGCCTCGTCAGCATATCGCTGGTATCAATCACATAGTCCGCCCGAAGTCTGAGCGGCTCCAGAAGCTTCCGCTCCTTTGCAATACCTGCCTCAATCCGCCCGGTTCCGGCAAGCGGATGAATGCGGCGGGTCGCCTTATATCGTCTTACCAGCTCCTGGTCGCCGCAGTCAAGATACAGGATTTCATAACTGTAGGGCTTCATGGTCCGGAAAAAATCCTCCACCGAATGTCCCCTCAGCATGGAGCGGGAGTCAAATCCGACCGCGACCTTGCTGTATTCCTGGGCCGGATTGCCTGCCAGCTCGGCAAACTTTCCGATCAGCTCCAGCGGAAGGTTGTCTACGCAGAAATAGCCGTCATCCTCCAGCATCTTGAGGGCGGCAGTCTTCCCGGATCCGGACATTCCTGTCACGATCACGAATCTCATTCCTCGTCCTCCGTATCTTCAAACCCCAGCATCCGGACCTCCGGCTCAAGCTTCACGCCGCTCTTCTCCATCACAGCCTCCTGAACCCCGCGGATCACCCCGCACACGTCCTCCGCCGTTGCCCCGGAAACATTCACGACAAAGCCCGCATGCTTTTCCGAGACCATCGCGCCTCCGACCCTAAACCCTCTCATGCCGGCTTCATCAATCAATGCCCCGGCATAGTGGCCTTCCGGCCGCTTGAACGTGGAACCTGCGCTTCCGTATTCCAGCGGCTGCTTCTCGGCACGCCTGGTCCTCAGATCGTCCATTTTCTCACGGATCGCCAGAGGATCGCCCGGCTCAAGCCTCAGGCTGACGTCCAGCACCGTCATGCCCTCCGTCTGAATACTGGATGTCCTGTACCCGAACCGGCAGTCTTCATTGGAAAGCCGGAGAATCTTCCCATTCTTTGTCAGCACATGGACGGATTCGACGATATCCTTCATCTCGCCGCCATAAGCGCCTGCGTTCATGAAGACAGCCCCTCCGATCGTACCCGGTATGCCGGAGACACATTCCATCCCGGCCAGGGAAGCCTCCAGCGCCTTCGCCGCGACCGCCGAAAGCATCGCGCCTGCCTGTGCCTCGACAATGTCTCCCCGTATCCGGATCTGGCTGAGATTCTTCGCCACACGGACGATCACGCCTCTGTAGCCTGCATCACTGACCAGAAGATTGCTTCCATTTCCGACAACGAAGTACGGAAGCTCCATGCGCCTGAGATACAGAATGGTGTCTGCCAGCTGACGCTCCGTCTTCGGTTTCACCAGCAGAGCCGCCGGCCCGCCGATCCGGAAGGTTGTATAGGCGCTCATCGGAGCCCCGGCAGCGACTGCGTCTTCCCCGCACAGTGCTGACAGATACGCTTTTGCATCATCCATCTCCCTGTCAAATCCTTTCTTTTCCCCTCTGTGTCTGCGGCTGTAATGGTACAGTGACAGCGCAAACAGGATACCGGAGACGATCGTCAGAAGGATCCCTTCTCGGAATCCTTCCGGAATATATACCATCCGGATGGCATGCTGGCCGGTTTCAAGATCGGCCCCCATCAGGCAGGATCCGATCTCCGAAAGCTTCTCTTCCTTCCCGTCCACATACAGCCGCCAGCCATTGTCATATGGCAGTGTCAGAAGGAGCACACCTGCTTTCTTCACATCGATGTCGCCTGTCAGCACATTGCCAGATGCGGAGACATTCTGAAGCTCACTCTCTCTCAGCTTGTCGACAACAGCCTGCTCGGCGCTGTCCGGGCAGGTATAGATGATCGCCTCCGCGCTGGAACCCAGCTTTGTCGATGCAGTCATCTGCGCCAAATTTTCCCCGTCCGCCGCATTGATCACATAGAGATGGTCTGTGAATGTCTCATAGGTTTTGCTGAATTCCGGTGTGGTCAGTTTCAGCTCTGCCACACGCTCCGGCAGATAAGCATAAACCTGCTTTCCGTCCGGGATCAGGATTTCATTTGCTTCCCCATTCTGCATGGTGAGGTAACGGTCGAGTGTATAGATCGGATCAAGCCCGGCCGCCTTCACCACAAAGTCATTCTGGACATCGATCGGCGTCCCGGATGAAATGTCCCAGTCCCGGATCTCCGGATTCACCATAAACCCGAGTGCCAGTGCATTTTCATTCTTATAGATGGTCAGGTTTCCATCCGACGTCTGCTTCTGAAACTGATAGAGCGTGCTGCCGGTTCCCTGTGCGGAAAGGACATACTTGATGCCCAGCACATCGTTCATCAGTTTCGTGACCCCGTTGTAGCCGTTTTTGTTTGTCCTCGATTCCATACCGATCCGGTCGCAGAAGTTTGTGACCGACTCCTGCATCGTGGAATTGAACATGACGACCGCATTGCCTCCGCAGAACAGGGTGACATCCCGCATGCGCTGGGAATCAACCTCCGACCGGAACCAGGTATTGTCATGCATCTGCGGAACGAGTGTCTTGTATGACTTCTGGTCGTTCAGATAGATGGAACGCGTCACGGAATCGTTGCAGACGACTCCCCAGACAGCCGACACGCCGGACTCACAGATCAGGATGCTTCCGGCCAGCACAGAAAAAACCAGCCGCCGGATATGATACAGGCGGATCACGAGGAGCAGCACCAGATACCCGCAGAGAAGCAGGAATGTGATCTCGTAGGCGGAGACCGGATAGGCATTGCCCTCATTGTCCTGCCCCAGCTCCAGATACCAGGCTGCCGCCGCGAAGGATATCGGGATGACGCCGGCGGCAAGGATCCGCCAGACAGCCAGCTTCGGCACATCTGCGATGGCATCGAACGACATGACCAGCACGATGGCGATATAGATGAACGCAAACCGGTTCGGCAGTCCGTTCTGCTGATGGAAGCCGTGCCAGATGTAATTCAGAACGTTCATCGAGAAGCTCAGAAACAGAAAGCCCGCCAGGACGCCTTTCGCAATCCTCCTTCTGAGCGCAATCCGATTGTCAAGCAGAAACAGGATGCCCAGCAGCATGACGGACACGCCGCAGTATGCATTGAGCCCGACCTGGGAGTTCGATATATTGACCGGTTTGATTCCTGCAAAATGGGCGAGGCAGAGGTTCACGAAGTCTGTGTAGAACTTGATGACCTTCGGAAAGGTATTCGACTGCATGGATTCCGAGGCCTTCAGCGCCCGGTAAGCAGGCAGAAGGACGATGCTGCCCATGCCGCCCGCAAGGATGGAATACCAGAAGAAACGCAGAAAACGGCGCAGAAGCAAACCCGGCTTCATTCTTCCGGTGTACACAAGGCAGACAAACACATACAGGACAGAAAACAGACAGAGCATGAACCCGATGTAATAGTTACACCAGAGCGCCACAAACAGTGCTGCCCCGTAGAGGCGCCCATCGGAGCGTCCGCTCACACGGCCGCCGTCACCGATGCCGAAAATCTGCTCGATCCCCTTCATGATCAGCGGAAGCATCGCGATGGAGTCCAGCCACATAATGTTGAAATAGTACCCGATCATGAAGAAAGAAACCGCATACATCGTCCCGAATGCCGGTGCAAGGAGCCCTGACTTCAGATTTCTGCGATGCAGATACCAGGTCATGGTTCCGCCGCAGAGTGCGACCTTCAGCAGGATCAGATAGTCCATGAAGTCACAGACATTCGCTGTCGGGACAAGGCCGATCAGGAAATTCAGCGGACTTGCCAGATAATAGGCATAGGTTGCCCAGAAGTTGTATCCCAGCCCCGCCGAAAAGGAGTACAGCAGAGAGGAGTGGTGCACAAGCTTCTCATGAAATTCCGTGTAGAATGGCAGATACTGGTGAAGAGAGTCAATGATCAGGACCGTCCCGTCCCCAAATGGCCAGACGCCGATCTGAACATACCCGACCAGCATGATCAGCGCCGGGATCGCAAAACCGATCAGAAACCAGCGTCCTGACCCGGCTGCCTTTGCTGTTCTGTCTGCCTTCCGTGTCCTGGCGGCTTGAAATACTGCACTTTTCTGCGTCATCGTCTGTGTCTGCATATGCCTCAGGCACTCCTTCCTGCCTGCATGTTCTCCTTCAGGGGGCGAGGCTGACCGGTATCGCCTCGCCAAGCGACAGCGAATACAGCCAGGCTTCCCCGACCGGTTTTCCGGTCAGCCGGGTGAGGGCAGACGCATAGAGCAGAAACTGTGTCCGGTACCTCCGCACCAGACTCTCCTTCTGCTCCGGTCTGCAATAATCTGTCTTGTAATCGACAAGAACCAGGTGTCCGGCCTCCTCAAACCAGGCGTCAATCGTCCCCTGGATCAGCACAGGCTCCGCTCCTGCTTCTTTCTCCGCACCTGAAAACAGGCTTCCCGCCGGAACGGACAGCACGAACGGATTCTCGCGGTGGAGCACCCCTTTCCCGGCTGCCTTCTTCATCCGCGCGCCAATTTCAGAGTTCAGAAAGCGGACGATCCGTCCGGCCTGAACCGCCTTTTTCTCGCCTTCGGTGATTTTATCACATTGAACCATAGTTTCCAACCAACGGAGGACTGAGTTCAGACCGGCATCCAGGGTGAAATCATAGTCAGCCAGAACGCGATGATAGACCGTCCCGGCCGCTGCCCCTCTGACAGGCTTCTGCTGCGTCTGTTCCTGCATGAACGCAGGGACAACCCTGTTCCGCTCTCCGCTATCCTGCCCTTGCGTGCCTTGCCCATGGCCGGCATGAACGCATACGGCATCCTCCATGCTTCGGTCCGGCTGCTGCGTCCAGGATGCGGGGGCCGCCTCCTCCAGCTGCTTCATTTCCGCCTCGTAGCCCGGCCGCTTCAGCTCCGATACGGTCACCTTGGCCGGAATCTCGGACAGATCCGGCCATGGGTAACGGGATCCAAGCTGCCTCCTGAGCTGATCGTGAAGCGGCCGGTCAAAAACCTCCCCCGGCTGCACATCAAACAGTGCCGCCAGGTGTTCTCTGGATTCCTCCGCTGCATGCTGCTGCCTAGCTGCCACCTCCAGGCCGGTCCGCACGAGAAAGCTTCCTTCCAGCCCAGCTACGGGATTTTCCGCAGGGCTTTGGGGCAAATCCGCCATCTCCCTGAAGCGTCCGCCCTCCGGCTGGTGCCGGACGAGCGCTTCTGACACCCATGTCAGACAGCCATCCGCTCCCAGAATCAGGCTTTCGGGCAGCTTTTCTGTCATGCAGCCTGTCGCGGTAAAAAGCGACTTGACAAACGTCTCCCGGTCCTTCACGGTCCCGGTCAGAATCAGTTTTTCCTCCGCCCGGGTAAGCGCCACATAGAGGACGCGAAGCTCTTCCCCGATCCCTTCACGGATCACCCGCTCCGCTGCCGCGCTTCTTATCAGCGTCGGCACCTGAACCCGGCGGTCCGGATCAATGTAATTCATGCCCACCCCGATTCCGGCTTCTCGCACAAACATGGCCGAAGCGTCCTGCCGGTTGAACCTCCGTCCCAGCCCGGCGACAAATACGATCGGGAATTCCAGTCCCTTGCTCGCGTGAATCGTCATGATCCGGACCAGATCCTCGCTTCCGTTCTCCGCGAGCGCTGCCCCGAAATCCACCTCGTAGCGGATCAGTTTGTCAATATACCGCACAAAGTGAAACAGTCCTCTGTAGCTGGTCTGCTCATAGGCGATGGCCTTCTCCACCAGCATATCAAGATTGGCCTTCTTCTGACTGCCGCCCTCGGATGCCTCAGACACAGCGAGAAATCCGGTTTCATCGTAAATCTGCCACAGAAGCTGGTGGATCGGTGTGTCACTGACATGGCTTCTCAGCCTGTCCGTCATCTCCCAGAACTGCCTGAGCTTCTCATAAAGCACCGCCTCCTGCTGCGCTGAGAATCCTCCTTCCGGCCAGGGTCCCGGCGTCTGATCCGAGTGTCCTTTGTCCGTCTGTTCTGTTTTCTTCTGCACAGCACCGGCGGGCCTGTCTGAATCCTTTTGTTTTTCTGCCCGGGCGTGGGCATATACAGACAGAAAGGTTTCCGCACAGTCATACAGAGAATCTTTTCTCCTGCCCGCCTTCAGCATGGAGAGCTCGTCGTCCGTCAGTCTTCCGATATCGGAGCGAAGAACAGCCGCAAGCGGAATGTCCTGCCGCGGATTGTCCAGGACATCCAGGTAAGCCAGGATGGTCTGAACCTCCGGCGCCGAGAAATACCCGGTTTTCGAGCCGGAACGGTTCGGAATTCCATGGGCAGACAGCACCTCGGAATAGGTATTGGCCCAGTCGGAGGCTGTCCGGAGCAGAATGACAATATCACGGAACCCGGCGGGACGGTAGGCCCCCTTTTCCTTGTCCCAGACCGGATCATGACCGACGATCTGGAGGATCCGGGCTGCCGTCACCTGCGCCTCCGCATGCATCGCATCCGGGAGCGGTTTCTCCCCGCTTCCGGCTTCATCATCTGCGGCATCTCCCGGCTCGACAAGGATCAGCTCCGGCCTGCAGATCGTCTTCTCCTGTCCCTTCCAGGGCTCCGGATAAGCCTCGAACGCGGCACCCGGATACAGAGATTCATCTGCCCCGTATTCAACGCCTCCGACCTCCCGCCGCATGATCTGCCGGAAGATCAGGTTCACGGCCTCAAGCACCTCTTTTCGGGAGCGGAAGTTCTTATGCAGATCGATTCGCAGCTGGCGGGGCTGCTGCGGCTGCACACCCGGTCCTGCCTGCACGCCTTCCTCCCCATTCGGGTTTTCTGCCATTTTCCGATAGCTTTCGTACTTCTTCATGAAAATACCGGGGTCGGACATCCGGAACCGGTAGATGCTCTGCTTGACATCTCCCACCATGAACCGGTTGTATACGCCCCTGCTTTCCCTGGATACACTCGACAGAAGCAGCTCCTGGATCTCATTGGAATCCTGGTACTCGTCGATGGCGATCTCCTCAAAGTAGTCCTGGTACTCCCGCGCAGCCTGTGTCGGCACGATGTCTCCATGCTCATCCTTTTCAATGAGCACCTTCAGCGCAAGATGGGCAGTATCCGTGAAATCCAGAATATTCTTTCTGGTCTTCTCCTCGGTGAAGACCTCCTCAAAGCGGTCTGCAAGCCGGACCAGGACGGCAAAATCCGCTCCTGTCCGCTTCATCAGCTCCGCCTCCTCCGGGAGCGGACGCAGGAAATATTTATCCCTGAGGCTTCCGAGCTTTTTCTTCCAGCTGTCCCGAAGGTCCGCAACCATCTGCACCTTGACAGCATCGTATGGTTCCTCCCCCTTTTTTTCCTTCTTCGAGATTCTGGCAAATTTCAGCTCGGAAAATAAAGCGCTCAGCTGATCATAGGAACCCTCTCCCATCAGCTGCAGAACCAGTTCTCTGTCAGACAGCAGCGCCGGCTGCGCGGACTTCGGGCCTCCCGGCAGCGCACAGAGGGCAAGCGTCTGATCGATGTTCTCCAGAATGTCCTGAAGCTGCGTATGGACAACATCGAGAAGCTGCGGGAGCCATGTCCAGGAGGACGGTTCCTCCTGATACTGCCTCAGGCACGCATGCCGCCACGCCTTCGGCCAGGGATGCGACGACGAGCTTTCCCAGAAATCGAGCACCATCCCCTCAAGGGCTGCATCCGATATGCCGGAGACATAACAGTCAGAGAAGCGCAGAAAATCCGGATCCCCCTCCTTGTATGCCTCCTCCAGCACTGCCGAGATGAGGTCTGCCCGCATCAGCTTGAGCTCGCCCTCATCACCGATCCGGAAAGACGGGTCGAGCCCGATCTGCTGGTAATGTTCCCGGATCACCATCAGGAAGAATTTGTCGATGGTCATGATATGGTCGCTGTACAGAAGCGTCATTTGATGCCGGAGCTGTTCATTTCCGGGCTTCTCCTCATAGCGCGCGGTCACAGCGTCCCGGATCCGCTCCCGGAGCTGGCTTGTCGCTGCCCGTGTAAATGTCACAATCAGAAGCCTGTCCAGGTCCACGGGGTGCACCGGATCCAGAATCTCACGGAGGATCCGTTCAACCAGCACCGCGGTCTTGCCGGAGCCGGCTGCTGCCGAGACAAGGAGGCTGCTGCCTCTTGTCTCGATGACTTTCTTCTGTTCATCCGTCCAGCTTCTTCCCATACGGTCCTCTTTCTCCTGTGCTTCTGATTCTCTCTTTTTCCCGGCATCTGCCCGGAGTCCTTCTGCTTTCAGTCCATCTCTGTTTCCTTCCGGTCTCCGGCTGATTCTGTCTCCTCCGCCATCCTCTTCCAGATCTCATCCTGCGGAATGTTCGGCATCTGCCGGTACCTCATCTGCGGGTCATGTCCTGTAAACCGGCAGACAGCCTTCATCGCGCAGTAGCTGCAGGCATCCATCCGGTCATTTTCCTTCAGAGGAGACGGCGCGATCTCCCCTCCGAGAATCCGCTCTCCCGTCTCAATCATCTTCCTTCTGGCATATGCGGACAGGAGGGACAGCTTCCGCGCGTCTGCCACGCTGGATCTTGCCGCAGAGATGCTTCCGTCTTTATTGAGCGTCACCGGCGCGACCTCAGACAGAAGGCCCGGGTCTGAGCTGAAAAGGGAGACGGCCTCCCTGTCATCCAGAATCAGCCCGCTTGGCCGGATTTTCCGGGTTCTTTCCGCCTCAAGGGAAGCATCATCCAGATCGGCGTATCTGCTGTCCAGGACCGGATCCCGCACAGGAAAGTAGAGAAGGCCCGCACAGACAACCTCCTTCTTCCTGTGGCGCTGGCGCTCCATCCGCAGCGCAGTGTCCATATAAACCGGTAGCTGGAGCTCCGTCCCCATCCAGACCTCGTTCAAGTCAAACCCTGTCGAACCGGTCTTGTAATCGACAACCTTGATAAAGAGACGACTGTCATCCCCTCCGGACGCCTCGTCAACCCGGTCAATCCGTCCGGACAGATTCATCCGGCTTCCATCTGGGAAAAAAAGAGGCTCCGCTGTCCTTCTGTCCCTTGAATCAAATCGCGTCTCAAACAGCGCCGGTTCAAAATCTCCCGCTGCAAGCTGCATCTTCAGGACAGCCGCGGCATGGCGGAAGATCCGGAGAAGCCGCTGGTACTGTCCGGCGCTCCGGAACGTATCCTCAAATTTCCCGCCGGACGTTTCCAGGCAGGCCTGTCTGAGGCTTTCCTCTGCCCACCTGTCAAGCGCTTCCGGGGGCAGGGTTTTCCACGAAACATCCCGGCTTCCCTTCACCCGCGCCGATAAAAGCTCCAGCCCCCTGTGCATCAGCGTTCCGACATCGGAGGCCTGCACCTCGTATCGTCTGCGCTCCTGAAGTCCCAGCCCGTAGACCGCATATTGCCTGAACGGACAGAGTGCAAATGTCTCCAGCCTTGAGACGGATCCCTCCAGGTTGTCACCGTACAGTTTTCTGGCGGTCTCACGGCTCAGCCGCGGCAAAGGCACAATGTCCAGTGCCTTCAGGAGCCTGCGGGTCTGCTCTGGTCTTTCTGCGGCAGACGCCAGATACAGCTCCCGGAGCATGGGCGTTTGCTCCTCCTTCTCCGCTTCCGTCCAGTCTCTGCCCGCCGCCAGAACTCCCGCCAGCGCATCCGGCGCTTCTTTGGGAAGATAGACTGTCCCGGCCAGGCCGCCCGGCAAGCCATCCTGGATCTCAATCTTCGGGAAGAGCTGGCGGATCTGCAGCAGCGCTGCAGCCGGCCGGAGTATACTTCCGTCCATCGTCGTCCGGGAACAGGAAAGAATCAGAAAATCCGAAGGCTTTGTCAAGCTCAGATACAGGTAGAACTGCCGGACTGCAGCTTCCTCCCTTGCGGATGGAGCCAGATGGAACGCCTGACGTCTCAGATAATCCCGTTCCACATCGGTCAGGATCCCGCCTTCATGGCTTCTCCCCGGCACAAACTCATCATTCATGCCAAGAAACAGAATCGCCCTGACATTCGTAATCCTCGACCGCATCAGATCTCCGATCTGCACCTCGTCGATTCCCGGCGGGACAATGCCGATCTTTGACTCCGAGAGTCCGGCCTCCAGAATCTGCTCAAACTGCGACCGCCTGATCTTCTCGTCTCCAAGAAGAGAAACCGCCTCGTCAAGCACCTCTGCGATGGCGGGGGCTGCCTGGCTGTACACCTCGGAGTCAGCGCGCAGTCCGCTCTCCTCCCGTTCCCGGGCGAGAAGCGCCAGCTTCCCCTGGAGGTCAAAGGCATCTGTCAGCTCCCACAGAGCTCTCGCGTAGTCTTTCAGTTTTCCTGCCGAAAACCTGCATACGCCGGCAAATGGCTCAAAACGCTCCGCGAACGATTCCCGCAGTTCCTCAAGCTCGGCGATCTCCTCCTCCCGGCAGTCTCCTGCCGGGAGGCTCCACCTCTGTGTCCAGGCCTTATGCCCGCGAATGCCGGCCGCCAGCAGATAGTTTTCGAGAATGTCCACCGTCTCCCGGTCATCGAACACGAAGCCGGTGCGGAAGAACGCCATCATTGACTCATAACTGTAGTTGGCATCCAGGATGGCAAATGCCGCCCTGACAAATTCAAAAGCCGGATTCAGCGTGACCGGCACCGACCGGTCGACAAAATACGGGATTTCCGCTCTGCCGAATGCCCGTCTCAGATGCTCCGCGTACGTCGGAAAGTCCCCTGCCACAACGGCAATGTCCCGGTATCGAAGCGTTTCTCCGTCATTCTCATTCGTCCGGGTCAGCCTGCGTATCCACGCGACCGCAGCCTGTGCCTCCTCTGCCGGATTGGCGCAGGACAGAATCCGGATCTGATGCCTGCCGCTCTGCCCCGGGAAAGGGTTCCGCCTTCCAGGCCGGAGCAGGTGCGCTTCCAGATACTGAAGCTCACTCCCCTCCTTGAACCTGCCTGTTCCGGACTGTTCCATGACGAGCGGGGGCTCCATGACCGTCCCCGTCTCTGCGGCAATGCGCCCGAGTGCCTGAACCGTCTTCTTTGTCAGCGCGAACAGCTCCTCCTCACGCGGCCTGCTGAATCCATCCACCTTCGCGTCGATCGTGAAGGCGGCCGTCACCCACTCCGCTTTCCGCATCAGTCCGCTCAGCACATCCAGCTGCGCAGGTGTGAAGCCTGTGAACCCGTCCAGATAGATACGGCTCCCCTCCAGCATCCTGGATGCCGGAATTCTCCCGCAGAGCGCCTCCGGTACAGTCTCCGCCGTCTGCATCTGATGCGTCTCCTGAAACTGCCGGTACTTTTCCCGCAGAACGGACAGCTGCGCCAGCTTCTGTGCCAGGACAGGCCTTGTGCCGCATCCGGAAACCATCCGCTGAATCTCCTCATCCGTCATCTCATACTGGTCCATTTCCGAGAGAATGCTCTTCAGCTCCCCGAGCACCCCCGGGCGGTCGACCGCCCCTGAAAGAAGAGAAAGACCGGCTGCCTCCCTGTCCGCGATCAGGCGGAGCAGCAGAGTTTTCCCGGTCTCCTTCAGAAGCGTTTTTCTTCTGACGCCCGTCTCCTCAAACACACGAACCGCCAGTCTTGAAAAACTCAGGATATCAATATTCAGAATGCCGCCGCTTTTACTCAGAGAGCAGAGGCTTTGCTGCGTCTGCATCGTAAACTGCTCCGGAACCAGGATGATGTGCTGCCTGCCCGGATTCTGCGCGGCGTCCTCAAGCGCCGTCTCGAAGAGCTTTCTGCTCTTCCCGCAGCCGGAAGGACCCAGGATCAGTTTCAGAGACATTCTCATTCCCCCTGTCAGTATAGCTGGTACCCGTTCGGGTTGATTGCATACTCATGCTGCTTCAGAAGCGCAATATTCGCAGTCTCGAATTCATTGAAGACAGATTCGGAAAATGAATCTGCCGGCAGGGTCGGCGAATACCAGGGCTTGCTTCCGAAATACTCTCTCAGTTCCGATGACTGGAAGATATAGCCTCTCCGCGCATAGATCTCATTGCGCGCATAACACAGCTGCTGAAGGCTCATCCCCGAGACATCGGCATCGGTCAGATAACGGAGTGCGCTGTCATAGAAGATATAATCACTCTCGGACACGGCTGCGGCTTCCTGGGCGGGGAAAGACCGCACCGCCGAATAGCTGTATCCCGGCTGGTCTGTGGTATAACCGCCCTGCGCCTGCTCCTGTGCCTGAAGAGAGTCGATGTTCTGGATCTCCACATAGTTCAGAAGACTCGGTGAGAATGCCGAGGCATCCACCGTCCCCCAGTACCAGTTCTTCGCATTGAAATAGTCGGACAGTTCCGTTGAAGAGAAGATGTAGCCGTGTCTCGCATAGATCTCATACCGTGCGTAGCACAGCTCCTGAAGTGAAAGCTGACTGATCTCCTGCGCCGTCAGAACCCTCGCACTGCTGTCAGAAAAAATATAGCTGTTCGGATCAACCGTGAAGGAATCCGCCAGTGACTCCGTTGCCTGCTCCCCTTCCTCCGCGTAGGGAGTCAGCGTATCAAACGAGTACCCTGGCTGATCAAGAACATACTCTCCCTGGCTCTTCTCGATGTCCAGAAGTGTCTGGATATTCGCTGTCTCGTAGGCATTCAGCACCGAATCACTGAACTGATCGGGTGCATATATACCATGATACCAGTACTGCGCGCTGAAATAGGCCTGCAGCTCCTCCGACTCAAACATCTTGCCGTTTCGGGCATAGATCTCGTTTCTGGCATAGCAGAGGGCCTGAGACGGCCAGCCTGAGACCTCCTCCTGCGTGATATATGCATAGGAACTCTGTGGAAGCAGGTAGCCCGAGGGCGCCGCCTGCGGGCGAATTGAAAAAATCAGCAAAAACAGCAGAAACAGGAAGCATCCCTCCGCCATCTTTGCACCATATCTGAACCTGGTCATAAATACCCTCCGTGGTGTTTTGACCATTGTAGCATGAAACGGGCTGGCCTTGCCTGGTTCATTTTATTAAATAAAAATGAAGGTACCCGGACACGCTTGTCTCCGGGCGCCTTCATTTTCTCTGGCTGGCAGAAGCCTCTTATCCCACCGTACACTTTCGATCCCGGCGGTCTGCCTTCGGTTTTACTTTCTCAGCTGCTGCAGTCTTTCCGTGACCTGCTTCATCAGCTGTGCGTACTTTTCTCTCTTTGCCTTCTCTTCCGCAACCTTCGCCTCCGGCGCCTTGCTCAGGAACCGCTCATTTCCCAGCATACTGTCGGACCGCTTCAGCTCGCCCTCCAGCCGTTTCTGCTCTTTCTCAAGGCGCTCGATCTCTTTGCTGACATCGACCAGCTCCTCCATCGGCATGAAGATGGTCGCATTGTGAATCACACAGGAGGCCGAAGACTCCGCAACCCCCTCCTTGTCCTTCTGGACCTTCACCTCGCTCGCCATGCCGAGTGCCGCAAAGAACACACGGTTCCGCTCGAAGATGCCGCGCACCTCCTCGTCATCCGACACCACGATGACCTTTGCCTTCCTGGACGGCGGAACGTTCATGCCCGTACGCACATTCCGGATTGCGCGGACCGCATCCTTGACAGCGTCGATCTCCTTCTCCTCCTGCGGAAAGCTCCAGTCCTCCCGGAAGGCGGGCCAGACGGAGCGCATGATGGTCTCCTCCTGATCCTGCAGAGATGTGAAAAGCTCCTCTGTGATAAACGGCATGAACGGATGGAGCAGCTTCAGTCCCTGGATCAGAACCGTCTTCAGTGTCCAGAGTGCCGCGCCCTTCGTCTGGTCGTCATCGCTGTACAGCCGCGGCTTCACCATCTCGATGTACCAGTCGCAGAACTCATCCCAGAGGAAGTCGTAGACCTTCTGCACGGCAATTCCGAGTTCAAACTTATCCATGTTCTCGGTGACGTCCCTTGCCAGCGTATTCGCCTTCGAAAGGATCCACCTGTCTGCCGGTGTCAGCTCCTCTATCGATATGTGCTCCGGTGCCTGCTGCCTCTCAAGATTCATCAGAATAAACCGGGTCGCATTCCAGATCTTGTTGCAGAAGTTTCTGGAGTTTTCCACGCGCTCCCAGTAGAACCGCATGTCGTTCCCCGGCGCATTTCCGGTCATCAGTGTGAGTCTCAGAGCATCTGCGCCGTACTTGTCGATCACCTCAAGCGGGTCAATTCCATTTCCGAGGGACTTGGACATCTTGCGTCCCTTGTCGTCGCGGACAAGGCCATGGATCAGCACATACTTGAACGGGCTCTTTCCGGTCTGCTCCAGCGCCGAGAACACCATGCGGATGACCCAGAAGAAGATGATGTCGTAGCCTGTCACAAGGACATCCGTCGGATAGAAATACTTCAGCTCCGGTGTATCATCCGGCCAGCCCAGTGTCGAGAACGGCCAGAGGGCGGAGGAGAACCAGGTGTCAAGGGAATCCGGATCCTGTGTAAAATGCCTGCCGCCACACTTCGGGCACACATCCGGTGCTCCGCCCGCTCTGACAACGACTTCTCCGCAGTCATCGCAGTAGTATGCCGGAATCCGGTGTCCCCACCACAGCTGTCTGGAAATGCACCAGTCCTGGATATTCTCCAGCCAGTGCGTGTATGTTTTCTCAAAGTGTTCCGGCACAAAATTCAGATCGTCGGTCTTTACGACCTCAAGCGCTGCCTTCGCCATCTCGTCCATCTTCACAAACCACTGCGGCTTGAGCATCGGCTCAACCGTCGTGTGACAGCGGTCGTGCGTTCCGACCGAGTGTGTGATCGGAACAACCTTGACTAGCAGTCCCTGCTCCTTCAGATCCTCAACCATCGCCTTCCTGGCTTCATAGCGGTCCATTCCTGCGTACTTTCCGCAGAGGCTGTTCATGGTCGCGTCATCGTTCAGGATATTGATCTCCTCCAGGTGATGCCGCTTTCCGACCTGGAAGTCGTTCGGGTCGTGAGCCGGTGTAATCTTGACACAGCCGGTTCCGAACTCCTTGTCCACATACGCATCCGCAATCACCGGTATCACACGGTCTGTCAGCGGGAGCTTCAGCATCTTTCCGACCAGATCCTTGTACCGGTCATCGTCTGGATTCACCGCGACCGCCGTATCCCCGAGAAGCGTCTCCGGCCTGGTCGTCGCAATCTCAACAAACCGTCCTTCCTCGCCCACAATCGGATACTTGATATGCCAGAAAAAGCCATCCTGGTCTACATGCTCGACCTCCGCGTCAGACAGGGATGTCTGGCACTTCGGGCACCAGTTGATGATGCGGTTTCCCTTGTAGATCCATCCCTTCTCATAGAGCTTCACAAACACGGTCTCGACAGCGCGGGAACAGCCCTCATCCATCGTGAAACGCTCTCTGTCCCAGTCGGCACTGCAGCCGATCTTCTGGAGCTGCTTCAGAATTCTGGAGCCGTATTCATCCTTCCACTGCCAGCAATACTTCAGGAACTCCTCGCGGCCGATCTGATGCTTGTCGATGCCCTTATCCTTGAGCATGTTCGTGACCTTGACCTCGGTCGCGATGGCTGCATGATCGGTTCCCGGCTGCCACAGTGCCTCGTACCCTTCCATCCGCTTCCAGCGGATCAGAATGTCCTGCATGGTATTGTCAAGCGCATGTCCCATGTGCAGCTGCCCTGTGATATTCGGCGGCGGCATGATGATGGTAAATGGTTTTTTGTCCGGATTCACCTGTGCGTGAAAGTACCCCTTCTCCAGCCACCTGTGATAGATCCTGTCTTCCATTCCGGACGGGTTATAGGTCTTCTCAAGCTGTTTCGTGCCCATCTGTTCCTTCTGCTCCTCAAAATCTTTATTTGGTATTCGCGCTTTCGCAGCACTTCCGTGCTGCTTCGCGCTCATACCTTTGCGGACTCCTGAATAAGTCCCCCGCGGCTCTTCGCTGCTCCGCAGCTTCCGTTCCGCTTTCAGGTATTCGCGCTTTTCGCACCGCTTCGCGGCGCCCGCGCTCATACCTTTTCAGCCTCCTGAATAAGTCCCCTCGCGGCTCTTCGCTGCTTCACAGCTTTCGTGCCGCTTTCAGGTATTCGCGCTTTTCGCACCGCTTCGCGGCGCCCGCGCTCATACCTTTTCAGCCTCCTGAATAAGTCCCCCGCGGCTCTTCGCTGCTCCGCAGCTTCCGTGCCGCTTTCAGGTATTCGCGCTTTCGCACCGCTTCGCGGCGCCCGCGCTCATACCTTTGTCGTCGCTCGTGAACAGGCACATTGACGTGCGAGCACGTCATGTGCCTGTTCACGGCGACTGGGACTTATTCAGTATATCATATCACCTGCTGGATCACACGGTAGATTTCGCCGAGGCCCTGTCCGGAGGGGGCGGAGAATGGCAGAATTTCTGCTGCCTCCGGAGCTTTTAATGTTCTTCGGATGACCTCAATCTGGCGGAGCTGCTGGCTTTTCCCGAGCTTGTCGGCTTTCGTCGCAATGATGACGGGTGTAAATCCGCTCGCCCGCACCCAGTCGTACATCTGAATGTCATTCGCATTCGGCTCGTGCCGGATATCGACAAGCAGAAAGACCTTCTTCAGTCCGGGGGAGGAGTTGAGGTAGCGCTCGATCATCTCTCCCCACTTTTCCTTCTCCGATACTGACACATTCGCATATCCGTAGCCTGGCAGATCAACCAGAAAAAAGGGCTTCCGCTCGGTCGGGACGCGGACTGCAGTCTGTGATGCATCTTCCTTCTGACTGCCCCTGACCCGTGCCTGCCCGTTCTTCCCGCTTAACGCTTTCTGTCTGGACGGATCCTTCTTCCAGCGCAGTTTCTTTTTCCGGATGACTTCCGCCTGCAAGCTTCCTGCATCTCCTGCGGCATCCTCCATGCTCGGCTGCAATGCGGGCACACTCACAGTACCCTGCTCCATCACCTGCGGCACCTCCGCCACCACATGATAGAAATTGATTGTCCGGGTTTTTCCGGGTGTCTCACCGACCCTCGCAAGCCGCCTGCGTTTCATGACGGCGTTGATCAGGGAGGACTTTCCCACGTTCGACTTCCCCGCAAACGCAATCTCCGGTTCATCAAAAACAGGAAGGGTACTTGTATATCCGCAGACCGTGTCCAGCTTCACATCTATGATTTTCATCTCTGGTATTCTCCCTTCTTGCCCGAGGGGTTCCTAAAAATGAGGCTCATGCGGTATTGGCGCACGAGCCTCGTTATATCTTCCTGTTTCCTGCCTGTCATTCTGAAAAGAGACGCCCCCAAGGTCAGTCAGGCTGTCGCTCCAAGCTTTTTTCTTTTTTTACGGCTCCGGGGTTCCTCAACGAGATCCAACGGTTCATCCATGAATGTGATCTCCGGCTTCTCTTTTCCGTCAATGACATCTTTTGTGACATGGCAGACTGCTGCCCGGTCTTCACTCGGCAGGTCAAACATGACATCATTCATCGACTTTTCGATCACGCTCCGAAGGCCGCGGGCGCCGATCTTCCGCTTAATGGTCAGATCCGCAATTTCCTCGACTGCCTCCTCGTCAAAGGTAAGCTTCACCTTGTCCAGGGCAAACAGTTTCTTATACTGTTTGATAATCGCGTTCTTCGGTTCTGTCAGGATCCGGATCATCGCGCTTCTGTCCAGCTCGTCAAGCGAAACGACAACCGGCACTCGGCCGATAAATTCCGGGATCAGGCCGAACTTGATGAGATCCTCAGGCTGAACCTGCTTCAGAACATCGCCGATGTTCCGCTCCTCCTTTGTCCGGATATCCGCCTTGAATCCCATGCTTCTGGTATCCATCCGGCTCTCAATGATCTTGTCCAGTCCTTCGAACGCGCCTCCGCAGATAAACAGGATGTTGGTCGTGTCAATCTGGATCAGCTCCTGCTGCGGGTGCTTTCTCCCGCCCTGCGGCGGAACCGATGCCACAGTTCCCTCCAGGATCTTCAGCAGCGCCTGCTGGACCCCTTCGCCGGACACATCCCTGGTGATTGAGACATTCTCACTCTTGCGGGAGATCTTGTCAATCTCATCCACGTATATGATGCCCTTCTGGGCGCGCTCGATATCATAATCCGCAGCCTGAATCAGCTTCAGAAGAATGTTCTCGACATCCTCGCCGACATAGCCGGCTTCCGTCAGCGATGTCGCGTCCGCAATCGCAAACGGAACATTCAGCATCTTTGCGAGCGTCTGTGCCAGGTACGTCTTTCCGGACCCGGTCGGTCCCAGCATCAGGATATTGCTCTTCTGAAGCTCCACCTCATCATCGTTCGCCCGCTCATTTGAAAGAATCCGCTTGTAATGATTGTATACGGCGACCGAAAGTGTCTTCTTTGCCTCATCCTGTCCGATGACATACTGATCAAGAAACGCCTTGATCTCCCTGGGTTTCATCAGATGGATATCGCTTTCCATCTGAAGCTCCTCTTCTTCACCCAGCTCTTCCTCGACAATCTCCGAGCACACGTTGATGCATTCGTCGCAGATGTACACGTCCCCCGGCCCTGCAATCAGCTTTCGGACCTGATCCTCCGACTTGCCGCAGAAGGAGCACCGAATTTTCTCATATCCTTTATTCGCCATTCTTACCTCGATGTTACAACCTCGTCAATCAGTCCGTACGTCTTCGCTTCCTCGGCCGTCATCCAGTGATCGCGCTCTGTGTCACGTTCAATCACCTCAAGCGGCTGTCCGGAATTCTGGGAAAGAAGCCGGTTCAGTCTCTCCCGTGTCTTGATGATCTCATCGGCGGCAATCTTCATGTCAGATGCCTGCCCCTGCGTCCCGCCGGACGGCTGGTGGATCAGAATCTCTGAATTCGGAAGCGCAAATCTCTTGCCCTTCGCTCCGCCCGCAAGCAGAAATGAACCCATACTTGCCGCAAGTCCGACGCAGATCGTTGATACGTCACACTTCACATACTGCATGGTATCATAGATCGCCATGCCTGCCGTGACAGAGCCTCCCGGACTGTTGATATACAGATGGATGTCCTTGTTCGGATCCTCCGACTCCAGAAACAGCAGCTCCGCAACAATCACGTCCGCAATGGAATCCGTGACTTCTTCCCCAAGGAAAATGATCCGGTCCTCCAGCAGCCTGGAGAAGATATCATACGATCTCTCCCCTCTGGACGTCTGTTCTATGACATAAGGTATCAGGCTCATGCGAATCCTCCTTAAACGAAAAGTCCCCGGTGGAAACGGTACGGACGAATTCGCCCGTCCGAATCCGCATATGGGGACTCTCACAATCAGTATCCTGCCTGTTCCGCTGAGAACGGCTTATACATCCGCAGGCTGCTCCTGCGGAATATCCTTCTTCTCTTCCTCTGCCGGCTTTTCAACCTCCACCGCATTGTCTGCGATGAACTCTGCCGCCATCTGGGTTGCGATCTCATCCTTCATCGTCTTGACGGACTCCTCACCCATCAGAGAAGTCAGCTTATCCTTCTCCATATTGTATGCCTTCGCAAGCTTGTCGATCTCCTCGTCGAACCGCTCGTCGCTGCATTCAATCTTCTCAGCCTTCTGAACTGCCTCCAGCACCAGACTGTTCTGGATTCTCTTCAGCGCCTCCGGCTTCATCTGGTCCATCATCTTCTTGCGGTCCATGCCGGTAAACTGCATGTACTGATCGATGCTCAGCCCCTGCTGGCCGATCCGCTGGCTGAACTCATCGAGCATCCGGGTTGCCTGCTCCTCAACCATCGCTTCCGGAATATCCATCTCCGCATTCTTCACAGCCTCGGCAAGCGCCTCGTTCTGCTTCTTCGCCTTGGCCTCATTCTCCTTGCGCTCACGGATCTTCTGAGCGACATCCTTCTTGTACTCCTCAAGCGTATCAAACTCAGAGACGTCCTGGGCAAAGTCATCATCAAGTGCCGGAAGCTCCTTGACCTGGATGCTGTTTACCTTGCACTTGAAGACAGCTGCCTTCCCCTTCAGGTTCTCTGCCTGATAATCCTCCGGGAAGGTGACATTCACATCGAACTCCTCGCCGATGTTCTTACCGACAATCTGATCCTCAAATCCCGGGATGAAGGAACCGGAGCCGACTACCAGCTCATAGTTTTCCGCCTTGCCGCCGTCAAACGGAACTCCGTCAATGCTTCCGTCAAAATCAAGCTTGATGTGGTCATCCTTCTGAACCGGACGGTCATCCACATCGACCATGCGGGCGTTGTGCTCTCTTTCCTTGTCAAGTTCCTTCTGGATCTCATCGTCAGAGACAGAGATCTCAGTCTTTGCAACCTCCACGCCCTTATACTGACCGAGCGTGACAGCAGGCTTCAGAGCAACCTCTGCAGTATAGATGAACGGCTTTCCTTCCTCGATCTGAGTGATATCGATCTTCGGGCGGGAAACAACCGTCTCCCCGCTCTCCTCGACAGCCTTGTCATAGGTCCTCTGAAGGACCAGGTTTGCAGCATCCTCAAAGAAGACGCCCTTTCCGTACATCTGCTCAATCATCTTTCTCGGTGCCTTTCCTCTGCGGAAGCCCGGGATATTGATTCTCTTCCTGTCCTTTTTCCACGCATCGTTGAGAGCCTGCGTCAGCTCCTCTGCGGTGGCTGTGACAGTCAGAACCGCCATATTATGCTCTTTCTTCTCTACCGTAACGCTCATTGCAGCTTTACTCCTTCTGATTCGAATCGTTTTTTTATAAACAGCCGTTGTGGTATTATATCACACGGACTTTAAGTATACTACCGATTTTTTCAGCTGTCCACTCTCTCGCAAAATACAATACTCTGAGCGACGCGGGCCGCATTCTCTCGGTCCGTCAGGCGCTCGATGATTTTCAAGGAAAATGGAATGGCTGTTCCTGCGCCGCGGCTGGTGATGAAGCTGCCGGACTCCACAACCTCATCTGTCGAAAGTTCTGCCCCGGTCAGGCCGCTCTCACATCCCGGATAACAGGTCGCCTTCTGTCCCTTCAGCAGTCCGAGTCCGCCGAGGACAGTCGGGCCGGCGCAGATTGCGCAGATCAGCTTTCCTTTTCCGGCTGCATCCTTCAGTGCTTCTGCAAGTCCCTGATGTTCCCTGAGGTATGTGACACCCGGCATCCCGCCCGGAAGAACCAGTGCGTCCGCCTCATCCATTCTGCATGTCTCAAAAAGACAGTCCGCTTCCACCGGAATATGGCTTCTGCCGGTCACCGTCCTGCGTCCCATAATGGAAACCGTTGTCACATCCAGCCCGCCCCTGCGCAGAAGATCAACCGGGGTGAGCCCCTCGACCTCCTCAAAACCGTCTGCCAGAAAGATCAATACCTTTTTCATTGCGTTCCTCCTGTCATAAATTATATGATTTTTGTATTTTTTATAGAATTTTGGTTAAATTAGGTTAAATTAGTAGTGAAATTCTCGTCATTCAGTTTATAATAGTATCATCTTCGCTGATCACAATCGAAGGAGGGAGTAACATGAAGAATGAAAGGCTCGGTCAGTTCAAGCAGCTTGGACTGACAATCGCATACTACAGGAAATTAAAAGGATATACCCAGCAGGAGCTCGCAGAAGCTTCCGGCCTCAGCCGGACACATATCAGCAACCTGGAAGCCCCGAACATGCCCACATCCATTTCTCTCGAGAAGCTTTTCGACATCGCCGATGCGCTCGATGTCCCTGTCAAAGCTTTCTTTGACTTCAGAGCCTGAAACCTAAAAAACTGCATCCGTTCTTTCATAGAGCCAGCTTCTCAGACATCTCTGTCTGAGAAGCTGGCTTTCGGTTTTCTCCTCCGGACTATACCATCTGCCTGACTGTTTTTTCCGGCAGGCGCGCAGCCGCCAGCCGATTCCTTCTGTTCAGGCTGCTCCCAGCAGAAGTCTCAATACCTGGCCTGTGTTCATTCCTGCCAGACCGTCCGGATCAGACAGAACGCTTCGCTTCCCGCCCAGCGTCCAGCGCATCCTGGAATAATCGGTCAGATAGCTCGTTCCTCTGCTGCTGTCCGGATACTTCCTGTACCAGCGCGGAAAATATTTTTTCATATATCTGGCTGCCAGCTTCACCGCACGGCTGTTCTTTTTCCCTCGTCTTGAAGCCGTCCCTGTAATCATGACTCCCTTCGGGCTCGAATGAACAAGGACAACGCTTCCATCGCTGCACTGTCCCAGAACAATATATACATGTCCTCCTTGAAGACTCATGATGTCCCCCGGTCTGAAATCGCTGTAGCTTCCCGCGGGCGAATAGTTTCCCCAGCCCCAGCCGGCAAATGTCCTTGCCATATCCTGCGCCAGCATGACATAGTCTCCATGTCCGCTGACAGAATTGAACGTATTGTAGAGCACCCACCCTACATAGCCTGAGCAGTCAAGACCCAGGTGAGACAAGTATCGGAAATTCTTGTAATTATATGACCTGGGAGATTTTCTGAAAAACTGCTCCCATCTCGGAGATACCCCGATTGTGGTCGCCTCAATACTGCCTTTGTGCGATTTTTTTTCGGCGCCGGATTCCCAGCCGCCTCCCCAGATATACATCGTCTTTCCGACCGGAAGCAGCGCTGTGGTCAGAAAACTGCGGAGCGTCGCCTTTTGAATCTGGTATCCTCTGTTGTCGTAGAAGGCTCCGCTTTCATCAAACTGAAGATTCAGGGCTGTATTCCGTGCAGTTACCAGATCTTCCGGCGGTTCACTCATTGGTGCCGTATTCGGCACCCCGCGCACAACGATGACCGTGGAGCTCCTCGCTCCGTGGTCCGCCGGATCAAAAAAATATGTTTTCTTTCCGATTTTGATATAGCCGAATCGCTGAACACCATTCTTCCGGAAGAAATAATATTTTCGCCCAAGCCTGACCAGCCCCGTTACACGGAATCCCCCTTTATCCAGATAATAGGTCCGGTTTCCTTCCTTCAGCCACCCCCGCTGCAGCTTTCCGTCCGATGGGACAAAACGGTATTTTTTGCTGACTCTCTTCCATCTGCCGCACACAGGAAGCGGTTCTCTTTTCAGCGTCCGCTGGATTGTACCTTGAATCTCCCCATTTTCAGCGAACGCGGCAACCGGGCACATGCATATACATAAAAATACAAGAAGCAGCCCCGTCATTGCATTGCGCCATCGTTTTCGCTCATGTCTGCCTGCTTTCATATCTTTCCAAATCTTCATTCTTTTCAAACTTCACCTTTCCCCAGATTCCGGCCTGCTTCTGGCCGTATTTCCGCCATCAGTCATCCGAAGTCAGCAGCAGATTCACTTCCTATTCATCCGGCGAACTTCTGGACATACCCGCCGATCAGAATAACCAGAATTCCGAGCGGAAGAATATAGGTCATGTAAAACCGGAACCGACTGCTGAACTTTGGTCCGTCCCCTGTGTTGGCTTCCTTCAGAAATGCATCAAAGCCCCAGCCGCTCTTTCTTGTACAAAACAGCACATAGATCAGCGACCCAATCGGAAGAATATTGTTGGAAACCAGAAAATCCTCAAAGTCCAGGATCGTCGATCCAGCTCCAAGCGGCTGGACCGACGAGAGAAGATTATAGCCCAGCGCGCATGGAAGTGATAAAAGGATCAGAAGGATCCCGTTAACCAGAACCGATTTCTTCCGCCTCCAGCCAAACGCATCCATATTCATCGCAATGATGTTTTCAAACACCGCGATCACCGTCGACAGGGATGCGAATACCATGAACAGGAAGAACAGCGTTCCCCAGAAACGGCCGCCCCTCATCCTGGCAAACACCTTCGGCAGGGCAATAAAAATCAGTCCGGGGCCCTGATCCATCTTCACATCGTAGGCAGAGCACCCCGGGAAAATGATCAGTCCGGCCATGATCGCAACGAAGGTGTCGAGTACGATCACCATCGCCGACTCGCCCGGAAGCGATTTTTCCTTGCCGATATAGCTGCCAAAGATCGTGAGCGCGGCGATTCCCAGCGAAAGCGTGAAAAATGCCTGTCCCATTGCAGCAAAGATGACGTTGAGAATCTCCGTCCCCTTCCACTGGCTGAAATCCGGAACCAGATAAAATTTCAGCCCCTCACCGGCTCCCGGCAGCGTAATGCTTCGGATCGCCAGAACCAGCATCAGGATAAACAGAATCAGCATCATCGGCTTCGTGACCTTCTCCACGCCATTCTGTACGCCCTGCGCAACAATCAGAAGTCCGATCACCGTCACGGCAAGCATCCAGAGCACCATCTGCCTGGGGTCTGCAAGCATGGAATTGAAGATCTGACCGGCCTCATCCTCTGCGAGCCCGGACAGCTGCCCGGAGGCCATCTTGAACATATAGTTCAGCATCCATCCGGCGACCGTCGTATAGTACATCATCAGCAGATAGTTGCCGATAATCGCAAAAACAGTATAAAACCGCCACCCGGACCTCTCACCTCCTGGCGCCAGAGCCTGAAAGCACTTTCCTGCACTCTTCTTTGCGGCCCTCCCTACGGCAAACTCCATCGTCATGACCGGCCAGCCCATCACGACGAGGAAAACCAGATACAGCAACACGAAAGCCGCTCCGCCATACTGTCCCGTGATAAACGGAAATCGCCAGACATTGCCGATGCCGATCGCGCATCCCGCGCTGACCAGAAGGAACCCCAGCCTTGAACCAAAACTTTCCCTTTTCTCCATCCCTGTACTCCACCTGACTTTCAGTATCCGAATTCCCCAGTCAGAGACTCATCGTTGTCAATCCATTCCTGCACTGGAATAACCCTGTAGTGCTCATCATCGTCCCGCACGATCACCTTCTCAATTCCGGCATTGATGATCAGGCGCTTGCACATACTGCAGGAGCAGGAATTGCGCACGTATTCCCCGTTTCCTGCTTCCCGTCCCGACAGATAGATGGTCGAACCGATCATCTTATCCCGCTCTGAGGAAATGATTGCGTTCGCCTCCGCATGGACAGAGCGGCAGAGCTCGTACCGCTGTCCCCTCTGTACGCCCAGCTTTTCCCGGATGCAGTACCCCAGATCCGTACAGTTTTTCCTTCCTCTTGGGGCACCATTGTACCCTGTTGAAATCACCTCATCGTTCTTGACAATCACTGCTCCGTAATGCCTTCTCAGACAGGTAGACCGCTTTGACACAACATCCGCCAGGTCGAGGTAATAGTTTACTTTATCACGACGTGCCATCCAAACCTCCTCCTTTGCAAAATACATGTTCAGATAACATTTAGGTGATATTATAGCATGGCCGGTCCCATTCGAAAAGCCACCGGCCCTGGGAATGCACTGTCAAGCCCGATACAGTGACTCTGCCTTCATCCCGGGCTCCGCACCCAAATATACGCGGTCGTCTTCACATAAAAAGGCGGCCTGCATGCACATATGCGCATACAGACCGCCTTTTTGTTCAGATGTATGAAAGGACCCCTCCTGCATCAGCAGGGCTTCATCCATCCGGATTCAGCACACAGCCTTGCTTATCTTCCGAACTGTGCGTCGTTGTTTCCGGAGCTTGTCTGCCACATCTCGAGCATGTTGATCGGGTCGTTGTAATCAGCAAGCCATCCCTCACGAGCAAAGTCGAAGTTGCCGTTCTTTCTGTCGTTCAGGAAGACGTTCCACTCCTCGGAGTTGATCGTCATGTTGATGCCGATTGCTGCCAGATCCTGCTGCATCGACTGAGCGACTGCGACATGTCCGGTACCATCGTTGGTCAGATACTCGATATTGATCGGGGTGGAGTCGGACAGCTTATTGTCGTCCGTGAACTCATAGCCGGCATCCTCAAGGAGCTTGCGCGCCTCTGCGATGTTGTCATCGGTCGGGCCGGTTGTGCTCGGATCATAGTATCCGACTGCATCCTTGTCTCCGAACTTCCAGGTCACCGGATAGGTGTAATCATCATCATTTGTGTCAAAGACACCACCCATTCCATCAGCCATACCATCCGGAATAAAGGTGCCTGCCGGCTCCTGTCCGGTCTGACCGACAGAATCAACGATCCACTGGCGGTCGATCAGCAGAGAGAAAGCCTTTCTCATCTCGGCAGCCTGCTCCGGTGTCTTGCCGTCGAACAGAGAGCTGTTGACGTTGAAGCACGCATAGTAGGTTCCAAGGTTCGGGATGATGTAGAAATCATCATTGTTGATGACGTTCGGGATCTCATCGTTCGGAACCGTATCGATGAACTGAAGAGATCCATCCTTGTATGCATTGTAGATCGCAGTGTCATCTGCGCTCAGCATGAAGTTGATCTTGTTCAGAGAAACCGCATCTGCATTCCAGTAGTTCGGGTTCTTCTCATAGGTCATGGACTGGTTGTGTGTCCAGGACGTCAGCGTAAACGGACCGGAACCGACAAAGCCAGCCTCAAGTGCCCATGCACCTGGGTTCTTTCCATCCGGATCAGCCTTCTCAATCGCCTGCTGCGGAACCGGGAAGAATGCCGGGAATGCGCACAGATCAAGGAAGTATGCGCAGGGCTTCGCGAGATGGACGGTGAAAGTTGAACCATCATCGGATGCCTCGATGTCGAGGGTACCATCATCCTTCTTTGCAAGGTTCATGGAATCGATCAGATAGCTGTAGTCCGCTGCAGTATCCGGGTTTGCCAGACGGTTCCAGCTGTAGACAACGTCGTTGGCATCCAGTGTATCGCCATCCGACCACTTCAGACCCGGCTTCATCTTGAAGGTATAGGTCAGTCCGTCTTCAGACTCCTGCGGCTCACCGTCAGCAAGCTCCGGGACAAGCTTGTTGTCCTTGTCATATGCATACAGCCCTGCGAAGTTCAGAATTGCGAGGCAGGCGCCATCAACCGTGGAGTTCAGTGCCGGGTCCAGATGGTCCGGTTCAGAAGCCAGGTTCGCGTTCAGCTCATTGTTCGGCGCTGACATATATGCAAAATACTTGAATCCGAACAGGTTCGCGTAGAGGCCTGTGCAGTCCTTGTTCAGCATGTAGATGTCGTTGTAGAAGTAGAGCGGAACGATTGCTCCGGTATCCATGAGCAGGTCTTCTGCCTTGTGCATCAGTGCCTTGCGGGCTTTCATGTCTGTCTCAGAGTAGATCTGGTTGATGAGGGAATTGTACTCATCCCAGTCCGGAGCAGCTGCGCTTGACTTTGTCGATGCAGCACCCTCCGTCGCACTCTCCGTTTCAGCTGTCGCAGCAGCTGCTTCTGTAGCAGCTTCCGTCTCGCCTGCAAAAACAGGTGCAGCTGAAGAAAGTACCATTGCACCCACAAGGAGCGCGGTGATCACACGATTCTTCATTCAAACTTCCTCCTGGTTCGTGTAATGCCGGCGTTTGGCCGGCGCCAATAGGGTTATTTCTATGATTATACCGCAGTCTGCTGTAAAAATAAAGCCGATTACGATTAACCATGCAAATTATTACGGTATGCCTTCCGTCCCTTATTTGTTCCAGCAGGCGACCATATGTCCGCCTCCTCTGTCTGTGAGCGGAGGCATCTTTGCCTTGCACTCGTCGGTTGCGTATCTGCAGCGGGTCCTGAAAGGACAGCCCGACGGCATGTTCAGCGGACTTGGGACATCTCCTTCCAGGATGATCCGTTTTCGCTCCTTCGCCTGCTTCGGGTCCGGGTACGGGACTGCCGAAAGCAGGGACTGGGTATACGGATGAATCGGGTTGCTGTTGAGCTCGTTGGAGTCTGCAGTCTCCACCATCCGTCCCAGATACATGACAGCGATCCGCTTTGAGATATGATGCACGACCAGAAGATCATGCGCAATAAACAGATACGCGACCCCCAGCTGCTTCTGCAGATCCTCGAACATATTGATAACCTGCGCCTGAATCGAGACATCCAGTGCGGAGACGGCCTCATCGCAGACGATGAAGCGCGGATTCGTCGCAAGGGCACGGGCAATCCCGATTCTCTGGCGCTGACCGCCGGAAAACTCATGTGCATAGCGCGTCGCGTGCTCCGCATTCAGCCCGACCAGCTCCATCAGATGGAGAATCTTGTCTCTCCTGTCCTGTCTGGACGTATACAGCTTGTGGACATCCAGTGGCTCGCCGATGATATCCTCGACCGTCATACGTGGATTCAGAGAAGAATACGGATCCTGGAAAACCATCTGCATATCTTTCCTCAGTCCACCAATCGATTTCGCGTCGACCTTCTTCCCGTCAAAATAAACTTCTCCGCCTGTCGGGTTGTAAAGGCGCAGGAGCGTGCGTCCGACCGTCGTCTTGCCACAGCCGGACTCTCCGACCAGCCCGAGTGTCTCGCCCGGTCTGATATCGAACGATACGCCGTCAACCGCTTTCAGCGGCTTGGAGTGAAACCATCCCGTCTTGATCGGGAAATACATCTTCATATCATGTGCCTGGACCAGATACTGACTGTCCGGCGTGAACTTTTCTTCCATCCTCTGCGCCTCCTCAGTCTTTTCCGGAACCTGCACCAGCAGTGTCATCAGCCTTCAGCGATCTGCCGCTGTCACCCGTAAAATTGATCATCCCGGCTTCCGCTTCCTTCTTCACCGCCATCCAGCAGGAAGCCAGATGACCATCGACCGTTCTTGTCTCCGGCGGAACCTGCTCCAGGCAGATCTTCATCGCCGCATCGCATCTCGGGCAGAATGCACAGCCCTTCGGGAGATTCAACAGATTGATCGGTGTTCCGGAAATCGGCACCAGTCTCTGGCCGATCTTGTCAACACTCGGGATTGATCGCAGAAGTCCCTTCGTGTATTCATGTGCCGGACGATAGAAGATGTCCTCCGCCGTCCCTCTCTCGCAGACCCGGCCGCCGTACATAACGATGATTTCATCCGCCATCTGCGCAATGACACCAAGATCATGGGTGACAATGATGATAGCCATCCCCATCTTCTTCTGAAGATCCTTCATCAGTTCCAGGATCTGCGCCTGGATGGTGACATCCAGCGCTGTCGTCGGCTCATCCGCGATCAGGATGTCCGGCTCACAGGCAAGTGCCATGGCGATCATAACTCTCTGGCGCATGCCGCCCGAGAACTCGAACGGATATTGGTGAATTCGCTTCTCCGGCTCATTGACTCCGACAAGCTTCAGCATCTCGATCGCGCGTTCCTCGGCAGCCTTCCCCTTCCGGTCAGTATGAAGCTTGATCGCCTCCTCCAGCTGCCAGCCGATCGTGAAGACCGGGTTCAGGGAAGTCATCGGGTCCTGGAAGATAATCGAACACTTCTTTCCGCGGAAGTCCCTCATCTTCGACTCCGGCCACTTCGTAATATCTTCGCCCCGGAATAAAACCTTTCCGGATCTGATCGATCCATTCTTCTCAAGAATCTGCATGATGGAATAGGCTGTGACGGACTTACCGGAGCCGGACTCACCGACGATTCCAAGCGTCTTGCCTTCTTCCAGATTGAATGTTACACCGTTGACTGCCATCACTTCGCCATGATCGGTCGTAAAGGAAGTGTGCAGATCCTGTACGGACAGAATATTTTCAGCCATCTTCCTTACCTCCGCAGCTTCGGATCAAACGCGTCGCGCAGACCATCTCCAAGCAGATTAAAGGCAAGCGTGATGAGCGCGATCATGATTGACGGGAATATCAGTTTATAGGTATATGTCGTGATGCCGGACCTTGCCGCAGAAGCAAGGGATCCCAGAGACGGCATCGGTGCCTTCACGCCCAGTCCGATGAAGCTCAGGAAGGACTCGGTGAAGATTGCGGACGGAATCTGCAGGGCAGCGGAGATGATGATGACGCTGATACAGTTCGGCAGGATATGTTTGCGGATGATATGGCTGCTCTTCGCGCCGGAAACCCTTGCTGCAAGCACATAGTCGTTCTGCTTGATCGTCAGGATCTGTCCTCTGACCAGTCTTGCCATCCCGACCCAGTACAGAAGTCCAAACACAATGAACAGAGAAATCATATTGGTTCCCAGGCGGGCAAGCAGGCCGTTCCCGGTCGGCTTGATGATCTCATTCAAAACGACAGACAGCAGGATGATCATCAGAAGATCCGGAAGCGAATAGATCACATCGACAATCCGCATCATGATCAGGTCGACCTTTCCGCCAAAATATCCGGAAATGGAGCCGTACAGGATTCCAATGATCAGGACGATCAGAGCAGCGAACACACCGACGGTCAGGGAGATTCTGGTGCCATAGATGACACGAATGAAGTAATCTCGCCCAAGCTCATCCGTTCCCATGATGTGCGGGAATACCTTTCCGCCCTGTGCCATGTACTGCTGTTCCATCTTTGAATAGGTAAATGGAGCAAGATTGGTTGCGCTCTTGTCTCTTCTGCCGTTGACCGTGATGATCTCAGAATAGCTGTAGGGCACGACACGCGGTGCGATCAGGATCGTTGCAATGATGGCGATCAGAACAATGATGCTGAAAACGGCGAGCGGGTTCTTCATCAGCCGCCTCATGCCGTCACGGAAGAATGAGGTCGACTCACTCATGACATCGGCCTGCTTCTTCTCCTCATCCGTTGCTTTTTCGAACTTTGACACATCGAGCTGGAGCGAAAGAGGATGCTTCTTCGGTGTCTTGTCCGGGCTGTATGGTTCGGTACTGATACCCATGATTTTCCTCCTTTACTCAAGTGTAATGCGTGGATCGATCAGCTTGTAGACGATATCCGTGATCAGATTCATCGTGACCATGAAGACCGCCAGGAAGATCGTCACGCCCATGATCATCGGATAATCGCGGTTCGTGATGCTCTGGACAAATTCATTGCCTAGACCGCCGACCGTGAAGATCTGCTCTACAACCAGTGACCCTGTCAGAACAGACGCGATCATCGGTCCGACATAGGTTACGACCGGAATCAGAGCATTGCGGAGAGTGTGTACAAACAAAACCTTTCCCTCGCGCACACCTTTTGCTCTTGCTGTCCGGACATAGTCCTGTCCGAGGACATCCAGCATCGAGGTCTTTGTCAGTCTTGTGATATAGGCAGCCGGATATGCCGCCAGCGACAGCACCGGCAGAATCAGGCTCTGATGCTGCGGACTCCATGCCTGCACCCAGCCAAGCTTCACGGAGAAGATAACCAGCAGGAAAGAGCCGAGCACAAAGCTGGGAAGTGACGTAAACAGGGTTGATACAAATATAATCACCCGGTCCGGCCACTTGTTCCGCTGCAGGGCCGCAATGCTTCCGAAGAAGACACCCTCCACGACAGCCAGAAGGACCGCCAGGATTCCCATCTTTGCAGAAACCTTGAACTTGGAATTGATGGTTGCAGAGATCTCACGACCGGTCTTCGCCGATACGCCGAAATCACCGTGCGCGATATTCTTCATGTAAAGAAGAAACTGCTCTCCGACCGGCTTATCCAGATTAAAACGCTTCTCGAGCGCCGCCTGAACCTCCGGAGACTTGGCTTTCTCGCCGCTGAACGGTCCTCCCGGGATCGCATTCATCGTGAAGAATGTAATCAGACATACGATGAAGATCGTTGCAATGGCAAGAAGAATTCGCTTGACAATGTACTTGAACATGTTCAGACCTTTCTCCTTTGTAAAAAGTTGTCAATACGCTTCATTATAGAGTTCTTCAAAATCACAGTCAACGTAAATGTTTCACAGAATTGACATATATACCGCATTGTTTTGTCTTTGTGTGTTAGAATAAGGACATCGCTGGAAGGTTTCCGGCTGTACCATTCACCAACCCTGGCAGCGAAAACGCTGCCAGGCAGCATTCAGGAGGTATTCTTCATGTCCTGTACAACCATACTTGTAGGAAAAGATGCATCATATGACGGAAGTACCATGATTGCGCGCAATGACGACTCCGGTGCGGGCCATTTCACCCCGAAGAAGATGGTCGTTCTGCCCGCCAGAGAGGGCGATACGGAATACACCTCCGTTCTCTCACACGTAAAGGTCTCTCTTCCGTACAAGGCGTACCGGTGTACGATCATGCCGAACGCCGTCAAGGGCAAGGGGCTCTGGGGAGCCTGCGGCGTCAACGAAAAGGAAGTCGGCATGACGGCCACCGAAACCATCACATCCAATCCGCGCGTGCTCGGTGCAGACCCGCTTGTGGAATATCAGCCGGCGGACGATACGCATCCGGAAGTCCCAGGCGGAATCGGCGAGGAGGACCTCGTCATTCTGACACTCCCTTATATCAACTCTGCCCGCGAAGGCGTCCAGCGTCTCGGTGCTCTGCTTGAAAAGTACGGCACCTATGAGATGAACGGAATTGCATTTTCAGATAAAGATGAGATCTGGTGGCTCGAGACCATCGGCGGTCACCACTGGATGGCAAGGCGTGTGCCGGACGACAGCTACGTCGTCATGCCGAACCAGCAAGGGATTGACGAGTTTGATTTCGAGGATGCACTCGGAGAGCAGGCGGACTTTATGTGCTCCAGTGATCTTCTGGAATTCGTGGAACGGTACCACCTCGACCTCACCCAGTATTTCAATGACGAGCTGGAGCTTGAGGAGGACGATGAGGATCCGGACAATACTGCCAGCGATGTGATTGACTTCCGCCGTGGATTTGATGACGATTCGGACACGGACAGTGAGGACGATGAATCAGACCAGGCTCTCTCCGAATTCGACCCGCGCGCAGCCTTTGGCAGCCACGATGATGCCGACCATGTCTACAACACGCCCCGTGCCTGGTTCATGCTGCGCTACTTCAATCCGACCGACTTCGTCTGGGACGGTCCGGATGCCGATTACAAACCCGAGTCAGATGATCTCCCGTGGTGCCTGGTCCCGGAGAAAAAGATCACCCCGGAGGATGTGAAGTATGTACTGAGCTCCCATTTTCAGGGAACTCCCTACGATCCGTACAAGAGCTATGGGGATAAGTCGCTTGCCGGCGCCTACCGTTCAATCGGCATCAACCGGAATGATTTTCTCGGTTTTATCCAGATCCGCCCCTATATGCCGGAGGGCAGCCGCGCCATCGAGTGGGTGGCATTTGCATCCAATGCCTTCAACGCGATGATCCCGCTGTATCCGCAGGTGGACCGCTTCCCGGATTATCTGTCAAACACGACCGGCAAGGTCTCCACCGACAATTTCTACTGGACCTCCCGCCTGATCGCCGCACTCTCAGATGCCGGTTTCAGGAAAAACCAGAATCATATCGAGCGATACCAGCTCCTTGTTCAGTCAAAGGCAAACCGGATCATCAATACAACCGACGACGAGCTGCGTGTTCTCGGCGATCCGGAAATGATCCGGAGCGTCCAGGAGAAAGCGAATGCGGCTGTCGCAGAGCTCGCCAGCAAAGCTGCTTCGGACACGCTCTTGCAGGTACTCGATGAGACGAGCAATCTGATGAAGAATCAGTTTGCCCGCTCAGACGCCTGATTTTGTCCGATGCCAGCGCAGCGTCTCTTTCAATGTTCTGCCCAGGTGTCATGATATACAACCAGGCTTGCATCATGGTTCCCGGCTCATCGCTTCCCCAAAAAGCGGCATCCCGCCCGACGCGGGATGCCGCTTTCTGCCGCCGGGAGGACACATCCGGCAGCCTTTCCAGTTTTCCATTACTTTGCATATTTTGTCAGGCCATTCTGACTGATGATCTGCAGCAGTGCAGATGTATATCCGCCTGCCTGCGCATATCCGCCGTTCCCGATCCGGCTGGCATATGTGTAATAGTTCCGGCATCCGATCAGACTCGGGAAATACCTCCGGATGTAGGCATTGTATCCTTCCAGGCTCTCCGCTTCACTGCTGTAACGTCCTCCGTAGATGCCAAAGAGATTGTTGTGTGGCTTCACGGAACCATAGCCTGTCTCCAGGATCGCCTGGGCCACAGTGACCGTTGCCAGAATATTATTCTTTCTCTGATTGTGCCTGGCCATCTCCCCGATGCGGCTCACAAAGCTGCCGGTTCCTCCGGCATACCTACACCCGGTGAAAACACCCTCCTGGTTGAAGACACAGGATATGCCATTGACCTTCTTCGTGCATCCGGCATACGCCCGTCCAATTGCTCCTGCTCCGCCCGTCTCAGAGAAGTAGTACTCTTTCCCGCCAATCGTCTGCCAGCCGGTCAGAAGACTGCCCTTCCGGCTCCCTGACGTTCTTCCATAA
Organism: uncultured Lachnospiraceae bacterium; assembly: GCA_902761585.1. Taxonomy (GTDB): domain Bacteria; phylum Bacillota; class Clostridia; order Lachnospirales; family Lachnospiraceae; genus Porcincola. The sequence goes on from CACWKX010000002.1 coordinate 123,585, forward strand.
TACTTCCGTCCGCCGACATGAATCCAGCCGGTCATCATTCTGTGATCTTCGCCGTAGTAGTACCATCCGGATCCGATCTTCACAAATCCCTGCCGGGCAGCGGCTGTCTTCTTTGCTGCTTCCTTCTTCGTTGATGCAGCCTTCTTTTTCGAGACAGATTTCTTCTTGGAACTCTTTTTTGAGCTTTTTGCTTTCGTACTTTTTCTGGTATTTTTCTTTTTGTTGCTTTTTGAGGTCTTTGTTTTCTTTTTTGCCGACTTCTTTTTCGTCGTCTTTTTCCGTGAAGTCTTCTTCGAGGTTTTTTGATTCTCAGCCGCTGCCGCAAAGGTGACCTGCGTCTGATTGAGAGCGGGCCATTCCGGCAGACCGGCCAGCGTCATTGCCATCAGGACTGCGGCAGTCAGCGTTCTGACACGGCGGCACCTGTAATGAAGCATTTTCATACTGACCCTCCTTAATCGAATTCACTCGATATGTTACAATACTATTAAGGAATTGTCAATATTCGGTGCCTTTGATGCCGTTTTACCGGTCATATTGCCAGCTTCACAGAACCTTGCTCAGGAAATCCTTCGTCCGCTTCTCCTGCGGGTTGGACAGCACTTCGCGCGGGTCTCCCTGCTCGACAATATAACCGCCATCCATGAACAGCAGCCGATCTCCGACCTCCCTTGCAAAGCCCATTTCATGAGTGACCACCACCATGGTCATACCCTCGGAGGCCAGCTCCTTCATGACCTCGAGCACCTCTCCGACCATCTCCGGATCAAGCGCGGACGTCGGCTCATCAAAGAGCATGATGTCCGGGTGCATGCAGAGAGCCCGTGCAATCGCAACTCGCTGCTGCTGTCCGCCGGAGAGCTGATCCGGGTAGGCGTGTGCCTTCTCGTCCATGCCGACTTTTTTCAGCATCTGCATGGCGGTCTGTTCCATCCGCTCCTTGTCGTCCTTTTTCAGCTCCAGCGGTGCCATCATCAGGTTCTTCAGAACGTCCATGTGCGGAAAGAGATTGAAATGCTGGAACACCATCCCGATATTCTGGCGGACATGATTGATATCGGTCCGTCTGTCCAGGATATTCTCTCCATCCACTGTAATCTCTCCGCCGGTAGCCGTCTCCAGCCGGTTCAGACATCTGAGAAATGTCGACTTGCCGGATCCCGACGGACCGATCACGACAACGACCTCCCCCTCGTGAACATCGACTGAAATGTCCTTCAGCACCTCCAGCTTCCCGAAGGACTTGCTCAAATGGGAAACATGAATCTTGACATTTCCCTCAGACTGCTTTTCTGCCACGGTTAAGCCTCCTCTCGATGACCTTTGCCGCCTTCGACAGGGCAAGGATGATAATCAGGTACATCACCGCGACGATAAACCATGTCTGGAAAGACCTGAACGTATTGGCAACAACATTCTTTGCCGAATTGACCAGCTCTGGGAAACCGATCACGGAAAGGATCGACGTATCCTTCAGTGTGATGATGAACTGGTTGATGATCGTCGGGATCATTGTCCGGATCGCCTGTGGCATCACAACCTTGCGCATCGCCTTTCCATAAGGCAGCCCCAGCGAGCGGGCTGCCTCCATCTGCCCCGGGTCCACCGACTGGATGCCCGCGCGGATAATCTCCGCCATGTAAGCGCCGCAGTTCAGCGACAGGCAGATCGTGCCTGCCGTCAACGCGCTGAGCGTCACATTCTGTCCCATCATATTGTTCAGGAAATAAGGAATGCCAAAGTAGACGAAATAAGCAAGAACAATCATCGGAACGCCACGGATGACATCCACGAACACTGTCTCGATCACATTACAGGCCTTGTTGTGTACCACTGCGAGCAGACCGAAAATCAGGCCGATGATCGATGCAAAAAACAGGCCGGACAATGCCAGAAGCAGCGTCTGTCCCATCGCCCTCAGCAGAAGACTGCCATAGTTACTGAGTATATAAGCCATCAGTCGTATCCTTCCTGTCTTATCAGCACAGACACCAGTCAGGCAGCCCCTTTTTTGTCGGGTCATGCGGTGTCATCCGCCACACCAGTGCACAGATCTGCATGCAGATGTGCGGACGGCTGTATGGATGTCCGGTTCCCTCTGAAAAGGCCGCCGGTCTTCTAAGCCGGCAGCCCGATTCACATGTCAGGTTGCTTCGGGATGCTCCTGCTGCATCACTCTGCTTCCGTTGAAACCTCTGTATCTGCCTCTGTCTCAGAAGGAACCGCGTCCGCGCCGAGATACTTCGTTATGATCTCTGCATATGTACCGTCAGCCTTGATGTCCTTCAGCCCGGCGTTGAACAGATCGACAAGCGCCTGCTCATCCTTGTTGAAGACCGCAAACCCATAAGGAGAGCCTTCATTCTGCGTATTGTCGAGGACCTTCAGCGCAAGCTTTCCTTCCTTGATGGAGGTCAGCATAATCGGCGTATCCTCAAAGCAGCCGACCACCTGTCCGCCAAGGACAGCCTGATACATGGTCGGCGAATCCTCAAAATAGGTAATGGAGAAGCCATACTGTTCCTTCAGGCTTTCCGCATAGGACGCCCCCTGCGTACCCGTCTTGACACCGACCGTCTTTCCCTTCAGATCGTCAAAGCCTGCAAGATCAGAGTCTTCCTTCACTGTCAGAGACTGCGTGGCGTTAAAGTATCCGTCAGAGAACATCCATCCGCTCTTCTTTCTCTCATCTGTGATGGATGCGCCGGCGATCATACCGTCCGCCTGCCCGGCCTGGCAGGCCGCGATCGCGGAATCCCAGCCAAGGCTCTTCAACTCATAATCAAAGCCCTGATCTTTTGCAATCGCCGCGAGAATGTCCACATCAATCCCGACAAAATCTCCCTTGTCATCCGTGTACTCAAACGGCTTGAAAACCGTGTCGGTAGCAATGACATACTTTTTCCCGGAAGGCGCAGCTGCCTCCGTTTCACCTGCCATTGCGGGCACGCACATCACTGCACTCATCAGAACTGCCGCTGCACAAGCTACTGTTTTTTTCATTGCGAAACCTCCTCTTTCAAAACCAGTCAGGGCAACAAGAGAGCTGCGGGCTGACCCCCTGTTATCCGGCACCGCAATTTCTGCATATTTATGCAGAAAGGCGCCTGACTCTTATCTGTCCGGCGCCCTCGTCAAAAACAATATTACTCACACTTACTCTGTTTGTCAACAAAACATTATGTAATTGCAGGATATTCCGAAATTTTTTCTATCCAGCATAAGTGTTCGCACATGTATATACTTTACCTGTTCCTCTGCGCTGCATCCAGTGCGGTTTTGTCTTGTCTCAGATCAGTGCCAGACTCTTCAAAATATACAGCCACAGTGCCAGCGAGAACGAACAGCCCGCTGTTGTCATCATAACTGTACTGGATGTCAGGGTTCCCTCATGTCCCATACTCGTCGCCATCACGTAGCAGGCAACCGTCGAGGCAGACCCGAGCATTACCGTCAAAGCCACAAGCTGCTGTCCCCGGAACCCGAAGGCAACGGCAGCAGGCAGAAAGACTGCCTCCAGCACCAGAAGCTTCATCAGGGAGGCCGCGATCGCCGGCCCCGCCTTCTTTCTGGCTGCCGCTGGGTCGAACATCGCTCCCATCGCAATCAGCCCCAGCGGTGTCGCCATTTTCCCGACATCCGAGATGACCTTTTTCGGAATTCCCGGGAGCGGCAGTCTGAGAAGTGACCAGGCGAACCCGATGAAGATACCAAGCAGGATCGGGTTTGTGACGATCCCCAGCACTGTCTTTCTCACAAGGGACTGCCTGTCTGCGCTCTGCGGCTGCGCGTTCTGAGCGGTGGTCATCAGCACAATCACCGCAAAGATGTTGTACAGCGGAACCGATCCGATCATCATCAGCGCCGCCATCGCCGTATGGCCTTCCCCGTAGATGTTCTGGATGAATGCCACCCCGAGAATCGCCGCGCTGGAGCGGTAGGCCACCTGTATAAACTCGCCCCGCTCCGCCCGGTCATTCCGCAGAACAATCCGCGAAATGAGGGCAGCCAGGCAGATCGAAAGAAAGGTGGCAGCCAGACAGAACAGGACAAATTTCCCGTTCCACGCGGAGGCAAAGTCCTGCCCCGCCATATCCACAAATAGTTCAAAGGGCAGCGCAATTTTGAAGACAAATGAATTCAGCTGCTTTGCGAAATCCCTGCTGACCAGCTTCAGGAGGGACAGCACGTATCCCAGAACCATCAGCAGAAAGATCGGCAGCGTTGCATTGATACTGAAGATCAGATTTTCCATAAGATTCTCACTCCTCCGCCTTCGCCCGGCGGCACATATTCTCCCGGTCATTCCTTTCCGGAAGCTTCCGCGATCTCCTCTGCAAGCTCCTGGAGCTCCAGCCAGCGGTCCTCCTTCGCTGACAGCTCCTCCGCTGTCTTCTGCCGCTCTGCCGTCAGCTCCTCCAGCTTTGTGTACTGCGTGGCACACTCCCCAATCTGCCGGTCCAGCTCCTCAAGCTTCTCCTCAAGAGCAGCGATCTCCTCATCGATATGGTCGTATTCCTGCTGCTCCCTGTAGGTCATCCGGCGCTTCTGATTCTGGCGGCTCTGTGCCTTCTGCTGCGCATAGGCCTGTGCCCCGGTCAGCTCCTGCACTGCGCCTGTCGGAGTCGGCTTCCGTCCTGTTTCCTGTCCGCCATCCCCGCTCCGCGCCTGCCGCTTGTCATAGTAATCCGTAAACCCGCCCTCATACTGGACAAGCTTTCCATCCTCGAACGCAAAGATCCGGTTCACAACCCGGTCGAGGAAATACCGGTCATGCGAGACCACGATGATGATGCCAAGGAAACGGTCGAGGTAATCCTCGAAAATCTCCAGCGTCTCGATGTCGAGATCGTTCGTCGGCTCATCGAGCAGCAGCACATTGGGCTGGCTCATCAGAACCAGAAGCAGCTGGAGCCGCCGCCGTTCCCCGCCGGAGAGATTTCCGATCTTCGCCCACTGCATCTTCTTGTCAAACAGGAACTTCTCACACATCTGGGAGGCTGTGATCAGCCCGTCCGTCGTCCGGACGTATTCTCCGACCGCCTTCACACAGCCCAGAACCGTCTCCTCCGGATCCATTTCCACGGACTCCTGACGGAAATAGCCGATCTTCACCGTCTCCCCGACCGTCACCGTACCGGTATCCGGCTGAATGAGCCCCGCAATCACATTCATGATGGTCGACTTTCCGCATCCATTTCTCCCGATGAAGCCGACCCGGTCATCCCGCAGAAACCGGTAGGTGAAATGGGAAAACAGTACCCGGTCCCCGTAGGCTTTCGAGATATCCTCCAGCTCGACCGTCTTCTTCCCAAGGCGTGTGGATATGGAGCTGACCGTCAGCGTACTCTTCTCCATCCGTGCCCGCGCTTCCCTGGATGCCTCGCGAAGATCCTCAAAACGATCAATCCGCGCCTGCTGCTTGGTGGAGCGTGCCTGTGCCCCCCGCCGGATCCAGGCCAGCTCCGTCCGCAGCAGGTTCTGCCGTTTATCCTCCGCCCGGACTTCTGCCTGATCCCGCTCCTGCTTGCGCTCAAGCCAGATTTCGTAGCCGCCGTCCACGATATACAGCCTGCCCCGGTCCAGCTCCGCAATCCGGTTTGTCACACGGTCCAGAAAGTACCGGTCGTGTGTAACCAGCAGCAGCTCGCCCTTGAAGCGCCGGATGGCATCCTCCAGGAAGAGGATCATCTCCTGGTCGAGGTGGTTGGTCGGCTCGTCCAGAATCAGCACCTCAGCGGGCGACAGAAGCGTCTGCGCCAGTGCGATCCGCTTCCGCTGCCCGCCTGAAAGACTGGACAGTTCTGCCGTGTGGTCCGTGATTCCGAGCCGGTTCAGCATGGCGCGCGCCTGAGCTTCCTCTTCTGTCCCCGGACGCCTGCCATGCATCACCGCTTCGTAGGGAGACCGATCTGTTCCGAAGTCAGGCGTCTGTGCCAGATAGGAGATACTGACATCCCTGCCCTTGACCACGGTTCCCTCATCCGGCTCCAGAATGCCTGCCGCGATCTTCAGCAAAGTGGACTTTCCTGTCCCATTGACGCCGATCAGGCCGATCCGGTCACCGCTGCTGACGCCCAGGGACAAGTCCGTGAACAGCTGATGCGTCCCGTAGTTTTTCGTGATATGTTCAAGATTCAGTATATTCATCCGCTATGATTCCTGTCTTCCATCCTCCGGCGTGTCCATCCCAACTCTCCCGTCATTCCGGATTTCGCCTGCGCCGCGCACGCAGCCTGCCTTGATTGCTTCTGCCAGGCAGAGTCATTCTGACAGAGCTGACTGCCGTGATTCTCCGCTCTCCGGGAAAGGAAAGGCACAGGAGCAATCCTGCCTCCTGCGCCTTGTCATCACTTGCTCTTCTTCGCCGCCTGGCGTCTCTTCAGGGCTGCAAGCTGCTGCTTGACCTTCTTCGCCTCCGCTTCCCTGCTGTCCTTGTTTTTCTTTCCCATCTTACTCATGGCGCAAACCTCCTTCACTGCATAATCCCGGATATCATAGCACAACTGTACAGGTCAAGGAAGAGTGGATTTAAACAAACGCTGAACAAACAGGCTGCAGCATTTGCCCTGCATTCTTTCTGTGTGGTAATATATCAGCGTGTCTGCACGGCAGGTCTTCGTGCAGCAAAACATCTCGGGTAAAAGTCCCGGCAAGCAGGAGAATCCGGATATGCATGAAATGGGAATCGTCTACCACGTGGCGGACGAGGTTGAAAAAATTGCGGCGCAGAATGACATCTGCCATATCGGGAGCGTCACGCTCCAGATCGGGGAGGTGACCGGCGTCATCTTCGACTACATGTCCGATCTCTGGGGCTGGGTCTCCGACAAAAGCAGCCTTCTGAAGGGCAGCCGCCTCCTCTATGAGCAGATTCCTGCCGTCACGCTGTGCAAAAGCTGCGGGCAGCGCTACAGCACCGTCCAGAGCGGCCGGCAGTGCCCGCACTGCGGAAGCTGGGACACCGTCCTTGTCCAGGGGAACGAATACATCATCAAGCAGATCGAGGCGGACAGCTGAGTCCGGTTCAGAATCCCGGAAGCAGGCAGATCATTCAGAGAACGAATCGAAGGAGTTTCACAGATGGATAAAGTAAAGATCATCGAGGCGAAGGAGAGTCTTCTCGCTGACAATGACAAGGACGCGGACAGGCTCCGCGAAGAAATGAAACAGCAGGGAACCTACTACGTGAATCTCATGTCCTCCCCCGGTTCCGGGAAGACTTCAAGCCTGAAGCAGATCATCGCAAGGATGAAGGATCGTTTCCGGATCGGGGTCATGGAGGCGGACATCGACAGTGATGTCGATGCGAGGACGATTGCCGCGTCCGGCGTTGACGCGATCCAGATCCATACAGGCGGCATGTGCCATCTTGACGCGGACATGTCGCGCCAGGGTCTTTCCGCGATCGGGTCGGAGAAGCTCGATCTTGTTTTTCTCGAGAACGTCGGCAACCTAGTCTGCCCGGCAGAGTTCGATACCGGCGCGGATCTCAACGTTGTCATCCTGTCCGTTCCGGAGGGAGACGACAAGCCGCTGAAATATCCGCTGATGTTTGAGAAGGCAGACGCGGTTCTGATCAACAAGATCGATGCGATGGAGTGCTTCGACTTCAGCCTGGATCAGGTGAAGGCAAACATCCATCTCAGGAAGCCATCCGTTCCGGTCTTCCCTGTCAGCGCTGCGGCCGGAGAAGGCTTTGAGGCCTTCTGCAGCTGGCTGTCCGGTCAGATACAGAAACAGAAAGAAGGGACAAGACAGTCATGAGCAAGGTTCGTGTAATTGATGTCCATACGGGCATCTTCGATGAAAACAACAGAATTGCGGACGAAATCCGCCGGCAGAATCAGGCCGATCAGACCTTTCTGGTCAATATCATGGCATCCCCGGGTGCCGGAAAGACATCCGTCCTGCTCCGCACCATCCGTGAGCTGAAAAGGCAGTATCGGATCGGCGTCATGGAAGCGGATATCGACTATGCCATCGATGCCGAGAAGATGGAGCGTGAAGACATTCCTGCCATCCAGGTCCACACCGGCGGCGAATGCGCCATGGATGCCGCCATGACCAGGCAGGCACTTTCCGAATTTTCATCGAAGGATTTCGATCTGATTTTTCTGGAGAATGTCGGGAATCTCGTCTGCCCGGCAGAGAATGACACCGGCGCCAGCGTCAACGTTGAGATTCTCTCCGTTCCCGAGGGCGATGACAAGCCCCTCAAGTATCCGCTGATGTTCCAGGTCTGTCAGGTTGTCCTGATCAATAAAATCGACACAAAGAAGTTCTTCGCTTTTGACGATGAGGCCGTGAAAGCACGGATCCACGCTCTGAACCCGGACGCAAAGGTCTTCTTCCTCTCTGCGAAGACCGGCGAAGGCTTTGACCAGTGGACAGGCTGGCTGAAGGCGCAGCTTCAGCTCCGCAGCTGAGTCTAACGGGCCAGCGTATCTTCAGAAACTGTCCTCAGAAGCAGCTATCCTCAGAAGCCATCTTCAATAATACTAAGACGCCCGCCCTGCCGGAAGGCAGAACGGGCGTCTTTCTGTTATTTAATCCATTTAATCCTTTCCAAGCTTCGAGCGGACGATCTTCACGCCTCTTGAGATGGCATACTTTCCAATCTGCCCAAACTTCTGCTCGGCCTTGTACATATCGGAGGCTTCCGGCACATCCCTCGTCAGATGAATCGCGTCGAAGTTGCACTTTGTCGTGCACAGACCGCAGCCGATGCAGCGATTGTCGTCAACGGTCGTTGCCCCGCATCCGAGGCATCTTGCCGCCTCTGTCTTCACCTGCTCTTCCGTAAGCGGAATCCTCAGATCCTCGAAGGTCTGCGTCGCAATGCCGGCCTTGTGCCCCGGAATCTGGCGCTTCGCATTGTCGAAGCCTTCCACCTCGATATCGTCCCGGTCAAGCTCGATGAACGTCCGCAGGTCGCGGTTGATTGTAAGAGACTGTCCCGGGTGGACAAACCGGTTGATGGATACCATCCCCTCGCGGCCGTCCGCGATCGCGTCGATCGCAAACCGCGCACCGTGGTACACGTCGCCGCCCACAAAGATATCCGGCTCCGCCGTCTGAAGCGTCACCCTGTCCGCCTTTGCGGTTCCATTTCCGTTCAGCTCAACCCTGGTGCCCTTCAGCAGATCCCCCCAGATCACCGACTGACCGATTGAGAGCAGCACATTCTCGCACTCGAGTGTGATGGTCTCATTCTCGTCATAGGACGGATTGAAATGCTTCTGGCTGTCAAAGACAGCTGTGCACTTTTTGAACGTGATGCCGCAGACCTTTCCGTCCTTCGTCAGGATCTCCTTCGGTCCCCAGCTGTTCTTCACATCGATGCCTTCCGATCTGGCCTCCTCGACTTCCTCCCTGGATGCCCGCATCTCATCCGGCGCCTCCAGACAGAGCATCGTCACCTTGTCAGAGCCGGCGCGGACAGCCGTGCGTGCGACATCGACCGCGACATTGCCGCCGCCGATGACCACCGTGCGCCCCGACAGGCGGATGGAATGGTCGTGGTTGATTCTTCTGAGGAAATCAACGCCGGTCTCGACGCCTTCCGCGTCCTCACCCGGCACACCGGTTTTTCTGCCGCCCTGCATCCCGATGGCGAGGAAGAATGCCTTGTAGCCCTCCTCCCGGAGTTTCTGGATCGTCGTATCCTTTCCGACTTCCACACCACACTCAAACTCTACGCCCATCTGACGCAGGACATCAATCTCCGCGTCCAGCACATCCTTCTCCAGACGGAAGCTCGGAATGCCATAGGTCAGCATACCGCCCGGCGCCTTCTCCTTCTCAAAGACAGTGACCGGATAGCCTTCCCTTCTGAGGAAGTAGGCAGCCGACATTCCTGCCGGACCTGCCCCGATCACGGCGACCTTCTGCGGGAAGAACTTGCCCTCGCCGTTTTCGCACAGCGGAACATAGCGACTCTCCGCCTTCAGCTCCTGTGCTGCCAGGAACTTCTTGATCTCATCGATCGCCAGCGGCTGGTCGATGGTGCCTCTCGTGCAGCGGTCCTCGCAGCGTCTGTTGCAGACAGACCCGCACACCGCCGGGAACGGATTGTCCTGCTTGATCAGCTTCAGCGCATCCAGATATCGCCCCTCTGCGGCCATTTTGATGTAGCCCTGAACGGAAAGATGCACCGGACAGGCTGTCTTGCAGGGTGACGTTCCTGTATCATAGCAGTTGATCTTCGAGGTTTCCCGGTAGTTATAGTTCCAGTGCTCCGGTCCCCAGCTCTTTGCATCCGGGAGCTCCGTCACCGGATAGGTAACCTCCCCGTGCTTTGTGCAGAGCTTCTGACCAAGCTTTGCGGCGCCGACCGGACAGACCTCCACGCATTTGCCGCAGGCGACGCATTTAGTCTTGTCGACATGCGCGCGGTATGCGGATGCGGACATGTTCGGGGTGTTGTACAGCTGCGAGGTCCGGATCGCGTTGCAGACGCCCGGGGCGCAGTTGCACAAACCAACAATCTTGTCAGAGCCATCGATGTTCGTGATCTGGTGGACATAGCCCTTGCGTTCCGCCCGCTGTACGATCTCCATCGCCTCGTCGTACGTGATGTACCGCCCCATGTGACGGTCGACGCAGTACTCCGCCAGGTCGCCGAGGCCGATGCAGTACTCGCCCTCGATCTCTCCGCTGCCCTCACCGCGCATCCGCTGCTGCTTTCTGCAGGTGCAGATGCCGACGGAAAGCTTATCATACTTTTTCAACCAGTGAGAAATGAACTCGACGGACACAGACTGATTGTCCGCCTGGATAGCCTCCTCCACCGGGATGACATGCATCCCGATCCCGGCGCCTCCTGGCGGCACCATCTGGGTGATTCCGCCGAGCGGCAGCTGGGTCATCAGATTGAAGAACGTCGCCAGCTCCGGGTGCTCCGTCGTCAGCTGTTCGTTCATCATCATGAACTCCGCGATGCCCGGCACAAAGATCGGCAGATCGTACATCTTCTCATGGGGCTCCTCCTTGCGGCGGACGGACTCCAGAAAGCCGTAGACGCAGAGGTGAATGCACATCTCCTTCGCCGCCCCGTTCGTCATGTGGTTCATCTTCGCGAGCTGATCGACCGAATACGGAACCCGGGTCTTTTTAAATGACAGAAGGAAACTGGCTTCCTCCTTTGTCAGGATTCTGTCCAGCATCCAGTACTCCGGATCCTTTGTATTCAACGTATGGGTGAATTTTTTGGCATAGCGGTCGGTGATGATGGTCGCAAGCTTCAGGATCATCTTCTCCTTCTCCTTGTCGACGGGCTTCCCATCCTCATCCGGCCAGAAATCGTGCTCGTTGATCATCGGATCGCCGACCTTCCATGCCGCCATCCGCTCTTTGTTCTTCGGATCATCGCTGATCATATCTGTACACTCCTTTTCCACACATCTCACTCAGACGCTCATATGCCCTTCCACAAAGCTCGAGGCCTTTTTTCCAGTCAGGACCTCCCCCGGCGGCGCCGTCCCACCGCCTCACAGCACTGCAAAGCCAGGGGCATCCGGCATTCAGTCAGAAATCCCACCGGCGGTGCCGTCCCACCGTCTCACAGCACCGCAAAGCCAAGGGCATCCGGCATTCAGTCAGAAGAATCTGCCGACGATGTCGCGTGAGGATGCGCAAGTATCCTCCATATCGCCGAAGGAGAGAATCTCCCCCGCATAGTACGTCCCGCGTCTGCCCTGCAGCGCGTCCAGCCTGTCATACCAGCCGGCTGCGTAATCCTCAGGCGTTACATGCGGGCAGTAGTAGGTCTCCTGCTCAAGCAGCCGTTTCTGCACAGGGAACCCGCAGATCGCCATATCGTCCGTCATCTTCCGGATCGTCTCGTCATACGGCACATCCTCGTCTCCGGCATGATTCCGAAGCGCATACACCGAGCACGGGCAGTTGTCGGTCAGATCCTTCCACCGATGATAGTATACCATCGCATGGCCTCTCCGTTCAGGCGTCATGTTGTCGAAAATATAGCCGGAAATCGTCGGGCCGTCATTTGGCCTGAACGTCGCGAGGAAGTCGACATACTCCTCATGCCGGATCTTTGTAAACAGTCTGTGCTCGTCCTCGTCCGCGTCCGCATAGGTCAGGAAACGATCGAGCGGGGTCGTGATGATCAGCTTGTCAAAGGTCTCCGTCCGTTCAGTTCCACCCTGGCGCACCGTCACATAAACCCTTCCGTCATCCGGACGCTCCACCTTCACGACCTCCGTGTTCAGGTGAACCGGGTTCTCCAGCTTTCTGTTAACCGCCTCGTAGATGCTCTGGGTCCCGTCCTTCCAGGTCCAGAGCCGCATTGCGATGAACTCGATGGCCGTCGTCGTATCGAGATACTTCATGACATAGGCAGCCGGGATTTCATCGAAGAACCCATATCCGAAGGAGGTAAAGGGTGCAATCCAGATCTTCTGGACATCCTCGACCCCGTTCTTTCTGCAGAATTCGTCAAAAGGAAGCGCCAGGTCCTTCAGGTTCGGGTTCACACCGCTGACCCTGTGGAGTGCCCGGCTTTCTTCCTTGGAAAGACCGGAATACCGCCCCTTCGCCACGCCGACATGGCCATACAGATCATAGCCCTTGTACTTCGTGTCCATGATCTTCACGAGCTTCTTCATCTGGCTCTTCATCCGCAGGAGCCCGGCTAGCTTGCCTAGGGAAAATTCCTTCTGAGGGTCAAACGGGAAGATTTCCTGCCCGTCCGCATTCCTGTACATCCGGCGCATCTCAGGGCCGTCGTGATCGATTCCCGCAAACCGCTCCAGCTCATGTACAGCGTAGTAGGTCTTCGCACCCATGATCGCGCCCATCTCATAGGCGCGGCTTTCGCCGTTCACCTCGAACCTGGGCGACCAGGCCTTGCCGCCGACCTTATCCAGCTTCTCGTAGATCTCGACCTGGTGATATCCCTTCTTCTGGAGATACATGGCGGCCGCGACACCTGCCGGCCCGCCTCCGATGATACATATCCGTTCCTTGTGATCGTTCACCGCACGTTCCATTCTTCCGCCTCCCTTACTTTTTCTGCATCTCACGGATCTTTGCAAACACAGCCTGCAGCACGATGAAGAGCATCAGCAGAAAGGCTGTCACGATGTTCGCCCATGAGGCGAGCAGATGTCCATTGAATTTGACAAGGGATGAGATCGTTCCGTTGATCAGCACGCCGAAGACGGAACCGATGATCGTCCCGACACCACCTGTCAGAAGCGTCCCGCCGATGACTGCGGAGGATATGGCGCTCATTTCCATGCCAACTGCCTGCGTTGTGGTGCCGCACATCGTGTTCAGAACGTAGCAGAAGCCGCCGATGCTTGTCAACACACTGGAGAGCATGTACGCCCGAAGCTGCGTCTTCTTGACATCCAGCCCCATCAGGGTCGCGCTGACCTGGTTTCCGCCGACCGCATACAGACTGCGTCCGAAGCGTGTCTTGCGCAGCATAAAGCCGGTCAGCAGAACAACAATCAGCGCGATGATCACGGAAATCCGGATAAATGGAGCCACGTACATTCCCTTCGGGTTTGTATATCCGCCGAACGGAAGAGTAATTTTCAGGCTGGACAGCTTCGTGAACGTCTCATCCGTGACAGAGATCTGATGGACATCCAGAACGGCCGTCATCCCTCTTGCGAAGAACATACCGGCCATCGTGATGATGAACGGCTGAATCTCCAGGTACGCGATGCAGAATCCCTGCACAAGCCCGAACAAAACACCCACTGCCAGGATAAACAGAATCAGCGCCCATGCCGGCCACATCCAGCGGGTCACACCGACTGCGATGATCATGCAGTCCATCGCGACCAGGGAACCGACGGAGATGTCGATCCCGCCGGTCAGCATGACACAGGTCATGCCGCAGGTCACGCAGATCAGACCTGCGTTGTTGATCAGGATATTCAGAAATGTCTGAAAATGAGTAAAGCCTTTGCTTCCGTAGATGACAATACCTGCCATGTACATCACGACGAACAGCAGGATCGTGATCAGAAGCAGCACGTTGACGCTTCTCTTCTTATTCATGTTATGCCGCCTCCTTCACTGCTTTTCTTGCCGCGCGCGCCGCGAAGAAATCCTTCACCGGCTGCGCCTGGATGACAACGATGATCAGAACCACGACTGCCTTGAAGACCGGTGCCTGCGCCGGGTCCACACCGAGCGCGTACATGGTCGTCGTGATGGCCTGGATGGTGTAGGCTCCGATCAGGGAACCTGCCAGTGAGAACTTGCCGCCGGCCAGACTGTTTCCGCCAAGTGCGACAGAAAGGATGGCATCCAGCTCCATGTTCAGACCGATGTTGTTCGTGTCAGCCGAGTAGATGCGGGAGGTCGCAACCATCCCCGCAAGCCCCGCGCACAGACCGCAGATGACATAGGCCAGAAAGATGATCCGCGCCGAATTGAAGCCGGCAATCCGCGCCGCCTTCTTGTTGATCCCGACAGACTGCACATAGGTTCCGAGCGCCGTGAACTTCAGAAACAGCGTCATGACCGTGATGCAGATGGCGACAACCAGAATCGGTGTCGGAAGGAAACCGATGTAGCCGCCTATGACACGGAAGGACGGAACACGGATATAGACATACTGGCTGTTGCAGAGCAGAAGCCCGATCGCCCGGCCGGCCGACCAGAGGATCAGCGTGGCCACCATGGGCTGAATGTTCAGGTAGGCGACAAAGAATCCGTTGATCGCGCCGCACAGGACACAGACCAGAATGCCGAGCAGGATGCCGACAATCAGCGGTCTGGCATAGGTGCTGGTGTTTGTGACCCCGAAGCCTGCAAGCGTCACGCAGCAGACCGCGGAATAGAGCGCCATGACCGAGCCGACGGAAATATCGGTTCCGGCCGACGCTGATACGACAATCGTCATTCCGATGGCCAGAATCGCGATCTCGCTGCCGCGGTTCAGGACATCGATCAGTCTTCCATAGAGAACACCGTTCTTCACCGTGATGTAGAAGAACGAGAATGGTGCGCTGCCGGTCGCTGTGTCATAGATGACGTTGATCAGCATGACCAGAATCATGCTGACGATCGGCAGAAACAGTTTTCTGTGCGTCAGTGCTTTCAGTTTACTCATTTCTCCGCACCTCCTGCGATTGCATCCATGACCGACATCTGATTCATGTCGCGTCCTTCAATCTCTCCGACCTTCGCCCCGTCTCTCAGGACAACCATCCGGTTGCAGGTACGAAGCATCTCCTCAATCTCCGAGGAAATGAATATCAGACTCTTCCCTTCCTTCGCGAGCTGAATGACCAGCTTCTGGATCTCCGTCTTCGTCCCGATGTCGATGCCTCGCGTCGGCTCGTCCAGAATCAGGAAATCACAGTTTGTCGCCAGCCATCGGGCCAGGATGACCTTCTGCTGGTTGCCGCCCGACAGCTGTTTGACGAGCGTCTCACGGCTTGCCGTCTTGATCTCGAGAAGCTTTATGTACTTGTCCGCGATCTCAATCTGTTTCTGCATCGGAATCTTTTTGAAGATCCCGGCCTTCGCCTGGATCGCAAGACAGATATTCTCCCGGACCGAAAGATCCCCGATGATTCCCTCGACCTTCCGGTCGTCCGGAAGCATGCCCATGCCGAGCATCATCGAATCGATCGGTGCCTTGATCTTTGAAGGCTTCCCATTGATGCTGATGCTTCCGGTGGAGGCTCTGTCTGCGCCGTAGATGACACGGGCCATCTCGCTTCGCCCGGACCCGAGAAGTCCTGTCAGGCCGATGACCTCGCCCTTGTGAATCGTCAGATCAAACGGCTTGATCGTCCCGGTATGACTCAGTCCCTTTGCCTCGAGATAAACCGGGGCCTTCGACTTGTCCTCGGTGCTGTCCGTCTTGATGGCGGCCAGGTCATCGAAGTCCTTACCAAGCATCGCCGCAACAAGACGAACCCTCGGCAGCTCCGCCACCGGGTAGGAACCGACAAGTCGTCCATTTCTGAGAACCGTGATAGAATCGCAGACCTCATAGACCTGTTCCAGGAAATGCGTGACAAAGATGATGCCGACGCCCTTTTTCTTCAGCGCACGCATCATCGTAAACAGCTTCTCAACCTCCTGGTCATCGAGCGAGGAGGTCGGTTCATCCAGGATCAGCACCTTCGAGTCCATATCCACCGCACGGGCGATGGCGACCATTTCCTGAAGCGCGATCGAATAATCCTCCAGCTTCCTGCGCACATCGACCGGAAGATTCAGACTCTTCATCAACTCCTCCGCCCGCTTGTTCATCGCGCGGCGGTCGACTGTGTGGAACTTCGTCATCGGCTCCCGCCCGATAAACAGATTCTCCGCGACCGACAGATTCGGGCAGAGATTGACCTCCTGGTACACGGTTGAGATCCCCTTCTTCTGGGCATCCAGCGTGTCCTTATTGACAATCGCCCCCTTGATGCCTTCCAGATGAATCTCCCCCGCTTCATATTTGTTGACGCCTGTCAGGCATTTGATCAGGGTCGATTTCCCGGCGCCATTTTCACCCATCAGCGCCATGATCTCCCCTTTTCGCAGCGTGAAGTCTACATGGTCGAGCGCCTTGACGCCCGGAAATGTCATGCAGATTCCTCTCATCGTCAGTATTACATTGTCTTCCATTCCACTCCTCCTGCTGTCCTGCCTGCAGCCGCCTTCAAAAAGAAGGGGAGAAAAGCCTTCTCAGGTTTTCTCCCCTCCTGCCGGCTGGATCAAAGCCCCTGCCTGCTTAAGCTTTCATCAATATGCGCGCTTGTCAAGGATGTCCTTGGTGATCTCTGTTGCAAACTCGGACTTGATGCCAGGAGCGTTGAAGGCCTCATCCTTGATCAGAGTCTTCTTCTCATAGTCTTCCTTGTTCTGGATCTTCTGGATGACATCGGAGACAGTCTGTGCCTGGATCGGGTTGCACTCGACATCGAGGTTGAACTTTCCATCCAGCGTGTACTGAAGCCCGTCGTGGGTTGCATCATAGGAAATGAGTGTCACGTCACCGTCTACACCGTAGGTGATGCCGGCCGCATCCATCGCATCCATTGCACCGTATGCTTCGTTATCGTTCTGGCAGACAACTACATTGAACTTGCCCTCATAGCTCTTGATGAAGGACTCCATGACCTGCTGGCCGCCGTCCTGTGTGAAGTCGCCGGACTGGCTGTCCAGGATCTTCCAGTTGTCATGCTTGTCAGCTTCCTCCTGGAAGCCCTCTGTTCTTCCGATTGCCGCAGAAGCACCAACAGAGCCCTCGATCTGAAGGATGTTCGCTTCCTTGTCGCCAAGCTGCTCGCCAAGCCACTTTCCTGCCGTCACGCCCTCATCATGCGGAGCAGTTCCGACCCATGCGGTGTACAGAGACTCGTCTGCGTCGATCTCACGGTCAGCAATGATCACCGGAATGCCGGCATCCTGTGCTTCCTGAAGGACGGTGTCCCAGCCTGCAGACTGGATCGGTGCGATGATGATGTAGTCCAGTCCCTCCTGGATGAAGTTGCGGACTGCCTCGATCTGCTTTGCGTGGTCATTATCGCAGTCAACCAGCTCCAGAGAATAGCCATTGTCCTCTGTGAAGGTATCCTGATAGTTCTTTGTGTTGGCTGTACGCCAGTCCGATTCGTGTCCGACCTGTGCATACCCGACCTTGATCAGGTCTGCTGCGTTGGCTGTCATCGCCATTCCCATTGCAGCTGCTCCGATGACTGCGATTGCAAGTAACTTTTTCATGACTTTTCCTCCATCTGTGAAACAATTGGTTGTTTTTGGAAGAACACCCTCCGTCCTCCCTTTCATGTACAATTATATAAACATATCCCGTTCTCTCAATATGAATCTGTCAATTTTCATAAGAATCAGCTTGTTTAACAATACATATTTGCGCTATGATGAGGCAATAAAAGTACATATTCTTCAGGTAACCGTCCGGGACCGGGTGTTTTTTTTAGATTTGCTTCAAAGAGGGGTATTTTCTTACGATCCGTGTCTGTCAGACAGACGCAGGGTCATTCGTCAAAAGATAGAAAGCGGATCAAAAGGGGAATAATTTCTCATGATAAGCGCGGTGTGTGTTGAAAATCTTCCCGTTTTGGGAAAGTCTCCCGGGCTGCCTTCACAAAGGAAAAGTGAAAAATGATGCAAAATACAGGTAACAGCTGCAGAAAAAACCTGAAATATCAGGAGTTGTATGGCGCGCTCTGCGGACAGATTCCGGATCTGTTAAAGAAGGGAACGGCATTCTTCACGCAGGCGCAGATCCAGGAGCGCTACGGCGTCAGCCGCCAGACGGTTCTGCGGGCGCTCCGCCAGATGGAGGCGGACGGACTGATTGTCAGCCGCAGGGGAAGCGGCACCACGCTGACAGGCCTCCTTCCGGAGGCGGAGAAAAACCAGGTTGTCCTGCTCCTTTCCTCTGACAGCTCCTACACCTATCCATCCCTCATCAGCGATGTGTCCTCTGTTCTGCGCGCCGCACGCTACAGCATCTCCGTCTGCGTCTCGCACGGAAGCCTGCGGGAGGAACGGGAAATTCTGACGCGGCTCTGCGCGGATCCGCCGCGCGGCCTGCTTCTGGAGTGCTGCCACAGCGCCCTCCCGACACCGAACGCAGACCTGATCGGAGCCCTGTCCGCCCGAAAGACCGCGGTTGCCGTCATCGGGGGCGTCTGCCCGAATCTCGCCGGTCTCGTTTCTGTACGTGAAGATGACAGAAGCGCGGGACAGGCACTGTGCAGACATTTTCTCAGATGCGGGCACCGGCAGCTTGGAGGAATCTTCCTGTCCGACACATCCCGCGGGCAGGAGCGCTACTTCGGCTTTGTCTGTGCCCTGAAGGAGGCCGGGTATCTCCCGCTTCCGGAGGATATCCTCTGGCTGACCGGAGATATCTTCACGGATATCGAGGAGAAGGAGCCGCGGCACCTTCTGGCAGTTCTTCAGCACTTTCTGATGCGGCGGGCACACAGCCTGACCGGTATCCTCTGCCAGAATGATCTGATTGCCTGGCATCTCGGGCGTGCCTGCCGCGCCGCCGGGATCCGTGTCCCGGAGGACCTGAGCATTGGAGGATTCGACGGAAGCTACCTCAGCCAGGCAGGAGGCGTCAGCCTCGTCTCGATGGCGCATGAAAAGCACGAGCCCGGGCAGGGCGCTGCCCGGACTCTGATCCGCGCGATGAGCGGACAATACAGCCCTCCGGACTCTGTCCCGTGGATCCTCCGGCCCGGGAAAAGCATCCGGGCGATTTAGAGATTCAGACCACGGGACTGCTGCTCTGCCGGTACTCCCTCGGTGTCATCCCCTGCGTCTTCCGGAAGACAAAGCTGAAATAATGTGCATCCCTGTACCCGATCTGCGGGGCGATCTGAGATGAGCGCAAGTTGGTCGTCCGCAGCAGCTCCTTCGCCTTCTCCATCCGCGCCGCCGTCACATATTCGATGAACGTCTGCTTCATCTGCTGGCTGAAGACCGCGCTGAAATAATTCGGGCTGACGCCGCACTCACCGGCCGCGCCGTTCAGCGACAGACTCTCCTCCGCATAATGCGCCGCCACATAAGCCTTCGCCCGGTCGATCAGTCCGCCGTTGCGCTCGGTCTCCCGCTGCTGCTTCAGCCTGATGGCCCCCTCCAGAAGGCGCCTTGTGTACGCGCAGATGTCCTCCGGACTCGTGAGCGTCCGCAGCTCCGCAGCACTGCTCCCCGGCAGCTCATCTCGGTCAAACCCGATTGACTCCACGAACGCGATGACCGTAAACTGCAGATTTAACAGCAGATAATCTCTGAATATACGGGAGGACAGGATCTCCGACACGCTCGAGATATAGGCCTGTGCGAACTCCTCCGCCTCGTCCAGGCTGCCTTTCTCCAGAAAACCACGCACAATCTCCGGATTCACCTTGTTGACATCGATGGCTTCCAGCTGGCTGCTGTCCCTTCCATCCAGCATCATTTCCGCCATCTCTCTCGTCAGGATATGCTCCTCCGGGCTCAGGAAGCGGAGGGAGAAAATGCGGCTCAGATCCCGGTAGCAGTCCTTCAGCTGGCTGAAGCGTTCCACGCTCTGCCCCGCACAGGCATACCACCAGCCTTCCGGACCGCCCTCCGTGCAGGCTCTCTCAATCTCGGCGAGCGCGGCCTTTGTGCAGGTTTCCACCCCCTCCCGGTCTCCCCGGATCAGCGCGCCGAACGAGTCGATCGTCCAGTGGAAATAGAAAAACTGGGTGTATCTCAGAAAATACTGGCTGAGCACCTCTCTTGCGCGGTCCATGCCGTCACTGAGACTGAAGAACAGCAGGTTGTAGCACGGGCTGTCCAGCTCCAGCCCGAGGCGTCCTGCCTGGTTGTACATCTCCTCGAAGGGAAGCCTGCCCTTGAAGACATCCTCAAAGAAGACACGGCGGTAGAACTGCTCATACTCCTGCCGCTCCGCGCGGTACTGCTGAAGATACTTCTCCTGCTCCAGCTCCTGCTCAAGCTTCTTTCTCTCCTCCTCAAGCGCGCTCTCCATCACCTTCCGGGTGACAGGCTTTGACAGATACCGGTCCACTCCCTCGGATATGGCCCGGCGCGCATATTCGAAGTCATCATAGCCACTGATGATGATCACCTTGATCTTCGGATTCTCCTGATGTGCCATGTGGCACAGTGTCAGCCCGTCCATGAACGGCATTCGGATGTCTGTGATCAGCAGATCCGGTTTTGTCCGCCGGATCCCTGCAAGCGCCAGCTCCCCGTCTCCCGCTTCCCCTGCAAACTCGAATCCGTGCTGCTCCCAGGGGATATTGTCCCTGAGTCCCTCGCGCACCACGCGCTCATCTTCCGCCAGAAATACTTTCCACATACTTCCCTCTTCCGCTTCTTTAATGCTTCTTTTGCTTCTATTCTCAATTCCCGCCGCCGGCCGTTCAGTACCGCCGGTCCGGCAGATACCGGGCGACATTCTCCTGCGTGAAGACCTTCTCGTCGACCGGATTAGAGCGCGGCACGACTTCCCCCTTCTCCAGCTTCCTGATCAGCCTGTCCACATATGGTCCGAGCAGCGGACTGCACTCGATGTCCGCGTTGATCTTCCCGTTCTGGACCATCTCCAGCGCCTTCTTCACGGAGTCAAAGGAAATGACCGTCACCTGGCCGTCCTTTCCGTAGGTCACGCCGGCCTCGTCCATCGCCTCCATCGCCCCGAATGTCATATCGTCATTCTGCGATACAAGAACATCAATCCGGTCGAAGCTTTTCAGATAATGCGCCATGACCTCCTTGCCCCGCGCAGTCGTGAACTCCGCATCCTGACGCGCCAGAATGTGCCAGTTCGGATGCTTGTTCGCGACTTCCTCAAAGCCTTTTGACCGTCCGACCTGAGCAGAGGAGCGGGCGGTTCCCTGCAGCACGACGAGATTGATGTCCGCATCCGCCCTGCCGCTCTTCTCAAGATCCTGCTCCAGCCATTTCCCTGCGCGGACTCCCTCCGCGGTCATGTCACCCCCAACCCAGGCTGTATATAGACTCTCATCCTTCACATCGACCGACCGGTCGGAGACGATGACCGGAATACCTGCATCCTTTGCCTCTCCCAGGACGGTGTCCCAGCCATCCTCCGTCACCGGCGAGAACACAATGTAGTCCACCTGCTGGGAGATGAAGCTCCGGATCGCCTTGATCTGGTTCTCCTGCTTCTGCCGTGCGTTGTCAAACAGGAAAAAATATCCGTTCTCCGGGCTGAACGTCTCCTGGAAGGACTGCGTGTTCGCCGTCCTCCAGGCGGACTCGCTTCCGATCTGCGAGTATCCCACGATGATCTGGCTGCTGCCCGGCTCATGTTCCGTGTCTGCCTGACGCACAACCGACTGCGGCCTGAACGCGCAGCCCGTAAGCGCAGTGCACAGGGAAATCATGGCCAGCAGGGCGGCAAACGTCCGCTTCTGTTTCATGAGAACGCCTCCTCTCCCGGCTTTCCGGCCTCGAGCGCCGGCAGCCGGACCGTCACAACCGTCCCCTTTCCCTGGACAGAATCGATGCTGAGGCCATACGGCTTCCCATAATTCATGCGAATCCGCTCGCTGACATTCGCCATACCATAGCCGCTCTCGGTCTGGGAGCTGGGCTTCGTAACCTCCTCTTGAAGCTTCCGAAGCTCCTCCCCGCTCATCCCGACGCCATCATCCTTTACCCTGAAGCACATCTGATTCCCGTCCTCCATCTCCCCCGTGATGATCAGCCTGCCGAGCGACCGTCTGTGCTTGATGCCATGATAAAGCGCATTCTCGACAAGCGGCTGGAGCGTCATTTTCGGAATCCCGTAGGGATACAGCGACGGGTCGATCGCAATCTCGTAGGAAAGCAGATCGCTGTAACGGTACCGCTGGATCTGCAGATAGCTCAGGATGTGCTGTTCCTCCTCCCGTACCGTGATAATCTCCCGTCCGCGGCTGAGCACCAGCTTGAAGAAAGTCGAGAGCGACATGATCATATCCTCGGCATCGTCGTACTTTCCGCCCTCGATCAGCCAGACAATCGTATCGAGCGTATTGTAGAGGAAATGCGGGTTGATCTGCTCCTGGAGGAGCCGAAGCTCCTGCCACCGCAGCCGCCGCTCGTCCTCCTTGATCTGGCGGACCATGATGTCCAGATGCCTGGCCATGTCGTTGACCGAATCCGAGAGCGCCGCGATCTCATCCTTTCCGCCCTTGTCCGCTGCCCTGGCCTCAAAATCCCCCTTCGCGATCCGGGACGTCACCTGCACGAGCTCCTCCAGCGGTCTTGTGATGCTCCGGACGATGTGCGTGCCCCACGCCAGGACCGCAAGAATCAAAGCCGCCAGAAGAATGCCGGAAAATACCATCATGTTCCGGACAGCGACATTGAGTCCTTCCTTCAGCCCCTCGATGCTCCGTGTCTGATAGTAGATGTAATACTGGATGTCATCCTGGATCAGCTCGGTCAGGATATAGATGTTGTTGTCGAGCATGTCCAGGTTTTCCTGATAGCTGCCGCCCTTCGCCAGACTGTCTTTGATATCGTCCAGCCGCTCCTTCAATGTGTTGATATTGCGCAGCAGGCTGCCGAGCCACTGCCTGCTCTGGCTGTCTGTCGTGATGCCTTCAAGACGCTTGAAATCATGCCTCAGTTCATCGATCTGGGCATAAGGATCCGCCATCGTGCTGTCATCCTCAAGCGCCTCTTCCATCGGAAGCCCCCGGACCACCAGTTTGTAGATACTCTCGTCCAGTTCATTTCTAAAATCGAGATTGTAGCTTCCGGCAACCGTCAGGTTTGAGACAATCTCATCATACGCCCCGGCATAGCTGTGCAGCGCGATCAGAAGGTAGACGGACATCGCTGTCAGCGGTACGCCGATCAGCAAAAACAGACCTGTCAGCCGCTTCCTGATCCCGTGCCTGCCCGGTGTCTTCTGTGTTCTTCCTGTTCTATCCATCAATTTGTTCCGTCCATGCATAAAGCATTTTCCATCCCCGGAGGCATCGTCAATCCTTCCGTTCTTCGCCACAGACGCATCCCTGCATGGAAAAACACTTTTCCCTCCCGGTTCCGGTTTGTCTGCTCTGCCCGCTCTTACCTGGCAAGCGCATCCGCCATCAGGCAGAGTGCATCCTCCCTGGCAGCCTCCCTCACCTCGTTCCGGCTTCCCTGATAGTGATGCTCCTCCACCGTTACCTTCCCTCTGTAGCAGCATCCAAGATAGACGAGTCCGACGAAATGATCATCCGGACCGGACGGCGGGCCGGCATACCCCGTCGCCGCCAGACAAAGCGCGGCGTGTGCCTGCCGCGCGCCGCCAAGCGCCATCTCCTGCGCTGTCTGGGCGCTGACTGCTGTGTACGTCTCAAGCGTCTGGCGGCTTACGCCGACCATCTCATGCTTGGCTTCGTCACAGTAGGTCACGTACGCCCGTTTCATCACGTCAGAAGCCCCCGGGATATCCGCAATCCGCGCGGATATCAGCCCCGCTGTCAGCGACTCCACAGTCGTGACCGTCTCCCCGCGCTGTCTCAGAATGTCCAGAAGCCCTCTGAGCGCGTCATCGCTCATCCCGGTGCGTCGTTCTCCATCGCATCCGTCCTGTACCGCGCTCTGTCGGTCACGACATGACCCGTCCTGCACTGCGCTCTGTCGGTCACGACGTGACACATCCTGCTGCCTGATTTCAGAGGTTCTCTGACTGTTCTCCATCTCTCATCTCCTGCTCCCTGAATCGTTCCTGACATCTTTCCGGCTCATCCACGATCTTTTCCGGACTTCCCCCAATCTTTTTCCGGTCTTTCTCCAGCCGTGTACAGGTGATCCGCGTCTTTCGTCATGTTATCATCCGGAAGTTGTTCATGCAAGCCTGCCAGGGACGGTTTATACGCCACACGATTTCAGGCTGGCTGTGGAAAAAGACGCCCGATCATGGTAGAATAACCCGCGGTTTCAAAAGGAGTAACACAAAAAGGAGAATTGCTTCATGTGTGCCGTCATTGCTGAAAAGATGGAGTTTTTCGGAAAAAACCATGTCATGATCCCCTGGCATGACAGCGTCAGGGATGAATCTGTACCGATCAAAAAGGCCAGTATCAAGGACCGCGCAACGCTGATCGGACGTGCCGGTATGATCGAGCTTTCCTGCGGAACAGGTGCCTGGCGCGTCAGGGATTCGATGAACATCTTAGGCCGTGTCATCGGCGTCGCCGTCACCGCGGACGTCGGACTGACCTCGATCAACTTTTCTGTTTCCGACAATGACCAGTTTTATTCCGAGAGTCTGACCCTCACAGGCACCGGCGTGAACACCGAGAAGCTCATGCAGATGGAAAACTTCATGGACGAAATGGTGCTCCATGAGGGCAACTATACGCTCGGAGAAGTCCACCGGATGCTGGACGAGATCGACAAAGCGCCCCAGCACTGGGGCAATGTCAGTGCGGGTCTCGCCTCCGGGCTGGCCTGCAGCTCATTTACATTTCTTCTGGGAGGCGGGCTGACCGAGATGGCGGGCGCTTTTGTCGGCGCAGCCATCGGGCACTATGTCCGCAAGAAGATGCTCGGAAAAAGGCTGCAGCTGGTGCTCGCGATCTGCACAAGTGTCGCGGCAGCCTGCCTCTCCTACGAGTTGGTGTTTCTGCTGCTGCGTTTTCTGTTCCACGTCGAGACCTCCCATGAGGCCGGATACATCGGCTCCATGCTGTTCATCATCCCGGGCTTCCCGCTGATCACCAGCGGTCTCGATATGGCCAAGCAGGACATGCGGTCCGGCCTCGAGCGCCTCGGGCACGCCCTGGTCATCATCGTATCCGGTACGCTGACCGGCTGGCTGGTGGCATACTTCATGCACATCCAGCCCGGCAATTTTCTTCCGCTTGGACTCAGTCCGCTGACGCTGTTTCTGCTCCGGCTTCCGGCTTCCTTCTGCGGTGTGTTCGGTTTCTCGACGATGTACAACAGCAGCCCGAAGATGTCCGCGACAGCGGGCCTGATCGGCATGATTTCCAATACCCTCCGTCTCGAGCTCATCGATCTGTTCGGGATTCCGGGCGCGGCAGCCGCCTTCATCGACGCGCTGGTCTCCGGCCTCATTGCCTCGAAGGTGCACCACAAGCTCGGGTATCCGCGCATCGCGCTGACCGTCCCTTCGATTGTCATCATGGTGCCCGGGATGTTCATGTACAAGTCGATGTATTATCTTGGAACCGGCGCCCTTTCCGTCGGCATGGGCTGGATGACCAAGGCCATCCTGATGGTCGTCTGCATGCCGCTCGGTCTGCTCTTCGCCCGCGTTCTGACCGACAGAAGATGGCGGTACGACAACTGATGGTATCAATCCGCGGCACAAATGAAAGCGGCCAGCCCGTTCAAGGCTGACCGCTTTTTCAAATTCCGCATCGTATGACACGGTATCCATTACGATTTTCTGGATCTCATTGCAAGAAAAGTCGCTATGTTCAGATCCTGCAGATGCCCCTTCACTGCAAAACGATACCCCAATGATATAAAACCCCAGGGGAATGGTTTGCGGCTATGGGAACTCCATCCCCCCGGTGTGCCCGAAAGTTTCAGTGGTGGGGTCTGCGGAATCATGTATAATAGATCGTATTCGGAAGAAAGACAAAAATGTTATAGAAAGGATATATGACCAATCCATATGACAAACCAGACACAGACAGATATCCTTCATGAAAAATACAAAAAGCTCAAAGCGATTCTGGCTTCCTACGGAAGCGTGGCGGTGGCCTTCTCCTCCGGCGTGGACTCGACGTTTCTGCTGGACACCGCAGTAGACGTTCTCGGAGACAATGCGGCAGCCGTGACGGCCGTGTCCTGTTCCTTTCCGAAACGGGAGCGGGATGAGGCGCAGGAATACTGCAAGGCCCACGGCATCCGGCACTATATCGTGGAATCGGAGGAGCTGGATATCGACGGCTTCCGCCACAATCCGGTGAACCGCTGCTATCTGTGCAAAAAAGAACTGTTCACGAAGCTGAAGGATCTGACCGCCCGCGAGGGCATCCGCGAGATTGCGGAAGGCTCCAATCTGGACGACAACGGAGACTACCGGCCGGGGCTTCTGGCAGTCGCAGAGCTTGGGATCCGCAGCCCGCTGAGAGAAGCCGGACTCGGAAAGGAAGAGATCCGGCTTCTGTCGAAGGAACGGAATCTCCCGACCTGGGACAAGCCCTCCTACGCCTGCCTGTCCTCGCGTTTTGTCTACGGCGAGGAGATTACCGAGAAAAAGCTGTCAATGGTTGACCAGGCGGAACAGCTACTCATCGATCTCGGTTTCCGACAGGTCCGGGTCCGGATCCACGGAAATCTGGCGCGGATCGAGGTCCTGCCGGATGAAATTGCCCGGTTTTCAGATGAAACGCTGCGGCGCAGCGTATATGAACAGCTGCACGGGTTCGGCTTTGCTTATGTAACGCTCGACCTGATGGGATACCGGACGGGAAGCATGAACGAGGTTCTGGACCGGAAAGCTGTATCTGCAGGCAGCACGTGAGGCAGAATGGGATGGATGAAAAGGAGCTGAGAGCGCTGCTCTCTTCGGTTCAGAACGGCTCGACAGATGTCGATGATGCACTTCTGAAACTGCGCATGAAACCGTTCGACGACATTGGATACGCCAAGGTCGACCTCCAGCGCGGAGTGCGGACGGGTACGGCCGAGGTGATTTTCGGAGCTGGCAAGACAGCGGAGCAGATCACGGGTATTGCCGGATCGATGCTTGAAAATGGTCAGAAAACCATCCTGGTCACGCGGCTTGACAAGGAGAAGGCAGAGCAGGTCAGGATTCAGGCTGCGGGCAGATGGCAGGCGGAATTCTTCTATAATGAGCGCGGAAGAATCGCTGTGATCGGAAGCTGTCCGAGGCCTGACGGAATCGGACGGATTCTGGTCATGACAGCCGGTACCTCCGACGTCCCGGTTGCCGAGGAAGCCGCCGTCACGGCCGAGGCGCTTGGCAATGAGGTTGTCCGCATCTACGATGCCGGTGTCGCAGGCCTTCACCGGCTGCTTGCGCACCTTCCGGAGATCATGGAGGCGACCGTTATCATCGCGATCGCAGGCATGGAAGGCGCTCTCCCGGCTGTCGTGACAGGGCTTGCGGACTGTCCGGTCATCGCGGTTCCGACCAGCGTCGGATATGGCACCTCCTTCCATGGTGTCTCAGCGCTTCTCTCCATGCTGAACTGCTGCGCCAGCGGAATGTGTGTCGAGAACATCGACAATGGATTCGGCGCGGCCTATTTCGCAAGCATGATCAATCACCTCAAGGGATACAGGGAGGCAGAGCAATGAGAGTTCTCTATCTTGACCTTGGAATGGGCGCCGCCGGCGATATGCTCTCCGCGGCGCTTTTTGAACTGCTCTCCAGAAAAGAGCAGGAAGACTATCTGTCCGCGATGAATCATCTCGGACTTGACGGGGTGTCTGTGCAGGCTGAGCGCTCAGAAAAGTGCGGCATCACCGGAACACACATGACAGTCCTTGTGGATGGCAGCGAGGAGGCGGATGTGCCTGATCATGCTCATACACATGTCCACGCGCACCACCACCATGCCCTGGCTGAGATTCACAAGGTGATCGGGAGCCTGAACCTTCCGGATGCCGTGAAGGCGGATGCGCAGCAGGTCTACCGCCTGCTGGCAGAGGCTGAAAGCCACGCGCACGGCGTGGAAGTGGAGCAGATTCATTTCCATGAGGTTGGGGAGAAGGATGCGATTGCCGATATTGTCTCCGTCTGCCTTCTGATGCGGATGATTCATCCGGACAAGGTGATCGCCTCCCCTGTGGCGACAGGCAGCGGCACCGTGCGGTGCGCCCATGGCCTGCTCCCTGTTCCGGCACCGGCTACCGCTTATATTCTGAAAGAGATGCAGATTCCCTGCCTCTCCGGGACAGAGAGCGGTGAGCTTCTGACCCCGACTGGCGCCGCACTGACCGGTTTTTTCGCGAATGCGTTCGGAAAGATGCCGGAGATGACCTTCGATGGCATCGGCTACGGCATGGGGAAGAAAGACTTCAGCAGGGCGAACTGTGTTCGTGCGCTGCTCGGGCAGACAACGAACGATGAAGACGGACAAGACGGTGCCCGCGACGAGGTATCCGAGCTGTCCTGCAACCTCGACGACATGACGCCGGAGGATCTGTCCTTCGCGATGGATCGGCTTTTTGAAGCCGGCGCCCTCGATGTGTTCACAACGCCGGCTGGCATGAAAAAAAGCAGGCCGGGCGTCGTACTGAGCGCCCTCTGCCACAGAGAGCAGAAGGCTTCTGTCATCAAAGCGTTTTTTGCGTATACGACAACACTTGGCGTCCGGGAAAAGATCTGCCAGCGCTGCATCATGACATCCAGCTTTGAAACCGTCACGCTCTCAGAAGCCGATTTCGGAACACCGGCGTCGGAAGACAGCCAGAAGACCGCCTCCATCCCTGTCAAAAGATCGAAGGGATACGGAGCTGTGCGGCTGAAACCGGAATATGACCAGGTTGCAGCGGCGGCGGAAACATTTGGCGTCCCGGCCGCGGAAGTCCGCCGGAAAGTGCTGGAACGCAGCGGTCATCCGGACAACCCCATACTGAAAGGAGTTTCTTCGTGTCAGAAGAATCGCTGAATATCACGCCACACAACCATTCCAATTCCAATGGCGAAGTACATACACACAGTCACGCAAGCAGCACGCCAGATACCGCCTCCCGTCATGAACATGAGCACTCTCACTCGCACACCCACTCTCCTGCCGAGATGCGGAAGATTGTAAACCGCCTCTCCAGGTCAATCGGGCACCTGGAGGCCGTGAAGCGGATGATCGAAAACGGGCAGGACTGTTCGGATGTTCTGATTCAGCTGGCTGCCGTCAAGGCAGAGATCAACAACGCCGGCAAGGCGCTCCTCAAGGAGCATCTGGAGCACTGCATTGTGGAGGCTGTGGAAGAACAGGACAAGGAATCCATCGAAAAAGTCAACAAAGCCATCGACCAGTTTATCCGATGAAAAATGACCGATCAACATTTTTCGTGGCGATAACATCCACGCCGGTACCGGCGATGTCCTTCAGGACGGTCTCACCGATTGAGACAGGTGCCTGAAGCCTCAGTCTGTCGATTTCCCGCATGCAGTCCGCGATTTTCCCTTTCGGCACCGCCCGAGTCGTCCGGACGGACACTCTCGGAATCACACCGCCTGTGATGAGCGCCGTGCTTGTCAGTGTTCTGACAGGGTTTGTCACCTCGGAGCGCGCATAGCGGTCTCCGATTCTGCAGGAGTTACCCTCGACGCTGACAATCTCCTCTCCTTCCATCTTCACAGTAATCGAACATCCAACCGGACATCCGATGCAGGTCAGTTCTTTCTTCTCCATCGCGGCCTCCCGTCCAAATGCGATCAGATCATGCTTTCTCCTGGGGATGTCTCTCCAGCCAGTCATTGACACTCCCACAGCTAAAGCAATGGGATTCTTGTTTCTAAGACCGTTACATTGTCGCAAGGACTTTAGTTTTACATAGTCTCCACAAGCGTAGATTA
>CACWKX010000003.1 GCA_902761585.1 uncultured Lachnospiraceae bacterium
GTTCCCGATGCGATTCGAACGCACGACCTTCCGCTTAGGAGGCGGACGCTCTATCCTGCTGAGCTACGGAAACATGCCCCGTTTTTTGGCTTAAAACCTAGGTTTTTCGGCCTCGGCTACGGATGCCGGTCTATGAAAAGCCCTGAAATTTCTGGGCAATTCATCAATTTTCATGGGCAGAAAGTGTAACTTTTTTAATTCTTAACATTGCACTTTTTTCTGCCGGACACTGTCCTGATCCGTCTTCATTGCTGAATTTCGGATCGTTCCGAATCTGTTTCGTACTCAGCTTCATCCGCCATTCGAATGTCTGTCGGAGGTTCCATCTCCTGCTTAGGAGGCGGACGCTCTATCCTGCTGAGCTACGGAAACATGCCCCGTTTTTTGGCTTAAAACCTTGGTTTTTCGGCCTCGGCTACGGATGCCGGTCGCACTTTTTCTGCCG
Source organism: uncultured Lachnospiraceae bacterium (assembly GCA_902761585.1). GTDB lineage: Bacteria > Bacillota > Clostridia > Lachnospirales > Lachnospiraceae > Porcincola. The sequence continues at coordinate 446 of CACWKX010000003.1, forward strand.
GGAACTGTCCTGATCCATCATTCATCGCTGAATTTTGAATCGTTCCGAATCTGTTTCGTACTCAGCTTCACTCGCTAATCGGATGTCTGTCGGAGGTTCCTTCCCCTTCTTAGGAGGCGGACGCTCTATCCTGCTGAGCTACAGAGACATATGTGATTTCCCTTGATTTTACGCGGTTTTTGGCGTCCCGGTCAAGGTCCGGTATGTAAATCGGAAGCCTTCTTCTTAGGAGGCGGTCGCTCTATCCAGCTGAGCTACGCAGACGTGTTTGTTATGGTGCATCAGACTTTAGAAGCCTGTAAGCATTTTTTTATTATAGCGGTTCAGACTCCATGTGGCAAGGGGCAAATCGACCAGACAGACAATGGTTTGATGAATCGTTTGTTGGGTCATGTGGGACAGAGAAAATTGTAAGAAAATTAGCACTCAACTATTGACAGTGCTAACAACCGGTGCTATAACATGGTCAGAACGAAGGAAGAGGATGAAGGAAGAACAACAGATCATCCGATTCCGTGGAACAGTGAGCTGGGCGCTGTCATTCATCAATGGGCGGCTGCCATAATGGAAAGAGGGGTGCCTTATGTTAGTACCGAGTATTTTTAATGATAATCTGTTTGATGACTGGTTTGATGATGGATTCTGGCCGGTGAGCAGAGAGGCAAGAAAGTTTGACGAGAAGATGGGCGGAGTGAACGCAAACTTCATGAGGACCGATGTCAAGGAAGGCGAGAAGGAATATGAAGTTGCAGTGGAGCTGCCTGGATTCGACAAAGATCATGTTTCTGTTGAGTTGAAGGATGGTTATCTGACGATTGCAGCAAAGAAGGATGAGAACAACGATCAGAAGGATGAGAACGGACGCTTCATCCGCCGTGAGCGTTATTCTGGTAATGTATGCCGCAGCTTCTACGTTGGCAAGGATCTGAAGGAAGATGATGTGCATGCAAGCTTCAAGGATGGCGTTCTGAGGCTGACGGTCCCGAAGAAGGATCAGCAGCAGATTGAAGACAAGAAGCACGTTATCCAAATCGACTGATCAGCAGCTCGTACCGTATTAAGATGATCTCAATCTTAAAGTCTGAGGACAACGGCTGTATGAAACTCAGAAGAATCGCATCTTGAAAAATGGGCATTCCGTAGTGGGATGCCCATTTTTTGTGAAGGTGGCGACCGCCCGGGGACATTTAATTCCAACAAGTGAAAGTCAGCTTGGCAGGTTCTGGTCTGGCAGGCGCTGGCGGTGATTGGATTTGACGTCAGTCAGGAGGGCGTGTAGAATTGAATTCGCAGTAAAATGCTGCGAATTGTTGCCGGAGCAACAGTTTTTTATCTTCAGATGGTTCATACTGTAGACAGGTCGAGAGGAGGGCCTGCTTATGAGAATTACATTTTTTGACGCGAAGTCTTATGATACAGAATCCTTTGATGCCATCAAGGCCAATTATCCGGATCTGGAGCTGGAGTACTGGGAGGCAGAGCTGAATCCGAAGACGGCGGCGTACGTGACGGACAGCGAAGCTGTGTGTGCGTTTGTGAACGCGAATGCCGGGGCGGACACCCTGCGCGTTCTGGCCTCCAGAGGGGTAAAGCTGCTTCTGATGCGCTGCGCCGGTTATAACAATGTGGATCTTGAGGCGGCAACGGCGAATGGAATCAAGGTGATGCGTGTGCCGGGATATTCTCCGGAGGCTGTCGCGGAGCTGGCGATGACGCTGGCGAGCGCGGTGAACCGTCACATCCACAAGGCCTATATCCGGGTGAGGGAGAACAATTTCTCCCTGCAGGGACTGACCGGCAAGAACTTCTATGGAAAGACGGCCGGCATCATCGGAACCGGCAAGATCGGGGCGGCGATGGCACGGATCTGCCGGGGCTATGGCATGAGGGTGCTGGGCTATGACAAGTATCCGAACAAGAGCCTTGATTTTGTTGAGTATGTCAGTCTGGAGCAGCTGCTCCGGGAGAGCGATCTGATCTCTCTGCACTGCCCGCTGATGAAGGAAACCTATCATATGATCAATATCTTCACGATCAATCAGATGAAGGATGGTGTGATTCTGGTCAATACGTCGAGAGGCGGACTGATCGACACCAATGACCTCATCCAGGGAATCCGTGAAAGAAAATTCTCGGGTGTCGGGCTGGATGTCTATGAGGAGGAGAAGGACAACGTCTTCGAGAATCATGAGGACGACATCATGATGCATTCTGTCACGTCCAGGCTGCTGTCCTTCCCGAACGTGATCGTAACGTCGCATCAGGGCTTCTTTACTGAAGAGGCGCTGGAGGCCATCGCGGAGACGACGCTGGGCAACGCAGAAGCCTATCTGAAGGGGGAGAAGGCCGGGACGGAGCTGAACTGAAGTCTCTTCAGCCCGAATTCGGCGTCTGCCTGCCTCGCCGGGGCGCGGACAGTAAGATCCGTAAATTATTCAGAAACTGTGTATTGTTATCAAAGATATTGCATGTATATGCTTGAAACACACCTGATCTTTTGATAGAATCAGGTTGTCGCAGAGGCAGGGTGGCCGGGACGCCACCCTGCCTTTTTCAGATTCCGGAGACAGACGATATCGAGAGAACTGTTTCCGGGAGAACAGTCTGAAGGGGAACCGGAGGAAAACTGGAGGTAACAGGTATGAGTGTGAATGTGATATCTCTGATCATCGTCGCGGCTTATCTGATCGGCATGCTGGTCATCGGCCTGGTGGTCGGCAAGCTGAAGATCAAGGACAGCGAGGACTATATGGTTGCGGGCAGGCGGATGGGCCTGTTCATGGTTGCATTTTCGCTTTCGGCAAACAACATCGGCGGCGGATCTACGACGGGCGTAGCGGCCAAGGCCTTCGGCGCCTGGGGCATGAGTGCCATCTGGTACGTGCTGGCAGCATCGATTGCGATGATCCCGCTGGCGTATTTTGCGCCGAAAATCCGCAGGACGATGTCACTGACGATTCCGGAGGTGGTAACCCGGCGGTTCGGGTCAGTGTCCGGGACCTTTACTGCTGTGCTGAATGTGCTGGCGCTATTCTGTCTGACTTCCTCTCAGATCATGGCCTCCGGTTCGGTTGTGAGTGTTCTGACAGGCATCCCGCTGAATGTCTGTGTTTTCATCGCTGCGGCGGTCACAATCATCTACACGACTGTCGGCGGCATGATCGCAGACCAGATTTCAGATATGGTTCAGTTCCTGATCATCCTGATCGGCCTTGCAGTCGCAACGCCCTTTGTCGTGAAGGGCTGCGGCGGCTGGAGCGCGATCTCTGCCGCTCTTCCGGCCTCACAGCTGAGCTTCACGCACATCGGATGGGTCACGATCATCGGCTATATCTTCAACTATTTCTGCACCTTCCTGTCCGGACCGGAGATGGTCAGCCGCTTTGAAAGCTGCAAGGATGAGAAGACGGCGGTCGGGGCTTCCTTCCTGTCTGCCATTCTGATGGCGGCGATGGCGGTCTTCCCGACTATCCTTGGACTTGCGGCGCTGTCGATGAAGGACGAGCTGGGACTGACACCGGACAAGGCGAACACGGCGATGATGGCTGTTACAAATCACCATGCACCTGCCGTGATCACCGGGATTGTGTCGGCATCCATCATTGCGGCGACGATGTCTTCGGCAGATTCGAACCTGCTGTGCATGAGCACGATCCTGATGAATGACATCTTCACAAAGATTGATCCGAATCTGAAGAAGGCACCGGACAAGAAGGTGATCTTCTATACCAGGCTGTGCAACGTGGTCTGCGCTGTGGTTGCAACGCTCATTGCGCTCGGCAATGTCAACATTGTCACGATGAACACCTTCGCATTTGCAATTCGCTGCGCGGGACCGTTTGCCGCATACGGGCTGGGAATGGTCGTCAAGAAGGCGGTCAGGGCCTCCGGCATCGCCTCCATTATCACCGGAACCATTGGCGTTGTCATCTGGCAGGTACTCAGCGGCGGCAACTTCTATCTTGGAATTCTGCCAGTCGTGTTCGGCTGCGGCGTCGGAACGCTGACATTTTTCCTGGTCAATCTGATTGGCTGGAAAATGGGTGCCGCGCCGGCTCCTTCGGCTTATCCGGAGGACTGAGTTCCGGTATCAGCTGGGAACGCTTCATCAGAAAACGGAATCAGAAAGCGCTGGACGATACCTGAACATCCTGATATCATGAGAGAAGGTGAAAGATATTTAAACATGTACGGAGAGGGAGGATCATTTTGATGGATAAGACCGATTCAGGTTCCGGGAAGGAACTGATTTATCAGCTGGAGGGGCGGCCGCCGCTTCGGATTGCGATTCCGCTCGGCTTGCAGCATGTCCTGGCGATGTTTGTCGGAAACCTGACACCGCTGATCATTCTGATGGGAATCTGCGGGATGACGGTTGACGGAGGCTTCGGGGCGATTCGCGTTTCGCTTCTTCAGAATGCGATGCTGATTGCCGGGATTGTGACACTGGTGCAGGTCTTTTCGATCGGACCGATCGGTGGGCGGGTTCCGATTGTGATGGGGACATCCTCCGGATTCATTGGGGTGATGACTTCCGCAGCGAATGCGATGGGCGGCGGTGTCATCGGATATGGTGCGGTGCTTGGCGCCAGCTTTGTCGGTGGTATCTTTGAGGCCGTGCTTGGCGTCTTTCTGAAGCCGCTCCGGAAGTTCTTCCCGCCGCTGGTGACAGGAATCGTTGTCATGTCCATCGGACTCTCCCTGATCTCCGTCGGGGTCAATTCATTTGGCGGCGGTAACAAGAACGGGGACTTCGGTTCGCCGGAGAATCTTCTGATCGGATTCTTTGTTCTGATCGTGATTCTGGTGCTCAAGCATGGGACGAAGGGCTTTACCAGCACGAGTTCCATCCTGATCGGAATTATCGCAGGATACATCCTCTGCGCCATTATGGGGATCTTCCTGCCGCATACCTACACCTATACGGACGCTGCGGGTAAGACCGTGGAGGCAACAAAGAGCTGGGTGCTGAACTGGCAGGCTGTGAAAGATGCGGCATGGTTCAAGGTGCCGGCGCTGATGCCTGTGAAGTGGGTGTTTGACGTGAAGGCGATCCTTCCGGTTATGATCATGTTCATCGTCACCGCTGTCGAGACGGTCGGTGATATTTCCGGCGTCTGCGAGGGCGGCATGAACCGTGAACCGAGCGACAAGGAGCTGTCCGGCGGAATCATCTGTGACGGTCTCGGATCCTCCTTCGCGGCGCTGTTCGGCGTTCTTCCGAACACATCCTTCAGCCAGAATGTCGGACTGGTTGCGCTTAACAAGGTCGTCAATCTGTTCACGATTGCGATCGGCGGCATCTTCCTGGTGCTCTGCGGCCTGTTTCCGAAGCTGGCAGCTTTGATGAGCATTATGCCGAACAGTGTGCTCGGCGGCGCGGCCGTTCTGATGTTTGCGTCCATCATCGTGTCAGGCATGCAGCTTGTCACGAAGGATCCGCTGACGCCGAGGAATGTTTCGATTGTCGCGACAGCCCTTGGCGTCGGCTACGGACTCGGTGCAACCCCGGGTGTGCTTGCAAAGTGCCCGCAGTTCATTCAGCTGATCTTCGGTGAGTCCGGTATTGTGTCTGCCTGCGTGATTGCGCTGGTCATGAATATTGTGATCCCGAAGGACAAGCCGTATACCCCTCCGGCAGCGGAGGTTCCGGACAATCCGATGGAACCCTTGATTGAACCGAAGGAGTGAGAAAAGGTAGAATAAAAGAATCTGTCAGAGCAAGGCCGGGCATGGATGGCATATGCCCGGCCTGCTTGCTTGCCGCGATACAAGGTGGCACTGGCCGGCATGAGGAGAAGGCGCCGGCCCATTCGGCGCAACCGTCGTCTGAGAGGTGCAGTGCGGCAACGGACTGGATGAGGAGGGGACAGCAGGAAATGGAAATGTTTGATGTGGTGGACGAGGAGGGAAGACCGACAGGGGAGACTGTATCCCGGAAGGAAGCGCATGACAAGGGCATCCGACACCGGACGGCACATATCTGGGTCGTCCGGAGGGAGCCGGAAAAAAGCGGGATCCAGATTCTGCTGCAGAAGCGGGCAATGGACAAGGATTCCTTTCCGGGGCAGTATGACACATCATCGGCCGGGCATATCCATGCCGGTGACGAGCCTCGTATCTCGGCTGTACGAGAGCTTCGGGAGGAACTGGGGATCACAGTCAGACCAGAGGAGCTGAAGTTTGCGGGAAAGTTCCGGGTCCACTATACGGAAACCTTCCACGGAAAACCATTTCTGGATGACGAGGTTGCCTTTGTGTACGTCTGCGACCGTCCGGTTGCGCTTTCAGAGCTGAAGCTGCAGAAGGAGGAAGTAGAGGCAGCCGGCTGGTTTGATCTGGAGGAAACCTGGCAGGCGGTGCTTCGGCATGACCCGATGTACTGCGTGCCGCGCGGCGGGCTGGAAGTTTTGAGGGCATATCTTCTTGAAGAGCGCCCATAAACCCCGGCACCGCCTGTACACAAACATGCGAGATGCCGGTTATGGCAGCGCGGTGTGAGTTGCGAAGCAACGAAACCGCGCGTAATCATAAATGAGTGGCAAAAGGTACTTATGACACTCATATCATGGTATACTTATATGAAAAAACTGTGCACCCGGCGTTTGAATGCATCCGGCGCTGCGCAGCGGTTTAAGGACATCCCTGGGAGGAACTTCAGCATGAAACGGACAAAGATTGTATGCACGATGGGACCGAGCACCGACAGCAAGGAGATTCTCGGTGCGCTTGTCGATGCCGGTATGGATGTGGCACGGTTCAATTTCTCGCACGGAAGCTATGAGGAACACAAGGGACGGATGGACCTGCTCAAGGAGGTTCGGGCAGAGAAAAAGAAGCCGATTGCGATCATGCTTGACACGAAGGGACCGGAGATCCGGACAAAGCTGCTGAAGGGCGGTAAAAAGGTTGAGCTTGTCGAGGGTCAGTCCTTCACACTGACGACAAGAGACGTGGAGGGAACAAGTGAGATCGTCTCCCAGACGTATGACCGGCTTCCAACGGATCTGAAGCCAGGGGATACTGTCCTGATTGATGATGGCCTGATTGCCATGACCGTTCAGGAGACGACGGATACAGATGTCGTCTGCAGGGTTGATAACGGCGGGATGCTTGGAGAGCGCAAGGGGATCAACCTCCCGAACGTTGAGATTCACCTCCCGGGCATCACGGAAAAGGACAAGCAGGACATCCTCTTCGGGATCGGGCAGGGGATCGACTTCATTGCAGCTTCATTTGTCAGAAGTGCGGAGAATATCCGGGAGATCCGGGATCTGCTCAGGCAGCATCACGCGGAGGATGTTCATATCATCGCGAAGGTGGAGAGCCAGGAGGGGATCCGGAACATCGACGAGATCATCCAGGAAGCAGACGGTGTGATGGTTGCACGCGGTGACATGGGCGTCGAGATTCCGGCCTGGGAGGTTCCGCACATCCAGAAGATGATCATCGAGAAGGTGAATGCTGCCTATAAGCCGGTCATCGTGGCGACACAGATGCTGGATTCGATGATCCGCAATCCGCGTCCGACCCGGGCGGAGGTGACGGATGTGGCGACGGCCATCATGCAGTCCACCGATGCCATCATGCTGTCCGGAGAGACGGCTGCCGGAAAGTACCCGGTCGAGGCCGTGAAGATGATGGTGCATATCTGCGAGTCCACGGAGCCGTTCTATGAATACCGGATCCCTGAGTTTAAAAAACTGGAAGGAAAACACAGCGTATCGAGCGCTGTCGGTGTCGGGGCGGTCCGCACGGCGGCGAATGTTGATGCAAAGGCGCTGGTGATTCCGACGATGTCCGGTTTCTCGGCGCGGCTGGTTTCCAACCTGCGGCCGACACAGCCGATCTATGCTGTGTCTCCGAATGACCGGGCGCTGCATCAGATGCAGCTGGACTGGGGCGTTCTTCCGGTGAAAGGATACCAGGAGGACTCTCCCGAGAATATTGTTTCGCACGCGATGTATGTGGTTGAGCGGGATAAGCTCGTCAGCTCCGGAGATATGGTTGTCATCACAGCCGGAGATCCCGCGAACAACGAGGTCCGGGGCGAGGGCAACATGACGAATATGATGTATGTGATTCAGGCCAGGTAATGCCAGAGAATTGCGCGCACGCTTAACAAAAAAGCGTGCGCGTTTTTTGCCGCGGAGGTCAGGCGTCGTCGGAGGAGAGCTGGCGCGGTGTCCGCTGCGACCTCACAGCGGACTGTGAGGAGGCTGCCGGAAAGGCAGAAGGACGACAGGGTTTCGCTGTGCACGGTCAGGGAGCTGCCTGCCGCATACGTCGGATCATGCAGGCGGTCAGGCAGCAGAGCCGCTCCTCCTCTGTGTCGAGCGGGCTGCCGATGATCTCGCGGATATGGTTCATCCGGTAGCTGATGGTGTTGCGGTGGATGAACATCGCGTCCGCAACCTGCCGGATGCTGCCGTTATACTTCAGGTAGTATTCGAGTGTCCGGACATATTCGGAATCGTGGGCGGCATCATAGTCCTCAAGCGCCTTTAGATATTCCTCCTCAAATTCTGCAAGAAGCTGCCGGTCGGAGACCATGCTGAGAAGGCGCCAGATTCCCATCGTGTCGAACTGGGTCAGCATAAATCCATTCCGGCCTTCGTCTGCTCGAAAGACTTCCGACATCCTGGCGGCAGCCTTCGCCCGGCGATAGGAGAGGTGGAGGGAGCGGATACCTGTCAGCGCGCTTCCGACTCCGATCACGAAGGACTGGTCGGGGATTCTCCGGACAATGTTGGCGCGGAACTGACGAAGAATCTCTGCAGTGGCGGCGGGGCTCAGCGCGTTGATGATGACGACAAAGCTGGAATCGTAATAGAAGAAATGACCATTGTGCGTGAGGTTCGTCAGGGCAAGCTGCAAACGGTAACCGATCCGCTTGCGCTCCACCGTGTCCATTTCCGCAAGCCCGTTTCGATGAAGGAGGATGACCTGGAAGGAGCCTTCGATATCGAAATGAGGCAGCAGCGTTTTTGCGTATGCTTCATAGTCGTCCGGTGCCTCGATGGCTTTGATGAATGCGGCGGAGAGCTGTTCATCGGTGGAGCCCTGCAGGAAGATCCGGATACTCAGATCCTTGATCATGTCGGCAATTTCGATATCCCAGGGAACAGTGAGCAGCGGGAGCGCATTGGCGTCCGCGTAATGGAGAATGTGGGGAGGGATCTCCCGGATATAGCAGCCTGTATTGATAATCAGGCCAGAAGCCTGCCTGCGGACAAGCTCCTCCAGCAGAAGGCGCAGTTTTTCTTCCTCCTGAAATCCCAGGCAGGTTGTAACGGCGAGTTCCTTGCCGCTGAACCGCTGGACGATGGTCAGGTCCTCGACCATTAAAAGCCAGCTGATGGAATTGGACCAGCCTCCCTGTCCTGCAATCAGCTTCATCTGGTACCGCTGTCTTGAGACGAGCAGCATATCCTCAACCGTAAATCCCATCTTCGAAGCCTCCTTTTTAAACCGTCTGTCGTGAAAGCATGGTGTCCGTGCGCAGACGCTTGTCTGTTCTTCAGCATAGCACAATTTGTGCTGTCAGCACAAAAAAAGATTGTTATTTTTATGTCAGGGACACGTTGAATATGTGCAGACAAGTGACTATCATGGGTATGCAAGGAAGAGATGTCAGGAGGACAAAGGAGGCTGATAGATATGACAATCTTCACACCCTATATGAGCGCAGACCTTTATCAGCGGGTGCCTGACTGGCAGAAAATCGAACGGTATGATTACTGCAGCCAGGGACTCCCGAGAAAAACAGCCGGCATGTGGAGACGGCTGTTTGCATGGCTCTGGAAGTGAACAGGCTGATGAGCTAGCACAGGAGAAAACAAAAAGTGAGGCTGTCGTATTGATATACGACAGCCTCATTTTTTATGCGTCGGACACACAATACGTATTTTCCATTCGAGAAGTTTACATATTGTTCAAAAAATATATCAAGCTTTACCGAATGTTATCGGGATTCTGCATTTCCATAGGATTCATATTTTTCGGTCAGACAGGCGTATCGCGCCTGGATTCATGCCGGATCAGGCCGAAGACGATCAGATACATCGCGATGACAAAGAGAACGAAGAGCGCGGTAGACTGCTTTGTGCCGCTCATGCAGCAGGAATCGTAGATGCCATGGAGAGCGACAGCCGAGATATATGCGAATATAAGATTCAGAGTTGATCCGAACCGGTCTCCCATGTCATATTTCAGCTTTGCCCTTCCGTAGAAGACACCCATGAAGACAGAGAATCCCATATGGCCGGGGATGGCGAGAATGGCACGCGGGAGTGCGACCGAAAGACCATAGCTGAAGACATATTTCACATTTTCGAAGGCAGCAAAACCCAGAGAAACAAATACGGCATAGACAATTCCATCGTAGCGGAAGTTAAAATTCGGGTCGTGCCAGGTCCGGCGATACAGGAAGAAGAACTTGGTTCCTTCCTCGATCGCGGCCACGCACAGGAAGGCAAGGACATATTGGTAGCGCGGATCATTCGGATCCAGCGTGACATTCAGGATGCCCTGTGCGATCATTTCCAGAACGATGGAAGCTAGTGCGGCAAGGACGCCGCGCCAGGCAAGGCTGATCAGCAGCTGGGACGGCTCCTTTTCGATGGAATCCTGCTGATAGACGTAGCGCATCAGCAGGATTGCCGGCAGGATGGCGGCTGCGATATAGATCATGGCAAGATACAGGAATGGCATGGTGACAAGCGGGATGAAGAAATACATGGAACGCCTCCTTATGATCCGTAACCGTAACTGAAATGTACCTGAAGCTATTCTACATCAGCAGAGGGAAGCCCGTCAGCCATGACTGTTCGGATTTCTTCCCGGTAAACAGCAGCCCGACAGAGCATCCGTTTTAATCCTCTCTGGCCTCTTGTTACAACGATTTGCCGCCGGATCTGTTCCTTCAGCTCATCGCAGTGGCTGATGATGCCGATCAGCTTGTGATGGGTCGAGAGGGAGACCAGCATGTTCACAGCATCGGAGAGAGACTGGCGCTTGTCGAGGGAGCCGAAGCCTTCGTCAATGAACAGTGAGTCAATCGTGATACCGCCGGCTCTGGAGGAAATGCTGTCCGACAGACCGAGCGCCAGGGACAGGGAGGCCTTGAAGCTCTCTCCGCCTGACAGGGTGCTGACCGGTCTTTTTTTCCCGGTGTAGTTGTCCAGGATGTCCAGCGCAAGGGCATTCTTGGATTTCTTCCCGGCATCAATTTCCTCTCGGCGGAAGAACCGGTACCGACCGTCTGTGATCATATCCAGCCGGATATTGGCGGCACGCGTGATCTCATCGAAGCCTGTTTCCTGAATATATTGCTCGAATGTGATCTTCACGTTCTGGGTCTGGCCGGAGACGAGCCGGTAGAGCTTGTCGAGCATCTCATAGCTGTGCTCCTGCTGCTGAAGTCTGCTGTACTCCGCGCATATGCTGTTTCGGACGGCTTCATTGTTCTCTATTCTGCCCTCTGTCCGCGCTTTTTTATCCCGGAGGGCCGCCAGACGGGTGGAAAGTTCTGCCTGGGATGTCCGGAGCTGTCCACGGTCTGATCGGACCAGTCCCTTTGCGGCAGTCTGTGCGGCCTTCAGGCGGGCGGTGGCGGCGGCCTGCTGCCGGTCGAATGCAGAAAGCGCCTGTTCCTCCTCTTTCAGCGCTTCCTCGGAACACAGGTTCTCCAGCAGGACTTCCTCCGACAGAAGGCCTGTTTCTTTCAGCTTCTGGTCGAGCTTCTCTGCAGCGTCCAGGGCGGAGAGCCTGTCTTTGTCCCGCTGCGCTTCGGCAGCCTTGCTGGAAGCAAGACTTGCAGCCAGCGCACGCGCAGCCGCCTCTTTTTTCTGTCCGGCTTCCTCGATCTGCCTCGACAGCAGCTCACAAACCTCCCTGGCAGCTGTTACGGCAGCCTCCGCCTCCTTCAGTGTGGGGAAAGGGAGGACAGGAAGACCAGAAAGGGCGGCCTTGCACGCAGTCTGCCGCTGCACGACGGCCTCTCTGTCTGCCCGGAGCGTTTCCTTCTGGGTATCCAGCTGTCTTTTTTCTTCCTCCGCTTTCTCCTGTCTTTTCTGGGCAAGCTGCAGATTTGCAAGCTGAAGGGAAAGCGTTTCTACCTGCTGCCTGACTGCTGCGGCTGAAGAATCGAACGCAGCCTGCAGCTGGGTGAGCAGTGTCTCAAGCCGGCTCAGCGGCAGGCGTTCGTCGTCCCGAATGTCCTCTTCGGGGGGAATCTCTGTCTCCTGCAGCCCGATTTCAGCCTGGATGGCCGACAGGTTTCTGACAAGGTCATCGCGCAGCTGGGCAGAAGCTGTCCCGGCAGCAGCCTTCAGCGAGGCGGCTTCAGTCGCTGCTTCATCCTTCTTCTGCCGAAGAAGATCAGACTTTGCGCGGAGGGACCGGACGGTTTCATCTGTGACAGCCACCCTGCTGTCTGAAGCACCCGGGAGGAAAGGAGAGGCCGGATGCGGGTGGACGGTTGACCCGCAGACCGGGCAGGGCGCACCGTCTTTCAGCTCCTGAGCGAGAAGACCGGCGCGGTTCATTTCCAATAGACGCTCCGCCTCGGACAGTGCGGCATATTGGCTGTCGTACTGCCGCCTGAAAGAGACATACTGTTTTTTCGACCTTTCCCAGGATATGCGCTGTTTTTCCGCCTGACGGGTCCGTCTGCACAGATCCAGCAGGCTTTCTCTTTGCTTCTCGAGCGTCTGGAGGCGGACGTCTGCCTCCTTCTTCTGAAGTGGGACATCTGCTGATCTGGTTATATAATCCTTCAGCTTCCGGGTCAGGGCATCATGATCCTGAAGCCTGGTCTGAAGGAGGAGGGCCTTTTCATCAAGCTGCCTGAGCACTGCGGAGGCTGTCTCAAGGTCAGTCTGCAGCGCATTCCTGCGGCTGTAGAGCGGGATCTGATCCTGCAGCTGCTTCAGCTCCAGCTTCTTCTGGTCAAGCAGCGCATTTTCAGCCTGTGCAGCGGCATATCGTTTCTCAGCATCTTCATGCTGTCTTTGCGCTTCAGAGACAGATGCCAGGCTTCTTGCATATGCGGCAGCGGAGGCGGCAGCGTCTTTGCCGGCACGCTGCTTCTGCTCATAGAAGGGATAGACACTGTAGCGGATCGTTTTCCGGAGGGTGAGGGTTTCCCGCCGCGTCTCCATCGAAGGAGTCTGCGCGTCAAGCTGTGTTTTCATCGTCTGGCTTGCCTGGTACTCATCCAGCTTCCGGTTATCCGAATCTGCCAGTGCCAGACGGCGGGTCAGAGCTTCGGCCTCGATTTGAAGATGGGAGATCGCTTCGGCGAGGGAGGCTGACAGCGCCTGATCTGATCGAAGGATGTCGTCCAGAAGTCCGAGAACCTGTTCTCTGCGGGAGAGCAGGTCGACAGGTGAGGCGATGGACTGAAACTGCGAGAGCACCTCGGCGTTCTCTGTTCCTGTCCGGATGGCCTGCAGCCGGTCTGAGATGCCGGAGGCGCTTCTGTCGCGCAGCGCCCGGGCGGAAGCGGCACGCGCCTTCAGAATCTCACTCATACGCTGATACCCTTCTGTGAGAAAGATCTTCTGCAGGATCTTCGTGCGCTCATCGGTGGAGGCGGTCAGAACCTTCCGGAACTCTCCCTGCGCAATCATCGCAACCTGACAGAACTGGCTGTGGTCGAGATGGAGAATCTGATTCTGGACCAGGTCTGTCACATTTTTGGCTCCGCTTACAGGCTGAATCCCATCTCCTGTCAGCTCTGCTTTCTCCGGAACGGTCGTTGTCTTTGACCGGTCGGCGCCCCGGAGAAGATGGCGGGTATAGGCAGGCTGACGCATGATTTCATACTGCCGCCCGCGATGTGAGAAGCGGAATGTGACGATGGTTGCCTGACTTTCCGGTGCAAAGTCGCTCCGCATTGAACCGGCAGAACGTCCTGGCATGCTGGTCAGCCCATAGAGCGCATAGGAGATGGCATCAAATATGGTCGTCTTCCCGGCTCCGGTATCGCCGGTGATCAGAAACAGTCCGTCTGTGCCCAGCGTTGTGAAATCAATGCGCTGCGTGTCCTTGTACGGACCGAAGGCGGTCATTTCCAGATAGAGTGGTTTCATTGGTCAGTCCTCCACGCCGGCTTCCCGCGCGGCACTTTCCAGAATCTTCATTTCCTCATCAGTCGGTTCTTCGCCGAGAATCTGCCTGTAAAAGGCGCGGATCTGATCGGAAAAGGTCGGGACGCTGTCGCCTTCCGGACTTATCCCTTTCTCGGATCGGGCTGCCTTTGATGATTCCGGCAGCTCATAGCGCAGGCCGCAGGCATTCGGGTAATGCGCCTGGATGGCGGCAAATGCATCGGGTACAGGCGTCCGGTCTGTGAGGGTGATGAACACGTAATCGTCCGGGTACTTGATATTTTCCGGCTTCATGAGCTCTTCAAAATGACCCTTCAGCAGGCGCATTTCGTGGAGCGGCTTCACCGGGATGAGCGTGACAGCCGGATGGCTCCCTTTATTCGCCATCTCGACGAGGGTATATGCCTTGTCCTGACCGACCTCGCTCAACGAATACCGAAGCGGGGAGCCGCCGTAGCGGATGCTCTCACGGCCGACCTTCTGCGGTCTGTGGATATGGCCGAGCGCCACATAGTCAAAGTGATCAAACACATCGCTGCTGATCCGGTCAATCGTCCCGACATTCTGGGCAGCAGTCTCTGATCCGGCAAGGATCGGATCTCCGCTGCCGGCTTTCCCTGGTGTCACGAACTGGTGCGCGAGAAGCACGTTGCGCTCTGTAAGGTCAATCTCTGCGTGGCGCAGAACTGTCCTGACAGCAGATTCATACGTTCTAGTGTCCTCATCCGGCCAGAAATGCTGTACCTGGGCACGCGTTATGTATGGAAGCAGCCAGAAGTGGACGGGGCCATACCCATCGGTGAGCGATACCTGGCGGAGTGTCCCGTCATACTTTCCGCAGATGTATATGCCGCTCTCCTTCAAAAGCCGGCTGCCGAAATTCAGCCGTTCATCTGAATCGTGATTGCCACTGATCAGAAGAACCGGAAGACGCATGGCGGCAAGCTCTGATAAAAAGGCATCCAGAAGCGCAACGGCCTCCTCGGAAGGAACAGCGCGGTCGTAGACATCGCCGGCGATCAGGACGGCATCCGGTTTTTCCTGCACGGAAAGCTCCAGAATCTGGTCAAGCAAGTATTTCTGGTCGGGGATCAGACTGATCTCATTGAGAGACCGGCCAAGATGAAGATCGGCAAGGTGAAGAAATTTCATAAATTTGTTCCTTTCGTGAGCTGCCGGGTAGGAGGACATGCGGGACGGCCCTCCGGAGGAAGCTCCATGGTCTTATACGGGTACTTTATACAAGCCGCATCTGTTTTTCAAGTCTGCAGGCAGGATGCGACAATGACTGGAAAATGCGGTAGAATAAGGCAGACTCAGGATGTTGTGGCTTGCGTATGCGGAGGACAAAAGAGCATCTCTGGAAGGCGAACCGCACCCTGACCGTGACCGGTATGTGCGGATGATCAGAGAAGACACTGACAACTGAGGGAGGACAGTGGAGATGGAAATCAAAAGGACAGCAGTTTTCGGAATGGGCGCTCTTGGTCTTCTGTTTGGCTCACAGATTGCGAGGGCGGAAGGTGAGGATGCGGTGACCTTCCTGATGAACCGGGAACGTGCGAAGCGGCATCAGCAGGACAGGTATTCCGTGAATGGGATCGAAAAGCACTTTCAGATCGAGGCAGCAGAGGACGCAGTGCCATATGACCTGGTGATAGTGGCGGTCAAGTACAAGGATCTGAAGGATGTTGTCGAGGAAATGAAGTCGGAAGTCGGCCCTGACACGGTGATCATTTCTGTGATGAATGGCATCAGCAGCGAGGATATCCTGGCACAGACATACCCGCGCAGGAACATCATCGACTGTGTCGCGATCGGGATGGATGCGATGCGGGAGGGGACGGCGCTGCGGTACACAAAGCCGGGACGGCTGCAAATCGGCGTGACGGAAGGGGACCAGAAACCCGCGTTTCAGGCACTTGTTTCATTCCTGGAGAGGACGGGGATCCCGTATGAGATCTGCCCGGACATCAGAAGGAGCATGTGGAATAAGTTCATGCTGAATGTTGGAATCAACCAGGCATGCACGGTCTATGAAACAGACTACGCGCACGCAACGGCGCCGGGGCCGATCCTGGACGAGATGATCGGTGCGATGACGGAGGTTATCCGGATTGCGGAGGCAGAAGGAATTCACCTGACACAGGAAGACCTGAACCGGTGTGTCGAGCTGGAGAAGACTCTGAAGCCAGATGGATATCCGTCGATGCGGCAGGATGCCGTGGCAAAAAGACCGACAGAGGTCGATATGTTCGCCGGAACGGTCATACAGCTCGGTGAGAAACACGGGATTCCCACACCTGTCAACCGAAAGTATATGGAGGCCGTCAGGAGGATGGAGGAGCGCTGGGGCTGAGAAGCGTCAATTCTCGGATTCGCTGCCGTCGCCTTCACGGGAACCGGCGCTTCTGGAGTGTCGGCGCGAGCGGAATTTTTTTGAGACATCGGCCATGAGGCTGCTATCCGCTCCCTCGTGAGACAGGAAATACTCAAGGGCGAAGAGGATCGCGATGCTGATGACGGAGATCAGGTTGTCAGTCGGCGTCGCCTCCGAGAGGATGACATGCCGGGCGATCAGAAAGACCAGTACCTCAGTGACGTTGGAGAAGGTTGGTTTGATCAGCATCTTGATGAACTCGGTGCCGACCACGATGCCCAGGACGGAGCTGAGCAGCTTCGAGAACTCCTCGGCATCTCCGCGGACAGCCCAGAAGGCGCCGATTTTCGGGAGAAGGCCGATGATATCCATCACCAGAAGAACCGCAACCCCGATTGCGAGGACGACCTCAATCACCTCAGAGAACCCTACAAGAACCTTGCGCACACGCTCCATTTTCCGACTCCTGACTGTTTCCAGGTGCCTGAGCATCCAGGCACCTGAATCCTGATCCAATTTTGATCCGTTTCAAAGCTGTTTCATGATGCTACCACTCTGTCACAGGAAAGCCGGATCGTCAAGAGAAAGGGTGCGGAACAAGAGGCTGACCATACAAAAAAGGAACTGAAAGAATGCAGCCGCTGTCGTGCGGCAGAGAGGAGAGACCATTCAGATGATTTACTATGTTAACGCTGCTGCCTCATTTCAGGGAAACGGCAGTCAGAACAGGCCGTTCCGGCATATCCAGGATGCCGCGGATGTGGCGAAGCCGGGAGACGAGGTCGTCGTGGCGCCAGGGGTATACCGTGAGTATGTAAACCCTGAGAATGCCGGACGTCCGGACGCACGGATTGTCTACAGGAGCGAGAAAAAGCTCGGTGCGGTGATCACCGGCGCGGAGAAGCTGGAGGGCTGGGAAAAGTACAAGGGAACTGTCTGGACAGCACATGTCAGGAATGGCGTCTTCGGGGACTACAATCCGTATACGACCTATGTCTATGGCGACTGGTACTTTGCCGGAAAGGGCAGACACACCGGAGCGGTCTACCTGAATGACCGGATGCTGTACGAGGCGAAGACACTGGAGGACTGCCTGAAGGCGGAGAAAAGTCCGTATTCCTGGCGGCCGGAGGAGTCTGTTTACCAGTGGTACGCGGAACAGGATGGAGAAGAGACGGTCTTCTATGCCAATTTCCAGGACAAGGACCCGAACAAGGAAAATGTAGAGTTCAATGTCCGCAGAGAGTGCTTCATGCCGCAGCAGGAGGGGATCGGGTACATCACAGTCTCCGGTTTCGTGGTGACAAAGGCTGCGACGACCTGGGCACCGCCGGCCGCTTTCCAGGACTGCATGATCGGTCCGCACTGGTCAAAGGGGTGGATCATCGAGGACTGCGAGATCTCGAACAGCAAGTGCTCCGGCATCGGACTGGGCAAGTACTATGACCCGGAGAATGACCATTACTTTACGACAAAACACGTGAAGAGTCCGACTCAGATGGAGCGCGACGCGGTCTGCAGAGGACAGTATTATGGCTGGCTGAAGGAAAAGATCGGAAGCCATATCATCCGCCGCAACAACATCCATGACTGCGAGCAGGTCGGAATCATCGGCCGCATGGGCGGTGTCTTCAGCGTGATTGAGGACAACCATATTCACCATATCAACAATATGATGGAACTTGGCGGCGCGGAGATTGCCGGCATCAAGATGCATGCAGCCATTGACGTGACGATCAGAAGAAACTGGATCCATGACTGCACGATGGGCATATGGTGCGACTGGGAGGCACAGGGAACGAGAATCACGCAGAACCTGCTGTACCGCAATCAGGCGCCTGAGGGGGCAAAGCGGCTTCCGGGCGGCATGTGCAGCCAGGATCTGTTCGTCGAGGTCGGCCATGGACCGACGCTGATCGACAACAATATTCTGCTCTCCGATGTCTCACTTCGGTTTGCGACAGAGGGGGTCGCAATGGTGCACAATCTCATCTGTGGAGCCTTTACCGCCGTGGGAGGCGGAACAGATGCGATCGTGGACGGCCTGCTGAGACAGCGTTACACCCCGTACCACATCCCGCACAGGACAGAGGTCATGGGTTTCATGACCATCCTGCATGGAGATGACCGCTTCTACAACAACATATTTTTGCAGAAATGGCCGTCCGAGGACTACCTCAATGCAAGCGACAGCGAGCCTGGCGCAGCGGACTGGGACAACCGGAAGGTGGGGACAGCTGTGTTCGGCAGTTATCCGACCTATGAGGAGTGGATCGATCGGTTCGATATGGATTCGGATGTCCCGGATATGAAGAAGCTTGAGCCGCACCATTTTGATAAGCTGCCGGTCTGGTCTGAGGGAAACTTCTATCTGAACGGGGCAGAGGCATGGATCCATGAGAAAAGGGGATGCATCCCAGATGCGTCAATGCTCCCGGAGGCGCCTTATGCTGATGTGGAGGAGCGGGATGGCAGCGTCATCCTGAGAACGAACATCGGAGAATGGCTGAGACAGTCGGGCTTCACGGACGCCATCGTTGACTCGGATACGCTTGGGAAAGCCTTTGAGCCGGAAGAGCGGTTTGAGAACCCGGATGGCAGCAGAATCGTCTTCAATGAGGATTTCTTTGGTGCGCACAGAGGGGCAGCTCCGCTTCCCGGACCGTTTTCGGAGGAGGCTGACGGCAGGACCGTATATCAGTGGGAAACTGTGTAAGATCCAGGCATTGTCGGAAGCGCGCATGACTCAGCACGAACGTTTTACCTACAGCAGGCAGATGGGCGCAGGAGACCTGCGCAGAGAATCTTCAGGACAGATGCCGAAATAATTCATGAGAACACTGTAAAATTAGAAAAATGTTTGGTTTACAAAAGGATTAACAGGTGGTATCATTCTGTTCAAGTTCGAAAGAGCTGACAGATAACTGAGAAATGCAATGACCAGAACATGCTCACGAGTGGAACATCACAGAGAGCCGCAGGTGCTGAGAAGCGGTATGGGAAGTTCGTATGAGTCTCCTCTGCGAGCAGCACATTGAACCGGATGCCCGGGGCGGGTTTTCACATCGCCTGGGCGGATGAAGTAGATGCCGCCGGTGATCACCGTCATATGATGAACTGTTTCAGGATCCTCCGCAGCAGACGCGTCGGATATCCGCGACAGACAGAGAGGTTGCCTTTGGCAGCAAGCAAAGTGGTACCACGAAGATGAAAGTCTCCGCCTTTGCATAGCGCGTATCGCGCCGTGCAGGTGGAGACTTTTTTGTGCATAAGTCCAGCTGTTGTCCCATCCCGCGATGTACCTGCACGCCAGGGCGCCCAGTCGCCGTTCCCTATCCTGCGATGCACCTTCACGGCAGCGGAGATGGGGAGAAGCGATGGCAACAGAAATGAGTGTGAAGCAGCGTGAAGCGATGTGAATACACGTGGGGACTTATGAAGGCGGAAGGGAGGTACGCCGTATGGATCGCGGACAATATGTGGAAAAGCTGGTCCGTTCATACCGCAGGTACTACGACATCATCCCGGGCGCTTCTGCGGTGGCAGTCAATGCACCCCGATCAGAGACAACGACAAAGGAGACTGTGGGGGCAGCGCCTCAGCAGGCTGAATTGATTTCATCTGAGATACTGGAGGGTCCGGACGGACTGATCTGCCGCTGTGACTTCTCCGTGCGCAATGCACAGTATGTTCTGCTGAAGAAGAATGAGCTCTGGAGTGCGGAGAGCAGGGAGCACTGCTATATCTTCTCTCTGCCGCAGCTGACAGAGGAGACCTATCAGACATTGGAACGGTATGTCTACGAGGAAGGCATGAAGCTGATTCACCCAGGGAAAGGACACATGTGTACGACACTGACTCTCCTTGTGGTCTGTGACGAAAGCACGCCGGGAGCTGAAAAGCTTCTGAAAAAGTGTCGGCTGCACAAGAGTTTCCGCTTTTCAATCGACGGATGGATGGATTTCCACACTGGCTTGATGACACTAGGAAGCGGGAAGGCAGCTGCAAACTTTGGCGGGCACGACAACCTGAAGCTGCTGCGGCAGCTGATCCGGTGAGAGCAGGCGCCCCTGCAATCCGTCGACTGGCGCACTGACTGTTCTGGCCGGATGGAAAGCGCAAAGTTTGCTGAAAATCATATGGAAGACAGACGCAAGCAATGTCTGTCATGAGGTGGTTCATCCTGCGCCATGAGGCGCTGATGATAAAGCCGGGAGACCGGCAGCAGAGAAACAGCTGGAACGCGGTCGCGGGAACATTCAGATCCAGACCTGATGAAGAAGAATGGAGCGCTGACAGCGGAACGGCAAAGGAAACAAGAGGAGGGAAACACAATGAATGCTGCAGTGATACTGTTCGTCGGTATCGTTGTCCTTGCCTGTGGGTATCTGTTTTACGGCAGATGGCTCGCGAAGACATGGGGCATTGATCCGTCGAGAAAGACGCCGGCTGTTGAATACCAGGATGGCGTCGACTACGTACCTTCAAAGGCACCTGTGCTGATGGGACATCATTTCTCGTCTATCGCGGGGGCAGGCCCGATTACCGGACCGGTCCAGGCAGCCGTCTTCGGATGGGTTCCGGTAATGCTCTGGATCCTGATCGGAGGCATTTTCTTCGGAGGCGTACATGACTTTGGCGCTCTGTTCGCTTCGCTGCGCCATAAGGGACAGTCGATCGGCGAAATCATCGGCGATACCATGGGCGGAAAGATGAAGAAGCTGTTTCTGGTGTTCACCTATCTGACCCTGCTTCTGGTCATCGCGGCATTCTCTTCGATGGTTGCCGGAACCTTCAGCGCAACCTACACGGACGGTGTCCTGGATAAGGCGGCGAGTGCGACCAATGCGTCGACGGCGATGATCTCCATTCTGTTCATCGTCATTGCAATTGCATTTGGCTTCATGATCTACAGAAGAAATGCACCGCTCCTGGTGTCCACGATTGCCGGTGTGGTGGCGATTGCCGCAATCATTGCGATCGGCCTGAACTGGCATCCGATTTATCTCGACAACAGAACCTGGATGATCCTGATTGGTGTGTACATCGCGGCTGCATCCATCGTTCCGGTCTGGATCCTGCTCCAGCCCAGAGACTACCTGAGCTCATTCCTGCTGTATTTCATGATGGCTCTTGCAGTCGTCGGGATCTTCGGCGCGCATCCGAGCATTTCCCAGATGCCTGCCTTCACCGGATTCTATAACAAGACACAGGGATATCTGTTCCCGGCACTGTTTGTCACGATCGCCTGCGGCGCGATCTCCGGCTTCCACTCGCTGGTATCCTCCGGCACGACGTCCAAACAGCTCGACAATGAGAAGCATGCGCTGCCGGTTGCCTACGGCTCCATGCTGATCGAGTGCGTGCTCGGACTTTGCACGATCTGTGCAGTCGGCTATCTCTGGAAGGATTTTTCATCCGGAACGACAACAAACCCGATGCAGGTATTCTCCATCGGGATCGCGAAGATGGTTGCGGTTCTTCCAGGCCTTTCAGGAGCTGAGAATGTTATCCGCTCGCTTCTGATCCTTGCGATTTCTGTCTTCTGCCTGACCTCGCTGGATACCTCCACGAGACTGGCAAGATATACGTTCCAGGAATTCTGGCTGGCTCCGGGCGAGACGGTCGCAGACGCGAAGGGCTTCAAGAAGGTCCTTGTCAATCCGTACTTCTCCTCCGTCCTGACGGTGGTGCTTGGGATCGGACTTGGCATGACCGGGTACATGAACATCTGGCCGCTGTTCGGCGCATCCAACCAGCTGCTGGCTGCTGTCGGCCTGCTTGCCGTTGCAACCTGGCTCGGCAAGGTCGGGAAGAAGAACAAAATGTTCTATATCCCTATGATCTTCATGCTTTGCGTCACGGTCACATCCCTGATCCAGACGGTCATTAAGAATATGAACGCGCTGACGTCCGGTGCGGCGACAGACTTCGGATGGGATGTCGCAAGAACCGTCATTGCTGTCCTTCTTGTTGTACTGGCGCTGATTCTTGCGGTGGATTCCATCAGAACCATGAGAAAGCAGAGCCTTGAGAAGAAGGCAAGCGCAGCTTAATATCCGGAATCATTTCGTATCACACAGGTGTCAGGTTGTGAGTGGTTAGAAGTTTCAAACTGCACCAAAACTGCACCAAAACTACACCAAAATAACCGGAGCAGACCTGACTGGATATTTTGGCTGTACCAAAATGGTGTGGGAACCCATTTCTGACAAGTGGATAAGCAGGGAAGCACATTGTTTCCCGGAGAGAGGTACGGAAGCGCTCCGTGCCTCTTTTTTGTGAAAGCGACGAGCCAGAAGCCATGATGCAAGCTTGCTTGCAGATCATGGCACCTGGCGACCGCATATCATCGAGTGCGAAGCACGAGAGGACGGCGGGGGCGACGAAACGAGGGGGCAGGGTGAATCGGCCCTGCTCGATTGAAGGATTGCATAAAATTTATGATCAAGGGATTCGTGGAGAACATTCCGCGGGAGCTGGATGAAGCTGCTTATATCGATGGCGGAAATGTGTTTACCGTGTATTTCCATGTGGTGCTTCCGCTTGCGAAGCCGGGCATTGCTTCCATCTCATTTTTCAATTTTCTGACAGCCTGGGAGGAATTCCCGTGGGCGAATACCGTAATCAACGATGACATGAAGCGGACACTTCCGATTGCCATCTCCGGGTTCTTCGGGCAGCATCAGTTCACACAGTGGGGATATGTGTTTGCCTTGTCCGTCTTCAGCCTGATTCCGATCCTCATCGTCTTCATTTCCTGTCAGAAATTCTTTGTAAAGGGACTGACGGCCGGAAGCGTGAAGGGATAACATGTGTTGTCAGGACAACATAAAAGTTGCCCATACTTCATTATAATGCCACCATACAGGGAGACAACGAAAAAAGTATAAAGGAGTGACGTTTGGTGGATATGATGGAAAGCAAGTATGTAGATGAGACGACACTGATCGGGGAGCTGGTGAGTCAGTACCCGGAGACGACGGATGTTCTGCTCGGAATCGGTATGCACTGTCTTGGCTGTCCGGCTTCCCTCGGGGAGAGCCTGCGGGATGCCTGCATGGTCCACGGTGTGGACGCGGAGGCGGTCGTGAAAGAGGTCAACAGCAAGATTGCAGAGAACAGAGGGTGAGAAGCGATGAGTGCATATCTGGGGCCGGTTCACTACTGGCTGTACAATAAAATCGGAAAACAGGAGGAGCTGACTGGAAAGCTGGCCGCCTACTCAGCGGAGAAGGGGTGGATCGGAGAGCCGGAAAACTTTACGGCGCGCCTCCCGGAGCTGGAAAGCGTGATCGATGTCTCCAATATCCACGGATGGCTGCAGAGCCGCATCGCGGATTCCGAGACAAGGCTTGCTTCTCTGGTGAAGGGTGTGCTTTCCGGACATCCGGAGCGCATGGAGGCGCTTCTCGGCGTCGCATATGCGTTCGGACAGGACAACAGGCCGGATGCCGCTTCGGCTTCCGATATCTACCGTGCGTTCGAGGATTTCTTTGTCAACGGGATGCCGTGCGACAGGGTGAATGTTGTCGACGAAAGCTCCGATGACCAGGTTTCCTGGCATATGGCGGAGGACATCCATGCAGCCGGGTGGAACGGCGATGCGGCTGACTACTACAGGCTCCGCAGCAGTGTGATGGCGGGAATGCTGGATAGCACACCGTTTGTGCTGGATGAGAACGACGGGATGCATTACACAATCCGTAAAAGATCATGAATATCGGTCAGGCCGCGGTGCGGACTGACAGGAAGAGAAATCCCCGCAGGGCCCTTTGACCCTGTGGGGTTTTTTTGAAGGCGCAGCGTGGAGGGGACACTCGGGGAGCTGGTACACCGTGTATTCTGTCTGAAGGGATCCATGCTGTTTGCAACATGGGGAAGGGAACAGACCGCGGCTTCGTCAATTTGCACGAAGCGTGTGCAGAAGCTGTTGAAACCCTGATATGTCCGGGCTCATCAGCCGGAACGCGCGCCGTCTGTCAGTGAAGAAGCGTTTGGAGAGATGCCCGTTTTCCGCGTTCCTGAAACGTCCTGCGGAATGGCTTTCGAGAAAGGCAGTCAGGAGTTTGTCTATTTTGCCATGTTGCAAAAGGAGAACCGCTGCGATATGATAGCAGGGCACGAACATACAAGATATTGTGAATACGGAAACATACATGCCTATATCTGGATAAAGCAAATGAAATATGGAGGACTGCTGACAGAATAAACAGACGGCCCGGGGGTGTTTGCAGAAGAATTCCGGCAATGATGAGGTATTGTATGATGAATCAGTGGGAAGGGGCGGAGTTATCGTGGAAGAGAATGTACAGACGAACGTGATCAAGCGCAACGGAGAGGAAGTTACGTTTGACATTGAGAAGATTTTCAATGCCATCGCGAAGGCGAACAAGGAAGTGGATCCGATCCACCAGATGAGTGATGTGCAGATCCGCGCGGTGTCCGAGAACGTCGCCCGCGAGGTCCGCAAGGCGCCACATGCGGTGAATGTCGAGGACATCCAGGACATGGTCGAGACCGGCATCATGGAGATGCGCGGCTTTGAGGTGGCACAGAAGTATGTCCGCTACCGCTATAAGAGGACGCTTGCGCGCAAGTCCAACACGACGGACGATGGTATTCTGGCGCTGATCGAGCAGAACAATGAGGAAGTGAAGCAGGAGAACTCCAACAAGAACCCTGTCATCAACTCCACTCAGCGTGACTACATGGCCGGAGAGGTCAGCCGGGATCTGAGCCGCAGAATCCTGCTTCCGGAGGAAGTCGTCCGGGCGCATGAAGCGGGAATCATCCATTTTCATGATTCGGACTATTATGCGCAGAAGGAACACAACTGCGATCTGATCAATCTGGAGGATATGCTTCAGAACGGGACAGTCATCAGTGAGACACTGATTGAGAAGCCGCACAGCTTCTACACAGCGGCGAACGTTACAACGCAGATCGTCGCGCAGGTGGCATCCAACCAGTACGGCGGGCAGTCCTTCACGCTGGCGCATCTGGCACCGTTTGTCGACATCAGCAGAAAGAAACTCAGAAAGCAGACGGCGGAGGAGCTCCAGGCGGTTGGCGAAGAGATCGACGAGAAGAAGGTTGAGTCGATCGCGGAGATCCGCCTGAAGGATGAGGTCACAAGGGGAATCCAGACGATTCAGTATCAGCTGATCACGCTGATGACCTGCAACGGCCAGGCACCGTTTGTGACGATGTTCATGTACCTGGACGAGGTGCCGGAGGGGCAGACCAGGGAAGACCTTGCAATGCTGATTGAGGAGGTGCTCCGCCAGCGGATGCAGGGCGTCAAGAATGAGAAGGGCGTGTGGATCACGCCGGCGTTCCCGAAGCTGATCTATGTGCTGGATGAGGACAACATCACAGAGGACTCCAGGTACTGGTATCTGACGAAGCTTGCCGCAGAGTGCACAGCGAAGAGAATGGTGCCGGACTACATCTCCGCGAAGAAGATGAAGGAGCTAAAGGGGGATGTCTACCCGTGCATGGGCTGCAGAAGCTTCCTGACACCGGACAACGAGCAGCAGCCGGAAGGGCTCTGCAACGATGGAAACAAGGCAGAGGCGGGGGACTATACGCCGGGGCAGCACAAGTACTATGGCCGCTTCAATCAGGGTGTTGTCACGATCAACCTGGTCGATGTTGCCTGCTCTGCTGTCAAAGAAGCGGAGAAGGCCGGGACAGACAAGTTCGACGAATTCTGGAAGATTCTCGACGATCGGCTGGAGCTCTGCCACAGGGCACTCCGCTGCCGCCATGAAAGACTCATGGGCACTCCGTCAGATGTAGCACCGATTCTCTGGCAGTACGGCGCGCTCGCAAGACTCAAGAAGGGTGAGAAGATCGACAAGCTGCTGTTCGGCAACTATTCGACCATCAGCCTCGGCTACGCCGGCCTGTACGAGATGTGCGTGGAGATGACCGGAAAGAGCCATACCGACGAGGAGGCAAAACCATTTGCGCTGAAGGTCATGCAGACGCTGAATGACTACTGCATGAAGTGGAGAAAAGCGGAGAATATCAGCTACTCGCTCTACGGTACGCCGATGGAATCCACAACATACAAGTTTGCAAAGTGCCTGCAGAAGCGGTTTGGCATCATCAAGGATGTCACGGATCACAACTACATCACCAACAGCTACCATGTGAATGTCAGGGAGAAGATCGACGCGTTCCGCAAGCTGGAGTTCGAGTCGGAGTTCCAGAAGCTCTCCCCGGGTGGCGCGATCAGCTATGTGGAGGTGCCGAACCTGCAGGATAACATTCCGGCGGTGCTCTCGGTTATGCAGTTCATCTATGAGAACATCATGTATGCGGAGCTCAACACCAAGAGCGATTACTGCGAGGTCTGCGGATATGATGGGGAGATTCAGATCCACGAGGACGAGCACGGGAAGCTGATCTGGGTCTGCCCGAACTGCGGCAATACCGACCAGACCAAGATGTCCGTCGCAAGACGTACCTGTGGTTACATCGGAACCCAGTTCTGGAACCAGGGAAGAACGCAGGAGATCAAGGACAGGGTGCTGCATCTGTAATCGTGGGCACGCAGGCGCGGGGGACAACAGTATCTGAATCACCATATGAATGATGGGAACAGGCGTCCGATTGAAGCGGGCGCCTGTTTCTTCAGGTTTGAAATATGCCGGCTGTGGCACGAAGCAAATGCCGTCTTCGGAACCGGGCAGGCGCGGGTGGGATGGCACCCGGGAGACGTAAGAACAACGGGAGTGGAGAAGCGATATGTACTACGCAAATATCAAAGGAGTCGATGTTGCCGACGGACCGGGCGTGAGGGTCAGCCTGTTTGTGTCAGGGTGCCGGCATCACTGCAGGGAGTGCTTCAATGCGATGGCCTGGGATTTCCAGTATGGAAAACCTTATACGGAAGAGACGCAGGCGGAGCTTCTGCGGCTGCTGAGCCCAGCGTATATCCAGGGACTGACGCTCCTGGGCGGGGAACCCTTTGAGCCGGAGAATCAGCGTGTGCTGGTGAAGCTGCTCAGAAAGGTCCGGGAAACGTATCCGGAAAAGGACATCTGGTGTTATACAGGGTATACGTACGAGAAGGATCTTCTGAGCGACAGCGTATCCAGCACAGGGGTGAAGGTCCGGACAGAAGTTACAGATGAAATGCTTTCCTATATTGACTGTCTGGTGGATGGCGAGTTTGTACTGGAGAAGAAGGATTCCACGCTCCTCTTTCGCGGGAGCAGCAATCAGCGCCTGATCGGACTGCACGGGTATCAGGTCCCGGATGAGCGGAAGCGGGATCATGAGATCAAGCACTATGAGGGTGTTTACATCCCGACCAGGACTGCGCCGTAAGAGAGGCCGGATGTGTCCGGAAGCGGCGGAAGGTGAGCGATGCCGTATGAATCCGGAGAGCGGCGGGCAAGGTGAGCGATGCCGGGCAATGATTCGGTGGCGGGACAGTTTTGCGGCGAAGGCTTTGCGGCGAACCGGCATAATTGCAGGATGGCTGGTTTACAGAAACCGGCTGAAATAGTAGAATATCCGGAGTGTGAAAATATAAGGCGGGGGGTTCTTTCAGGTCGTCAGTTGAGGCGTCTGTGCGGAAGTTCAGGCCCGCGTCAGGAGGTAGAGTATGATGCAGTCGCGTACGCACACATGTGGCGAGCTTCGCATTGGGGACGTTGGCAAGACGGTCACGCTTGCGGGCTGGCTTGAGAATATGCGTGTTGTTTCTGCCGGTCTTGCGTTCGTTGTTGTGAGAGATTTTTACGGAACTACGCAGGTCGTTGCCGAGACAGAAGAGATGGTAAGACTCTTCAAGGATATCACGAAGGAATCCACGATCCAGGTGACCGGGACGGTCCGGGAGAGAAGCTCCAAGAATAAAAAGCAGGCAACCGGCGAGATTGAGGTTGTCCCGCAGAAGGTGACAGTGCTTGGAAAGTGCTTCCATAGCGAACTCCCCTTTGAGATCAACCGCAGCCGTGAGGCGGATGAGTCCCAACGGCTGAAATACCGCTATCTGGATCTTCGCAACCCGGAGGTGAAGAAGAACATTATCCTCCGCTGCCAGGTTGTGGCGGCGCTCAGGCAGGCGATGACGGATCATGGTTTCATGGAGATCACGACGCCGATTCTGACGGCCTCCAGCCCGGAAGGCGCAAGAGACTACCTGGTTCCGGCCAGGAAACACCCCGGGAAGTTCTATGCACTGCCGCAGGCTCCGCAGCAGTTCAAGCAGTTGCTCATGACAGCTGGCTTTGACCGTTATTTCCAGATTGCCCCCTGCTTCCGCGATGAGGATGCCCGCGGGGACCGCTCGCCGGGTGAGTTCTATCAGCTGGATATGGAGATGGCATTTGCAAGCCAGGAGGATGTATTCCAGGTGATGGAGGATGTCCTTCCGCCGGTGTTTGCGAAATACGGCACATACGACAGAGCGTCTGAGGCTCCATTTCTCCGGATTCCATACAGGGAAGCGATGGAGAAGTATGGGACAGACAAGCCGGATCTGAGAATTGATCTGTATGTGCAGGATGTGACCGATGTGCTGGGCGGCTGCGGCTTCGGGCCGTTTGAGAGCGGTGTCGTCAAAGCGGTCGTGGTGAGCGGGTTCAATGAGACCAGAAAGTTCATCGACAAGACGCTGGCCGGCGTTGAAGTCCAGGCAGGTGACAAGCCATACTGGTTCCGTGTGGATGAGCAGGGTGAGCTGGTTGGCGGCATTTCAAAGTTTGTCAAGCCGATCAAGGAGCAGGTATTTGAAAAGCTGAATCTGAAGCCGGGTGACTTTGTTGCGCTTTCGGCAGGAAAGCTTTCCCAGGCGCAGAAGACAGCAGGGGTTCTGGTCAAGACGCTTGGTGCGGCAGTTCCTGGACATATGGATAAGGAACAGTATGCGTTCTGCTGGATCGTGGACTTCCCGATGTATGAGATCGGCGAGGAGTCCGGAGAGCTGGAGTTCTGTCATAATCCATTCTCCATGCCGAGCGGCGGGCTTGAAACCTTGCTGAAGGCGGAGAGAGGCGAAATCGATCCGCTGTCGATCATGGCAGACCAGTACGATATCGTGTGCAACGGCATCGAACTTTCATCCGGAGCGGTCCGGAACCATGATCCGGAAATCATGGTCAAGGCGTTTGAGATGGTCCGTCTCGGCGAGGAAGATGTCAAGAAGAGATTCCCGGCGATGTACAATGCCTTCACCTATGGGGCACCGCCTCATGCTGGCATCGCACCGGGCATCGACCGCATGGTGATGCTGCTGGCAGGGGAGGATTCCATCCGGGAAGTCATTCCGTTCCCGATGAATAAAACTGCGCAGGATGTCATGATGGGGGCGCCCTCCGAGGTAACGCAGCAGCAGCTGGATGAGCTTCACATCCGGTGCACGGCTGAGGAGGACGAGGAAACCGAGTAACAAGAAATACAGAAGACATGAAAGCGGCAGAGAGAATCAGGCTCTGCCGCTCTGTTGTCTATGGTGGGGCGGCAGTTCCGGCAGGAATGAAGGAAGAACGATATGCGGAATCAACATGAAGAGCAGACAAGGCAGCAGTATATTCGGATGACGCAGACGCCCATCGGAAAGCTGATCGGAACGCTGGCGATCCCGACGATCATCAGCATGCTCGTGACAAACATCTACAATACTGCAGACACGTACTTTGTCTCACGGCTCGGGACATCTGCCTCAGGGGCGGTTGGAATTGTCTTCGCGTTCATGACCTTTTATCAGGCCATCGGATTCATGTGCGGACATGGCGCAGGAAGCTTCGTTGCACGGTTTCTCGGGGCGAAGAGCCCTGACAAGGCAAAGATGTTCGCGGCGAGTACATTTTTCCTGTCCTCTCTTCTGGGAACGCTTTTGTCGCTGGCCTTCTATCTGAACCTGAACAGAGTTCTGTATTTTCTGGGCAGCACAAAGACCATTCTGCCATATGCCCGGCAGTATGCCGTCTGGATTCTGATTGCCGGCCCGTTTCTGTCCGCAAGCTGCACGCTGAACAATCTGCTCCGCTATGAGGGCAGGGCGATGTACGCGATGATCGGCCTGACAACCGGCGGAATCCTGAATATGATCGGTGATCCGATCCTGATGTTCGGCTTCGGGATGGGGGTGTCAGGTGCCGGGCTGTCTACCTGCCTCTCGCAGATCATCAGTTTTCTGATTCTTCTTTCAATGTTCTGCATCCATATCACCGTCACAGATGTCTCGCCGCGCCGTATCAGCACGGAGCTTTCCACGTACTGGGAGATCATGAAGGTCGGTTCGCCCAGTCTTCTGCGCCAGGGACTGAATGCGGCCAGCACCATCCTGCTGAATCAGCAGGCGAAGGTGTACGGTGATCCGGCCATTGCGGCGATGAGTATCGTAGGCAGAATGAGCTTCTTCATCGGGGCCTGTGCGATCGGAACCGGGCAGGGTATGCAGCCTGTTATTTCCTTCAACTATGGAGCACGGAAGTACAAGCGTGTCCGCGAAAGCTTCCATTTCACAGTGAAAATGGCCGCAGCCCTGTTGTCTGTGTTTGCCTTCGTCTGCATGATTTTTGCCCGGCCGATCATCACCTGGTTCCGCGACGATCCGGAGGTGATTGAAATCGGAACCGTCGCTCTGAGGTGGGCCTGTGTGTCCGCACTGTTCCAGCCGCTGTCGGTTCCGATTAACATGATGTTCCAGAGCATCGGGAAAAGCGGAAGGGCGCTTTTTCTCTCCGCGCTTCGAACAGGGCTCTGCTTCATTCCGCTGATTGAGGTTCTTCCGCTTTATCTCGGCCTGACAGGGATTGAGATCGCGCAGCCGATTTCAGATATCACCGCAGCCATGATCTCGGTTCCGTTCGCGGTTTCATTTCTGAGGCAGCTGAAGGCAAGGAAGGAGCCGGGTGAGATTCAGGCGGCGCCGGTCCCTGAGAAGAAGGAATGCTGGAAAAAGGGTGGAAGGCAGGACAGGAGCAGATTGAGGGAAGAATGAAGATAGAATGAAGACAAAATGAACGCAGCAGAAGGGCGCAGTTTGCCCCTGTCTGGGAATGATGGTAGAATGCTTCTGTCGGTGCAGGCTTGTCTCTCATGCGGAAGTGTCCGGTTGACTGGAGGATGGGGAAAAGCAGGCGCAGACGTTTCAGTGAGAACAGAAAGGGCAGCCCTTCAGGCTGCAGGATGACAGCCGGATGTGTCTGCAGCTGGCTGAGGTTCGCAGAGAGGAATAGAGATATGGTGAAGATTGGAGTCCTCGGAGCAGGTACATGGGGAATGGCACTTGCCAGAATGCTTTCAAACATGGGCTATGATGTGATGGTGTGGTCTGCACTTCCTAAGGAAGTGGAGGAATACAGCAGGACAAGGAGGCACCCGAATCTGCCGGGCATGATCATTCCGGATTCGATCGTTTTTACAAAGAACATCGAGGAGGTCTGCACGGGAAAGGATATTCTTCTTTTTGCAGTTCCCTCTGTCTTTGTCCGTTCAACAGCGAGGACAGCGGCTCCATTTGTCCCGGATGGACAGGTGATTGTGGATGTTGCGAAGGGAATTGAGCCGGATACGCTGTTTACCCTGACGCAGGTGATTGGAGATGAGCTTGGCAAAGATGGAAAACACTCGTCTGTCAGGCTGGTCGCGCTGTCCGGTCCGACCCATGCGGAGGAGGTCTCGCTGGATCTGCCGACGACGATTGTTGCATCCTGTACGGATATGAAGACGGCAGAGTATGTCCAGAAGGTTTTTATGAATGATGTCATGCGCGTCTATACGAACGACGATGTGCTGGGCATCGAGCTCTGCGGGGCCCTGAAGAACATCATTGCACTTGCGTCCGGGATCGCACTCGGGCTTGGATATGGTGATAACACGAAGGCGGCGCTGATCACGCGCGGTATGCATGAGATTACAATGCTCGGACTGAAGATGGGATGCAAGGTGGAGACCTTCTACGGCCTGGCAGGAATCGGAGATCTGATTGTCACGGCGACTTCCGAGCACTCCAGAAACAATCGCTGCGGACATCTGATCGGTCAGGGAATGACCCCAGACCAGGCGGTGAAGAAAGTGGGAATGGTTGTCGAAGGCATCAATGCCATTCCAGCAGCGCTGGAGCTGGAGAAAAAGTACGGGGTAGAGATGCCGCTCGTTGATGCTGTCGATGCTGTGATCAACCATGGGGCGGATCCAAAGGAGACGGTTCGGAACCTGATGACACGGCCGCCGAAGTCCGAGCAGGACTATATCCGCTCCTGACAACGGAAGCCTGCCAGGGCTACATCG
Organism: uncultured Lachnospiraceae bacterium; assembly: GCA_902761585.1. Classification (GTDB taxonomy): domain Bacteria; phylum Bacillota; class Clostridia; order Lachnospirales; family Lachnospiraceae; genus Porcincola. Next base: position 33,200 of record CACWKX010000003.1, read on the forward strand.
CCGCCTGATGCCGGGGAGGCGTACACGCCTGCAGGGCTTCCTCGGAGAGCAGCCTTCTGACATAGCGTCCCATATCGCTGCTGATCAGATGATCCAGAAGTTCGCTTCCGCCTCCGCGGACAGAAACTTCCGGAAGGTACAGACGGACGGTTCTGTCCATCAGCGGACTGAGGGACAAGGCCTCCATATCCTTTTCATACTGTGAGATCTTTGCCCGGGACAATGGATCGGGAAGCACAGGCATATAGATGTGGGCAGCAGATGAGAGAAGGTCAGGGATACCGGACGGCTCACTTCCGATATCAAGGACAATCGCCTGATACTCCATCAAAGTGGCAGTGGAAGTGAGAAAGGAAATCCATTCTCCGGCATGAATTTCTCTCAGGTCACCGGGAAAGAAAGCCGGGGGAATGAAGTCGGCGTTCCGAAGCGGGCGGATGACATGTTCAAGTTTAAGAGGAAGACTCCCTTCATTTTTTCTGGAAAGATAGACGAGGTCGGTCAGGTCAGACCGGTATGTCTGGCCGAAAAGGGCTTCAAAGCCGCTGTAATTTTCCAGATTCAGGTAGAGGGTCTTCTTTTTTTCACCCAGGATTTCTGAGAGCGTCAGCGAGAATAGCGTTTTTCCGCAGCGGGCGATCGGGGAATGGATCGCGTAGATGGACGTGCCGATTTCCTGAAGCTTCCTGGAAAGTCCCAGGCGGCCTTCTGAATAATAGCTCATGACCTCCCGGGCGATGTTTTCGGAGGACTGGAATTTCCGGATCGAGGGGTAAGAAGTGGATGATGCAGTCTCTTCCTCATCGGAAATATGAAGAAAGTCATCCGGAGAAGCTGCGAGCTGGCGGTCAAATTCATCGCTGTCGCTTAGCAGCAGAATTCTTCTGATATTCAGTTCTCTGACCTTTTCATTCAGCGCCTGCCGTGAAATCAGGAGAATTTCGATCGGGTGCGAGCCGGCATAGATCGCGAGACTGTCAAGGTTTGTGAAGGCGAGAATCTCGAAGGGAACAGCCTTTCTTTCGGTGAGATAGTTCGCGAGCCGGACGACATAATGCTCATCCAGATCGCAGATCGCAAAGATTTTTTTGGATTCTGTCATAGGACCTCCTCTGATGATGGTGAGAGACGCTCATGGAAACTGCGCCCGCAGGGTGAGAAACAGAAGTGCCAGAAAGATCGGGACGGAGAAGCAGAATTCCGCGTCTGCTGTCCCGGCGCCGCGGTAACGGCGCAGGCAGGGATGAGAGGGCGCAGAGCTGGAATGCGCTGCCCCGGAAAGATGGACGTTTGAACGGCATGGGCTGGGTTGCGAAACGGCACAGGGATTGGCCGGGGGAGATTGGGGGCTTTGGAGGACGGACACCAGCTCACACAGATACGTCCGAAGAAACAAAAACCGCTGGTATCCGCTGCGATGACGAATCAGGACGAAAAGAGCATAGAAGGCACCGATCAGGACAGAAGTCCGGATCACATTCCACACGGCTTCGGCGCCCAGAAACAGACCGGTGACGGACAGCAGCTTGACGTCGCCTCCCCCGATCATGCCAAGGAGAGCGGGAAGCCCGAAGAGAAGATACGGAAGTAGGAGACCCAGGATACAGCTGGCCGGATCCGGCTGAGCCAGGCGGAAAACGGGAAGGTGAATCCGGGAGAACGGGCTCAAGGCAGTCCCGGCGTAGGATAGAAGCAGTGTAGCGGATCCGCACAGAAGTCCGCAGAGCACGAAGGAATTCGGGATCTTTCCGGTTTTCAGGTCATGAAGGGCGCAGCCCATTGTAAAGGGGAGCAGGAACAGCAGGTCGGGTGAGAGCATGTCGGAATACCTCATATCGATGTTTGACGCGATTTTTCAGCGGTGCGATAATGAACTGGCTTTTGCAGGTATAAAGGGAGGGAGTATCAGACGATGAGCAGAGAGAGTACAGCAGATATGCAGCGACAAGACCCTACAAAGACATGGGAGCGCTGAAGCCCAGGCATACAATGAGGAATGTACTGATCCTTGTGGCGGTTCTGGCAGCTGCATTTTTCTGCTGGGAAGGCCGCCTGCAGATCCGGACGACTCTGCAAAGGGGATGGGAGAGCGTCGGGAAGCTGATTCGTCAGGTGAAGCATAACGCGGACGGTCCTCACGTGGGTGAGACAGGCGGAAGCGGGACGGAAAGCGGCATGATGATTGGCGCGGAGACAGAGTCGGAGCCGGCGACGGTACCGGAGACGGAGGTCCCATTTTCACCGCACGCGGTGGAATCAACCAAGCCTTCCAACTTCATTGCATCGACAGGGATTGAAGTGAATGGGACAGTCCTGGATGATCCGGCGGCTTATGTATCTGATACAGATATTCAGTTCGGGATGCCGCAGGATTATACAGATGTGAACGGAATTGTGACCTTTCGGGGAAATAACTTCCGTGACAATCCGACGTATGGCCATGCGGACATCCGGGATGCCTCCATTGAAGGGGTCTGGACCCAGCAGACCGGCGCCCTGACTGTCGGATCGGCAACCTGGACCGGGTCCGGATGGACTGGACAGCCGCTTCTCAGGCGCTGGAGCCGAAGTCAGAAGAAGAGTATGGCGATGTATGACTGGGCGAAGGAAAAGGACGATCTGGTCGAGGTGATCTATGCCTGTATGGACGGCTATGTCTATTTCCTGGACATGGAAACGGGGGAGAAGACAAGGGATCCGCTCTATCTTGGATGGACGTTCAAGGGCGCGGGTGCGCTCGACCCAAGAGGATATCCGATCCTCTATGTCGGCGCCGGATATGACAGCAATGAAGGGACAGCTCACGCATTTATCGTCAATCTGGTAGATATGAGCACCATGTATGAATTCGGAGCGATCGATGAATTCTCACTCAGGGGAAACCTGAGCTACTTTGATTCGTCTCCGCTTGTGGATGCAGAAACCGATACACTGATCTGGCCTGGGGAAAACGGCATCCTGTATCTCTTCCATCTGAATACCGTATATGACCAGACGACGGGACAGATTTCGATCAATCCGGACAAGGTGGTCAAATGGCATTACACGGGAACAAGAACGAGTGTGCAGCAGTACTGGCTTGGAATGGAGGACAGCTGCGATATATACAAGGGCTATCTGTTTGTCGCGGACAATGGCGGCAACCTGATGTGCATGGATCTGCATACATTGCAGCTGGTCTGGGCCCAGGATACGCTGGATGATACCAACGATACCCCTGTGCTGTCGGCTGAAAATGGGCATCTGTATCTGTACATATCGACGTCCTTTCATATAGGGTGGCGGAGCAATACGACTGCTCCGATTCCGATCTGGAAGATAGATGCGGAGACGGGTGAAATCATCTGGAAGCGGGAGTATGACTGTTATTCCCAGAAGGGGGTCTCCGGCGGCGTTCAGTCGACAATCGCGGTTGGACGCAGCAGTCTGGACGACAACATCTATGTGACAGTCGCGATGACGGGCACACCATCGGGCGGTGTGCTGGCCTGCCTTGATAAAAAGACAGGAGAGGTAAAATGGGAACACAAAGCTTTCTATGCATGGTCTTCCCCTGTCTGTGTTTACAACGAGGATGGAACCGGGTATGTGATCTATGCCAGCTGCGGAGGGAGGATGTATCTCCTTGATGGGAAGACAGGTGCTCAGTTCACACAGTTTGAACTGAGCGAAGGGGCAATTGAGGCGTCCCCGGCTGTCTATAACAACTATGTCATCATCGGAACGAGATCGAGCAAGATATGGGGGCTGAAGCTTCACTGATATGATTTCGGAAGGCGCACCTGCGGGTGCGCCTTTTTCATACCCTGCATGGACAGCTGTCAGACAGAGAGGAGGGACGGATCCGGGTCAGACAGACGGGTCAGCATAAAGCGAAACGCGTCAAGATACTGCTGTTTTTCCATGCTGCACAGAATCTGGGAGGTGCACGCTTCTCCGGAGCCGGCAGCCGTTACGGGAGTCTTGCCAAGTGCAGGGCCTTCCTCTGTCGCACAGGACAGATGAGCGGAGCGTACCTGAGCAGCTTCCGGATGAAGGAAGCAGACTGCGGTTGCCAGATCATAGATGCAGACGTTGTGGTGCCCGCCCCAGCCTTTTCGTGAATGGCGAATAAAGCGGATGATCGGAACGGCAAGGTCTTCTGTCACCCCGCCGCGGTTTTGAAAGGTGTCTATCAGGGCATCCAGCTCCGGAAACTCCAGGGCTGCAGGCTGAAGACCATCGAGTCCGCAGAGAAGAAGCGGGATGCCGGAGTGAAGCACCTCATCGCAGGCGTCCGGGTCGACCCAGGCGTTGAACTCTGCCTGCTCTGTTACATTGCCGCTTTTCGCGCTTCCGCCCATGATGACCAGGTTTTTAACCAGGTTTTTCAGGTCCGGATGCTTCCGGAGCGCGAGGGCCAGGTTGGTCAGTGGGCCAAGTGCCAGAATTTCGAGATTCCCCTTCTCCTGGACGGCAGTTTCGTAGATTCTCTCCCATGCCGGCAGGGCGTCAGGAGACGCTTTCGGGACCTTGCTCAGTCCACCGAGGCCGTCATTTCCATGGACCGTTGTGACGCGCCCGGGGGAAAGAACCAGTGGTCGATCCGCTCCTTTCGATACAAGGGTGTGAGAAAGTCCGAGGACTTCCTTCAGATACAGAGCATTCTCCAGTGTATGGTTCAGACCGACATTGCCGGCAACAGCAGTGATGGCAGTGATTTGGACCGAGGGATCTGCAGCGCAGAGCATGATTGCAAGCGCGTCATCCACGCCAGGATCCGTATCGATCAGGATCCTCCGGGCAGGACGGGTGCAGGAATCCGATTCTTCGTGTTGATGAATTGTGTGTATTTCTCCAAGCATCTCTGATTTGTCTCCTTTTCGTCATTTTTGGCATTATTGTAGCGTGCGGCCTGTGCATCGTCAAACGATCCGGGGCAGTTGTCTCAGAAACTGAGCATAGCCGGAACCATCATGATGAGCATGACGTCGACAAACATCAGAAGCATCGGGAAGAGCATCCGCATGGAGGCCCGCTCGCCCATCTTCCTGGCAGCGGTTCGGTGCTGCTGTAGTGAGAGGAAGGCTTCTTTTTCAAGAAGAGCGGTCAGACCGCTGGAGCCTTTGCGGAGATTCTGGGCAAGCAGGGAACCAAGCTTGATGTAAGTCGGAAGTCCGCAGCGCCGGCCAAAGTTTTCATAGGCAGTTTCCTCCGGCACGCCATCTGTGATCTCGCGCAGCAGAATCTGGATCTCCCCATATACCGGATGGGCAGATTCAGGACGGGATCCCTTTCCGCTCGGAAGTTTATTCCGCTCAGTCGGATGCTGCATGCTGTCTTTTCCGCCTCTGGCAGGAAGAGATGAGCTGTTTTGCAGAGCCTCTTGCTGGCTGCAGATCCGGGAGAATGCACCTTTGATGGTAAGACCTGCGCCGATCAGCAGGGTGAGTTTAAAGAGAAGCTCGGAGTAGTCCAGATCGAGTAATTCCCGTCTCTTTTTTGCCAGTTCTTTCATCTTTTCATCTTTTTGAAACCAGAAAAGGGTGGGGAGGAGGAGGGTGAGGATGAAGAGAATCGTGAGAAAGGGGCCCTTCGGACGGCTCCAGGACAGGGGAGTATCTCCTGCATAAGCGGGCAGCCGGATCTGATCGGAGGTGGGATCTGAATTGTCAGCCGCCCGAAGGGCTGTATCCAGATCAGCGGAAAACTGCTCCTTGTCTGTAAGGGCAGGAGGGAAGACAACTGCTGCATAGCGGCAGATCCGCTCAAGCTCCTGCACCTTGAGCGTCGCTTCGACGGTAACAGGCGTACCGTTTTCCGTCAGATCCCCGACGATCACACCGCTGGTGTCGTCGATAACGCCGTAGGGAGAGATGGTATATTCCGCTGAAATGGCGTCATCCAGCAGGGACTGAGGAAGCTGCAGTGGGTAACGGACATCGTCCAGGGAGTCGTTTCTCCCAGGGAGCTGTTTCTGAAGCTGTGTCTCAGCCTGATCCAGAAGATCCTGTGCCTGCTTGTAGGTGTATGCCTTCGGGCTGACCCGGATCGTTACGCTTTCCGATTCCTTCTCTCCTGCGGCGGTCAGATTCAGGGTCTCCTCAAGGGCCGCTTTTCCGTAGCCCGGGCGTGTTATCAAGTTGGACGGGATGCCCCGGTTCTGCCGGGCGCTGTACAAAGCCCCGAAGAGAAGAGCCGCACCCATCAGAGAGGATATAAAAAGTGTGGAAGAGATCTTCTCCAGATAGTAGGTGCGGGTACTGTCCTTCTGGTGGCAGGACACAGCGTCCAGCTCATCTGTCAGCTTCAGCCTTTTTCCGCGGGGAACAAAGCGGTCATACAGAAAGGCAGAAAGCTTTCGGAAGGGATGAAGCCGCAGGGAAAAAGAACGAATCTGTGATGAAAAACGGGGGTTATTTTTCATGGGTTTTCCTCTCAGGAATGAACTTATACCTGGATCTTCATGACCTTCCGGCCCCAGAGAAAAGCAACTCCATAGAGAATGAGGCAGGCAGTCATAACCAGTCTTCCAGCGACTGTACAGTAGCAGACTTCCAGAAAGTCGGGGGAGGTAAGGTTGACATAGGCGATGATCAGAATCGGGACAAGACTCATGATTTTCTGTTCCAGGACCTTTCCGGAGATGTCTGCTTCGATCTGCTCACGAGTCTCTGACTTCTCCTGGATATCGGAAACGGTGTTTCGGATGATCAGCATCAGATCACCGCCTGTTCGCTTGGCTGTCTGGAAGACCTCTGTAAAGTTCCGGATATCATCAATATGGCTGCGGGCTGACAGATCCTCCAGTGCTTTCTCAATCGGAATGCTGATATCAAGCTGCGAACCGATCCTTCTGAATTCACGGACGATAAAGGCATCGGAGGGGTATATTTTCTTCAGCTCCGGGAGAGATTCCCGGAAGGCATTTTCAACGGCGTATCCTGCCTGAAGAGAAGCATTGACCAGCTGCATACCGGTTGTGAATTCACGGAGCATCTGGATTTTCCGTTTCTCAAGCAGGCTTTCCTTCCGGACTTTCAGGAAGAAGGGGATGCCTGGCAAAAAGAGCGCTGCCGGCAGGAGGGAGTGGTAAAACAGCCAGGAGACCAGGAAGCACAGGAACAGATACGCCAGAATATTTTCGAGACGCTCACGCCGGCTGAACAGATAGGTTCCATAGTCACAGGGCCTCCGGAGGAGAGACGGAGCAGTCTCTGTCCTGAATGCCCGCGCGTGCCGGGGAGGCGACAGTGAAAGGCTGGGTGAATATGGATTGCCAGGCTGCCTGGGCTTCCGGGCCGTCTGCTGGGAGGTTCGGGGAGGAGGGCTGTTCTTCATCATACTTCGGGAGCGCTCGGGCATGGGGAGTTACTCCTTTCTACATATCTTCAGCGCTGATGCCGGCCCGGCGGAGCTTCTGAGTATGGGACAGACATCCGACTTTCTTGAGTCTGCCGGTCAGCCGGCCGTCTTTGTCCACTCCGCTTTCTTCGAATTCAAAGAGCGGATGCGTCCGGATTTCACCGGAGGGAATGTCATACCCATCTATTTCAAGAATCTCCAGAACCTTCCGGCTCTTGTCGCGCATACGGGAGAGATGCACCATGATGTCGATGCCGGATGCAATCTGTCTGCGGATTGCCGGGATTGGAATGGACAAACCCATCAGAACCATGGTTTCAAGGCGTGAAAGCATGTCCTGCGGACTATTCCCATGTCCGGTGCTGAGGCTGCCGTCGTGGCCGGTGTTGAGACTCTGGAGCATATCGATGGTCTCAGCGCCTCGGACTTCCCCTACAATAATCCGGGTCGGACGCATTCTCAGAGACGCCCTGATCAGATCACGGATGGTGACCTCCCCGCCGCCCTCAGCATTTGGCCGGCGTGCTTCCAGCCGCACGAGGTTCCGGACGCCCTGGATCTGAAGCTCTGCATTATCCTCGACTGTAATGATCCGTTCGTCTTTCGGGATGAAGTTGGAGAGTGCGTTTAAAAAGGTCGTTTTCCCGGAGCCGGTTCCGCCGGAGATAAAGATGTTGTAACCGGCTTTCACCAGTTTTTTCAGATAGTCGACCGCTTCCCGGGAGACAGAGCCCCATTCGACCAGCTGCTGCATGGAGATGGGATGGTCGGGAAACCTCCGGATTGTGATAGCGGGTCCGTCGACAGAAACAGGATTCATGACAATGTTCACGCGTGCGCCGTTCTCCAGACGGGCGTCGACAATCGGGACAGCCTCATTCGCCACACGGTTGGAGAGCGCGACAATGCGCTGGATGACATCCTGGAGTTTTTCCTGTGACGAGAAATGCTCGGGGCAGCGGAACAGGCGGCCGGAGCGTTCAATAAAAATACTCTGAAGGCCGTTGACCATGATTTCCGTGACGGAGTCGTCATCGATGAAATTCTGAAGGACATCGAGCCGGCGGACGGAATTGAACAGCTCCTTGCGCATTTCCCAGCGGTCAGAGAGGCGCATTCTTCTGCGGGGGTCACTTTCCTCGATCAACTCGTCAATGATGGCATAGATCTCCGCATCGGACAGATCACGGGTCACCTCGATGCGCTCCATGAGCTGGCTGCGGCATTCCTGAAAGCGTTTCTGATCCATAAGAAGGTACCTCCGGGGGGTTGCGGACGAGCTGGGGCTGACAGATGAAAGGGAAAAGAGAGGGTACCGGCAGGCGCCGGGAATGATAAGGGCCGGAGAGGGCAGAAAGACAGAGAAAAAGAACAAAGAAAGCGAACCGTAAAAGAAAGTGAACCGTAAAAGAAAGTGAACCGTAAAAAGAAAGCGGCAGCAGGTATGGGTGGCGGCAGGCCGATTATCCCCGAAGCTGCCGGATATAGGATGACAAAATCTGTGCGGCTGCCTGATGCGCAGCGCGCCCGGGATGCTGCCGGGCACCGAACATGCCTGGCTTTGTCGGAGGCAGAAGCAGAAAATGGGTGTCTGTATCGCCTGATTCTGTGCGGTATGTGCGCACGGCGCCGGCGATTTCATGGGACAAGAAGTCTCCCAGCATCCCATAGCACCAGATGATCTGCGCATGCGGATTGTACCTGCGGATTTTCTGAAGAAAAGCGACGACAGCCCCCTGAAGCCGCTCCGCATCCTTCATCTGCGGACGGCCAAACTCATCGAGCTGCTGGCAGAAAACAGACATTGTCTCCGGGTCGAAGTATGGTTCTGCGTGAAAGGCTCCGTCGTCATTGGTTCCGAGATTCACAACGACAATGTCGGAAGGGTCTGCAGAAAAATCAAACGGATCATGAGCATGCGCCAGGATATTCTCCCGGCAGCATGTGACACCGCAGATCTGCTCGTAGAAACGCGGAAGAACACGGTGCGGATTATTCTGGTAATCAGACACAATCCCCCAGCCGCTCTGGGAGATACAGCTGAACCTGGCATTGAGGATGTCCGCTGTCATCCGGGCGTAGTTGTTTTCTACACCGAAATACGGACTGATCCAGTCCTCCTCCATCTGAGCGCCGCAGCTGCCCTCCCCGCTGGTGATGCTGTCACCTACAAACTCAATGGTCAGGCTGGCTTCCGGGGGAGCAGTGATCTCTCCCTCATACTGGAGACAGTCCAGGGTCAGAAAACAGGCGCTGTCATCCGGAATCATCTGGACCTCACGGAAGAGGCGAATCCTGTGCACAACGCCGGCATCCAGCCCCTGGAGAAGGTCGATCCGGTTTTCACCGTGGTGAAGCGGCATGCGAAGCAGGAAGAAACCGTCCAGCTCCATTGAGATCCACTGTTCCATGGAGGTAAAACCAGCCGTAAAGACCACACTGATGCGTTCTCCGCGGAAGCAGAAGTCGATCCCGGAGGCTGTCCAGAAAAGATAGAGTTTTCCGCCTTGAATGGTTGTCCGCCCCATTCTTCTGACCATAGGCAGAAGGTCAATTGTTCGGTTCTCCATAGACAGCTTCCCTCCGTGGATATGAATCAGCGCAGTTTCTGTTATTCAAAGAGATCCAGAATTTCCTCTCGGTCCTCATCGGTCAGCGTGCCGGGCTTCCAGCCGACATGCACGGTGTCTCCCTCGTAGCGGGGAATCAGGTGGATGTGAAAATGAAAAACCGTCTGTCCTGCCGGCTCCCCGTTATTCTGGACGATATTGAAGCCGATCGCGCCGAGGCCTTCCGACAGCCTTGAAGCAACCTTTTTTGCGACCACAAAAGCTTTTCCGGCAAGGTCCTCGGGAAGCTCAAAGACGTTCGCATAGTGTTCCTTTGGAAGAACCAGCGCGTGCCCCTTTGAGGCGGGATTCAGGTCAAGAATGACACGGAAATCCGGATCCTCGTAGAGCGTGGCTGAGGGAATCTCTCCGTTGGCGATTTTGCAGAAGATGCAGTTACAGTCTTTCATATTGTGTGCTCCTTTTCTGATGGTAAAGAAGAATGCCCAGAAGAAAGCCGCTGATCAGTCCGCCAAGATGGGCGGCACCGTCGACCCCCTTGTCAACCGTCCCCTGCATGATCATCAGGACGATCATGAAGACCAGCTTCTTCATGTTCCGCTCTCCGAAAGTACCTCTGTTTCGCAGGGCGATGTAAAGCAGTGCTCCGATGACGGAGAAGATCGCGCCGGAGGCGCCTGCTGAGACAGCGTAGCTTCCGGTTCTCATGCTGACGGCCAGTGACAGAAGATTGCCGCCGATTCCGCCTGCCAGATAGATGATCAGGTAGCGGGCAGGTCCTGCGATGGTCTCCAGAATGTCGCCCAGGAAGATCAGACTCAGCATGTTGTAGACAATGTGGTAAAAACCAAAGTGCAGGAACATGGAGGTAAACAGCCTGTAGTACTCACCGTTTATGACAGAGGGGAGGTAACAGGCGCCATGCCTCAGCATGAATGCGGAGTCAGCAGGGTCGCCTGTCAGGGCAAGGACGATGTAGACTACGACATTGATGATGACGATGGTCAGGTTTGCCTTTTTTCTGGTTTTGAAAAAATAGATCAGCTCATTCATAGCGCCATGATAGCACGTTTGCTGCCGGTGGTGAACTGCTTTCCTTTACAGATTTGCCCGGTAACGGTACCCGGCGATCCGGATCTCCGCACCAGGCAGGATGGGAGAAGCATGGTTGGGCTCCAGCTTGTGTCCATCCAGGAATGTGCCATTCGTGGAGAACAGATCGGTCAGATAATAGGTGTCCGAGACTCGTTCAATTCTGGCATGAATCCGGCTGACGGTGTCGGACTTCAGACAGATGTCACAGTCTCTGGGGCTCTTTCCGATGATGAGAAGCCGTCTGCGAATCGGAATGTCGTTGTACTGCCCTGGGGAGAGGCTTTGGAGGCAGGACGAACCCGACGCTGCGTCATTCTCTGGAAAGGGCTGGGAATTCTGAGAAATCCTGCCTTGGGGAAGAGACGAAGAACCTTGCGGGGGACTGTCCTGGGGATAAGACGGAGGCCCCTGCGGGATGCTGTTTTGGGGGTAAGACGGAGGCCCTTGCGGGATGTTGTCTCCGGGAAAAGGCGTGCTGCTTCGCTGCGCAGCATCTGCAGAGGTGTGCGGATCCGCATACACTTCTCTCAGAAGCGAACGGTAAAAGGTATCATCGTCTTCCATCTCCTGCTCCTCGTCAGACCAGATATTCTGGAGTTCACTTCTTTTTTTGACCTGCTGCTGCCTGACCAGCCAGATGACGGAGGCAGTCAGAAATCCGATTCCGCCGATCTGTGCAGCGTCCATTTTCAGGGCGACTGCGCAGCCGATGCCCAGCAGGGAGCAGCCCAGAAGCAGCAGGATCAAGGTTTTTCGGTCATGCTCCATCCTTTCCCGGATGATCTTCGGGACCGCTGGCCGGGGCGTCGGGCAGCCGGTGTCTGAGAGAGTGGGATGGGAAGGAGAGGGAGAGGAAGGTTTCGCTGCATAGGAGGCCTGTGCTGTGGAAATTCCGGATTCGGAAGAGTTCTGAAAAGCAGGTGAGAGACTTTTTCCGGGTGGAAAGTCCGATGGCGGAATGGAAGAAGCCGCAGATTCCGGATTCGGGTCGGTACCGGGCTGGCTTTGGAGCGTCCGAGCGAGGGCATCAGACAGAGACCGGTTGTTCTCTGATACCTGTTCATAGAATTGGTATGCCAGGGTGGAGGCGTGCTGGTCTGCATGGTCGGTGCGTTTCAGAAAAAACTCCGCAAGCAGCATCCGGCTGGAAGGCAGCATGGTCGGGAGACCGGGGATATAGCAGACGTGAATTTTACTGCTGCCGGGACTGATGAACAGTTTTTCCGGATCGAGGAGAAGATCCTCTGAAGACAGCAGGTATTCCGGAAGCCGCTGGCAGATATCGCGGAGGGTATAGAGGATGTTCCGGATATCAGACAGCCGAAGCAAATTGTCATCGAAACGTTCTGTCAGGGATGTAAAACCGGTGATGCGGTATCGCACAAGGCTTTTTCCATCGCAGAAAAAGATATGGATCGGCAGAAGGCCTTCAAGGGGGCAGTTCTGTACCATGTTGACAGCATAGCCATATTCCTGTGGATCAAATCCGTCCAGAGAGAGGTATGCCTGGTCTGTTTCTTTGATAACGGTGATATTCACGATGTATCCTCTTTTCCGTTCAGCCTGGAGCTGAGATACCGCAGTCCCCGGATTTTCCGGATGGCGGGAGTGGGAGAAAACAGTTTCCTCGAAAAGGTCCGTCCGGTCGGGAGCGTTTCCCGGCCGAAAAGCCGCGGAAGAAGGCCAGGAACCTTCATGCTTCCTGTGTAGGAAACCTGGACAAAATCCTTGCTGAGCGAAAAAGAAGACTCCAGGCTGCGGGACACAAGAACGGCATCCTTTCCGATTTCTTCTGTGAGGGTACGCAGTTTGTCTGCGCGGGCTTTATCCGGAGCACTGTTGTCAGCCAGGGCGGCAGCCTCACAGGCAGCCCCCTGCAGAACACCGCGGTCATGGTCCAAAAATCCCAGATAGATCAGACTGAGCAGGACAGGAAGGATCAGGGCCATCAGAAGAGCGGCTTCCACAGTGAAGACTGCGGAAAGGCGTGTTTTGGCAAAGATAAAAGCGGCAGAAAACAGGTTCGGCATGATGTGGATCCTCAGGTGATCAGATTAAGAGTGAAGACAGTCAGGTGGCCGGCAAACAGGAAGGGCAGAAATGGAAGCGTGTCCTTTCTTCCGGCTTTTTTTCGCAGAAGAAGGGAGAAGGACCATATGGCGCAAAGCAGGAAACCGGATGTCATGCAGGCAATCTCTTCGGTGAAACCGATCAGAACGCCGCAGGCGGTGATGGCGAAGCAGTCACCGGCTCCCAGAGCGAAGTGACTGGCAAAGGAAATCAGAAACAGGAAAGCCCCGCCGCCGAGCAGATATACAAGCTCCGCCGGCGGGTACAGGCCAGTCAGCAGATTGAAGGGAACCGCTGCAGCAGCGGTCAGGATGGCGGAAAGCGGGTGGATTGAACGGTACTTCAGATCGCTTCTGGCACTCAGCAGGAGATAGATCAGGGCTGCGAGATAGGGAATCAGCAGGTTCCAGGTCATGCCGCAGTCCTCCTTTTCGCACAGTCCAGACACTCGCGCATGTCATGGACATCCTCTGCATGGACAGTCCGGATGCTTCTCTTCAGTCCCGGACAGGCGGAGCTGGTGTGCCAGGCATCGCCGTAGGGGTTTACAAGAACGGTGCTGCTTCCGGGATCCTTTGAGCCGCAGTACCGGCAGCTTTTATAGATGGAGCCCTTATAATTCCGGACGGTTTTCAGCTGCGGACGGGTGATCTGCGCGACGGTCAGTTTCAGATGAGAGCAGTCAGCATCCGTGTGGTAGACCGTACCGGAGTCCGTCACATAAACCTCCTGGTTTTCCTTTCCGCTGTCTTCGCCGTTTTCCTCATCCGAGATACTTTTACGGCCGGTAAAGCCGCGGATGGTGATCTTCTGAACAAAGACCTTCCAGGGAAGCCGGATGACCGAAACGGGGGCCTTGATCTGATAGGTGAGAACGAGGGAGATGCGGCTGTCCTCCTTCAGGAAAGATGAGAGCAGAAAGGAGGGATGCTGGATGGCTTCCTTGTCTGTGGTTTTCGGAATGACCTGGCTGTGTACCCAGGCATCGGAGAGCGCTCCGCGAAGCAGCTGGTTGGAGTCCTCATAGGCGCGGGAGTAGGCAAATAAGGAAAGCTGTTCCGCTGCCTGGGTCATTTTTCCGGAGAATTCTGCAGCGGCTCTGAAAACGACGGACAGGTGCAGAATCAGCACCATGCACAGGAAAAACAGGGGGAGTTCCAGCGCGGCTTCGACTGTAAGTGAGGCGGGAGAGGATGTCCTTCTTCGGCGCGGTTCAACCCGGCGGACTGAGGGGAATCCTGACCGTTTTTTTGTGGGAGAGAGTGCGTTTTCCTTTCCTGAGTGTGTTGGTTGAATGCTTCCGCAGCCGTATTGATTCTTTACAGCCAGCGTCGGCATGGCAGATTTGTCTGGGTTCTCAGCCGGGCGCGCAGAGCTGCCGCCTGTTGATGGGATGGAGAGGGGACTGAGAACACATAATTGTAATTCGGATTGGATTCTGCCTGGAAAGGACATCCTTTCTCACCTCACTTGCATGGTCAGCGTTGATGGGACAGAAACAGGGCGCGGTCTGGTGGCCGGAAAGCCGTGTCAGTATGCAAAGCCGCCTTCAATCCGGATTTCTCCGCCGGAAAATCCTGTACCAAGGAAAGCCTTTGGAACGGCAGAGAAGACGGGACGGATGCGGAATGTACAGACATTCTTCATGGCGATGACGCAGGCGTCTGCCCGGAACGTCTCACAGCCTTCCTCACTCTGAAGATTGAGTTCGAGAAGGTCGAGAGCCCGCTCTTTCTGAACCTTTACAGACTGCATATTCAGAAGAAGCCGCAGATAATCAGCATAGGCAAGCCCTCTCCCGGCTGTCCGGTCAGCCTTCTCCAGCCGGGACGGAAGGTCATGGAGCTGACTTAAGGGGACGTGCCAGTCAGCAGCGGTCTTGATCAGGGGAACCTTTCCTTTGTGCATCAGAATCCGGACATCGTACAGAGATTCTCCGTATGCCCAGTAGATCACGAGAAGTTCCCGGAACGATTCAATCAGAGCAGCATTGCCGGTCCAGCCCAGAATCAGCGCAGCAAGGGTGGAGGTTTCCTTCAGTGCCTTCGGGTCTTTCTGAAGATGGAGATAGTTGTACGCCTCGCGGAGAAGAATCAGCCGATTCACGGTCTTTTTCAGGTTTTTTGAATCGGAGGCAGTCCCGCTGATAAGATATTCAATCTGGTACTTCAGGCGGGCAGCCGGCTCATCGGAATGCCATCTGGGAAAATGATCGAGCAGGTATTCCCGAAAGAGCAGGTTATCCACCGCGCCGCCGCGTTTCTGATCAAGGTCGAGCGTACCGGACTTTTTCCGGCGTTTGGACAGAAGCTTCTTTCCGGGAAGTTTTCCGGAGGAGATATTCAGATCTCCGCAGACGAGCGGAAGAACATTCTTCCAGCTGAGCGTGACCATCTTCCAGAGGGGGTTTTTGACCCTGGAGGCTTTTTCTTTTTCAGCCTTCATCTGCTGCTGAGAAGGAGACAGACCGCCGGGGGAGGATCCCACAGAGGAGGAGGCGTCCGGGCCGATGATGACGACGGAGCCCGTCTGAGAAGAGCCGGTGTCCGGATCGGCCTCGAGGGTCCCCTCAAGCTGCGTTGTCTTCTCTTTGAGCTGTCTAGCCTTTTTGTCAGCATCTTTTTTTGATTGTTCATAGGTTTTCAATGCCTCCTGTGCGTCTTTAGAGGATTTTGCAGCGTCTGAAAGCTTGCCAAGCGCATTCATCCATGCCGTTTCATGCATGAAATCCACTGCCTGCTGGTAGAAATACTCGCCTCTTTTGTCTGAGAGAAGAGCATACGCGGTGATCTCGGTCGATTGGACTGTTACCTGGAAGGGGTCAAATGTCAGTCCGGGCAGCTTTTCGCTGATCGATCCCCGGACATCAGCGTTTTCATCCATCCAGGATTTCAGGGATTCATTAAGCTTCGGGATGGACAGGCTTGTGCCGCCTCCCGCGCTGTGGATGCCGAACAGGTCGAATTTTTCAAGCAGCCGGTTCTCAAACCCGGAGAATACCGACCAGCTGCCGACCGCCGTCAGATTGGCGCAGTGCGCACGCGCACTGCGATATCGGACCGCCTCGGCGCATGTGAACATCAGACTGAGAAACAGAATACTCAGAAGACTGAAAAAAACGGTGATAACCGCACGCGATCGCCTCATATGCCCTCCGGTTACGCGTCAGGATGCGTCATCAGACACCTCCGGCATCTATTTATTGCCGGCGCGTGGGGATGCAGTGCCATCAGACACCCCTTGCGTCTCTTGCAGCCCGGTCAAGGATGTCCTTGACGATATTCGTGAGCTGCTTTCTGAAGATGACGACGAGTGAAATCAGAACGACGAGTACCAGGATGATTTCAACAACGGTGACACCGTCCTCGTCCTGGATGAAGTCCTTGGCGGCAGAATGCGCGAGAGAAGAGAAATGAATGAGATGAGCAGCCAGTCTGTTCATACGGGGGCCTCCTTTCTTTGGAATTTTCCGTCAGGATCCTGCTGCGGAGCGGGACTCTTCAGATGCCTGTGCAGTGAACGGCGGACTTGTGCCTGTACACATCAGCGCAAGAGGTTTATGCGTCTCCGGAGACAGACCTGCTGGAAGCTTGAAGAGAGATCAGGGTCCATCGGCTTCCCAGCTGGGATCGGGAGCTCTTCAGGTTATGGAAGAGGATGGATGCTCAGAGTGGTTTTCAAAGAGAGGTGTAAAAGAAAAGTAAATTGGGAATGATGGTTTTATATCATTTGAGATGCGGGCTGTAAACCCTTCCAGAGGCAGAAAAAAGAAATTCGGAGGTCTGCACAGAGAACCTCCGAATGAAGTGAAAATGTATCATGCACATTTATGTGACATTAGAGCAGGAAGTGATCAGCCCGCAGATGATATCGATGGCATTGCTCTGGGCTGCCCTGCTCATGGCGCCGATATAACGCTGTCTGTTTTCATACAGAGCCTGGAGCTTCTCCGGAAGAATCTCCGGCGTGAGCTGTTCCTCCTCCAGAACCATACTGTAGCCCTGTTTTTCATAGGAGCGTGCGTTCAGGATCTGGTCCCCTCTGCTGGCCGCTGCGGAGAGCGGAATCAGAAGATTCGGTTTTCGCAGCGCGAGCAGCTCGCAGATTGCGTTGGCCCCGGCTCTTGAGAGAACCATGTCGGCGAGCGCGAAGAGGTCCTTGAGCTCGCTTTCGATATACTCATACTGGACATATTCGTCCGGATAATGGATGGATGGATCCAGATTGCCCTTTCCGCAGAGATGGATGATCCGCATCTGTTTTAATAGCTCCGGAAGGCAGGCGCGCAGTGCAGCGTTGATGCAGGCGGCTCCCTGGCTTCCGCCGATGACCAGGAGGACGGGTTTTCCGTCATCTGGAAAACCGGTAAACCGCAGTCCGTTTTCCCGGGTACCCTCAAACAGCTCCTGACGGACAGGGGAGCCGGACAGGACGGCTTTGTCCTTCGGGAGGTACTGCATGGTCTCCGGGAAGGAGCAGCAGACCTTCTGTGCTGCCGGGATGGCCAGTTTGTTGGCCAGCCCGGGCGTCATGTCTGACTCGTGGATGATGGTCGGGATATGGAGGCTGGCGGCGGCGCGGACAACAGGCACGCTGACAAAGCCGCCTTTTGAGAAGACCACATCAGGCTTTGTCCGCTTCAGGATGCGTTTCGCCTGAAAGTAGCCGTGCAGGACGCGGAAGGGATCGGAAAAATTCTTCCAGTCAAAGTACCTGCGGAGCTTTCCGGAGTCGATCCCGCTGTATGAAATTCCCTGCTCCGTGATCAGCTTTTTTTCAATTCCGTTATAGGAGCCAATGTAGGAGACTTCATACCCGAGTTTTTTCAGCGTCGGGAGCAGCGCAATGTTCGGTGTAACATGGCCGGCGGTTCCGCCGCCGGTCAGAACGATTTTTTTACTCATAGTGAAACAGTTCCCTGTAAATGAATGAATCGCCGTCAAAGTGCGTATTGTTGTTACATCCCCGAGAAGAGATAGTCCCAGACGGTTTCCATAATCTGTTCCAGATTCTGGATGTCCGTCCGGAAATCACCGATCTCAAGAGAGTGGTTTGCGCCATCAAAGGTAAAGAGCGGGATCTTGCATCTGCGGCAGGCG
Source organism: uncultured Lachnospiraceae bacterium (assembly GCA_902761585.1). Lineage (GTDB taxonomy): Bacteria > Bacillota > Clostridia > Lachnospirales > Lachnospiraceae > Porcincola. The sequence goes on from CACWKX010000003.1 coordinate 51,378, forward strand.
TTCAGAATGGCATCATTTTCCGCCCAGGGATCTTTTGTGCCGTGAAATGCGATCCCGGAGCCCCTCAGAAAATCAAAGGTTTCGGCAACAGGCGTGTACAGGACATGCCGGACTTTCCGGTCGAGGTGGTGGTCGTCGGCATAGGATGCGCCGATCGCTGTCCCGATGCTTTTCGAGAAGAAAATCAGATCGTCGCAGGCTTCCAGATGTGCGTCCTTCAGAAGTACTTCCGCTTCGTTTCTGCCAATCTGAAATGCCTTCAGCAGCATGTCGTGACTTCCCGCCTGCTTTTTCGGGAAGCCTGAATACGGAACAGGGATGACATCGTATCCCTGCGCCCTTGCCATTTTTCCGGAATAGTAAAGCAGCGGTCTCTCGACGCTGTAGCCGATTCCCGGAAACAGAACAGCAGCTTTTCTCATCTGTATCCCCTCCGTTCCAACGATCTCATCCCGGACACACGGCCGCTTTTCGAACAGGACGGTGCTGCCCGGAAAACCTGGGCTGCACGCAGGCCGGTGCGCCTGGTAATCTGACGCGCGCTTCCGGTCTCAGACTTTCCTGCCCTGCATGACCAGCCAGCCTTTTTCCTTGTCCCAGTCATACGTCACGTCCGTGAATCCGGCCTGCCTGTAGACTTCAGCGAGCTGCTCCGGGGCAAGCACATTCATGTGAAGGTGCTCGGTGATCTTCTCGAAACGGTCGCTCATGTCCCCGGCAACCATTTCCACGATGATAGCAAAAGTGCCGCCGGCTTTAAGAACGCGGCAGATTTCCTTCATGTCATTGGAAAGATCCGGCCAGAAGAAGTAGCTTTCAATCGAGTAGACCGTGTCAAAGAAGCTGTCCTCGAAGGGCAGGCTGCTGACAGAGGCCTTCTTCAGGCTGAGCCGCCCGCTCATCACGGCTTCCCCGTTGAAGGCCATCGCTTTTTCAATTGATACGTCGGAGTAGTCGATGCCGAAGAATTCTGCGCCGGGATCCTGATGCATGGCAAGGCGGAGTGCATTGCCACCGCCGCAGCCCACATCCAGAACGGTTCTTCCAAAATGAAGGTGCGCAAAGCCCCACTCGGTAAGGGCGGCATGACTCTCGTTCATGTCATCAAGGACGGTTCCGCCCAGCTCGCCGACTGGCTTTCTGGCGTTCTCAATGTAGGTGAAGTCGATCGGCTCCGATGCGTCCGCCTGAGGGACGGCTGCATTTTTCGAACTTTCTTTCTTTTCTGTATTTGTATTCACGATTGTTTAAATTCCTTCTGGTGATCTGCGATGTATCTTGCAACATACACGCCGCTTGCGGAGGCGTGTGAAAGGGAATGCGTGACGCCGCTGCCGTCCCCGATCACAAACAGACCCTTGTGGCAGGTCTGGAGATCCTTGTCGATATCGACGGTCATGTTGTAGAACTTGACCTCGACGCCATAAAGCAGGGTGTCATCGCTTGCGGTGCCCGGCGCAATCTTGTCGAGGGCATAGATCATCTCGATGATGTCGTCAAGGATGCGCTTCGGGATGACCAGGGACAGGTCACCGGGGACCGCCTCCAGTGTCGGGTGCGTGAAGGATTTGGAGATACGCTTTGCCGTACTCCGCTGGCCGCGGATCAGATCGCCGAATCGCTGCAGCATGACACCGCCGCCCAGCATGTTTGACAGGCGCGCGATGCTCTCGCCGTACCCGTTGCTGTCGGTGAAGGGCTCGGTGAAGTGCTTCGAGACCAGCAGCGCGAAGTTTGTGTTTTCTGTCTGGCGGGAAGGATCCTCATAGCTGTGCCCATTGACTGTGACGATGCCGTTGGTGTTCTCTGTGACGACAGCACCCTTGGGATTCATGCAGAAGGTACGCACCAGATCCTGGTACTTCTTCGTCTTGTAGACGATCTTGCCTTCATACAGCTCATCCGTGATGTTCTGGAAGACCGGAGCCGGAAGCTCGACACGGACTCCGATATCGACACGGTTCGATTTGGTTGGAATATTCAGGTCAGAGCAGACCGTTTCCATCCATTTGGAGCCGGATCGTCCGACAGAGACGATGCAGTCGTCCGCGGTGAATGCGCCCTTCTCCGTCTGGATGGTAAATCCTGGCTCATCTGCCCGGATGCTGCTGACAGGTGTATGGAAATAGAAGTCCACCTTATCCTTCAGCCTGTCATAAATGTTGCCCAGCACCTGGTAGTTGATGTCCGTCCCGAGATGGCGGACGGAAGCGGAGAGCAGATGCATGTCGTTCTGCAGGCAGCGCGTGCGGAGCTGCGAGTTGCCCGTCGAGTAGAGCTTCGTCTGCCCGCCGCCGTTTTCCACATTGATCTGGTCGACATACTTCATCAGGTCAATGGCTTTTTCACGCCCGATATACTCATAGAGCGTGCCGCCGAACTCATTTGTAATGTTGTACTTTCCGTCGGAAAATGCGCCTGCGCCGCCGAACCCGCTCATGATGGAGCAGGTCTTGCAGTGGATGCAGTTTTTAATCCGGTCGCCGTCAATCGGGCATCTGCGCTCCGGGAGCGGGCCGCCGTGCTCAAACACGGCAATCTTTATATCCGGACACAGACGGACCAGCTCGTAGGCAGAAAAAATGCCGCCGGGACCTGCGCCGACGATAATGGTATCGTAATGATTCATATAGATCCCCTCTTTATTCTGTAAACACTGTGAATGATCAGGTATCTTGTGCAGTGCCTGCGTTGACTGGGAGCGCCAGACGCGGGCAGGCACGTCGATTGCATACAACCGGTTCTAGGATACCACAACCGGAGACAGGTTTGCACCTGAAAATGTGCGGAAATGAGCGGTAAAAACGGTTGAAACTGTTTGACCGGCTCATCTGCTGCATGTATGATATCCCTGCTGTATAAAAAAGCCCGGAGGTATTGTCATGAGTCCCTTGCATACACTTGAGCAGATGGTGGTTGTGCTGATTATCATTGCTGTCGGCTTTGCCGCCTACAGACTGAAGATGATCTCGGATTCGGGGCTGAAGACGCTGTCCAGACTGACAGCGGATGTCTTCAATCCCGCGATCATATTCTCAAGCATGGTGATTCACACGGAAGGAAAGCGGCCTGAATTCTCAAGAGGGATCTTCGCGGTTGCGGCACTGGTCTTTCTGGTCGCCATTCTGACAGGCTGGCTGTTTGCCCGCTTCCTGTCGAAGGACCGCGTCCGGAGACTTGTCTATCAGATGATGTTCATATTCTCCAACCTGGGATTCATCGGAATTCCGGTTGTCACAAGCCTGCTCGGGTCTGAGTATGTTTTCTACGTTGCCATTTATATCTTTGAATACAACCTCCTGTTCTACACGTTAGGCATCTATTATCTGGACCAGATGGAGCCGTCGGAGCGAAAGGCGGAGAAGGGGTCTCTATGGAAAAAGGTCCGGCCGATGATCAACATGGGAACGATCGCCTGTCTGGCCGCTCTGATCGTATTTGTCTGCGGCACGAAGGTGCCAAACGTGATCGCTTCCCCGATCTCGTATCTTGGCGACGCAGCGGTTCCGGTTTCACTGATCATCATCGGTGTCAGCGTCGGCCGGGAGAAGAATCTGCTGGCAATTTTCAAAGACCGCCACATGTATCTGTTCATGCTGCTGAAGATGATTGCTCTTCCGGCCATCTGTGTCGTCATTCTCCGGTTTGTGCCGATGCCGGAGAAGATCCGTCAGCTGAGCATGATCATGATGGCGATGCCGGTCGGTACGATGCCGCTCGTTATGCTGTCAGAGCGGGGAATCCGGTCGGAGGAGTGCTCCAACGGCATCATCTTCACGTCGGTCGTTTCCATCGTGACGCTGCCGGTCATGGCTGTAATCTACCAGCTGATCATGAGCATCTGACACCGGCCCCCGGGCCGAAGAGTTCTGGATGCAGCACCTGGCTGTGTTATGCGGCCAACAGTGCATTGAATCCGAAGCCGGCTTCGGGCGGAAGAGGTCCGGTTGTGCAGACCTTGAAAAGTCAGGAGCCTGGTTCATCAAACTGTACCAGCCGCCGGAGGGCGGCTGCAAGCTCCGCCTCGCTGCGGACGGTGATGTCGGCATCTGCGCACTGCAGACTGCCGGCGTTTCTGTTCATCCAGATCGTATGCCATCCCGCAGCCTGAGCGCCTTCGATGTCGTGCTTCAGGGAATCTCCGACAAGCCAGAGATCTCTGGGCGGCAGACCGATCGCGTTTTCCGCCGCGTGGAAAATGCCTGGATCCGGCTTGGACATTCCGACGTCTCCGGAGACGGTCACATATGCCTTCGGGATGTATCGCTCCAGCCCGAGCTGCCGGTATTTCTTCCACTGATGGCCGGATGCCCCGTTTGTGACGATACCGAGCCGCAGCTGTCCGGTTGTCTTTCCGGCACATCGAGCCAGGTCCTCCAGCAGTTTCCTCATGATCGGAGAGAGCATAATCTGATTCTGGAGCTGCGTGTATCGGTCCGTGAAATACGCACCCTGCCACGATTCTGTAGGCAGTCCCATTGTCAGAAACGTCTGCTGAAGGCGCCAGATGTTCGACTCTCTTGCCGTGATTGCGCCGCTTTCCACAAGCGCGAAATTCTCGTCGCTCTTTTCGTAGAAAATCTTAAGAAAAACTTCACCGGAAAAAGACGTCTCGTCTGACATAATAAAACCATCTGTCCGCCTGAGCGTTTCTTCAGCGGCCTGGATCAGTAGTGCCCCGCGGCTGTAGAGAGTGTCGTCAATATCAAAACAGATTCCGGTCATTCCTTTTCCCCCATCCTTTTAAGTCCGGTCTTTCTGGTGCCACAAGCTGCTCGGCAGTTGCAAAGCCATACACAATCGATAACCCGATTATACCGGAAAAAGTTCATCAAGTCCCTCAAATAGGATATACTGTCATTATCTGAAATAATTGGTGAAAGAGAGGATTTGTCCATGAAACTGACTTTTCTTGGAGCGGATCACGAAGTCACAGGAAGCTGCTACTATCTGGAAGCTGCCGGAAAAAAGATCCTGATTGACTGCGGGATGGAGCAGGGACCGGATTTATATGAGAACAAACCACTTCCGGTGGCGGCGGGGGACATCGACATGGTCCTGCTGACGCATGCGCACATCGACCATTCCGGGAACCTTCCGCTTTTGTACAGACACGGGTTCCACGGCCAGATTTTCTCGACCTATGGCACGGCAAACCTGTGCAGCATCATGCTGCTCGACTCTGCCCATATCCAGGAATTTGAGGCCGAGTGGAAGAACCGCAAGAATCAGCGGGCCGGCCGTGAGCTGGTCGAGCCGTTGTACTCAATCGAGGACGCGCAAGGCGCGATAAAGTGTTTTGTGAACCTGAACTACGAGGAAGAACGCTACATTGCCGACGGAATCAAGGTTCGCTTTTTTGACGCGGGTCATCTGCTTGGATCTGCCTCGATCGAGGTGACCATCACGGAGGGAGACACGACGCGGTCTGTCATTTTCTCCGGGGATATTGGGAACACGAATCAGCCGCTCATCCGGGATCCGGTCTATCCGAAGAAGGCAGACTATGTGGTGATGGAATCTACCTACGGTGACCGTGCACACCCGCGCCCGCCGAGATCGGACTATGCGCAGGCGCTGGCGGAGGTCATCCAGCGGACCTTCGACCGGGGCGGAAATGTCGTGATTCCTTCATTTGCCGTAGGCAGAACCCAGGAGATGCTCTATTTTATCCGGGAAATCAAGGAAAAACACATGGTGTCAGGGCACGAGGGGTTCAAGGTTTATGTGGATTCTCCGCTTGCAAATGAAGCGACGCAGGTTTTTCAGAAGCGGATGTATGAGGATTTTGACGAAGAGGCGACGGCACTGCTTCAGAAAGGGATTAACCCGATCGGCTTTGACGGGCTGAAGACGGCTGTCACGGCGGACGACTCCAGGGCGATCAATTTCATCGAGGAGCCGAAGGTCATCATCTCCGCGAGCGGTATGTGCGACGCCGGACGGATCAAGCATCACCTCAAGCACAATCTGTGGCGGCCGGAGTGCACCATCCTGTTTGTCGGTTACCAGGCAGCGGGAACACCGGGGCGGGCGCTCCTGGAGGGAGCGGATCATCTCCGGCTGTTCGGTGAGGACATCGATGTCGAGGCGGAGATCTGTCAGCTGCCGGGGGTGTCCGGACATGCCGACAATGAAGGACTCATGCGCTGGATTTCCTCGATGGAGGCAAAGCCGCAGAAGGTTTTTGTCACACACGGCGAGGACCATGTCACGGAGATCTTCAGGGACAGGCTGAAGGATGAGCTTGGGCTGGATGCCTATGCCCCCTATTCCGGTGCAGCGTTTGATCTGGCCAGCGGCCAGATCACGGTTGACGCGCAGCCGGTGCTGCTCTCGAAGGAAAAACAGAGGGGTCTTGCGGAGGCGAAGGCAGCCGGAGGCGCATTTGTCCGCAGAAAGGGTTCCGACAGGGGGGCGGCTGTGCGTGTGACCTCGCAGACCAGAAAAGCAGCCCAGGTGTACACAAAGCTGGTTGCTGCCGGTTCGCGGCTGATGAGCGTGATCCGGGACAGCGAGGGCGGAGCCAACAAGGATCTCTCGGAGTTTACGCAGGATATTCTGAGGCTCTGCGAGAAGTGGAAGCGCTGAGCTGCCCGCCCGGCTGTATATCGTATGAGGTTTGAATGGAGCGAAAAGAGAAAAGAGAGAGAAGAGAGAGAAGCCGGACGGGAAGAGAGCCGGCCGGAAGAAGCCGGGGACTTCTGAAGAAGGGAACTGCCATCCTGATGATGACCATCGCGGCGCTGACGCTCTGCGGCTGCGGGGCGAGGCATCTGGTGGTCTCCGCCGGTCTGGAGAAGAGTCCCTACTACCATCTGGGGGATACGGAGTGGGATCACGGGGGGATTGAGGAATATTACTTTGACCACCTGGACAGCAGCTACAACGAAATTTACAGAGAGCTGTATTCCAGACTCAGCAGCCGCGAGGACAGCGGGGATCTGTACGCGCAGGTCAGCGCGGACGACTTCTGGAAGGCGTACTTTGCCGTCCTGGCGGACCATCCGGAGCTGTTCTGGGTCGGATCCAGCGCGCAGACGGCTGTCAGCAATCTCACCGGAAAGGTGGTCAGCTACCAGATCGAGTCAACCGTTCCGGCAGACCAGCGCGATGAGATGAAACAGCAGCTGGACGCCGCAGCGGATGCGTGTATTGCCCAGACGGATGAAACCTGGTCAGACTACGGACGGATCAAGTCGGTCTATGAGTACCTGATCAATCAGGTTGATTACGATGTGAATGCACCGTCCAGTCAGTGCGCACAGAGCGCGCTTCTGTATCATAAGTCGGTCTGTGCGGGTTATGCCAAGGCTTTCCAGTACATCCTCCACAGGATGGGCTATTTCTGTACGTATGTGACCGGAAAAATCAAAGATGGCGGTGACCACGCCTGGAATATCGTCCGGATCGGCGATCAGTATTACCATGTCGATGTCACCTGGGGCGACCCGGTCTTTGCGGACGGTCAGGAGAGCGGAACCGGCATTACCGTCAAGAACTACAATTATCTGTGCTGTACGGACGATGAGATCCTGCCGACGCACATCCCGGACGGGAGCATTGCGCTGCCGGCCTGCACGGATGATTCCTGGAACTACTATAAAATCAACGGCATGTATTATGAGACATTTGACTACGATACGGTGTATAATGCGCTGATGGACTCCGTGGAGAGCGGCAGACAGAGCATCGTTATGAAGTTCGGGTCAGCCGATGCCTACAGCGAGGCCAAAGAGCAGCTGTTCACGGACAGGATGTACAACGACGCCGTCCAGTACCTGATGCAGCAAAATGGCGTGGATACCTGGAACACCCGGTATTCCTGCGATGACTCCTTTCACGTGATCACGATTCAGTGGTCCTGACACTGACAGACGGGGAGAAACCCTTGAGAGAGAATGTTCTGTATATCCGAAATCTGCTGATCCGGATTGTGCTTCTGACGGTGCTGTTCATCGTCAGTGTCATCGGATTCAGCCGCATGATCAACAAAGTGACACCGGACACCGCGGCAGTCATGAGCAGTTCTACATTTCCGCTGGTCTGCATGCAGAAGGATGGCGTGGACTTCAATGAGCTGCATGGGTACAGCCGGGAGATCAACGCCTCTCAGCTGCGTGACAGCATCACACCGCTCTCAGATACAAGAGGGATCACGATCAAGATTGAGACCTTCGGAACAGCAGTGGATTCCGTGTCCTACGAGGTATCCACCATCGACGGGACCAAGTCGCTGGAGAATACGAAGGTGATCAAGCTGAATCAGGACGGCGACACGATCACGGCAGATCTGACGCTGATGGACAAGATCCTGATGAATCAGGAATATGTGCTGAAGATCCAGGTCGCTACCGGCGGGCGGAACATCTATTACTATACGCATGTGCTTCTGGCGGATGGACTTCACACGTCCGATTACCTGAACTTTGCCGCCGGCTTCTGGGATAAATGCATCAATAAGACGGACCTGGATTCTGTCGGACAGGCGATCGAGCCGGACGATACGACCGACCAGGATGACACGCTGGCGTATATGGACATTCATGACAGCGTTCAGCGACTGACATGGGGGAAGCTGAATCCGCAGATTTTTTATAAGCCGACGCCGAGGCTGACGGAGATCAATGAAAATACAGCGACGATGACGATGGATTACCGCATTTCCGCGGTCTCGGAAGCCGGGGCACAGGAGATTTATGATGTCCATGAGTACTACAGGCTGCGGTATACGGACAGCCGTGTCTATCTGTTGAATTTTGAGCGGATGACGGACCAGATTTTTGATCCTGAGAACAACAGTGTCCTGACGAAGGATGGAATCGATCTGGGCATCACCCAGAAGGAGGTCGAGTACAAGGCGGATTCCAAAAACCGCTGCATTGCATTTGTTCAGGAAAACGTGCTCTGGACCTATATGACGCAGAAGGGCTCCTTCACGCGCGTGTTCGGGTTCCCGCAGACAGAGAACATGGATGCGCGGGACTTCTACAGGCAGAACACAATCCGGATCATCCGGGTGGATGAGAACGGGAACGTCACCTTCGCGGTCGGCGGCTATATGAACCGGGGCAGCCATGAGGGAGACAATGGGATCGCACTGTATTACTACGATGCGGGATCCAACATGGTGTCGGAGCTGGCATTTCTCCAGAGCGATGGCAACACGGAGCGGATTCAGCTGGACATGGAGGACTGCCTGTATCTGACACAGAACGACAAAACCTGTTATGTCTTTCTGTCAGGGGTATTGTACGCGGTCGACATCTCGACTGGCGGGGTGAAGGAAGTGCAGACAGGAATTGCCAATGAGTGCTATGCGGGCTCGGAGTCCGGTCGGTATTTTGCGTGGCTGAAGGAGGGGAAGGTTTACGGCTCCTCCGAGCTGGAGGAAATCGATCTTGAGAGTGGAGAGACCCGGGTGTATTCGTGCGGGCAGGATGAATATCTGAGACCGCTCTCCTTCATGAAGGAGGACCTGGTATACGGAATCGCAAAACAGGGAGATGTGCAGGTCCCGCATGGCGGCAATGGCATCTTCCCGATGTACCAGCTCCAGATTGTTGATGCGGACGGGAATTCAGTCAAGACCTACCAGTCGGAAGGCATCTATGTCAGGGATGTCCGGAAGACCGGAAACATGCTGATGCTGAGCCGCGTGACAAAGAAAGACAGCGGTTATGAGGATGCGCCGGCAGATCAGATTGTCTCATCGGATACAGCGGCGGATGTTGAGCTTGGGATTGCAACCCAGGTTGACGACAGAAAAAGGACGGAGGTTTTGCTGCGGGTCGGCGGGACGATCAGCTTCGAGAAGGCAGATACAGCTGCAAGCAGACTGGTGACGGGCACATCGAAGACGGCTGTGATCCCGACGAATCCGGATATGCAGGAACTCTACTATGTCTATGCGTCCGGCGGCCTGACGGCGATGTACACATATCCGAACGATGCCATTGTGAAGGCAGACAGTGTGTTCGGCGTTGTCATCAATCAATCGCAGGATTACGTCTGGGTCAGAGGCGATAAGGTGGACCAGGTGGAGATCCCGATGAAAAAGATTCCGGAGGCGGTAAGAAGCGGGACGACAGACGTCTCCCAGCTTCAGATCGGCATCGGAAAACAGGTGGTTGATCTGAGCGGATGCACACTGGACGAGGTGCTCTACTTTGTGAGTCATGGAAGACCAGTCATTGCACAGACTGCGGAAGGCGTCAAAATCATCGTCGGGTATGACAAGTACAATACATATCTGATGAATCCGGGTGACGCAGAGTGGACCTACTTCGGCATGCAGGATTCCACGGATCTGTTTGCGGCTGCCGGGAATATCTTCTACAGCTACCTGGATTCAGCAGCCTGAACCGGGGACCATTCACACCATCAGCAGCCGGAGCCATCAGCAGGCAGGAGGACGATATGTCGGGAACTTCAAAATACCAGCAGGTGGCAGACTGGGTACGCGGAAGGCTGGAGGCAGGAACGCTGCGCCCCGGAGACCGCCTGGAGACAGAGACGGAGATTGCACAGCGGTTTTCCTACAGCCGACAGACGGTACGGCAGGCGCTTTCTAAGCTGGAACAGGAGGGGGTCATTGAGAAGATTCAGGGCAGCGGGTCCTACATCCGGGGACAGGCCTCCGGAGGGCGCCGGGATCCACTGTCACATTCCGTCACAATCATTTCATCCTACACAGATTCCTATATCTTTCCGCGGATTCTCCAGTCGATGGCGACAACACTCCAGAAGCACGGGTATGCAACCCGGATTATGTTTACGAGCAACAGGCGGGAGACGGAGCGGAGAATCCTTTCGGAGCTGGATCGGCAGCAGGTGCGGGATCCGCTGATTGTGGAGCCGGTTGCATCAGCCCTGCCGAACCCGAACCTGGTTTACTATCAGAAGCTCCGAGAGCGGGGAATTCCGGTCATCTTTTTCAATACCTTTTATCCAAGTCTTGACATTCCGCATGTTTCGTTGGATGATGTGGCGGTTGGAAAAGCGGCAACCGACTATCTGCTCTCGCTGGGGCACAGGAAAATCGGCGGTATCTTTAAAAATGATGACGGCGAAGGACTCTGCCGTTACCAGGGATATCAGGACGCGCTCATCCGGGCCGGACTCCCGGTCGAGGAGGAACATGTCAGCTGGGTGGATACCGTCATGCTGAAGGGCATGTTCAAAAAGGACGAGTGGATTCTGGATCGCCTGGAGGGGTGTACGGCAGCGGTCTGCTACAATGACGAAGCAGCCTATATGCTGACGGAACTGTGCGCAGAGCGGGGCGTCCGCATTCCGCAGGATCTGTCGATTGCGAGTGTCGATAACTCCAGGCTGGCGGAGCTGTCTCCGGTCCCGCTGACATCGGTTCATCACCCGATGGAAGCGCTGGGGGAGAAGACAGCGCTGACGCTGCTGGAGATGATTGATCATCCCGAGAAGCCATCGTCAGCCTTCACCTATGAATTTCAGCCGGAAATGACGGTCAGAAAATCGACCGGGGCTCCATCAGGCAGGGCAGGAGGAAGGGCCGCTTTACAGGTATAAGTGGGTTTGAAGCCATCCCCACTCTAATCAAAACCAGGGAGGTAACTGAATATGAGAGACAAAAAAGTCCTGTACATCACACAGGCGGCCGTGATTGCGGCGCTGTATGTGGTGCTGACGGTGCTGTTCGCGCCGATCAGCTTCAAGGAGGTCCAGGTCCGGATTTCCGAGATGCTGACAGTGCTTCCATTCTTCACGCCGGCTGCAGTGCCGGGGCTGTTTGTGGGCTGCATCATCGCCAACATGCTTGGCGGTGCGATCCCGCTTGACATTGTGTGCGGAAGTCTGGCGACACTGGCAGGCGCGTGCGGAACCAGGGCGATCGGAAAGGCAGCCAGGAAGAAGACTGCGGACGGGAGCAGGATGACTGCCCTTACAAGGACGGCTGCGACACTGCCCCCGGTCATCGCGAACATTATCGTGGTACCGCTTGTCCTGTACTATGGATATGGGGTCAATCTTCCGATTCCGCTGCAGATGGTGACGGTTGGAATCGGCGAGATCGTCAGCTGCACGCTGCTTGGCGGCATCCTGATGACGGTGCTGGAAAAGTACAGAAGTCAGATATTTCGGACAGCGAACATAGAAGGCTGAAGGAGCATCGAAGCCGGGGATTCCAGACAGGATCCCCGGCTTTTTGCAAAGGATTCCTTAAGGAAGTCCGACTTCCATTTCGGGACATTCCTGTTTATAATAAGAAACCAAAGCAGCACCCCCCGCCGCCGGAAGACTGGCGCAGCGCGAGGAAGAGAGCTGCAAGATGATTCTTCCGGAGGAATACATACATGGATGTAAAGTTTACAACAGTCAAGGAGATCTACAGGGACAGGGAAGCCTACATCGGAAAGACGATCACCGTCGGCGGCTGGGTCCGCTCGATCCGCGCATCGAAGACATTCGGATTCCTGGTGCTTCACGATGGAACATTTTTTGAGACGCTTCAGGTCGTATTCGGAGAGAAGCTTTCGAATTTTGCAGATATCTGCAGGTTTAACGTCGGATCTGCTGTCATTGTGACGGGTGAGCTGGTCGCGACGCCGGATGCGAAGCAGCCGTTCGAGATCCAGGCAACGGAGGTTGTGCTGGAAGGCGCATCCACGCCGGACTATCCGATGCAGAAGAAGAGACATTCTGTGGAATTCATGCGGACGATCCCGCACCTTCGACCGAGAACCAACCTGTTCCAGGCAACCTTCCGCGTCAGATCGCTTGCGGCATATGCCATCCATCAGTTCTTCCAGGAGCGGGGCTTTGTCTATGTCCATACGCCGATCATCACGGCATCGGATGCAGAAGGAGCAGGTGAGATGTTCCGTGCAACGACGCTGGACATGGAGAATGTCCCGAAGAACCCGGACGGAAGTGTCGACTATACGCAGGATTTCTTCGGTCAGTCTACACATCTGACCGTGTCCGGGCAGCTGGATGTAGAGCCATTTGCACAGGCTTTTCGGAATGTCTATACATTCGGACCAACCTTCAGGGCGGAGAACTCCAATACAACCAGACATGCGGCGGAGTTCTGGATGATCGAGCCGGAGATTTCGTTCGCAGATCTCGAGGATGACATGGAGCTGGCAGAGGCGATGCTGAAGTACATCTTCCACTATGTTCTGGAGAACGCACCGGAGGAGATGAATTTCTTCAACAGCTTCGTGGACAAGGGACTTCTGGAGAGACTGAACCATGTCATGACCTCTGATTTCGGACGTGTGACCTACACGGATGCGGTGAAGATGCTTGAGGAGCACAACGACCAGTTCAGCTACAAGGTATACTGGGGCTGCGATCTGCAGACGGAACATGAGCGTTATCTGACGGAGCAGATCTTCAAAAGGCCGGTGTTCGTCACGGATTATCCGCGCGAGATCAAGGCTTTCTATATGAAGCTGAACCCTGACAAGAAGACTGTCGCGGCGATGGACTGCCTGGTTCCCGGGATCGGCGAGATCATCGGCGGCTCCCAGCGTGAGGAAAACTATGACATCCTCAAGGCGAGGATTGAGGAGCTGGGGATGGATGAGAGCGAGTACACGAACTATCTCGACATCCGGAAGTATGGGACGACCAGACATGCCGGTTTCGGCCTCGGCTTCGAGCGTCTGGTCATGTACCTGACAGGTGTCGGTAATATCAGAGATGTGCTGCCGTATCCGAGAACGGTCGGAAACCTTCAGTAACGATAGGAAAATCATGATAGAGGAGGTGGCAGCAGCTTGGGAAGACGCAGTGACCGCAGAGTGTACGATGAACGATACGAAGGAGAGAGGCGCGGGGGCAGCCGCTACCCGGATGAGCAATACGAAGAATCGTATCCACATGCTCCGGGTACCGGAACCCGGAGGAAAAAGAAGGGTGGCTTTGGTTCTTTCCTCACCACCCTGCTCCTCGTGATTGCAATCGGAGTATTCGGCTATTCGGCCTACAAGCTGTATGGCTACTGGCGGGAATACCGCGCCGGGGAAAATGAGTACAGCGACCTGAACAAGAAGTATGTCCAGATTGAGCCCGCGCCGGAAACGGCGCCGGACAGCCAGACGAAGGCAGAGAGCGGGGAGAAGGACGAGGGAGTGATTCTGTCTGATGTCCGGGAACTGGAGACCGAGGCGACCCTGCCTCAGAAGATCGAGGAAGCGAAGAAGGAAGAGGTGGAGGAGAACGGGACGGCGCAGATCCTTCCGGAGATGTACAATCCGGTTGATTTCAGAGAACTTCAGTCGATTAACCCGGAGGTGATCGGCTGGATCCGGGTTGGCGGCGCCGGGATATCGTACCCGGTGGCGCAGACGGACAACAATGATTTCTACCTGCACCATACATTTAAGAAGGAAGCGGTTTTCTCCGGCTGCATTTTCCTGAACTGTGACAATTCGAAGTATTTCACAGACCAGAATACGATCATCTACGGGCATAATATGAAGGACGGCTCGATGTTCGCATCGCTGAGAAAGTTCTGGGAGGAGAAGAGTGCGACGGACAATCCGTATTTCTGGGTGTTCACACCCGATTTCATCTATCAGTACCGGATCTTCTCCAGCTCGATTGTGAGCAAGGTCGGGGATCCGTACCGGACAAGATTTCTGACGGAGGACTTCCAGTCCTTCATCGACACATGCAAAAGGGCGTCGGAAGTGAACTGGGGCGACGTTCCTGTCACGACGCAGGACAGAATCGTGACACTGTCCACCTGTACGGGCGATGACAACACGCGCCGGATTGTGCAGGGAAAGCTGCAGCAGGTGTATGTGGCAAAGTACAGGGATTAATCATGAGGCTGCTGAGGCGGAGGCTTTGGCAGCCTTTTGCGAAGCGACCGCTCATCATCGAGTGCGGAGCACGAGATGACAGCGACGCCGAATCGAGCCGGGCAGATTTTATCTGCCCGGCTCGAAGGCGAAGGCAGGAGGATGAAAGAAACCGACAGATAAAGAGGCTTTCAGGCAGGGAGCATTTCAAGCAGGGAGGCATGAAGATGGATCTTGAAAAGGTACAGAAGCTTCAGGAAATTGTGGACGGGAGCAGCAATATTGTCTTTTTCGGTGGTGCCGGGGTATCGACCGAGAGCGGCATACCGGACTTTCGGAGTCAGGACGGACTGTATCACATGAAGTACAAGTATCCGCCGGAAACTATTATCAGCCATTCGTTCTTTCAGACGAATCCGGAGGAGTTTTACCGGTTCTACAAGGACAAGATGCTGGTGCTCGATGCACAGCCGAACGCAGCACATAAAAAGCTTGCGGAAATGGAGCGGGCCGGGAAGCTTCGCGCGGTGGTCACGCAGAACATTGACGGTCTTCATCAGAAGGCCGGAAGTCAGAACGTTTATGAGCTGCATGGCTCTATCATGAGAAACTATTGCACGCGGTGCGGAGCGTTCTATGATGCGGAATATGTGAAGAATGCCGAGGGTATCCCGAGATGCAGCAAGTGCGGAGGAATCATCAAGCCGGACGTTGTGCTCTATGAGGAGGGACTTGATGAGCGGATTCTCACGGCATCTATCACAGCGATCTCAGAAGCGGATGTCCTGATCATCGGCGGAACCTCTCTGGTCGTCTATCCGGCAGCGGGGCTGATCGATTACTTCAGCGGAAGATGTCTGGTTCTGATTAATAAGGGAGCGACCGGACGGGAGCCCCGGGCAGATCTGGTGATCCGGGATCCGATCGGGGAAGTCTTTTCAAGGATTGCGGTCTGAATACTTTTCCAGCGCTGTGGTGCGTACGGTGCAGGAAGGCTGTGTGAAGGCGCGTGAAGGCACGTGCAGGCAAGGGCACGTACAGGCAATGCTAAAAAAAGTGGTTGCGCGGGATTGCAAGCCAGCGTATAATACCACAACGTGATGTATCATTTTGCCTTGCTCACCCGCGTGCAAGGGTGGGCCGAGACCATAAGGAGGTGCAAGGAACATGAATAAGTATGAACTGTGCGTTGTTGTCAGCGCAAAGCTCGAAGACGAGGAGAGAACTGCACTGATCGAGAAGATCAAGGAGCAGATCGTCCGTTTCGGCGGAACGGTTTCCGACGTCGATGAATGGGGCAAGAAGAAGCTTGCTTATGAGATTCAGAAGCAGACGGAAGGCTTCTACTACTTCGTACACTTCGAGTCTGAGGCGTCCTGCCCGGCAGAGGTTGTCGACAGGGTCCGGATCATGGACAACGTTCTCAGATATTTATGCGTTAGACAGGATGCATAAATAAAGAAGAGAGGTATTCGTATGAACAGAGTCATCCTCATGGGACGTCTGACAAGAGATCCCGATGTCCGCTATTCAACAGGTGATCAGTCGATGGCCATTGCAAGGTATACACTTGCGGTCGATCGCAGGATGCGCAGGGACAACAATGACCCGAATGCGCAGACCGCTGATTTCCCGAGCTGCGTGGCGTTCGGGCGTCAGGCAGAATTTGCCGAGAAGTATCTCCGGAAGGGCACGAAGGTTGTGGTGTCAGGGAGACTTCAGACTGGAAAATACACGAACAAGGATGGCCAGACCGTCTACACGACCGATGTCGTGATAGACGACCAGGAGTTTGCAGAAAGCAAGGCGGTGTCTGACAGGAACGCCTCGCAGGCTGCGTACGCGGGAGCTCCTTCAGCAGGTGCACCGGTACCGGCTTCAGCAGCTCCGGCGATGCCCGCTCCGGCAGGTGCGGACGATGGATTTGCCCAGTTCCCGGAGGGAGTTGACGAGAAACTCCCGTGGGATTGAATGCTTGATTTGAAGAAGTGAACAGATGGAGGTGTGAACAATTATGCCGTATTCAAAGGACAGAAGCGATTCTCCGAGACGCAGACCGATGCACAGAAGAAAGAAGGTCTGTGTGTTCTGCGGAAAAGAGAACAATGAGATCGATTACAAGGATGTTGCAAAGCTGAAGAAGTACGTTTCCGAGAGTGGAAAGATTCTTCCGAGAAGAATCACCGGGAATTGTGCAAAGCACCAGAGAGCGCTGACGGTTGCCATTGAGAGAGCACGTCAGGTCGCCCTGATGCCGTATGTGGCAGAGTAATTCTGATTCAGAAGGAACCGTTCCAGCCGGGACGGTTCCTTTTTTATGAAGTCGACCGCTCATCATCGAGAGGGGAGCATGAGATGATGACGGAGCCGCCGAATCGGGCAGGGCAGCGTGAATCTGTCCTGCCTGATTGACAGAATTGACAGAATTGACAGAATCTTGACAGATTCGAAAGAATGGAAAGTTTACAATCTTTCCACAGCAGTTTATATTATATGGTAGCGCAGTCTCTTTGAATATGCAGCGCAATGAGAAACATCATGCGTGGGAGTATGTCCGCTGGGGAGCGGGGACTGCGAGAAGATCGAAGCATTACGATGAGGGGGATTGTTCTATGAAGATCAGATCACGCAGGCTGATAGCGCTCATGCTGTCGGCAGCGATGGTATTCCCGGCAGCTCCTGCGGCATCCGCAGCGGAAGGGCAGGAATCGTTGCAAAGTCAGGCACCCGAAGAAACACAGGTGAAGCCTGCCCCGGAGACTGCGGCTGAGACACAGCCGCAGACAGCAGCGGAAACGCAGGCACAGACTGCAGCCGAGACACAGCCGCAGACAGCAGCGGAAACGCAGGCACAGACTGCAGCCGAGACACAGCCGCAGACGGCAGCGGAAACACAGGCGCAGTCGGCTTCAGAAACGCAGGCCGCACCGGAGACGCAGCCGCAGTCGAAGGAAGGGACAGAATCAGGCACCCAGACATCGGAATCTTCCAGGGAAACTGAGGCGCAGGAAGAGACAGAGCCGGATAAGGCAGAGAAGGGAAGCTTCGAGGCGAAGGAGAAAGGTGTTTCACTGAAGCTGACGCTGCCGAAAGGGAAAAAGCTTCCGGCTGACACAAAGCTTACGCTAAAGATATCAGGTGCCAAGAGCGGTCCAAAGCAGATGGTGCTTGTCCAGAAGGCACTCGAAAAGGCACAGCACACGGTCGAAAAAGTTTGTCTTCTGACCATCACAGCAGTTGGTAAGGATGGAAAAGCCGTCACGCTCCCAAAAGGGACGACCCTCAGCTTTTCATTCGGGAACGGGCTTGATCTCGGAATCGCAGAGAGAAGAGAAGGGAAGATTCATTTTCTGACAGTGGGAGATCAGGCATCGGATGCCGGCGGATCGCTGAAATTATCCCAGGACCAGACAAAGCTGGTTTCTGCATCCGTCAGCCTCGGCAGCGAAGGGAAGGGAAGCCTGACCTACGCAGCTGTGAGTCTCCAGAACAGGAAAAACAGTGGTGGAAAGCTGTCGGCTGGTGACGTGAGCGGTTTTGCCGGAGCAGGTGTGTATGCGGCTGCCGCAGAGCACTTCGATGGAAAGAAGGATGAAAAAACACAGGTTCTTGCGGGAGACAGGGGAGAGGATGACGAGGAAAAGGCGGAGAATCTGAAGAAGGCGCAGACCCTTCTGGGGAAGCTTGCATCCTACTCGGCATCGCTTGCGGATGCGCAGGATTCGGACAGCGTGCGCATTGTGAATCTGTATGCAGATGATGCCGGCAATGTGAACACAGCGGCTGAGGATGTCACCGACCCTATGTACGGCGTGAAGGCGGCGGACGGGACAATCGATGTCACCTCCGGCTATGTAGTCGTCAATATCATTGCCAAAAGCACGGATCAGACCATCCACATCCCGGACTTTGCCGTTACTTATTCGGAGAACGGGAGGGCACAGGCGGTGACAGCTGATTCGCATCCGGAGTTAGCGCAGCATCTGATCGTCAACATCACTGCGGGAAATGGCAGGGATGGGAAGGATTTTGGCCTCGTCTCCTATACGGGGACGGCTGACCGGGGCGGCGCAGTCGGGGTGTATCTGGCACCGGCGGGAACCATCCGGTTTGCAGGGGCGCTGACAGGGGCTGTGTATGCGAAAAGTGCAGCAGTGGAGGGGAAGCTGTCCCATGTCACTGAAGCAGACCAGGCAGGAAAATCGAAAGAGGATACAGAAGAGGCCGCTACAGAGAAGGATGCGGCAGCTCTGATGGAGGAGACAGCAGCGGAAGCCAGTCAGAATGCTGCGGATAAGGACGGCACAGATGACAGCCCGAAGGTAACACTGAAAGTGAGTGCTTACAGTCAGAACGCAGACGATCCACAGAAGCAGGAGCCGCTGAAAGGCGTTGTCTTCTCCCTTTACGAAAGGGCGAATGGACAGACTGACGGGCAAAGAGACCAGCTTGTGTACAGCTGGACATCAGGCGAAGAGGCCAAGCAGATCCCGGCAGGCCTTTTGAAGAAAGGAGGAACCTATGTTGTCCGCGAGGAGGCGATGCCGGTTTCTGAGAACAGCACAGGTAGCACAGACACGACTGTCTATGCGAAGCTGGCGGAGACGGTGTTCACTGTAGGGGCAGCAGAAATTAAGCTAACGGAAAACGATAATAAGGGGATAACTTTGAAGCCTCCGGTGGAAGGCAGCAGCGATTATGAGCTGAACTATGTCCATGAACCTAGTCAGACTCCTGAGACGCTGAAGAATTCCGTTACTATTAAGGCGCTGGATCCTTCTGGAGCAGGCGTGCCAGGCTCCCAGGTTACGATTAAAAGGCAGACGTCGGAGACAGATGCGTCCGGAAATGCTCAGTGGAAACAGGTGGCGGCATTCACCATGCAAGGGAGTGAGGTAGTCTTTGATTTCGGAAGCAATCTTCCAACGGAAGAGGGGGCTGCTGCGGTCTTCCGTATCATCGAAAGTGCACCGGCGGGGATGACGTCCCTTGCTTACGGAAATGACAGAAAAGCCCAGAAAACAGAACAGGCTTCCACAACTCTGACTTTTACTAACAAGAAGGAGCAGGGGCCGGATGCAGAGTGGCAGCTGACTTCCAGGACGCGTGTATATGCAGATGGGACCGGGACAGATCTTATAGACAAAGATAAAGACCAGGTGGATTCCGTCACCTTTACGGACGCCTATCTCGTATCCCTGACTTCCAGCCAGGTAAACTACGAGAGCGACGAAAAGACGCTTGTCCAGAATCTGGCTGGGGCATCCATTACGGTTCAGGCAGGAAGTGTGCCTCTGAAAGCCGGTGCTGATTATCTGGTTTATACGGTAACAGACGGGGAGGCGGATCAGAAGCAGAACGTCTCCGATAATAGCTTCACGATGCCGAATAGCTCGGTTCAGCTGGTTCTTCTAAGTAAGGGGACCGGAAGCACAGTCAAGGTAACTGGAAAGTGGGGAGAAAAAGATTCCTACCATTTCATCAGCGGTGGAAATGAAGCTTCCGGTACGCTCACAGCACCAGTGGAGGGCAAAAATGGAACCTATTCCAGCCAGATTCCAGCTCT
This sequence comes from uncultured Lachnospiraceae bacterium, assembly GCA_902761585.1. Lineage (GTDB taxonomy): Bacteria > Bacillota > Clostridia > Lachnospirales > Lachnospiraceae > Porcincola. The sequence goes on from CACWKX010000003.1 coordinate 71,736, forward strand.
TACGCTGAAGAGCCGCATCCAGGCGGTTGTAAATCTCAGCTCGGTCGATAACGCAGAGAAGGAACATTTGTCGGGGGCATCCCGAACCGTCAAGGCAAAGGTTGCGGGGACGGAAGGAGAGATCAGGGCAAATCCAACAACATTTGTTCTGAACAACCCGGATCTGGATGATGAGGTCATCGGGATGCTTCAGACAGGCTCCGGAAACCAAACGACGCATATCGTTGGAACACAGAACTGGAATGGTTATAATTTCAATCCGGTGAACGGTATCATCACAGGCACGAGCCAGGCTACGGATGGAACGGCTACGGCTGTGACAATCAATGCAAAGCTGACCAGTGTCCAGACACCTGTCACTGTTGATGGAAAGATCGTAGTGTACATGGATCTGTACCGGGCCTCCACTGGAAAGCGTCTTCCGGTCGCAGTTCAGAAACAGTATCGGGTGCGGGTCTTCATGGATGCAGGAGGAACCCTTCCGTATGGGGATGCCCAGACGCTGACAGTATCGAAGAATAATTCGACGTCCGGGACAAACGGAAGCGCGCGGTTCACCGTTCCGGTCGATGCACTGCATGGGACGACCTATTATGTATATGAGGTCGATGCAGAGGGAAGGCCAATTCAAAACAGCAGTGACATGAAGATTCAGATCAAGGGCGGCGATCGCACCGGCGAAAATGGTGCAGCCGTCACGATGAAGGCGATGGAGGTGGACTCCTACAGGGCCAAAGGAACTTATGTGGTCACGGACAGGACCATCAGGATCCAGAATCTTTATACCGATTCGTATTACAATGCACACCGAAGCGAGTTTATGTCAAACGGAATGTTTGACATTCAGCTGAAGGTAGTCGATGCCTCTGGCAATGAACTTCCGGTTGATAACCTGGTCGCGGAGTTCAGGGTGCGGACCAGGGACGGGAAGCTGGCACTGAAGAACAACCAGAAGATTACGCTGAAGAATACATCTGTCGGAGAACGGAGGAATATCTCTTTCCCGGTTCCGATTGATACCGGAAAGCAGACGATGGGGGTCACGCTGATGTCGATCAGGACGACGGCAGGCGTGAGCCTGGCGAAGGACTACACGCTGCTCACGGCATCGTACGACGGAAACTTCTCGAAGGTTGGGAGCAGAACCGGCGAACGGATATTTACAATCCATGCAGATGCTGAGAACCAGGGACCGGTCGTCTTTGTCCTGAGAAAGAATGAGACGAACGAGAAGGCTTCGCTGACACTGACAAAGTCGGTGATCTATAAAAAGACACCGATCAGGGTTAATGCGACCTATTACATCGGAATCTTCGCAGATGCGGCGCACACAAAGCTGCTGTTCAAGAAGGCGATGAGCCTGAAGGATGCCAGCTCGATGTCCGATACGTTGAAAGTCAACATCAATTCACAGAAGGGAAGGACCATTACCCTGTACTTTGCGGAGACGGACAGGAATGGCAAGGTGGTCGAGAGCGGGAAGAAGACAGGCTACAATATCTCGATCAGCCAGTCGCAGGTGACGCTGTCCCAGTCCAATATGACAGCCGGTGTGACTGTGACAAACGAAATTCTTGATGGTTCCAGGGCAGCGGAGCGGCTGACCGATCCGGATTCCGGGTTTGCGGGTGATTCAGCCGCTCTTGCGGATGCGCAGGCGCTTGCCTCCAGTTCGAATCTGAACAGCAGGACCGGTGATGATTCGCCGCTGATGCGCTATGCGCTGCTGCTTGTGATCGCCTGTGCCGGTGTGGCTGCGGGGCTTTATCTTGTTCTTCGCAGACGCAAGACCTGAGGGCTCAACGCTTGAGGGAAAGGCATCTTTGGTCGTCTGACCTGGTTCGGCAACCGAACTGACAGGGCTCAGAAGAGAAAAACAGATTCGTGTCTATTGCGAACCGGATTCAAAGCAGGTATAATGCGGGTGGATGCGGGCAGAAAAGCGTCTGCCCGCCCGCGAACAGATTTTATCAACTCAAAAAGGGAGGAAAAATCATGTCATTAGTCACATCTACCGAGATGTTCCAGAAGGCATACAAGGGCGGATATGCAATTGGCGCTTTCAACATCAACAATATGGAGATTGTCCAGGGAATCACCGAGGCAGCTGCCGAGCTGAATTCTCCGGTCATCCTTCAGGCTTCCCAGGGAGCAAGAAAGTACGCTAACTCCGTCTATCTGGTAAAGCTTGTAGAGGCTGCTCTTGAGATTCATCCGGACCTGCCGGTTGTTCTTCATCTGGATCACGGTGCAGACTTCGAGGTCTGCAAGGACTGCGTAGACAACGGCTTTACTTCTGTCATGATCGATGCTTCCTCCAAGCCGTTCAAGGAGAACATCGAGCTGACAAAGAAGGTTGTTGAGTACGCACACGCTCATGGCGTTGTCGTCGAGGCTGAGCTTGGCACTCTGGCAGGCATCGAGGATGCTGTCGCTGTCAAGGCGGAGGATTCCTCCTACACCAATCCGGACGACGTTGAGGAATTTGTCGGCGAGACCGGTGTTGATTCCCTTGCAATCGCAATCGGAACCAGCCATGGCGCATACAAGTTCAAGCCGGGCACAAAGCCGCAGCTTCGTTTTGATATCCTCGATGAGGTTGTCAAGAGACTGCCGGGCTTCCCGATCGTCCTGCACGGAGCTTCCTCTGTCCCGCAGGAGTATGTCAAGATCATCAACGCAAACGGCGGTGCTCTGAAGGATGCCATTGGTGTTCCGGAAGATCAGCTTCGTCAGGCTGCACGCAGCGCTGTCTGCAAGATCAACATCGATTCCGATCTTCGTCTTGGCATGACCGCTGGTATCCGTAAGACCTTTGTTGACGATCCGTCCATCTTCGATCCGCGTCAGTATCTGAAGGTCGGCCGCCAGAACGTCCATGACATCGTTGCACACAAGATCAAGGATGTCCTTGGATCCGATGGCAAGGCTGCTGAGCTGTCCAAGAGATAAGGATCAGGCTGCCTGATGAAGAAGGCCTGAATAACCGGAGGGGGTATCCTCAGGGTCTGAGAAGATCCCGGGAATACCCCTTTTGCTGTATCCGGAGATATGATGTAACCAGCGGCGGATGCCGGAGATCATGGCGTCCTCATGTACGAATACAGGAGAAGATATGGAATTATCTGAGAAGGGTGTATACCTGGTCAATGGAACCGATATCGTGCCGGATACGGAGGAGGCCTCGGCTCGGATCCGGCAGATGACCGGAAAGGAACCGGACAGGCAGCAGGCGCGCAGGGAGACGATGGCATGGTCGATTCTTCACAGCCATAACCTGTCCGGAGATGATGAGAAGCTCCAGATCCGCTTCGATAAGATGGCATCTCATGACATCACATACGTGGGCATCATCCAGACAGCGAGGGCATCCGGCCTGGAGCAGTTTCCGATTCCGTATGTTCTGACGAACTGCCACAATTCGCTCTGTGCTGTCGGCGGTACGATCAATGAGGATGACCATATGTTCGGCCTCTCAGCGGCGAAGAAGTACGGCGGCATCTATGTCCCGCCGCATCAGGCCGTCATCCACCAGTTCGCACGCGAGATGTTTGCCGAGTGCGGGGCGATGATCCTGGGCTCTGACTCCCATACCCGCTACGGGGCGCTGGGGACGATGGCGATGGGAGAGGGCGGCGGCGAGCTGGTCAAGCAGCTTCTCAGCCAGACCTACGACATCGACATGCCAGGCGTCGTCGCAGTCTATCTGGAGGGAGAGCCGGTAGCCGGGGTTGGACCGCAGGATGTTGCGCTGGCCATCATCGGCGCGGTGTTTGACAAGGGTTATGTCAAGAACAAGGTCATGGAGTTCGTCGGCCCGGGCATCGGACGCCTGAGCGAAGACTTCCGAATCGGTGTCGATGTGATGACGACGGAGACAACCTGCCTGAGCTCGATCTGGCGAACAGATGAGAAGACAAAGAACTTCTATGAGATTCACGGCAGGAGATCCGCCTACAGAGAAATGAATCCGGGCAGCCTTGCGTTTTACGATGGCTGCATCCGCGTGGACCTTTCAAAAATCCGGCCGATGATCGCGATGCCGTTCCACCCGAGCAATGTCTATGCCATCGAGGATGTGCAGAGGAACCTGAAGGATGTGCTTCACGATGTGGAGGAACGTGCGAAGGTTTCCTTCGGCGGAAAGATCCACTATTCGCTTCAGGACAAGATTGTGGACGGGAAACTCTATGTCGACCAGGGCATCATCGCCGGCTGTGCAGGCGGTGGATTTGAGAATATCTGCGCGGCTGCGGACATTCTCCGGGGCCATTCGATCGGCAACGACGAGTTCACGATGAGCGTTTACCCGGCTTCCATGCCGATTTACATGGAGCTGGTGAAGGATGGCCGCTTTGCTGATCTGATCGAAGCCGGTTGTGTTGTCAAGACTGCATTCTGCGGACCCTGCTTTGGTGCGGGCGACACCCCTGCAAATGGGGCCTTCTCCATCCGCCATTCGACCCGGAACTTCCCGAACCGGGAAGGCTCGAAGGTGCAGAATGGCCAGATTGCTTCGGTTGCGCTGATGGATGCGCGTTCCATCGCAGCGACGGCGGCAAACAAGGGCTTCCTGACAGCTGCGACAGAGATGGATGTGAAGTACAGCGAGCCGGAGTACCATTTTGACAAGGCAATCTACGAGAATCGTGTGTTCAATGCCTGGGGGAAGGCGGAGCCGGAGGAAGAGCTGGTGTTCGGGCCGAATATCAAGGACTGGCCGGCGATGAGCCCCCTGCCGGAGAATCTTCTCCTGCGTGTTGTGTCCGAGATCCATGATCCGGTGACCACGACCGATGAGCTGATTCCGTCCGGTGAGACAAGCTCTTACCGTTCCAACCCGCTGGGACTCGCGGAGTTCACGTTGTCCCGAAAGGATCCGGCGTATGTGCCGCGGGCAAAGCAGGTGCAGCTGGCGCAGAAGGCGATTGAGGCGGGAGAAGATCCTGCATCCGCGCTTTCCACATCAGAGACAAAAGATGCGAGCTCGAAGCCACTTGCGGACTCCTATCAGGACGCAGTCAGCCTGATCGCAGAGAAGCTCCCTGGTGTCGTTGAAAGCTTCAAGGACCCGAAGACGTTCGGTGTCGGCTCGACCATCTTCGCAGTGAAGCCGGGAGATGGCTCCGCGAGAGAACAGGCCGCTTCCTGCCAGAAGGTGCTCGGCGGCTGGGCGAACATTGCATTTTCGTATGCGACGAAGCGCTATCGCTCGAACCTGATCAACTGGGGCATGCTTCCGCTTGTGATTGGGGAGGGCGACCTCCCGTTTGCAAATGGAGACTGGGTCTTCCTTCCGGATATTCGGGCTGCTGTCGCTGAGAAGCGTGACCGCATCATGGGCTTTGTCGTGAAAAACGGCGCCATGAAAGAGTTCTACATGACACTGGGTGAGCTGACCGACCATGAGCGTGAAATCATCATGGACGGCTGTCTGATCAACTACAACCGGAAGCTGCATGAGCGCCAGGCCTGAGCGGCGTCTTAGTGTGATGCGGCAGGATGGGCATCTGGTAGAACTGTCTGGATTGTACAAATTATATACACAATAATAAAACGAAACAATCATAATACAAAAATAATAAAAATATAATCAAATCGTATTGACAATCAAAGAGTCCTTTGCTAGTATGTAGTTACACAAAGAACATCGGTTGAAAGTCAGAGGAAACAGAAGAATCAATAACCGATGGGTCTGATCGCAGAAAGGAGGGCTGGACCGATGGAAATCGACAGTGGAACACCGTACAGTTCAGTTCAATATAACAGAGGCAGAGTGACAGGTCCCTGCGAAAAAGATTTCTGATGATCGGTTTTCTGGAATCGCAGTATAGAGCGAGAATCGGAGAAGAAAAGTAGAGAACCGACAGAAGCGCCTTTCACTTGTTATATTGAAAGCAAGCTGCCGGAAAAGATTCTATCGTTAAGAATTCTTGCAGTAGAAAGTTGGGAAGATGATTTTCAGAATCCGTTCCTGACGAGAAAGGGAACGAAGATCGATATCAATTATTTATTTTATGCGATGGTGCTGTAGAGCACAGCATCTTGAGTCATAGAAGAGCAGGGAAGAATCCTCCGATTCGTATGTGAGAAAGATCAGAACTGAATAGCTACTCGAAGTGTAAATCGTTCAAGTCAATCGTTTCGGAGCCGGTGAGATGAGTCATCGGCTCCTTTTCTAGTGACCTGATATTCACGGCAGCTTGTGAGAACCGTTATTCGGCGTTTCATCGGCGGGAGTCTGACAGCGGCAAGGCAGAAAGCTGCTCTGCCTGACGGATCAAAACCGGGAGCGTTGCCTCGAATTCGACTCCATAGCTGTCCGGTTTACCGGATGTCTGCGTTACACGGATTGTTTCTCCGACATAGTCGACCGCAAGCCGCAGGGCTTTCTTCAGTGGAAGCCCCCTGGTCAGGGCGCCGGCAACAACGGAGGCGAACAGATCTCCCGTGCCATGATAGTTTCCTGGAATACGTTCGGTAAAACAGGAGACAACCTCCCCGGTTCTGCGGTTTCTTGCCATGGCGCCCGTCTGGCCTTCCCTGAGGGAGACCCCGGTCAGCACAGCCCATTCCGGACCAAGTGCGCACAGCGTTTTCAGCAGATCGAGAATATAATCCTCCCCATATCTTTCAAGGTATGGAAGACCTGTCAGATAGTGTGCCTCTGTCAGGTTGGGCAGGATGATGTCTGCAGAGCCGCAGAAGGCAGCATATTGTTTCGCAAAGGCTTCGTCGAAACCGGTATAGAGCTTTCCATAATCCGCCATGACAGGGTCGATGATGACGAGCGGATTCTGAGCGCTCTGGAATTTCCGGATAATATCCTGGACAATCTTCATCTGCCTCACAGAACCCAGATATCCGGAATAGATGGTGTCAAATGAGAATCCCAGGCTTTTCCAGTGATCGGTGATGGGGATCATCTGATCCGTCAGATCCAGAAAGGTGAAACCGTCAAAAAGGGTATGGGTGGAGAGCAGCGCGGTTGGGAGAACGGCCGTCTCGACACCCAGCGACGAGATGACCGGAAGCGCAATGGTGAGGGAACATTTCCCGATACAGGAGATGTCCTGTATCGTCAGAAGCCGTTTGCCGGAGGAAACCCCCGGTTTCACCTGGCCCTGACCTTCTGTCTTATTTCTCAGATCCAGTTGATCCGGATGATGCATCGTTCATATCCTCCTTCTGCCGTTAGTCTATCATCAGCGTTCAGGATAAACAACCAGGACACACCGTCCGTTTATGCTACGTCCCTTTACGCTGTTTTCCCTGTGATTGCCACTCATCGACAATCGTGGTATAGTTACTGTGCATTTTTGTCTTCTGTACAGGCGGCCGGGATGGCACCTGCAGACAGCCTGCATCGGGCTTCAGGGCAGGATACAGAAAAACGGACTGCTGAGGCGCAACAGAAATATCGGAATCTGAACGGATTCCAGTAAAAGATATGAATATCATAGTCGTAGGGTGCGGGAAGGTCGGAGCGAAGCTCTGTGCCGATCTGTGCCGGGAAGGGCATGATGTCACAGTCGTGGACAAGAGCGATTCTGTCGTGAATCAGATCTGCGACCGGTTTGATGTCATGGGTTTTTCAGGAAATGGGGCAAGCTACCAGGTTCTGCAGGAAGCGGACATTGTACATGCCGATCTGGTGATCGCGGTGACAGGCGTGGATGAGGTGAACCTGCTTGTCTGCCTGATTGCACGAAAGGCAGGGCATTGCCAGACCATCGCAAGGGTTCAGAACCCGGAGTATAACCAGGAGGCAGGGTTTCTGAAGGAAGAGCTGGGACTGGCGCTGGTTATCAATCAGGAATTCACCTCGGCGCAGGAAGTGGCGAGGGTTCTGAAGTTCCCGAGCGCGATCGAGATCAATACTTTCGCAAAAGGAAAGGCAGAGCTGCTTCATTTCCGGATCCCGAAGGATTCTGTGCTGGATGGAATGAACCTGAACGAGCTTCACGAACGGCTCAGGTGCCATGTGCTTGTATGTACGCGGGAGCGGGATAACGAGATGGTCATCCCACAGGGAAACACGGTGCTGAGATCCGGGGATGTTATCTCGATTGTAGCCCCCGGGGATGAGCAGACCGAGTTTTTCCGAAAAATCGGACTCAATACTCATGCGGTCAGAAACGTGATGATCGCCGGGGGAGGGGATATCGCGTATTATCTGTCCCGGATTCTGATCCGATCCGGGATTCAGGTCAAGATCATAGAGAAGGAGCTTGCGCGCTGCGAGCAGCTTGCAGATCTGCTTCCAAAGGCGACCATCATTCACGGTGACGCCTCTGACAAGGAGCTTCTGGTCGAGGAGGGAATCGCCCGGACGGAAGGCTTTGTCGCATTGACCGGAATTGATGAGGAGAATGTCATTCTGTCGCTGTTCGCACGGTCGATGGGCATTCGGAAAATCGTCACAAAGGTTGACAGAAGTGCATTTGCGGAAGTGTTTGACCAGCTGGACCTGGATACGATGATTGCTCCGAAGAACATAACGGCGGAGCACATTGTGACCTATGTCCGGGCGATGCAGAATTCTTTTGGAAGCAACATCGAGACGCTTCACCGCATGATGGATGACCAGGCAGAGGCGCTGGAATTTCTGATCAGGGACTCGTTTACCCACAAAAATATCCCGCTCAGGGATATGAAGTTCCGGAAGGGGGCACTGGTCGCCTGCATTTCCAGAAAGGGAAAGGTGATTCTTCCGAGAGGCGATGACTGGATCGAGGTGGGAGATACGGCAGTGGTCATCACCTCCATCAAGGGAGTCAGTGATATCGATGATATTTTTGAAAAGTGATATATCATGAATTATGCAATGATATTCCGGATCCTGGGGTGGATGCTGGTCTTTGAAGCCGGGTTTATGGCGCCCTCCGCCATCGTGGCGGCGGTTTACCGGGAAGCCAGCGTGATCTGGCTGTTTGTCTCGATGGCGATTGTGACGGCAGTGGGACTCTTTCTGAGAGCCGTTTCCAGACCGCACCACCACAGAATCTACGCGCGGGAGGGAGCTGTCATCTGTGCGCTGATCTGGTTTCTGTACAGCATCTTCGGGGCGCTTCCGTTCAAGTTATCCGGCTATATTCCGGATATGTTTGATGCTGTATTCGAGACAGCATCCGGTTTTACGACAACCGGCGCCTCCATCCTGTCAGATGTCGAGGTGCTTCCGCACTGGCTGCTGTTCTGGCGTTCCTTTACACACTGGGTAGGCGGAATGGGCATTCTGGTCTTTGTCATGGCCATCATTCCGCTGGCATCCGGGGGGAGCGCAATGTATCTGATGAAGGCGGAGAGTCCGGGACCCAGCGTCAAGAAGATGGTGCCGAAGGCAAGCCAGACAGCCGGCCTTCTTTACAAGATGTACATTTTCCTGACAGTTCTGCAACTTCTGATCCTGGTACTCGGACGGATGCCGCTGTTTGACGCGTTCTGCATCACCTTCGGGACGGCCGGGACGGGCGGGTTCTCGGTCCTGAATTCGGGCTGTGCAACGTATACGATCTTCCAGCAGGTCGTGATCACGGTCTTCATGATCCTGTTCGGGACAAATTTCAGTGTGTTTTACCTGATCATGCTGGGCAGAATCCGGGAAGTGCCGAAGGTATCGGAGGCGATGACCTACTATGGAATCATCGGCGCGGCAGTAGCTCTGATTACTGTCAATATACGGGGATCCTATACAAGCATCGGACTGTCGATCAAGGATGCGGCATTCCAGGTTGGATCCATCATCACGACAACCGGATTTGCGACCACAGATTTTAATATCTGGCCTGCCTTCTCCAAATGGATTCTGATTCTCCTGATGTTTGTCGGCGCCTGCGCCGGAAGCACGGGAGGCGGCATCAAGGTGTCCCGCGTTCAGGTGGTGTTCAAGGCGATCATGAAGGAGCTGGACAGCGTCATTCATCCGAATGATGTCCGCAAGATCCGTTATGACGGAAAAGTGCTGGATCACGCTGTGCTGAGAGGCATCAATGTCTTTATTACGGCATATTTCGTGGTTTTTGGGCTTTCGGTTCTGTTGGTTTCAGTCGACAATTTCGGACTTGAGACGAATTTTTCCGCGGTGGCGGCGACATTGAACAACATCGGCCCGGGGCTTGGAGGAGTTGGACCGGCTTCAAACTTCAGTGGCTATGGGGCATTTTCCACCTGTGTGCTGATTTTTGATATGATTGCCGGGAGACTGGAGATCCTTCCTGTGCTGATTCTTCTTTCTCCCCATACATGGGTGGAGGGACCTGTTCTGAGAGGAAAGCGTGTCAGAAGAAGCCGGGAAGTGGAAAACGATCTGATGATGTGCGGAAGCCTTGAAATGGAGCTTGGCTGATGCCAGTGAGGTGACAGAAGTGGATAAAAAAGAGTACCAGGAGAAACTGAGTGAGATCAACCGGCTGATTGCCGTTGAGGACTACAATTCTGCGGCCCAGGTAGCGGATTCGATCGATTGGAAGAGAGTCCGCAATGTCCAGACGCTTCTGATGATCAGCGAAGTTTATGAGGCAGTGAACCGCTATGATATGAGCAAGAATCTTCTGCTCAGGGCATATCGCAGGAGCCCCCTTGGCCGGACAGTTCTGTACAGGCTGGTGGAGTGTACCATTGCTCTGGGACAGTTTGATGAGGCGATCGAGTATTATTCCGAGTTTGTTCAGGCGGCGCCGAGGGACAACAACAAGTATATCCTGAAGTACAAAATCTACAGAGGCAGAGGATCGTCACTGGATGAGCAGATCAATATTCTGAAGGAATATCTGGCACAGGAAAAGGACAGCGAGCGATGGTCCTATGAACTGGCGAAGCTCTACAAGGAGGCCGGAAGGACACAGGAATGCATCAACACCTGCGACGACCTGGTGCTCTGGTACCAGAGCGGTAAGTATGTAATCAAAGCCCTGGAGCTGAAAAAGAAGATCGCACCGCTTACCCCGAGGCAGCAGGAGATCTATGACAGCCGCTTTGATGAGGTGGCCCAGGACGATGACCAGGACGAGGAGTCCGAGGCTTCCTATCTGCAGCAGGCGAGGGCAGAGCGCGCAACAATCCAGCAGGATGCGATCAAGTCGGAGCTTGCGGAGGATATCTCGAGGGCAGCGCGGTCAAAGCAGCAGGCGGAAGCTGAGACAGACAGGCAGGCATCAGGACAGCCGCTTGGTCAGCCCCCTGCACAGGAACCTGCAGGGGTACCGCAGCAGGTGCAGTCAGTCGGACAGTTAGATGAACAGCCTGCCGGACAGCCGGTCGGACAGCCGGTTGAGCAGTCCGCCGGTCAGTCAACTGAACAATCAGCCGGGCAGCCTGCCGGACAGCTCAGTGAACAGGTGGCGGCGCAGGCGGCGACTTCCGCGCAGGCGGATCATACAGAGATGCTGCAGCGCGAGGCAGAGGATTCCATGCGGCCGGAGGCGGTCTCCCCGCAGACACTTTCTGCGGACAGCGACAGTGCGCAGCCTGCAGCAGACCAGCGGTCAAAGCCGGTTGATGAAGGTATTCATTACGATGAGAAAAATCTGAAGCAGAATCTGTCAGAGAGCATGAAAAAAATCATATCCGGAATCGGACCGAAAGATATGGTCGATGAGGAGGAGGAACAGCTTGACCGCGTGATCGAAGAATCGAAGGAGGATCAGGAGGAGGCTGTCGTATCCAGGGGGCTGGGGATGTCCCTTGGGATGAATCAGCCGGAGGAAAAGAAAGCAGAGGCACCGAAGCTGACAATTGACGACATCCTCTTGTCCATGGAGGACAAGGGGGATGCCGTCCGCAGAGTGATCTCGGAGGAAAAAGATATGGATCACGTCACCATGCAGCCGCAGGAAGCAGATGGTGCGCTGTCTGAAAAACGCCCTGGTGCTGTAACAGAAGAAAGTGCGGAGGCAATACAGCCGTCAGCAGTCGCAGAAGCACCGCAGCCAGTGGATGCAGTGGTGCAGCCGTCAGCAGCCGCAGAAGCACCGCAGCCAGTGGATGCAGTGGTGCAGTCGTCAGCAGCCGCAGAAGCACCGCAGCCAGCGGATGCAGTGGTGCAGCCGTCAGCAGATCCCGCAGGACAGCGGGCGGTATCTTTCCACTCGGAGGACTGGAAGACCAGACCGGTAGAGGATATCCTGGATGCAAAGACGAGAGTTCTTCCGACTGCAGAAATCGCGAAGCTTCATGAACAGTTCCGCCAGAGAGAACTGAAGGCAAAGACGGCCGGAGAGAGAGTTGCGGAGCAAATTGCGTCGGAGGCTGAAGCACAGGCCAAGGAAGAAGATGCAAGAATGACAGCGGCATCGCAGGAACAGCCGGAAGATGGGATTCAGTCTTTTGGACAGGCAGCTGCAGCCCGTGCGGAAGCATCAAGGCAGATACAGAACGCGCAGCCGTCAGAAGAGCAGCCGCATGCTGCCGCAGAGAAAGAGGCTGTCCAGCTGACTCCTGAGCAGTCCATGCGCGAGGTTCTTCCACAGGCACAGGCGGATGTCAGAGAACCGCAGGTAACAGCCGGCAGATCCTATCTGAAGCCTTACCAGAGAGAGCTGTTCTCGGGATTCCTCGGGATCGGAAATCTGGAGGAACAGATCGCAAAGGCAATCGAGCAGGCAGAGAGCCGGAATGGAGACCGGACATCCCGCACAGGCAATGTCCTGATTCTGGGCGGCCACGGCTGCGGAAAAACGACGATTGCGACGGGCATCGCAAAGGCCGTCGCGGAGGACATGGGAACGCATTCAGTCAAGATGGCGCGGATATACGCGGCTGACCTGAATCGCAAGGACATTGCGGCAACCATCGCAAAGATTGCGGGAGGTGTCCTGATTGTCGAGGAGGCTGGAGATCTGGAAGACAGCATTGTCGACCAGCTGACGACGGCAATGGAATTCCGTACAGACGGGCTGATCATGATTCTGGAGGATGAACAGCGTTATATTCATGATCTGTTGATGCGCCATCCGCGCTTTACGATGAAGTTTACGGCGCAGATCTATATCCCGACGTTCAGCAGCCAGGATCTGGTGAACTTCGGTCAGCTTTATGCTGAGAGCCAGGACTGCACGCTTTCGGAAGACGCAAGGGAAGCGCTCAGGGCAAGGCTGGATGCAGCAGCCAAGTCGGGCGAACAGGTATCGATCACCAATGTTGTTGAGCTGACAAGCCGTGCGGTCCGAAATTCGCAGAAGTTTTTCCGCAGGATTCAGTCAGCGAAAAAGCGCTACGATGAACAGAACAGGGTGATCCTGAAAGCAAGGGATCTGCGGTAATATCTATATAATTCCGAAATAATTACGGAATCTTGCAAACAAACCAGAATCATTCTGATTTGGGCATTCAGACAGAAAATGTTGGGTTATTGGAGGGATATTCTAACATTTTGTCAGCTTATATAAAAATATTTTGAATTCATGGTAATATCGTTCATTGACACTGACAAAACCCGCTGTTATACTCTAGCTAGTTCCTTATTAATTTTGCGTTTTTGCTGACGCCAGGAGGTAGTGAGGATGAAAAAACAGATTGCTGTGTTTCTGAGTTTGGCAATGGCTGCAACAGCCTGCAGTCCGGCATTTGCTGGGGAGACGGAAGCCCAGACGGAGGGCCAGGCAAGCGGCGGCGCTTTCATTGCGGGAGCTGAGACGGAGGCGGATGTGACGGTCCCGTCCGACATGAAGTTCGGCTTCATTTTCCTTCACGATGAGAATTCAACCTACGACCTGAACTTCATCAACGGAGCGAAGGAAGCAGCAAAGGAACTTGGTCTTTCCGATGACCAGGTTATTCTGAAGACCAATGTCCCGGAGGGTCAGGAGTGCTACGAGACAGCTGCGGACCTTGCAGACCAGGGATGCGCGGCAGTCTTTGCGGACAGCTTCGGACATGAGGATTACATGATCCAGGCGGCTCAGGAGTACCCGGATGTACAGTTCTGCCATGCAACCGGAACGAAAGCACACACCGAGGGACTGAGCAATTACCACAATGCTTTCGCTGCCATCTATGAAGGCCGCTATCTGGCTGGCGTCGCAGCAGGCATGAAGCTCAACGAGATGATCAAGGATGGTAAGATCACTGAAGACCAGGCGAAGATCGGCTATGTCGGCGCTTTCACCTACGCAGAGGTTATCTCCGGATTCACCTCCTTCTTCCTCGGCGCAAGATCCCAGTGCCCGAGTGCGACGATGGAGGTCACCTTCACCGGATCCTGGTATGATGAGACGGCTGAGAAGGAAGGTGCAAAGAACCTGATCAACGACGGCTGTGCGCTCATTTCCCAGCATGCAGACTCCATGGGCGCTCCGACAGCCTGCGAGGAAGCAGGAGTTCCGGATGTCTCCTACAATGGCTCCACGCAGGATGCATGTCCGAACACGTACCTGATCTCCTCCAGAATTGACTGGGCTCCGTACATGAAGTTTATGATGCAGTCCGTTGCAGAGGGCAAGGAGATCCCGGCAGACTGGACCGGAACACTTGCAAGTGGCTCTGTCAAGCTGACAGACCTCAACACGAATGTCGCTGCAGAGGGAACACAGGAGAAGCTTGATGAGGTTACCAAGGAGCTTGAGGCTGGTACCCTTCATGTATTTGACACTTCCGCCTTCACGTTCAAGGGCGCAGCGCTTGACGACAGCTATCTGGCGGATGTGGATACCGATGACAACTACACGCCGGATACCAAGGTCGTGTCGGATGGATATTTCCACGAGTCTGAATACAGAAGTGCTCCGTACTTCGATCTGGTTGACGCGGACAACGCAGCCGGCATTGATGGCATCAAGCTTCTGGATACCAACTTTGGCTGATGACACATTGAATACCAGGCAGAGAGATCGTCTCTGACAATTAAGAGGAGGGCAGTACGGGAGCAAGACCTGTGCTGCCTTCTTCAGTGAAGGGAAGGTGCGACAGTGGATAACAAACAGCCCGCCGTCAGCATGCGCGGCATTACCAAGACATTCGGAAAGGTAGTTGCAAACGATCACGTGTCGATCGACATCTACAAGGGGGAGATTCTCTCTCTTCTGGGGGAGAACGGAAGCGGAAAGACAACACTGATGAACATGCTCTCCGGGATCTACTACCCGGATTCCGGCCATATCTACATCAACGGCAGGGAGGAGTTTATCCACTCTCCGAAGGACGCCCTGGATCTGGGAATCGGCATGGTTCATCAGCATTTCAAGCTCGTGGACGTCATGACGGCGACCGAGAACATCATTCTTGGGCTCAATGAGGGAAAGTTCGACCTGAAAGCAGCCTCGAAGCGTATCTCCGAGATCTGTGACAGGTATGGTTTTGAGCTGGATCCGAACCAGAAGATCTATGATATGTCGGTCTCACAGAAACAGACGGTTGAGATTGTGAAGATGCTGTACCGCAAGGCAGACATCCTCATCCTGGACGAGCCGACAGCCGTTCTGACTCCACAGGAGACAGAACGCCTCTTCGATGTCCTGCGGAACATGAAGAAGGACGGTAAGGCCATCATTATCATCACACATAAGTTGAACGAGGTTCTGGAGATCTCTGACTGGGTGGATATCCTGAACAAGGGAAAGTTCATCGGCAATCTGAAGACTTCGGAGACCAACACTCAGGAGATGACCGATATGATGGTCGGCCATGCCGTGAAGCTGGATATTGAGCGTCCGGAGCCGAAGGATGCAAAGCCGAGGATCATCGTGAAGGGACTGACGGTCAGCAGTGCGGACGGCATCCGGAAGCTGGATGATGTCTCCTTTGATATCCGCTCAGGAGAAATACTGGGAATTGCGGGAATTTCCGGGAGTGGTCAGAGGGAACTCCTTGAGGCGATTGCAGGTCTTCAGAAGATTGATACCGGCGAGATTACCTACATTGATGATAGCGGCAAAAAGAGCAATCTGGTTGGGGAAGATCCGGAGGCGATCGCGGAGATGGGTGTGGCGCTTTCATTTGTCCCGGAAGACCGTCTTGGCATGGGGCTGGTCGGGAACATGGATCTGACAGACAACATGATGCTGCGTTCCTTCCGGAAGGGCAAGGGACCGTTCACAGACCGGAAGATTCCGCAGAACCTGGCGAAAGAAGTCGTCGAGGAACTCTCCGTCGATACACCCGGCCTTTCCACACCAGTTAGAAGACTTTCGGGCGGCAACGTCCAGAAGGTGCTTGTCGGGCGCGAGATCGCGTCCAATCCGACCGTCCTTCTGACGGCCTATGCTGTGCGAGGACTGGACATCAATTCGTCCTATGTCATCTATGATCTGATGAACAGGCAGAAGGAAAAGGGCGTGGCGGTTGTATATGTCGGCGAAGATCTGGATGTGCTTCTGGAGCTGGCGGACCGGATTCTCGTCCTGTGCGGAGGAAAGGTGTCCGGTATCCTGGACGGAAGGACGGCAAACAAGAATGAAGTTGGCCTGCTGATGACTTCACTGGGAGGCGCATCATGAAGAATAAGACAAAAAACGGTACAGGACTCCATATCGTAAAGAGAGCTTCAATCTCCTGGTATAAAGCGATGGGGATCAGAGCGATCGCCCTTGTGTGCGCTATCCTCGTATGCGCGATTGTCACCTGGGCACTGACAAGGGAAAGCCCGCTCGAAGTCATGGCGACCATCTTCGGTGGAAGCTTTGCCTCGCAGAGACGGTTCTGGGTCATGATGCAGGATCTTTCCGTCCTTCTTCTGATCTCTCTGGCGATGGCGCCGGCGTTTCGCATGAAGTTCTGGAACATCGGAGGCGAGGGACAGGTCATGATCGGCTGCCTTGCAACGGCTGCCTGTATGATTACGCTTGGAAACCGTCTGCCGAATGGGCTGGTGATCCTGCTCAGTCTTATCTCGGCGGTCATTGCCGGAGGAATCTGGGGGCTGATCCCGGCGGTCTGCAAGGCAAAGTGGAATACCAATGAAACCTTGTTCACCCTGATGATGAACTATGTCGCCATTCAGCTTTGCGCATATTTCATCATTTTGTGGGAGAAGCCGAAGGGCTCCGGAAAGGTTGGCATCATCAACCAGTCCAGCCACGCCGGATGGCTGCCGGTCATCGGGCGGTACAAGTACCTGCTGACCGTCATCGTTGCGGCCGCGGTGACGATCTTTATCTTCTGCTACATGAAGTACAGCAAGCATGGATATGAGCTGGCAGTTGTCGGAGAGAGCCAGAACACGGCAAGATATGTCGGTATCCGTGTCGGCAGAGTCATCGTCCGGACGATGCTGCTGTCCGGTGCGGTCTGCGGACTGACCGGCTTTATGCTTGTCGCAGGATCGGATCATACCATCACGACGACCCTTGCAAACGGGCGGGGCTTCACAGCCGTCCTGGTTGCGTGGATGGCGAAGTTCAATCCATTCGGCATGATCTTCACGAGCTTCCTGATCACGTTCATGTCCAAGGGCGCCGGCGAGGTGGCGACAAACTTCAACCTCAACGAGTCGTTCTCGGATATCCTGACGAGCATCATCATCTTTTTCCTGATTGGATGCGAGTTCTTCATCCAGTACAGAATTGTCCGGAAGAAGGAGGCGAAATAAATGTTTAACTTTGTAGCGTTTATTCCAAGTGCGGTCAAACAGAGTATTCCGCTTCTGCTCGGCAGTACGGGTGAGACTCTGACTGAGAAGTCTGGGAACCTGAACCTCGGTATTCCGGGCATCATGTATGTCGGCGCCATCTCGGGTGTCATCGGGTCTTTCTTCTATGAGAATCATCTGACGGCTGTGAATGCATCCATCAATCCGATCCTTGGGATCGCGATCCCGATTCTCTGTTCACTCCTGGGGTCTCTCCTGATGGGACTGCTCTACTGCTTCCTGACGGTCAACCTGAGGGCAAACCAGAATGTGACCGGTCTTGCAATGACGACCTTCGGTGTCGGATTCGGAAACTTCTTCGGCGGGTCGTTGATCAAGCTGACCGGGTCAGATGTTCCATCCATTTCGCTCCGGGCGACCTCCGGATGTTTTCAGAAGACGCTTCCATTTGCAAATAAGACGGGAGTAGTTGGGAAGCTGCTGTTCTCATACGGCTTCCTGGCGTACACAGCGATCATTATCGCAATCCTGGCCGCGCTGTTTCTGAGAAAGACAAGGCTTGGCCTTCAGCTGCGGGCGGTCGGCGAGAATCCTGGTACGGCGGACGCGGCCGGGATTAATGTCTCGAAGTACAAATACATCGCGACCTGCGTCGGATCCATGATTGCAGGACTTGGCGGTCTGTACTACGTCATGGACTATGCGTCCGGTGTCTGGTCGAACAACGCCTTCGGCGACAGGGGCTGGCTTGCCATCGCACTTGTCATCTTCACGGTCTGGAGACCGGACCTGAGCATCTTTGCATCCATCCTGTTCGGCGGTTTGTACATTCTGTATCTTTACATCCCGACCGGAACAAACATGGCCATCAAGGAAATCTACAAGATGTTCCCATATCTTGTCACGATTGCGGTGCTCATTATTATGAGTATGTTGAACAAGAAGGAGAACCAGCCGCCGGCAGCACTGGGCCTGCCGTACTTCAGGGAAGACCGCTGAGACGGCAGGATCAGAGACAGCAGCAACAGAAACAGCTTAAACAGACTGAAGGCCAGTACGCTGAAAGCCTGTACGCTGAATGACAGCAGACAGACGGGCATCGGAAAATCGGGAGGACCCTTTTCCGGTGCCCGTACGCATATATACCGTGGTTTCGTTGCTTTGCAGCCCCTGCCACACTGCTGGCAGTTGGATGAAGCACTGCAGGAATAGAGAAGGATCACGGGCAGGCAGGTTTGCCCGGAAATGGGGCCTTCGTTGACTTATGTTTGTGCAAATCATATAATTATTAGCAGGCTGACGGTGGCTCTTTTAAGTGGGTTGCTGAAAGAACCGGATGCTGTAGAAAAGCTGCGAAAAAGTGCGGGAAAGGATGGGTGGCACCATTGAGCGAATGGTACGATAACACAGTTTTTTATCATATCTATCCACTGGGACTTCTGGGAGCGCCTCATGAGAATCAGGGAGGAGAGGTGGTTCACCGCCTCAGAAAGCTGAATGGATGGATTCCGCATATGAAGGATCTGCATGTCGGGGCGATCTATATCGGACCGCTCTTTGAGTCATCCAGGCATGGGTACGACACAATCGATTACCGGATGGTGGACAGACGTCTTGGAGATCAGGAAGATTTCAAGGCATTTGTACGCTCCTGTCATGAGGCAGGAATCCGGGTGGTCGTCGATGGAGTCTTCAACCATACAGGACGTGATTTTTTTGCATTTCGGGATATCCAGAAGAATCGGGAGCAATCGAGATACAAGGACTGGTACAAGGGCATCAATTTTGGCTGGGACAGCGCTTATCACGACGGGTTTTCCTATGAGACGTGGCGAGGATCGGGCGATCTGGTCAACCTGAACCTCAGAAATCCGGAGGTGAAGGACTACCTGTTTGATGTGATTCGTTTCTGGATTGATTCGTTTGATATTGACGGCATCCGGCTGGATTGTGCGGACTGCCTTGATTTTGATTTCCTCCGGGAGATGCGACGCATAGTCCTGGAGAAAAAACCGGATTTCTGGCTGATGGGAGAGGTGATCCACGGTGACTATGCGCGCTGGGCAAATCCGGAGATGCTTCATTCTGTCACAAACTATGAGCTGAACAAGGGACTTTGGTCCGGACATGAGTCGCACAATTACTTCGAGATCGCCCATACCATCCGTAGACAGTTCGATGAGAATGGTGGGATATACAGGGGGCGCGTGCTGTACTCCTTTGCAGACAACCATGATGTTTCGAGGGTTGTGGAGAAGCTGAGTGACAAAAAACAGCTTTTCCCGCTGTATACGCTCCTTTACACACTGCCGGGAGATCCGTCCATATATTACGGGTCAGAGTGGGGCATCGGCGGACGGAAGGAAGACGGAGACTGGGGGCTTCGGCCTCAGATCGATCTGGAGAAGATTCGTCAGAACCCGCCCATCCCGGGATTGGAAGAATTTCTTGAGAAGCTTGGAGGGCTCAGGCAGGAGTATCCGGTGATTGGAAATGGCCGGTACAGGGAACTGCTTCTGACAAACAGGCAGTATGCATTTGCGAGGATCGGAGATCAGGAAGCGGTTGTGGTCGCGGTCAATAACGACGATCAGCCTGCCGAGATGTGGATCCGGATTCCGGATGTTGGAGATACTGTGGTAGACCTGCTGTCGCTGGATGAGGTTACGAGGGAACAGGGACAGCTTCACGTCACGCTGCCGGCGGATGGCTGCGCAGTTTATCTGCTCAATCAGGGAGGAAGCGAAGCGATGAAAAAGAAACAGGCTGGGAAAACGGAGCCGAAGAAGGTGACGATGGCAGCGGAGCCAAAGAAGGTGACAGCGGCGCCTGAGCCAAAGAAGGTGACAGCGGCGCCTGAGCCAAAGAAGGTGACAGCGGCAGCGGAGCCAAAGAAGGTGACAGCGGCGCCTGAGCCAAAGAAGGTGACAGCGGCGCCTGAGCCGAAGAAGGTGACAGCGGCAGCGGAGCCAAAGAAGGTGACAGCGGCGCCTGAGCCGAAGAAGGTGACAGCGGCAGCGGAGCCAAAGAAGGTGACAGTGGCGCCTGAGCCAAAGAAGGTAACAGCGGCGCCTGAGCCTAAGAAGAAAACGGCGGGGAAGGTTCCGGAGAAGGGGCCTGAATTTATCGGGGATCTGGATCAGTATCTGTTTGACAAGGGCGTTCATTATGACATCTATAAAAAGCTGGGTGCGCATCCCTCCACGTACAAGGGACGGAAAGGCATTCACTTTGCCGTGTGGGCGCCCCATGCGGCGGCTGTCACGCTGATCGGGGAGTTCAACGGCTGGAACGAAAGCAACATCCCGATGGAGAAGAGAGAGCCCTCCGGGATTTGGGAGACGTTTGTCGAGTCGGCACAGCCGGGGCAAATGTACAAGTATCTGATCTACACACAGGATGGCAGAAAGCTGTACAAGGCTGATCCGTATGCGAATCAGGCAGAGTACCGCCCGGGCACGGCGTCCATCATCGCGGATCTGAATCCAATCAAATGGACGGACGGGAGATGGATGAGAAGGCAGAATGACTTTATTCAGGACAAGGCGCCGATTTCTATCTACGAGTGCCATATCGGGAGCTGGATGCGTCATCCGCACGGTGAACATGAGGATGGATTCTACAACTACCGGTATTTTGCGCATTCCATCACCGACTACCTGATGAAGACAGGCTACACGCACGTCGAGCTGATGGGGATCGCGGAACATCCGTTTGATGGCTCCTGGGGGTATCAGGTGACGGGCTACTATGCGCCGACATCCCGGTACGGAACTCCGGAGGACTTCGCCTACATGGTGAATTATCTGCACAACCATGGCATTGGCGTGATTCTGGACTGGGTGCCCGCTCATTTTCCGAAGGACGCCCATGGACTGTCGGAGTTTGACGGAACACCGTGCTATGAATATGCGGATCCGCGCAAGGGAGAGCACCCGGACTGGGGGACAAAGGTCTTTGATTTTGGCAAGTCTGAGGTCAAGAACTTCCTGATCGCCAATGCACTGTACTGGATCGAAGAGTTCCATGTGGATGGTCTGCGGGTCGACGCGGTGGCGTCCATTCTGTATCTGGACTATGGCCGCAAGGACGGACAGTGGGTACCGAACAAGTATGGCGGAAATAAAAATCTTGAGGCGATTGAGTTCTTCAAGCATCTGAATTCCGTCGTCAGGGGCAAGCACCCGGGTGTCATGATGATTGCCGAGGAATCGACGGCATGGCCAAAGGTCACGGGAAGGCCGGAGGACGATGGACTGGGCTTCTCAATGAAGTGGAACATGGGCTGGATGCATGACTTCCTCGAGTACATGAAGCTGGATCCGTATTTCCGCAAGTTCAATCATAACAAGATGACATTTGCGATGACGTACGCGTATTCCGAAAAGTACTGCCTGGTGCTCTCGCACGACGAGGTTGTCCACCTGAAGTGCTCGATGATCAACAAGATGCCGGGTCTCTACGATGACAAATTTGCCAATTTGAAGTGTGGGTATACATTCATGTTCGGGCATCCGGGCAAGAAGCTGCTGTTCATGGGACAGGATTTTGCGCAGGAGCGCGAATGGTCAGAGGACAGGGAACTGGATTGGTTCCTTCTTCAGCAGCCCAGGCACAGGCAGATGCTTGACTTCGTGACAGAATTGTTGCATCTTTATAAAAATACGCCGGCTATGTATGAGGCAGACTGTGATCCGTGCGGATTTGAGTGGATCAATGCAGATGACGCAGACCGCAGCATCTACAGCTTCCTGCGCCATTCGGAGGATGGGAAGAGCAATCTGCTTTTTGTCATCAACTTTACGCCGGTAGCGCGGCCGGATTACCGCGTCGGCTGTGTGAAAAAGTGCACGTACCGGCTGGTGCTTGACGGAGACGAAGCACGCTTTGGCGGTCACGGGATGAACCATCCGGTGATGTACAAGGCTGTCGAGAGTGAATGCGATGGCAAACTGTATTCCTTCGCATATGACCTGCCGGCGTACGGAGTTGCGGTGTTCCGTTATTGAGCAAGTGGCACCCGGCAGCGCGGGCGGCAGAATCTGCGGAAAGAATGGTAGGATATTAGCATGAAAAATAACCCACGGATCAGATACAGCGGGAATCTGGGGATGCACTGGAGCTGGAGCGTCGTGCTGTCCCTTTCCCTCGTTGTGCTGGTGGCGCTCAATTTCAGGATCAGCACAAAAGCGGGCATTGTGACGCTGCTTTTTACCTGCTGCTACTTTGTGCTGATCCTCGGAGTCTATCTGTATTACCGGCCGAGAATTCTGAGAGGGCTGGTTGACTTTGCGACGAGCTTCGGGCAGAAACAGGAGGAAATCCTGCGTCAGATTGAGCTTCCCGTGACGATTGTGTCGGCGGATGGCCGGATTCTGTGGATGAATGACAGACTCTGCGAGCTGTCAAAGAAACCTGAGGACTACGATAAGAATATCGACACTCTGTTTCCGGAGCTTCAGCAGGATACATTTCCGGCCGCGGAGTGGGATAAGGATGTGCAGGTCCATTATGAGAATATGGACTTTCGCGCTCACATGCAGCGGATCGTGATCGATGACCTGATTGACGGGACGGAGCTGATCTCCCGGGAAGCAAGGGACGGTGAGAGTAGTTATTTCTATATCATCTATTTCCTGGATGAGACAGACCTGAATCGGCTGCGTCAGGAAAACCGGGATCAGCGGTTTGCAGTGGCACTGGTGGACCTGGACAATTATGATGAGGCGCTGGAGGGAGTTGACGAGGTGCACAGCTCCCTGATCAGTGTCCTGGTGGATCGGCAGATTATGAAGTACTTCACATCGTACGACTGTCTTCCTAAGAAACTCGAGAAGGACAAGTACATGGTTGTCTTCAACCGGAAAAGCCTTGATTCGCTGATGGCCGATCATTTTTCTGTGCTGGAATCGGTCAAGACCATCAATATTGGCAATGAAGTCAGTATTACGCTGAGCATCGGTGCAGGGATCGGCGGGAAAACCTATATCGAAAATTATGAGAAGGCCCGCTCAGCAATCGAGATGGCGCTGGGCAGAGGCGGTGACCAGGCGGTGGTCAACAATGCGTCCCAGATGACCTTCTTTGGCGGCAAATCCCAGAGGAATGAACAGCATACGCGTGTAAAGGCGCGCGTAAAGGCGCAGGCGATGCGTGAGATCATGATCACAAAGAACTCGGTGATCGCGATGGGGCATCGCTTTATGGATATGGACAGCCTTGGGGCAGCGGTTGGAATCTGCCGGGCGGCGCGGGCACTCGGAAAGCCGGCGCATATCGTGATGGGCACGGAGACCGGTTCGATCAGCCAGTGGCTGGAGCTTCTGAAGGAGAGCAAGGATTACAAGGATGGGTTGTTCATCAGTCATGACCAGGCGCTGGCGATGACCGATGAATCGACAGCCGTCATTGTCGTGGATACGAACCGGCCGTCGCTTCTGGAGTGTGGCGAGCTTTTAAACCGGACAGACACTGTGGTTGTGCTGGATCACCACAGACAGAACACGGAGAAGATCGAGAATGCTTCCCTGAGCTATATTGAGCCGTCGGCATCCTCCGCTTGTGAGATGATCGCCGAGATTCTACAGTATTTCGAGGAGAATGTCCGGCTCAGGAGCCTTGAGGCAGATTGTATGTACGCCGGCATTCTCATCGATACCAACAATTTTGTGGCAAAGACAGGAGCCCGGACATTCGAGGCAGCGGCTTATCTGAGAAGAAGTGGTGCGGATATCACGAGAGTCCGGAAGCTGCTTCGAGATGACATGGACAGTTATAAGGCGCGGGCCGAGGCAGTCCGGAATGCGGAGATCTATATGGGCGCCTATGCCATCTCGATCCTCCCGCCGGGAGGGCTCAAGAGTCCGAATGTGGTCGGTGCGCAGGCGGCAAATGAACTGCTGAACATTGTCGGCGTCAGGGCTTCATTTGTCCTGACTGACTATGAGAATGAGATCTTTATCAGCGCTCGGTCGATTGATGAGGCGAATGTCCAGCTCGTCATGGAGAAGCTGGGCGGTGGTGGGCATATCAGCATGGCAGGCGCCCAGTTGAAGGGGATGAAGATTGAAGAGGCACGGGACAAACTGAAGGAAGTCCTGAAAGAGATGACAGACGAGAAGCTGATCTGACTGCAAAGAACGGTCAGAGCAAGGCAGAAAGCCGGAAAGGAACGGTTTGGCAGCTGCGGCTGGAAGGCTCAGGCTGCGTGAGAGATGGAGGAGAATTATGAAGGTCATTTTGCTGGAAGATGTGAAGAAGGTTGGAAAAAAGGGGGAGATCGTCGAGGTCTCTGACGCCTATGCAAGAAACGTTCTGATACGGAAAAACCAGGGTGTGGAGGCGACCAGCGCGAATCTCAACACGCTGAAGCTGAAGAAAGCCAATGACGAGAAGGTTGCGGCTGAGAATCTTGCGGAGGCAGAGGCGCTGAAGAAGGAGATTGAGGAGAAGGCAGTGCTGCTCAAGGTCAAGACAGGGGAAGGCGGGAAGCTGTTCGGTTCGATTTCGAATGGGCAGATTGCGGATGCGATGAAGGAGCAGCTCGGGATCGGGATTGACCGCAGGAAGATCGTGATTGATGCGCCGATCAAGAACACGGGCGAGATGACTGTTGATGTCAAGCTTCACCCGCAGGTGAAAGCGGAACTGAAAGTCAAGGTGGAAGCGCTCTGATGCCGGATGAGGAACTGATCAAAAGAATACTTCCTCATGACCAGGCAGCAGAATCATCGGTCATCGGTTCCATGATGATGGACCCTGAGGCCATCTCTGTGGCACAGAAGTATCTGAGTCCGGAAGATTTCTATCAGAAGTCCTTCGGCCTGCTGTTTTCTGCCATCGTCTCTCTGGATAATGAGGGCCAGCCGGTCGACAGCGTGACGATTCAGAACAGACTCAGGGAAATGGACGCGCCGGAGAATATCGCAACGGACAATTATCTGGCGCAGCTTGTCACAGCTGTCCCGACTTCGACGAATATCGAATATTATGCGAAGATCGTAGCGGACAAGTCCAGGCTGCGAACGATGATCCGGACGATGGAATCTCTGACGAACAGCTGCTATCTGAACCGGGAGAGTGTCCAGGCGCTGATGGCGGAGACAGAGGAGAAGATGTTTCGGGTTCTCCAGACGAAGGAAAGCCAGGACTATGTACCGATCCAGGATGTGGTGATGGAGGAGATTTCAAAGATCTCCGCGGCGGCACGGCAGAATTCCAGTGTGACGGGACTGTCGACAGGCTTCGCGGATCTGGATTTCAAGACTTCCGGCTTCCAGCCGTCTGACCTGATCCTCATTGCCGCAAGACCGTCGATGGGGAAAACAGCATTTGCCCTGAACATCGGGGATTATATGGCGATCCGACAGCATAAGAATGTCGCGATCTTCAGCCTGGAGATGTCGAAAGGGCAGCTTGTCCGCCGCCTGTTTGCGCAGGAGGCTAATATTGATGCCCAGAAGCTGAGGAATGGAAATCTGGCAAGCACCGAGTGGGACAGTCTGATTGCCGGTGCGGATATGATCGGCAAGTCCGGGCTGATCATTGATGATACGCCCGGCATCACGGTACCGGAAATGCGGAGCAAGTGCCGGAGATACAAGCTTGAACAGGGGCTTGATATCATTATCATTGATTATCTGCAGCTGATGAGCGGTTCATCGAAGCGCAGCAGCGATTCCAGGCAGCAGGAAATATCAGAAATCTCAAGATCCCTCAAGGGGCTGGCCAGAGAGCTGAATGTCCCGGTCGTCGCGCTCTCGCAGCTCTCCCGCGCTGTTGAACAGAGGCCGGATCACAGACCGGTGCTCTCTGACCTCCGGGAGTCCGGTGCAATCGAGCAGGACGCCGATGTCGTCATGTTCCTCTACAGAGAGGATTACTACAAGCCGGACACTGAGCGGAAGGGGATTGCGGACTGCATTATCGCCAAACAGAGAAACGGGCCGCTGGGTGACGTGGAGCTGGCATGGCTGCCGGAGTACACCAAGTTCGCCTCAATCGAGCGAAGCATGCCGCAGGTGTAAGAACCGGGCGGCCGCAGGGAAGTGTGCTTCACACACCTGTGCCTGGTATGTGCGGTGCGGCCTTGCCACAGGACACAGCCCGGATGGACAGCCGTAGATGATGGGAGGGGCGATCCATGCCGGCAGTCAATCGGGGATACGGAATCAGCACGGGAACGAAAGAGATCAGGAGACCAGAAAACATGAACAATGCGAGTGTAGAGGAATTTTTCGACAAGGTACTGACCGTCAGGCTGACGCCGGACAGGCAGGCACTGGATATCATTGACCAGACGCTTTTGCCGGGGACGGTGAAAAGGATCAATCTCAGCACGAAGGAAGAGATCTGGGAGGCTATCAAGAAACTCAGAGTCCGCGGAGCGCCGGCGATCGGAGTAAGTGCCGCATACGGTATGGCTGTCCTGTCCTCCAGAAGCCAGGCAGCGGATTTTGATTCATTTTATAGTGAATTCAGGGCCAACAAGGAGTACCTTGCCTCCTCCAGACCGACAGCTGTCAATCTTTTCTGGGCACTGAACCGGATGGAGAAGACTCTTCTGGACAACCGGGCGAGGAGCATTCCGGAGATTCAGGAGATTCTCTATCATGAGGCAGACAGAATTCAGGCGGAGGATGTCCAGATCAGCCGGGATATCGGAGAGATCGGATTCGGCCTGCTGAAGGATCTGAAAAAGGAAGGGCGCCCGGTGGGGATTGAGACGCACTGCAATGCCGGAACACTGGCAACTGCCAAGTATGGAACGGCGACTGCGCCGATGTACATTGCGCTGGAGCATGGCTGGAAGGGAACAGACATGCATGTCTACTGCGACGAGACCAGACCGCTGCTTCAGGGAGCCAGACTCACATCGTTCGAGGTTGCGTCGGCAGGCATCACCACGACTGTCCAGTGTGACAACATGGCTTCCAGCCTGATGAGAGCCGGGCTGATCGACATTATCTTTGTAGGCTGCGACCGTGTCGCAAGAAACGGTGATTTTGCGAACAAGATCGGTACATCCGGGCTTGCCATTATTGCAAAGCACTATGGCATCCCGTTCTATGTCTGCGCGCCGTCCTCGACGATTGATATGGAAACACCGTCTGGCGACCAGATTCCGATTGAGATGCGCGATCCGGATGAGGTCACGGAGATGTGGTATCAGGAGCGGATGGCACCGAAAAACGTGAACGTGTACAATCCGGCATTTGATGTCACAGATCATTCCCTGATCACTGGAATGATCACAGAGAAGGGACTGTGCACAGCGCCATTTGAGGATGCGTTCCGGAAGATCGGGCTGTGAGAAAAAACGTTGTACCATGTACGGTATTTGCAGAATGGGCTGGGTGCCTGCGCACCCAGCCCATTCTGCGCCTGGCGCGCAGGGTACGCTGTTCCAGGATATATATGCATAAATGTTACAATAATGTTAAAATATGAAGCCTAGAATCTTGACAATGCTCCGCATAGATGTTAACATAGCGACAGTTGATTTGTAACATATCCGTAATATTTGAAACGAATTCGAAAGAATATGGAAATCAAGGGGGCATGGCCAATGAATAAGGCAATGGCAAAAGCAGTAGCGTTCTGTCTGGCGGCGGGGCTTACCTTCACTGGTACAGGAGCGGCGGTATATGCTGGAGGTGGAGATGTGGCGCTGGTAGGCGTCGGGACTCTGGCAGATGCAGGGAATCATAAGAAGACAGAGTCTGAAGCACAGACGGAGGCACCGCAGACGGAAGCGCCGGCACAGACCGAGACTCAGGTCCAGTCTGAGACGGCACAGTCAGAGACAGCTTCGCAGACAGAAGTCGACAATAGCATGGTGGGAACGACGGGTTTTGCACTTTGTGATGGACAGATCAATGTCCGCGCATCCGGGGATACGGATGGCGAGATCGTCGGCGTTCTGAACAATAAGAATGCGGTTCAGATTGAGGATGTCGATGAGAACGGCTGGTATAAAATCAAGTCCGGCAATGTTGAGGGCTATGTGGCAGGACAGTATATTGCCACAGGGTCGGATGCGCAGCAGATCGCGGCAACGTCCGGCTATACAACTGCGGAGGTTGGGGCGAAGGTGCTGAATGTTCGTGCTGAAAAGAGCACAGATTCAGATGTAGTTGCGACGGCGACACAGTCCGATTCCCTTGAGGTTGTTCAGGATGATGGCGACTGGCTTAAGGTTTGTATTGACCATGATACCTATGGATGGGTTTCCGCAGACTATGTCTATGCAAGTACGGCATACAGTTCCGGTATGACTGTGGCAGAGGAATCTGAGAGTACGGCACAGAGCGAGGCACAGGCAGCCGCAGCAGACAGCCAGGCATCGAATGAGGGAGTGGCTGCGGCAGAGGCGGTTTCAACCGATGCGGCACCTTCCGAGACAGCACCGGCTGACGTTTCCTCTGCTTCAGCTGGCGATAGCTCTTCGGATGTGACCTACACAGATACAAGCACCGCCTCGACTTCCGAGTCGGATGCCCTTTACCAGGCATATCTTGCAGCACAGGATGCGGCAATGCACCCGGTCAGCGAGGAAGACGCAAAACAGAAAGCAGATGCGGCGGTCAGTGCATACCAGGCGTATCTCCAGTCGATTGGCGTTTCAGACGGGACTTCCCAGACGACAGACAGCCAGGCATCCCAGAGCACAGATCAGAGTACGGATACCTCCAGTCAGCCGGCTGAGACAGCGGTATCCTCGGTTGGAACCGATGCAGATGCCCTCTATCAAGCCTATCTGCAGGCGCAGGATGCGGCCAACCATCCGACAGATGAGGCAGATGCGCAGGCAAAGGCAGATGCGGCAATCGTTGCTTATCAGGCATATCTGAATGCCATCGGAAGCGGAAGCACTTCGTCTCAGACGCAGGAGACCACCGCTGAAACCTCCGCGCAGGAGACCACCGCCGAGACGTCGGCACCGGAGACTTCCGCACCAGAGACGACTGCTGAAACCTCCGCACCGGAGACAGAAGCGCAGCAGACCTCTTCACTGGGGGCCCAGATCGCATCATATGCAACACAGTTTGTCGGCAATCCGTATGTGTACGGCGGTGCAAGCCTGACCGGCGGTGCTGACTGCTCCGGATTTACGATGGCCGTGTTCAGCCACTTCGGTATCAGCCTTCCGCACAACGCGGCAGCTCAGTCCGGATGCGGAACGCAGGTATCGCTTTCAGATATCCAGCCGGGCGATCTGCTCTTCTACGACAACGGCGGTGGAATCGGACATGTCACGATCTATATCGGAAACGGGCAGGTCTGCCACGCATCGAACGAAAGAACGGGTATCACCATCTCCTCGATCAGCTACCGCAATCCGGTATGCGCAGTCAGAGCATGGTAAACAGACAGTTTGAATAGAGGGAGAAAGGATTCTCACAATTGTGAGAATCCTTTTTTTGTGCAGGCAACGAGCCAGAAGCCATGATGCAAGCGTTTGCTTGCATCATGGCTCATGGCGGCCGCTGTTTCCGGCAAAGCGGTCAAGTGGGAAAGAATGAACCGCATTGAAAGGATGCACAGCATTGGAAGATGTAACCTCCTGGGGGACGAGGATGCCGCTTGACGAAGAAGAAAGGTAAAATATATAGATTAACAATAATATCAGACAACACAAGAAATATAATGATAAAGTTGAACAAAACACCCCTTGCATTATTCCGGATTGAGGCATATAATTCTTTTTGTGCTTCGGAAGAGAAAACACCGAGCCACAGATAAGAATAAGCGCTTTTAGCTCAGTTGGTAGAGCACCTGACTCTTAATCAGGGTGTCCAGGGTTCGAGCCCCTGAAGGCGCATTGGAAAGCACCGATTCTACGAGCATTCGCTCTGGGGTTGGTGTTTTTATTATGTGCGTATCATTCAAGTCCTCCCCCTTTCATCATGAACAGACAAGCGTTGCGCTGGCTGGCAGCACATTTTCTCTGATCCAGTTCCAGGCGCCCATCAGGGTGCTGTCAATATAGTAGGCATCATCTGTGATGCCCTTGCTGTTTCGCATATATGTCTTATGGCGCATGCTCAGCCACTGTCCAAAGCTTCCGGTTACGGCCGCCGGATCAAAAGGCCGCGTCTTGAGAATCTTTTCAGTCAGATGATGAAGCCTCCACTCATACTTGATATGATCTTTGCTTCCGTAGTGAAAAACCGGGTTGTGAGGCCTTGAGAAGGAATCTCCAAGGTAGTGAAACCGAAGCCCGGCGGTATACCACCAGAGCCAGTTGTCCCTGTAAGCCTTCCCGAAAAAAGAAACGATTTCCTTCCGCCTGACCGCATAGCTGTGTCCGTATGACCAGTCGTTTATGTGGTAGCCCATGTAAGAGAATTTGTTGTAGTCAGGCATCACACACCCGATGCAGAAGGCCAGCTTCTCTGTTGTCGATATGTGCAGCGGACGAACCATCCGCTTTGCGTAATTCCAGTGATCAATTGTCCTCATTCGGTCGTTCCTTTGCTGTCAATTCCTGCCGCTGATGGCCGACGCACATATGCCCTATGGCCTGTCATGCCTGCCTTGTCTGCGGTGATTGGGTATAAGTTGTTTGTATTGAAAGAAATATTGCTTGAATTTCTACAAATGATTGTACATTCATTTGTCAATGGTTTTCAGGCAAAAAAGACGGAAATGCTTCGATTTATCAGATTGAACAAAACACCTGAATTCCGCCGGGGAGAGGTCTTGAATGTGGATAATGTGGATAAGTTCGTGTATAACTCGACTTTTCCGGTCTTTTCTCCTCCCCGGTGTGTGGATAAACAGGGTGGAAAACAATTCCCGATGGTCGGATGACCGTGCGTCAGGAGGCTTGATTTTGTGCAGTTTCGAGGTGGAAGGTCATTTTCTGAAAACAAGGGGAAATGTGGCCAGACACAATTTACAGTAATTATCTGACAACAATCCGGCGCTCAGTGCTCTTCAGCCGGTGGGCGGCTGACCATCTTGCAGATTGGATTCCCCTGGGCGGAAAAACGTTCCTCATACTCTGTCATAACGTTCCCGGCACAAAGCAGGGGATCCGCATGAAGGTCATATGTGCACAGATCGATCCGCCAGCCTTCCTCCTTTGCCTCGCTGAGTGCAAAGTCAAAAAGTGCCCGGTTGTCCGTCTTGAACTCCAGCCGTCCGTCCGGAGCGAGAATCTGTCTGTACCGCCTGAGAAAGGTTCTCCCGGGAAGCCGTCTTTTGGCGTGGCGGTCCTTCGGCCAGGGATCTGAGAAATTCAGATAGATTCTTCCGACCTCTGCCGGGGCAAAGACATCGGTCAGCTTCTCTGCATCCATCCGCAGGTAGAGCAGGTTGTTCAGGATGGTGCCCTGCGCTTCAAGTGCTTCGCGGAGACGGACAGCACGGACAAGGACGGAGGAGTATTTCTCAATCCCGATGTAATGGATGTCCGGGTTCTGCTGTGCAAGGCTGGTCAGGAACTTTCCTTTTCCCATTCCAATTTCGATATAAAGCGGCCGTGGAATCGTTCCAAAACGCCCGGCCCAGTTCCCCTTCAGGGCGGGCTGCAGGTCTTCTGGAATCACGTAGCGGTCCGCCGCGATTTCCTCGCGTGCACCGG
The DNA here is from genome assembly GCA_902761585.1 of uncultured Lachnospiraceae bacterium. Taxonomy (GTDB): domain Bacteria; phylum Bacillota; class Clostridia; order Lachnospirales; family Lachnospiraceae; genus Porcincola. The sequence continues at coordinate 103,850 of CACWKX010000003.1, forward strand.
GTATATTTCGAAGTCTCATTATGATTCAATCTCCATTCTTTCGCCTTTGCATGACGGCATGATTTTTGTAAAAAAGATGATATCATATCTGCTGCATACTTAGTACCTTTACAGGAGTGGATATTTTGATTACAGTGTCAGAAGCTGGCCGGAGGCTTCCTTCATCTGGTTGGGGAGTCACGGTGTCGGCGATTTTTCATCGATCTCAGGAGGATCCATATGCTCAGGGCAAATTTTCATACACACACCACATTGTGCGATGGCAGCAGCACGCCGGAGGAAATGGCGCGGCGGGCTGCTTTGCTGGGCTTTACACAGCTCGGCTTCTCCGGTCATATGGACCCGGACAATCATATGGATATGAACCTGTACAGAAACAGAATTCATGCTCTGCAGGAGCAGTACAGAGGGAAGATAGATATCCTGATGGGGATCGAGCTGGACACGATTTACAATCCAGTATACGCACGGCAGGTGGAATATACGATCGGCTCCACTCATTTCCCGGATGTGGCTTGTAATCGGGGGTATGAAAGCGATCGCCCGTTGTCGGTGGATGCCTCCCCTGAGGACCTTCAGCTTCTGGCGGACAGGTATTTCGGCGGCGATTTCTATCAGTTGGCAAGGTGCTACTATGAGACGGAAGCACAGGTATATGATCGTCTGCACTGTACCTTTATCGGACATTTTGATCTGATCACGAAGTTCAACGATCAGATGCACGTGCTTGATGAGACAAATCCAAGGTATACCAGGCCGGCGATTGAAACGATGGCCTATCTGGTGGAGGAAGGCGTGCCGTTTGAAATCAACTGTGGTGCGGTCAACAGAGGGCTGAAAAAGGAGTTCTATCCGAATTCATTTTTTCTGCGGGCACTTCATGACATGGGCGGGGAGATCCTGATAAATTCCGACGCACATCAGGCAGAGCTGCTGAACGGGGCCTTTGACAGGGCTGTGAAGCAGGCGGTGGCCTGTGGATTCACCCACACAAATATCCTCGTGCACGGCGAGAACGGAGCCGTTTCGTGGAGAAGTCTTCCGCTGGACACACTCTGACGATTTCTTTTCTTTCCATATACAGGGAATCGGTGTTACAATACGTCCAGACAGCCCATGTATAGAATTCAGTACAATATAGGGCTGATCTTCGGATAATCGTGAGGAAATCAGTGCAATGCGAAGAGAAAAACTGACAAAAGGCGATGTGGAGAAGATCCAGAAGGAGCTGGAACATCGCAAGGTTGTCGTCAGGCATCAGGCGGCGAAGGAAATCGCCGAGGCTGCGGCGCAGGGAGACCGCAGCGAGAACTTTGAGTACTATGCGGCAAAGAAATTCAGAGGGGAAAATGAGTCCCGCATCCGGTATCTTGAGAATGTTCTGAAGACCGCGATTGTCATATCTGACCAGAGCGCCGCAGACGAGGTCGGAGTGAACAACTCGGTAACAGTCTATGACAGGGATATGGAGGAGGAGGAAACCTACCGGATCGTGACGTCAATGCGGGGGAACCTGCTGGAAAACCAGATTACGATCGAGTCACCGCTCGGAAAGGCGCTTTTGCGCCATAAGGTTGGGGATGTAGTGACGGTACGAGGAAATGACGGCTGTTCCTACGAGGTCGAGATCCGGAAGATCGACAAGACGAACGATGAGTCAGGCGACAGCCTGCGGTCCTTCTGACAGGCAGCTTTGGATATGGAAACGGGGGAAGAATGAGACGGATCAATCTCAGGGCGATGGCGAAGATTAACCTCAGCCTGGATGTCATCGGGACAAGGCCGGATGGGTATCATGATCTTCGAATGGTGATGCAGTCTGTCAGGCTCAGCGACCAGGTGACGGTGAGCCCGACGCGGGCACCGGGGGTCCGCATGAAAACGAATCTCCGCTACCTTCCGGCGGATCAGACGAATCTGGCCGCCCGGGCGGCAGCGCTTGTAATGGAGGAGTGCGGGGTCCGGGACGGCGTCTTCATCAATCTTGAGAAGCACATTCCGGTCGCCGCCGGTCTTGCCGGCGGAAGCTCGGATGCGGCGGCTGTTCTGGTTGCGATGAATCTGCTGTTCGGACTGAGACTTCCGCAGGAAAAGCTGAGGGAGATGGGGAAGCGTCTTGGCGCAGACATCCCCTTCTGCGTGATGCGTGGGACGGCGCTTGCGGAGGGAATCGGCGAAGTCCTGACCCCGCTTCCGGCGCTTCCGGACTGCAGGATCCTGATTGCGAAGCCGGATATCCATGTATCCACGAAGGCTGTCTTCGATGCGCTTCACATGACAGCTGATATCCGGCATCCGGACACGGATGCTCAGGTACAGGCGGCACGGAATCGTGATCTGGCGGGAGTTTGCAGCCGCTGCGGCAATGTTCTTGAATCCGTGACCGAGGCTCGATACCCTGTCATTTCCAGAATCAAGGCAGCAATGCAGGAGCAGGGAGCGCTGGTGTCCATGATGAGCGGAAGCGGCCCGAGTGTATTTGGTATCTTTGAAGACGAAGGGAAGGCGGAAGCGGCAAGGGATACTCTTGCACGGGGGACAGATGCATCGTTTGTCTGCCTCACAAGACCCTATAACAGGAGAACGGAGATATATGACTGAAGCGGCGATTGATAAACTGAAATTGGAAGCAGATGATTCGCTCCCGCTCAGGGATGTGGTTTTCCATACGCTTCGCGATGCCATACTGGAAGGCGCGCTTCCGCCGGGGACAAGGCTGATGGAACTTCAGCTCAGCAGTGTCCTGGGTGTGAGCAGGACGCCGGTGCGGGAGGCAATGCGGCTATTAAGCATGGAAGGGCTCGTGCGGATGAGCGTGCGGCGGGGAACCATTGTCGAACCGATCAAGGAATCCGATCTGAGAGATGCGCTGGAGGTCCGGGAGGCGCTGGAAGAGCTTGCGGTCCGCAAGGCATGCCGTAACATGGATGAGCTGACGATTCAGACGCTGAGAAAGCTGGAGCAGGAATTTGAACTTTCTCTTGAGAAAAACGATATGCAGACATCTGCCCGGCTGGACGTTCAATTTCACGAGCGGATCACAGAGGCGGCGCATAACCGCCGCCTGACCCAGTCCCTGACGCAGCTGCGGGAGGAGCTATACCGGTACAGGCTGGAGAATCTGAAGGATCCTGAGACTTACCCGATCCTGGTGCAGGCGCACAGAAACATCATAAGCGCGCTTGAGACACACGACGAGGACCGCGCCGCTCAGGAGCTTCAGAGGCACATCGAGAGCCAGGCGAATGTACTGGCGGAACACATCCAGTAGCTTCATTGACAATATTTTCACATCATGCTATGATGCGTGAGATGTATGAAGATTCATACATGATTTCTCTGTTAGAGTTGGAAAGTCACATAGACAATTCAGGAAGGGAACGAATATGGCAACCAAAATTACAATTATCGGAGCAGGCTCCGTAGGAGCAACAATCGCTTACACACTTTCACTTGAAACACTCGCGACAGAAATTCTTCTGATCGACATCAACGAGAAAAAGGCAAACGGCGAGGCACTTGATATTGTGCAGTCCACTGCATTCCGTGATCCGATCAGCGTCACTTCAGGTGACTACGCAGATGCGAAGGGGTCCAACATCGTCATCATCACGTCCGGCATGGGAAGAAAGCCGGGAATGACCAGACTGGATCTCGCAAAGACGAACGTCAGCATCATGCGTGATATTGCGGGTAAGATTGCTCCTGTATGTCCGTATGCGAAGTACATCATCGTTTCCAACCCTGTCGATATCCTGACCTATGTGTTCATGAAGGAGTCCGGAATTCCGGAGAGCCAGATCATCGGATCCGGTACACAGCTTGATTCTGCGAGACTGAGACATCTGATTGCAGATGAGTGCGGTGTTTCCTCCAAGAACGTTCATGCTTATGTCTTCGGCGAGCACGGCGATTCCTCCTTCGTTCCGTGGTCTGTTGCGCATGTGGCTGGCGTACCGGTCGCTGAGTATTACAAGACCTATGCGAAAAACAAGGATGCAGAGTTTGACCCTGACCGCATCATTGATACCGTCCGCAAGTCCGGCGGCGTCATCATCGCAGACAAGGGAGCAACCTTCTATGCGATCGCGGTCTCCGTTGTCAAGCTTTGCCGCATGATCCTTTCCTCCGAGAATTCTGTCACGACCATCTCCACGATGATGCATGGCGAGTATGGCCTGAGAGATGTCTGTGTTTCCGTGTCCTGCCTGGTTGGCCCGAACGGTGTTGAGAAGAAGATCATTCTTCCGCTCACAGATGAGGAGCTTGAAAAGCTGAAGGCCTCCGCAGCTGTGATGCATCAGATGGTTGAGCATATCTACGGCGAGGACAAGCAGTAAAACATCCCTGGGGAGACTCCCCGAATATGTCTGAGAAAGCTCCGGAATCATTTGAGTCTGTGAGCAGGCAGGCAAGGCAACAGAATACCGTGGGCGGTGCATGTCTGGTGCGCCGCCCTTTTTTTCTGTCTGCGCGTTTATGGACGCACTTGCGGTACAGGAGCATTCGGGGGACAGATGCCCCTAGTATGGAACATGAGATTCGGACAAAAAAGGCCGCACGGGAAAAATTCCGTGCGGCTGTTTTGCTGTCTTGATGGGTTTATCAGCGGTTTGCCTCAGCCTGCGCTCTCTGCGTGCGGGCAATATTGGCTCTCTTTCTCAGAAGCGGGTCGAGGATCTTTTTCCGAATCCGGATGGACTTCGGCGTGACTTCCAGAAGCTCATCGGTATCAATGTACTCAATGGCCTGCTCAAGCGACAGCTCCTTGTGTGGAACAAGCTTCAGGGCTTCGTCAGCTCCGGAGGAACGGGTGTTGGTCAGGTGCTTGGTCTTGCAGACATTCAGCTCCACATCCTCCGGCTTGCTGGACTCTCCAATGACCATACCGGAGTACACCTTGTCGCCCGGTTTTACAAAAAGGATTCCGCGATCCTGGGCGTTGAACAGACCATAGGCAACCGCAACACCGGTCTCGAATGAGATCAGAGAGCCCTGTGGGCGGTAGGACAAATCTCCCTTGTAAGGTGAGTAGCCGTCGAAAATGGTATTGATGATCCCAGTGCCCTTTGTGTCGGTCATGAAATCATTCCTGAAGCCGATCAGGCCGCGCGACGGAATCTCGAACTCCAGACGGGTTCTGCCGTCCGATGTCTTGCCCATCCCCTGAAGCTCTCCCTTCCGAAGGGACAACTTCTGGATGACAGTTCCGGAGAACTCGTCCGGAACATCGACGTAAGCAATTTCCATCGGCTCGAGCTTCCTGCCACGCTCGTCTGTCTTGTAGATGACCTCTGCCTTGGAAACCGCAAATTCATAGCCCTCGCGGCGCATCGTCTCAATCAGGACGGACAGGTGAAGCTCGCCTCTGCCGGAAACCTTGAAGGTGTCGGTGTTGTCGGTGTCCTCGACACGGAGCGAAACATCCGTGTTCAGCTCACGGTACAGACGGTCTCTGAGATGACGGGAGGTGACAAACTTGCCTTCCTGCCCGGCAAATGGACTGTCGTTGACACAGAAGTTCATGGAAATGGTCGGATCCTCGATCTTTTGGAACGGAATCGCGTCCGGTGTGCCGAGATCGCAGACGGTATCTCCAATATGCAGGTCCTCGATTCCGGAAAGCGCGACGATGGAGCCCATTGAAGCCTGGGGCACATCAACCTTCTTCAGGCCGTCAAACTCATAGAGCTTGGTGATGCGGACCTTCTCGTGCTTGTCCTTGTCGTGATGGTTGACCAGAAGAGCATCCTGATTGACGCGGATGGTCCCCCGGCTGATCTTTCCGATACCGATTCTTCCGACATACTCATTGTAATCGATCGTGGATATGAGCATCTGGAGCGGGCCTTCCGGATCACCCTCAGGCGCCGGGATATGCTCCAGAATGGTGTCAAACAGCGGCGCCATGTTTTTGCGCTCATCATTCAGATCCTTTACCGCAAAGCCTTCCCTTGCGGAGGCGAAAACAAATGGGGAATCCAGCTGTTTGTCGGAGGCATTCAGGTCCATCAGAAGCTCGAGCGTCTCGTCGACGACTTCATCCGGACGCGCGCCCGGACGGTCGATCTTGTTGACGCAGATGACAAACGGCAGGTCAAGGGCGAGCGCCTTCTCGGTAACAAAGCGTGTCTGCGGCATCGGCCCCTCGAAAGCATCGACAAGAAGAATGACACCGTCGACCATCTTCAGGACACGTTCTACCTCACCTCCGAAGTCTGCATGACCTGGGGTATCCACAATGTTGATCTTCGTATTCTTGTAGGTGACGGCTGTGTTCTTGGACAAAATGGTGATTCCACGCTCGCGCTCGATCGCGTTGGAGTCCATGACGCGGTCGACAACCTCCTGGTTTGCGCGGAACACACCGCTCTGCCTCAGCAGGCAGTCGACCAGCGTCGTTTTGCCGTGGTCAACGTGCGCGATGATGGCAACATTTCTCACATCTTCTCTTACCATAAAGCTTCCTTCCCTGCGCGGCTGTGATCAAAGCTGCGTACATTCAACATTTCTGACAAAAATACCGCAGATATTCTATCATAAAAACTTCCGAATGCAAGTGAAACCGGGAAACCTTGCATTTGCAGGGCTTCTAGTGTATATATATCGATGCCGGAAGATTGATTGCTTTTTATCGTTTCAAGGCGATTTATGGGCTGCGGAGTATTCCGTATCGCAGGGCGCTGCGGCGGTCTGGCTGCAGGTCTGAATCGGAGAGGGTTTGAGGCATGGGAAAGAGTTATGTCCACATCTATTGTGGAGAGGGCAGCGGGAAGTCTTCCGCTGCGATCGGACAGGCGGTCAAGGCTGCCTGCTCGGGAAGACGTGTGTTTGTGATCCAGTTTATGAAGGGAAAAGAGGCTGCAGGCCTGGATTTTTTGAAAAAACTGGAGCCGGAGATCAAGCTTTTTTCATTTGACAAGTTTGCAAAGCCGTTCAGTGAGCTCACGGATCAGGAAAAGGACGAGGAACTGATCCATTTCCGGACAGGATACAGCTTTGCAAAGAAGGTGGTTTCAACAGGAGAGTGCGATGTCCTGATTCTGGACGAAGTGCTGGGACTGTTCAACATCGGCGCTCTCAAACAGGAGGATCTGACGGCGCTGCTGGACCAGGCACAGGACGGGATGGAGATCTATCTGACAGGGCAGACGAAGGTCGAGAGCATCTGGCCGTACGTGGACGAGGTCACGGAGGTTGTGACCGATTACAGAAATCCGCGGAACTGACAGGCAGCACAGAGCATTGCGCCCGTCAGGGTGAGGTCACAGGAGCTGAGACCGATTACAAAACCCGAAGAAAGGAACAGACCGCTGGAACAGCAGTTTGTATGACAGAAGGAGGAACAGGGAATGGAACGAGAGAACAGGTGGAAAACATATACAGCGCAGCAGCTTGAGAGCCTCAGCAGCCTCTGTGAGGATTATAAGGATACGCTTTCCCGCTGCAAGACGGAGCGGGAGTTCGCCGCGGAGGCGGTTGCCCGTGCGGAGCGCGCAGGCTTCCGAGATCTCAGGAAGATTGTTGAAGACGGTGAAACGCTGAAGGCAGGGGACAAGGTTTATGCGGTCTGGATGAAGAAGACAGTGGTCCTCTATGTAATAGGAAGAAAGCCGCTCGAGGAAGGAATGCGGATCCTTGGCGCGCACATCGATTCGCCGAGGCTGGACCTCAAGCAGCATCCGCTCTACGAGGATACGGAGCTGGCATTTCTTGACACGCACTACTACGGCGGCATCAAGAAGTACCAGTGGACGACCATTCCGCTGGCGATTCACGGCGTTGTCGCGAAGAAGGACGGCAGCGTTGTGAAGGTGAATGTCGGGGAGGATGCGTCAGACCCGGTATTCTGTGTCAGCGACCTGCTGATTCATCTTTCAAAGGATCAGATGAGCAAGAACCTTGCGGATGCCATCGAGGGAGAGAATCTGGATGTCCTGGTCGGATCGAGGCCGCTTGCTGAAGACAAAAAGAAGGGCGATACGGACGGCGGAAAGAAAGAGACGAAGGATCTGGTGAAGCAGCAGGTTCTTAATATCCTGAAGGACAAGTATGGGATGGAGGAGGAGGACTTTCTCTCGGCAGAGCTGGAGATTGTGCCGGCAGGCCCGGCAAGAGACCTTGGTCTTGATCGCAGCATGGTCGCGGCATATGGCCAGGACGACCGCGTCTGCGCCTTCACCTCGCTGGATGCCATCCTGCGCAGCGAGAATCCGGAGTATACGAGCTGCTGCCTGCTGACGGATAAGGAGGAAATCGGATCAGTCGGCGCGACAGGCGCACATTCTCATTTCTTCGAGAATGCAACAGCGGAGCTGATGGACAGATGTGGGCAGTACAGTGAGCTGAAGCTCCGCAGATGCCTCTCCGCCTGCAGGATGCTTTCGAGCGATGTCTCCGCGGCATATGATCCGCTCTATGGATCGGCCTACGAGAAGAAGAATTCCGCTTACTTCGGCAAGGGGATTGTGTACAACAAGTATACAGGCGCGCGCGGAAAGTCTGGCTCCAACGATGCCAATGCCGAGTACTTCGGCTGGGTGCGCAAGGTCATGGATGATGCGGATGTCGCTTTTCAGACGGCAGAGCTTGGCAAAGTGGATGTGGGAGGCGGCGGAACCATCGCCTATATCTCTGCGGCATACGCGATGAATGTGGTCGATGCCGGTGTCGCTGTGCTCAACATGCATGCACCGATGGAAGTCACGAGCAAGGCGGATATCTTTGAGGCGAGAAATGCATACATGGCGTTCCTGAAGGCCTGAGAAGGGGATTGACAGATGAGAGCTTATGAGAGATTGCTCCGGTACGCGAGGGTCTGGACAACCAGCGACCCGGAGAATGGATCCTGCTCGCCGAGCGCGGAGCGGGAGCTGGATCTGGCCAGTATCCTGGTGGAGGAGATGAAGAGTCTTGGCGTCGGGGATGCCAGTCTGGATGAAAATGGTTATGTGACGGGTCATATTCCGGCGACGCCCGGACTTGAGAACCGGACAAAGCTGGGTTTCATTGCGCACATGGATACCGCGCCGGACGCTTCCGGAAAGGATGTCAGGCCGCAGATCCATGAACACTATGATGGGAAGGCGGTTGCGCTTGGGGCCGGCAAGGTGCTGGATCCGGCGGACTTCCCTGAGTTGACTCAGATGAAGGGGAAGACCCTGATCACAACCGACGGGACGACCCTGCTCGGGGCGGACGACAAAGCCGGGATCGCAGAGATTCTAACGCTGGTTGAAACGCTGAGAGATCAGAAGCTTCCGCACGGGCCTCTCTCGATTGCATTTACGCCGGATGAGGAGATTGGCTCGGAGGCGCATCTGTTCGATCTGAAACAGTTCGGTGCGGACTACGCTTACACGGTGGATGGCGGGGCAACCTCCGAGATTACCTATGAAAACTTCAACGCGGCAGGTGCGCAGTTTGAAATCCGCGGAGTTTCGGTCCACACCGGAAGTGCAAAGGACCTGATGATCAATGCAGGGCTTGTCGCCTGTGAGATCAACGCGATGCTTCCGGCGGCAGATATCCCGCGCCTGACAGAAGGACGCGAGGGCTTCTTCCATCTGGAGAGCATCAGCGGGACGGTGGAAAAGGCAGAGGTGTCCTACCTGGTAAGAGACCACAGCGAGGGTCATTTTCAGGCGAGGCTGGATCTTCTGCGGCATATCGAGAAAACGATCAATGAGAAGTACGGAGAGGGAACCGTAAAGCTCACCATTCAGCAGCAGTACCGGAACATGGAGGAGAAGATCCGTCCCTGCATGCATCTGGTCGGGAACGCGAAAAAGGCCATCTCAGCACTTGGGATCACTCCGGACAGTGCGCCGGTGCGCGGCGGGACGGACGGGGCGGCGCTTTCCTTCCGCGGGCTTCCCTGCCCGAATCTGGGGACGGGCGGCTATGGCTTCCATGGTCCGTTTGAGCATATCACAGCCGAGGACATGGACGACGAGGTGAAGATCCTGGCCGGTATCGTGGCGGCGTACGCCGGACCGCAGGCAGGCTGACATATTCGACTGTCAGGGAAAACAGCATGGACTGTCTGCGCAGGTGAAGGAGATGGACATGAAGAGAACGAATCATCCCGGACAGAAGGCAAGACTCAGGAGCAGGAAGCATATTCGGTGCGGCCTGCTTCTGGGTCTTTTTGGCGTGGCGGTTCTTTTGCTGTTTCTGAGAAGGAAAAGTTTTCTTCATGCCCAGGCACCGAAGGTGGCGGCCAGCCGCAGTGCCAGATCCAGTGTGATGGTCAGGACGCAGTCCGCGCAGAAGGATGGAGGCCTTGCGGAGGTGGGACTGTCGATGGACGAGGTGCCGGCGTCTTATACCTATGAGCCAGCCGAAAGCGGCACAATCGAGAAATTCTGGTACACGACGAACACGTATGGCCTTTACGGAAGGGCAGAGAAGGAGATCCGCAAGTATGCGGAGGTTTACCTTCCATACGGATATGACCCCTCGGAAAGGTATCCGGTTTTTTACCTCATGCATGGAGCGGGCGGAAGTGCCGAGCGGTTTTTCGGCTCCTCGCTCCAGCCGAAGGAGCTCAAATATGTTGTCGACAACATGATCGCCCTCGGGGAGATCCGGCCGATGATCTTTGTGGGGCTGACCTACTATCCAAAGCAGGGACAGCAGCGGGAGGACGACTGGGACGCGGAATATACCAAGGGATTTGTGGACGAGCTGCGCCGGGACGTGCTTCCTCAGGTGGAGAGCCATTACAGCACCTTTGCAGAGACGGTCGATGAGGCCGGCCTGAGGGCATCCAGGTGGCAGAGATCCTTCGGAGGGTTTTCGATGGGGAGCGTCACCACGTACTACCGGCTCTGCGACTGCCTGGACTATTTTCACTCATTTCTGGGGATGAGCGGTTCCCTGTACTGGGGGCCGGACGCGCAGGAGAGTGGAACGATGGCCGACTTCGGTGCGCAGTATATCATGGATGCGGTCGCTGTCCAGGGATACACGAAGGATGATTTTTTCCTGTATTCCTGCGTCGGGTCGGAGGATTTCGCGCTGAATGTCGTGGAGGCGCAGGTGCGGGATGAGAAGAATCATCCGGAATTTTTTTCCTTCGGGGACGGCGGGACAGCAGCCAATGTTGTTTTTGAAATCGGGGACGGCGAGGTGCACCATGGGAGCCACGGGACAACCCGGTACCTGTACAATGCGCTTCCAATTTTCTCAAAGCTGATGGAGGTGCCGGATGAGACGTGAACAGTCGATCGGGGAGATTTCGGACGGAAGGCGGTACAGAGCGGATGATCTGGTGAAGATCGGGACAAATGGCTGTCTGGGCTGCTGTGACTGCTGCAGGATGGATGCGCTGATTGTGCTGGATCCATGGGATATCTATCAGCTGAAGAAGGCTTCAGGCTGCGGCCTGGAGAAGCTTCTGAATGTGACAGTCAGGCTTGAGGTGATCGACGGGCTGATCCAGCCGGTGCTGGCCATGGCAGGGGGCGCATGCCCTTATCTTGGGGCGGATGGAAGATGTGAGATCCACGCGTATCGCCCGGGAATCTGCAGGCTTTATCCGCTCGGGCGCTGCTGGGAGGACGGGGACTTCTCCTACATTCTGCAGGTCGGAGAGTGTACACACTGCACCGGCAGCAAGGTAAAGGTGAAAAAATGGCTGGGCATTCCTGATCTTTCGCGGTACGAGGCATACTGCAGAACCTGGCACGCCTTTCTGAAGGCAGCGCAGGCGTGCTGCGAGGGCGGGGAAGGAAGCACGGGGACGGAGCAGATGCGGGGGACAGCTGCCGGAAGCACAGGCGCCGCGCAGACGCAGGGGACAGCTGCCGGGCGTACAGGAGCCGCGCGGACGCAGGGGACAGCTGCCGGGCGTACAGGAGCCGCGCGGACGCAGGGGACAGCTGCCGGGCGCACGGATGCCGCACAGGATCATCTTCGGAAAATTGTCTGCATGCAGATCCTGGAAAAGTGCTATCTGGCCGGATTTGACACAGAGAAGGACTTCTACCCGCAGTTTGAGGATCAGCTTCAGGCGGCTTGCCGCTCCCTTGGGATCGGCAGTATTCAGAGACTGTAATCAGGCCGCCGCGTCGGGGTCTTCGTCTTCTGTCTGCGGCATCGCCGGATGGCACTTTCACACAGAATCATGGACAGAGATTCCTTCCGCAGGCAGACAGGAAGATGCCGGCAGGGTGATCCTGTGGTATACTCTCTGCGGTCGCAGTCAGCCTGGAATCCGGAGAACATCAAATTGTCCCGCACGCGTGAGGGAGCAGGATGAAGTCCCTCAACGCAGAGAAGGACGAGGGAAATTGTCCGGCACGCGTGCGGGGCAGGAAGCTGAGTTGTGCAGAGCAGATGGAGAAAAGTGAAAGAAGCGGCAGACGATAAGGGGGCTGGACATGAGAGAAGAGAAACAGGAAGCGGCAGATAACGGACGACAGGGGACCTCCGACAGGATGGATCTCGGAGAGGTGATCCGATATCTTGTGATGGGCGGTCTCACAACGGTTGTGAGCTGGGGAACCTATGCCCTGTTCGCCAAAAACCTTGGGATGGGCATTACGGCTTCAAACATCCTGTCGTGGGTCTGCGCGGTCATTTTCGCCTACCTGACCAATAAAGTCTGGGTCTTTCATTCCTACAGCTGGAAGATCGGGTTCGTCCTTCGGGAAGTAGCCCTGTTTATCTCGGCAAGGCTCATGACCGGCGTCATTGAGATGGCCGGCGTTCCGCTCCTGGTGAAGGCCGGACTGAATCAGAAACTGTTCGGGGTCAAGGGGATGCTTGCCAAGGTCGCAGTCAGTATCCTGGTCGTGATTCTGAACTATGTATTCTCAAAGCTGATTATCTTCCGGAAAAAGGAAAAGCAGGCAGCAGGAAAGGCCTGACAGACGGATCCCTCTACATGATATAAAAATATCGCTGTGAGACAAGATCAAGAACAGATCAGCAGGAGGAGCAGTTATGCCATCGTTATCGGTGATTCTGCCGGCATACAATGAGGAAGCGATGCTTCCGAAGACCGCAAAGGTACTGGTGCAGGTGCTGGAAAGTGAAAACATTGACTATGAGCTTGTCTTTGTGGACGATGGCTCGAAGGATCTGACCTGGAGCGAGATCCTGACCGCCCATCAGGCAAATGAGCGGGTGCATGGCGTCCATTTCTCAAGGAACTTCGGCAAGGAGGCGGCAATCTTCGCAGGGCTTGCGGCCGCAAAGGGAGACTGTGCGGCGGTGATGGACTGTGACCTGCAGCATCCGCCGCAGACCCTGGTTCAGATGTACCGGCTCTGGCAGCAGGGCTATGAGGTGATCGAGGGCGTCAAGAAGAGCCGCGGGAAGGAAAGCGGCGCGCATAGGGCAGCGGCAGGAATGTTTTACAGTCTGATGTCAAAAGCGATAAAGATCGATATGTCACGCGCCTCGGACTTCAAGCTGCTCGACAGAAGAGCGGTGAACACGCTGCTTGACATGCCGGAGCAGAATGCCTTCTTCCGGGCGATGAGTGCCTGGATTGGTTTCCGGCAGACACAGGTGGAATTTGACGTTCAGGAGCGGGAAGCCGGCGTCTCCAAGTGGTCGACCCGCAAGCTGATCCGCTATGCAATCAGCAACATTGCAGGCTATTCGGCTGCCCCGATGCAGTGTGTGACCTGGGCGGGCGCTGCATTTCTGATCTTTGCGATCGTTCTGGGAATCCAGACCCTTGTCCGCTATTTCACGGGACATGCGGTGGAGGGCTTCACAACGGTCATTCTTCTGGTGCTTCTGACAGGCAGCATCATCATGATTTCGCTGGGTGTGATCGGGTATTATATCGCCAGAATCTATGAGGAAGCAAAGCGAAGACCGCGCTATATTGTGTCCCGGACGGTCTGATCTTATGATAATTTTCATAGAAAGTTCATTGTTATACCGCATTTTTGCTGTTATAATACTCGGCGCATGCGGCTGGACTTAATCAGTCAGAGAGCCGGGGGAGAAAGCCGGCAGAAGCCGTGAGCGGTACATGAAAGGATCGCCCTGACTTCAGCATGCAGAATGGCCAGACAGTACAGAAAAGGCAGATGCGGATGAGTGAGGAGAAGGATTTGAAGGGACAAGATGAGAACCGGGAAACGGACGCCGGGTTTGAATCAAAAGGACAGGAGATGCCCGGGACCGCTGGTCAGAATGAACGCACACCCGGGAAGAGAAAAGGCTGGAGAAAGCAGACAGCTGACCCGAAAAAAGCAGGTGAAGAGAAAGACACTGCGGCATCGCCGGGTGGACCGCTGGTTCGGGAGAAAGCGAGATGGAGAGTCATCCGTTTCATGCTGTATTTCCTGATGATGTTCATGCTGATTGCCGGGCTGTCGGCAAAGTGGGTCACCGATGAGTGGGGGGATCTGTCACTGGACGAAGTGATGTTTACGATCACCCAGCCGCTGAAGGGAACAGACTCCGGGATTATCTGGGGATATATCGGATACTGTATCGTTGGTCCGGTCGTTCTTCTGGCTGTACTGCTTGCCATCTATCATCTCTTCCTGATGCCCAAGCAGCCTCCGAAGGGGAAAAAGCAGAAAAAGGACGGGAAAGCAATTCGCGCAGCAGCAGAGCTTTCATCGGAGAAGGAAGAGGTAATCCGGAAGGATTATGCGAAAAAAAATACAAAGGCAAGACGGCTGATCAGAAGATTTCTCCTTCCGGCAGTCACAGTCGCAGCAGTTGTCTTCGGAAGTATCCAGATTGGCAGAATCTGGAACAAGCTTGGAATCGGGCAGCGGATCGCCTCCATGGGCGAGAAGTCCACTTATATCGAGGACAATTATGTCGATCCGGCAACGACAACACTGACATTTCCGGAGAAGAAAAGAAACCTGATTTACATCTTTCTGGAGTCGATGGAGATGTCCTACTCGGATCGGGACAGCGGAGGTCTCTTCGATGAAAGCTTGATTCCCGAGCTGACCGAGCTTGCAAAGGATACCAATAATATCGATTTTGCCGGGAAGGATCAGTCTACAAAACTGGATGGCGGCAATGCGCTCAAGTACAGTACATGGACGATGGCAGGCATGTGGGCTGCGACAAGCGGGCTTCCGCTGAAGATCCCGATTGAAATCAACGGTGTCGGAACAAACTTCATGAACACGCAGGATTCGTTCTTCCCGAACCTGACCTGCCTGGGCGATATTCTCTCGAAAGAGGGATATACCATGGAGATGATGTTTGGCTCTGACGCAACATTCGGCGGACGGCGTCTCTGCTTCACAGAACACGGTAATTTCAATTTTGATGACTGGAAACTGTACACGACAAACGGGACACTGCCTTCCGACTACAAGGTCTGGTGGGGATTTGAGGATACGAAGCTCTTTGAGTATGCAAAGAACAAGCTGACGGAGCTCGGCAATTCCGGAAAACCGTTTGACTTCACGATGCTGACCGTCGATACCCATTATCCGGAAGGGTACAAGGATACCGGGTATGAGGAGGTCTTCCCGGATCAGTACAAGAATGTGATCCACCTCTCCGACAAGCAGGTTGCAGAATTTGTGAAATGGATTCAGCAGCAGGACTGGTATGACAACACGACGGTTGTCATCTCCGGCGATCATCCGACGATGAACAAGGAGATCTGCGCCGGAGCATCCTACGATTACAGGAGAAAGGTTTATACCTGCTATCTCAACTCGGCTGTCAAGCCGGTGCGTGATGACTACAGGGAGTTTGCGACGATCGACAATTTCCCGACAACGCTGGCAGCGCTCGGGGTCAAGATTGACGGAGACCGCCTTGGAATGGGAACCAATCTGTTCTCCGACAAGGATACGCTGATTGAGAAGGATGGTCTGGATTATGTAAACACCGAGCTCATGAAGAGCTCTGACTGGATGGATGAGCAGTCGAACCTGAAGAAGGTCACGGCGGACATTCACTATGGTGAGTATGACCCGGAGACCTCGACGATTACTTACACGATCGACAATGTCACCTCCGACAAGGTGGAGGGCTTCAGGGCGTCGCTTCATATGTATGGGTACACGGTGAACGGCTCCGATTATGTTTCCTGGACGGATTCAACGGAGATCAAGCCGGGCGTCTTCCAGATTGTGATCAAGATTCCGACCGAACAGGCCTTTGACGGGCGGATCAAAATCCAGCCGCATTGTATGATCGATGGTGTGCGGGGCATCCACATCGACACGCATTACTACCACCTGAAGTACGATGCAGGAGGTGGAAATGCAGAATCATATCAGTGTGATAAGTACGGCGCAGAGCTGAAGCCGGATGCCTGGTACAAGAGAGCCTTTGACTGGGCGAAGGGCCTGTTCAGCAAGAATTAAGCAAATAAAAAGCAAATAAAAAACACGGGGTTCCGATGAGGGGATCCCGTGTTTTTTGTGAAGTCTGCAGCCTGCGTTCCAAAGACAGCAGAAGCTGCCTGGCAGTCCTGGGCGGCATGCTGCCGGTAAAACACCGCCCGGCCGCCGTGGATGGCGACTTGGCAGCGGCCGGCATCAGAGACGAATATTTTTCAGAAGGGCACCGAGTCCGGTCCCGATTTCTTCGCTCTTCGGAAGGTCATAGTGCTCCTCCCTTGTGTCTGTCTGCGGATCTCCTTCATCCTCGATCGCCTTCATACTCAGGGAAACTCGCCCATCCGCAACCTTGGTAATCTTGACACGAACCTTCTGCCCGACCTTCAGAACATCCGCTGGTGATTTGATCCGTTTCTGACTGATCTGGGAGACATGGAGCAGACCTGTCACGCCCTCTCCGATATCGACAAACGCGCCAAAGTCCTTCAGGGATTCGACGGTTCCTTCCGTGATGGTGCCTGGCTTCACGAGGGCAATGTGTGCCCTGCGCTCCTCCTCGCGTTTCTCATGGAGGATGTCCTTAGCGGAGAGGACAAGATGATTGCCATCTTCATCCGCTGTGATGACCCGGACATCGATCTCTTTCCCGATCCATCCAGGGAGATCGTCATCGGACACATAGCCCAGGCTGAGCTTGGATGCCGGGATAAATGCGCGGATACCGTCCAGGTAGGCGATCGCGCCAGCCTTTGTCACGCCGGAGATCTTCACGCGGACATTCTCCTTCGAAGCCAGAAGGCTTCTGGCACGGTCCCAGGCCGCCAGACTGGCTGCCTTTTTCAGTGAAAGGCCGATATGACCATGATCATCCCGCCGGATGACCGTCGCCTGAAATTTCTGACCGACGCTGATGTGCTCGCGGATGGAATACGAGGGATCGTCGCTGACATCCTCCTTCCGGATGATGCCGTCCGTATAGGAGGCAATGTCAACCGTGACCTTGTCATCCTCCACGCCGACAACCTCGCAGTCCAGTGTATCGCCTTCGCGGATCGGGCGGAAGGAAGCATTCAGCTCCGCTTCCACATCGGCCATGGTCTGCGGCTCGTCAGCCTGCGCCTCCGGTACCTGCGTGCCGGATTCTTCGCTCACAGCCTGCTGTTCATCCGCCTGCGGCTTTGAAGCCTGCGGTGCGTCAGCATTCGCACTGGCGGTCTGCGGCGTTGCAGCCGCTGCCTGGCCTGCCTCATTTTCTGACAGCGCCTCTGATTTGATTTCATCTGCCATAGTGGTACCCTCCCAAAGCATTGTGCGCAGGGGAAAGCTGCGCGCGGTTTTCCAACAGTATAGCACAACAGAGGGACAAAACATACGGATGATTTGAGCAATTTGCACAGCCGGGCTGCATGCTTTATAAGAACGCAGAACGGAGGAGGCAGAACCGCTCAGACGGTTCACACGGTCTTCAAGCGGTGCTATAATAAAACCCGGCTGCAGGTACAGCTGACAGAAGGGACAAATATGAATACCATATATGCAGATATGACAGAGGGAATCGACCAGAAGCTGATGCAGAAGGCTGGCGATATCCTTTTATCGGGCGGGTTGGTTGCATTTCCGACCGAGACAGTCTACGGCCTTGGGGGAAACGCGCTTGATGCGGAAGCCTCAAGAAAGATATATGCGGCGAAGGGAAGACCTTCGGACAATCCGCTGATTGTCCATATTGCGGAGTTTGATGCACTTGAGCAGATTGTCACAAAGGTTCCTCAGGAGGCGAGAGACCTTGCGGACGCGTTCTGGCCGGGACCGATGACGATGATTCTCAACAAGAATGACAGTGTTCCGGCTTCAACAACGGGCGGCCTTGAAACCGTGGCAATTCGGATGCCGGACAATGAGATCGCTGCGGAGATGATTCGGGCGGGAGGTGGCTTTATTGCAGCGCCGTCCGCCAATACGTCCGGAAGGCCGAGCCCGACGACGGCACAGCATGTGAAGGACGATCTGGACGGCAAGATTGATATGATCATTGACGGCGGACCGGTTGGAATCGGAGTTGAGTCGACGATTATCGATCTGACAGAAAAAATTCCGATGATTCTCAGACCCGGGTATATCAATATGGAGATGCTTCGGGGCGTGCTGGGAGAAGTCCGGATGGACCCGGGGCTTCATTTCAATGACCCGAATTTCCATCCGAAGGCACCGGGCATGAAGTACCGCCACTATGCGCCGAAGGCACCGCTCACAATTGTGGAGGGACCGCAGGACAGGGTTGTGGAGAAGATCCGGTCTCTGACGGCACAGAAGGAGTCTGCCGGAGGAAAGGTTGGAATCATCGCGACGGATGAGTCTGCGGCAGCTTATGACAGAGGAATCGTCAAGTCCATCGGGACGAGGACGGAGGAGATCACCATATCCATGCATCTGTATGGAATTCTGCGGGATTTCGATGATCTGGGGGTGGATGTGATCTATTCGGAAGCCTTCGATACACCGAGAATGGGGCAGGCGATCATGAATCGTCTGATCAAGGCTGCAGGCCACCAGGTCATCAGGGTCTGACGGGCAGGGAGACTTCTCTGCCGGAGGTATGGATGTGAAACACTATGATAAACTAATCTTCGTAAGTGAGAGTGATACGATCACAAGCCCGATGGCGGAGGCGATCCTCTCCAGACATTTTCTGCTGGAGGACATCCTGATTCTTTCGAAGGGACTTGTGGTGCTCTTTCCTGAGCCGATCAATCCGAAGGCGGAGGCTGTGCTGGTTTCCCAGGGGCTGACGATGAAAGATCATATGAGCGATCCGCTCGATGAGGCAGACTTTGATGACAGGACACTGATCCTGACGATCACGAATGCCGAGAAGGAGCGGCTGCTCCAGGATTTTGCCAACCCGATCAATGTATTTTCACTGAGCGAGTATATCCGCGGGGAAGGCGAGGTGCATGATCCGTATGGAGGGTCGCTTGGAGACTACGGGCAGTGTTTCCGGGAGTTGGACGCGCAGGTTGAGCGGCTGGCAGGGATTCTGCAGCGGGAAGAGCTGAACTGAAAAGAGAGGCAGGTAGGAAGCTGCAGCGCTGCAGCATGAGAATGGCGGCGAAAGCTGCCCATAAAGGAGGACAGAATGTCGAAAGTTACGGTATGTGATCATCCATTGATTCAGCATAAGCTTGGCGTGATTCGCAACAAGAATTGCGGGACAAAGGATTTCCGGACAATCGTATCTGAGATCGCCGGGCTGATGTGCTATGAAGCGACAAGAGATCTGAAACTGGAAGACGTGGAGATTGAGACACCGATCACGAAGATGACCGCAAAGCAGCTCTCAGGCCGTAAGCTGGCGGTGGTGCCGATTCTCAGAGCCGGGCTCGGTATGGTCGAAGGAATGCTGACGATGATTCCGGCTGCGAAGGTCGGTCATATCGGGCTGTACCGTGACCCGAAGACGCTGGAACCGGTCGAATATTACTGCAAGCTCCCGGCGGACTGCGGACAGAGGGAGGTATTCGTCGTCGATCCGATGCTGGCAACTGGCGGAAGTGCATGCGCAGCGCTCTCGATGCTGAAGAAGCACGGCTGCAGGCATATCCGCCTCCTGGATATCATTGCGGCTCCGGAGGGAATCGCAAGAGTCCAGAGAGAACACCCGGATGTGGATATCTACGTCTGTTCGGTTGATGAGAAGCTGAACGACCACGGCTATATCATTCCGGGACTCGGCGACGCAGGAGACCGGATCTTTGGAACAAAGTAAAGACTGGCGAATCACCCGGGCGGTTTTACATCGCCCGGGCTTTTCGTACGCAGGCCTTCTCCGCCTCAATCAGGGCGGACCGCAGGCCTTTTTCTTCCAGGACGCGGACAGCCTCCATCGTTGTTCCTCCCGGGGAACAGACCATATCTTTCAGTTCACCGGGGTGCTTTCCTGTCTCCAGAACCATTTTTGCGGAACCCAGGACGGCCTGCGCGGCAAACCTGTATGCCTTGTTCCGCGGCATCCCATCTGCGACAGCGCCATCTGCCATCGCTTCGATTACCAGGAAAATGTAAGCCGGGCTGGATCCGGAGACGGCGGTTGCGACATCGATCAGGTTTTCCGGAATCACCTCCGCCTTCCCAAAGCTGGAGAGCAGTGTCAGGACGGTGTCAAGTTCCTCTTCTGTGACGGAATGGTTCGGGCAGACAGCCGTCATACCTTCGCCAACCATTGCAGGGGTGTTGGGCATGGTTCGGATAATCTTCCGATCTTCTCCAAAGAGGGATCCGAGCCATTCGAGCGTCTTGCCGGGCGCCAGCGTCACGATCAGAGCTTCCTTTTTTACATGGTCGCGGACCGAGAGGATGACATCCTCATAGAACTGAGGCTTGACGGCGAGGAAGAGGACATCGGAGAACGATGCTGTCTCCTCGTTGGTTCCACATGTAAGGTGCAGCTCGTCTGTTATTTTTTTCTGCGTCTTCGCTGTCTTTGCAGAGGCCATCAGATCTCTCTCGGATGCGAGACCGCTTTGCAAAATCCCGTGGATCATTGCAGTTGCCATGTTTCCGCAGCCAATAAAACCAATTTTCATCATGAAAATCCTCCCGGTATTCCTAAGATTGACAAGTCATCATCCGTTCCTTTGGTGCGCGCGGCAGACGAAGCCGCAAAAGCATCGCCCACGCTGTTTCCCGACATCATACCACACCAGCCCCTCTATTGACATACAGATCGAAAATGTGTAATATTCAAATAAATGTAACAAAATTGTAATGAATACAGTGAGACATTTCGAATGGTTTGTTACAAGTGTTACAGAAAAAAGAGCAGTACCTGTGAGAACCGAGGGAGCGGAATGAAGAGATTGGGCAAACACATCGCGGCGTTTTTGCTGCTTTTGACGATGCTGATGACAGCAGCACCGATGGCCGTGCAGGCAGGCTTCGTGAAGACTCCCGACGGTGTGAAGTATGTGACGAAGGCAGGAGAAACGGTGACCGGTCTGAAGAAAATCGGCCGGAAGGTTTATCTGTTCGATCAAAATGGCCTCATGCTCCGGGGCATTCAGAGGGTAGGAGCGAAGACATACTTCTTCGACCTGAACACAGGGGTACGCCGCTATGGCTGGATCAGCTATGCCGGTGCAAAGTATTATGCGCACAGGAAGAGCGGCGCGTTATTTATCAATAAAAGGAAGGGCAAGTACTATTTCGGGCCGGACGGTGCTCTGATCAAGGGCGGCGCAGCAGCGGCAGCAGTTGGCTGGTATCATATCGGAAGCAAAACTTATTACAACAATGAACAGCATCAGAAGCTGACCGGAATGCAGGAGATCGGCTCAAGACTGTACTATTTCAACGACAGGGGCGTGCTTCAGAAGAGCAGGCTGATCAGTCTGAATGGCGCACGGTACTACGCCGGGAAAAAGGGCTATCTTCTGCGAAACTGCTTTGTAAAGCTGAAGGGAAAGAAGTACTATGCTCAGGCAGACGGGAGTTTTGCGAAGGGACTCGTCAGAATCGGTGCTTCCACCTATTATTTCCGCCCGAACGGGCAGATGTATGCCTCCTCAAGGCTGTTTTCTTACCTGGGGAGCCGCTATTATGTCTATAAG
The DNA here is from genome assembly GCA_902761585.1 of uncultured Lachnospiraceae bacterium. GTDB lineage: Bacteria > Bacillota > Clostridia > Lachnospirales > Lachnospiraceae > Porcincola. The sequence continues at coordinate 125,754 of CACWKX010000003.1, forward strand.
ACCGGGCGGATTGCGGTGAACCGCTGGGTGAAGTACAAGAAGCATTATTACTGGTGTGATGCAGACGGCAGAATCGCGACGAACCGCTTTATCGGAGACTACTATGTCGGCGCGGACGGGATCAGGACCAGGGCCGAAAAGCCGTCCTCCGGTGTTGTGACACGGAATGGCCGGACTTATCTGTACGGAACGAACGGGAGCCCGCTTACTAATCAGTGGTTGTCTACATCCGATGGAAAGCGCTACTATGCGGGCGGCGATGGAGGAGCTCTGACAGGACTTCAGATCATCGGCGGATATAAGTTCTATTTCGATGCACAGGGTGTGCTCCAGACAGATTCGGTTGTGTTTGCTGCAGGAAGCTGCTACTACACCGATCCGTCTGATGGACACATCGTGTCGGAATCGGCAGTCAGCGGCAACGCGATTGTCCGGTTTGCACAGCAGTTTGTCGGAAACAGATATGTCTACGGCGGAACAAGCCTGACGAATGGAGCAGACTGCTCCGGATTTACACAGGCTGTGATGGCGCACTTCGGGGTGCGGATCATGAGGGTTGCCGTTGATCAGATGAATGGAGCCAGCGGATACTATTCAACGATCGGATATGCCGCAGGTATGAAGGTTTCCGACGCAAACCTTCAGCCGGGAGATCTTGTTTTCTACGGATCGGGTTCTTATGCGAGCCATGTTGCCATCTATATCGGGAATAATCAGGTGGTGCATGCTGCCAATTCCAAACTGGGGATCATCATTTCATCGATTGACTATGTACGCAGCAGACGGCATAATCAGAACAGAAGGTACTGGGCTGGTTAAACAGTAGCGACAGAAAGCGAAACGAAAGATTCAGAGATAAAAAGCGGGCGCTGCTCCGGAAAAAGCCGGGGAAGCGCCTTTCCTGTATCAGAAGAAAGTGAACAGAAGGCAGAAGGCATAAGGGAAGAGGAAGATTGATGAGCGACAGATGGAACAGAGATCTGAAGAAAGCATCCGCAGTCCTGCTGGCACTGGCAATGGGCACGGCAGCTCTGCCGAACACATTGCCTGCCTGTGCGGCAGAAGAGACCATCGTGTCGACAGAATCGGTTGGAAACCAGGAGGCTGCAGCGGAGACGGGCAACAGCACGCTAGGGGCAGCAGGTGGAAGTCTGGAAACCGTCTCGGAGACGGGTGACAGCACGAAAGCTTCGCAGGAGACGAGTGATGGCTTGTCGGGGACAACAGAAGACAGGACAGAAGCCTTGCAGGAGGCGGGGGACAGCTTGCCGGCTGCAACGGACGGAGAGGCGTCCGGTCGAGCGGATGAAAGTGTTGTCGGGGAGGGCGATCAAAGCGGCCTTGTGATTGAGGACGGAGAAGATGGCGTGTCTGATATTGCAAGTGAGGAAACGCCGGATGACGGGGTGATTACAGAGGAGACCGAGGAGACGGAGTCATCCACCGAGGGTCAGCCTGTCACGATGACGGAGACAGCGCAGATTCAGGACCCGCTGAGCGCACCAGGCCAGATTGTCCAGACGCAGCCCGTCTCCGCCTCCCTTCGGAGGGTACGCCGGGCTTTCAGGAGTGCTCAGAGTGGCAGTTCATATGCATTTTCCTCCCAGCTCGGGGCAAATGCAAAGGCGATCTATGATTCCAAGGTCGAGTGGTACGCGGAAGAACATCATACTGGAGAGTGGATCTGCAAGTTTGGAGAGGGTGTCTATCAGTTCCAGGGAGTTGTCACCTCGAACGGCTATTTTGAGAAAACAGATCCAGATACCGAGAGTGCCTATGAGGCTTGTAAGGAGCAGCTGTCGGCTGATATGCAGGCGGCTGCAGATGCCTTCAAGCATGATCATCCGGAGGTGTTCTGGATCCGGTCACCGAAGACATATTCCTTTACCATCTCGTCTGTGCCGGACACTGAGCAGACTGGGGACGATGGAAAGACACGAAGTGTTTTTCAGATCGTCTCAGCGACGTACAAACCGGTAGAGACATTTGCCGGGGCGGGAAGCCTGATCAGCAGCTACCAGGCAGGGGTACAGGCTGCTGTTGCCAAGGTGCGGGAGATGGCAGATTCGTGGAACACAGAAGGCGCAGAGACCGGGAGCACCGCTTACCAGGCTCTTCTTGTCCGGGCGGCGGATGAATATCTGTGCAGCCGCCTGTCCTATGATCAAACTGTGCTCAACACGGCCGTTTCGGTCAGCGCTGCGGAGAACAGCGGCAGTCAGAGTGTCGCGTGCAATGATGCATACCGGATTTATACGTCTGCAGCTGCATTTCTGGGCGAGACAGACCACCTGACGATGGGAGTTGTCTGCGAGGGTTATGCGAAGGCTTTCAAGGTTCTGTGTGATCAGCTGGGCGTTCCGGCGGTCTGTGTCAGCGGCCTGTCAAACAAGAGCCGGACAGGCAGCGGACATATGTGGAATCTTGCACAGATTGGCGGATCGTGGTATCTGGTGGACGTCACCTGGGACGATTTGGATACGACAGGTGCTCAGGCCAGCAGCAGGCAATATCTGCTGGTTTCCAATTATACGAACAATACACTGCTGACGAGCCGTCAGGCGAGCGGGAATTTCAGCGGCAGTACGATCACAACAACGTTCAGCTATCCGGCTGCATCGGATACATGCTATAAGACTGCCCACCAGGGGACAACGGTTGTTGAGCCGGACTGTACCCATGATGGTGGAGTGCGCGGAACTTGTACTGTATGCAAGACACATGATGTGGTCATCCCGGCATTGGGACACAACTTCAAGGAGACATTGCGGAAGACCGCGACCTGCACGCAGAAGGGAAGCGTCACGGAGACGTGCAGCCGGTGCGGGGAGACAAAGACAACGGAGCTGCCAGCGCTGGGGCACGTGTATACGGCACAAGTCGTGGAACCGACAACATCAAGGGGCGGTTATACGCTGCATACCTGCATCCGCTGCGGAGACACCTGGCAGGACCAGCACACAGCGAAGCTGCTGAAAAAGACGAACCTCCGGAAGGTCTCAGCGGTCTCAAAGGGAAAGTTCCGCGTCACATTTAAGAAAAATGGAAAATACACGAGGTATCAGATTCAGTATGCTGGCAGAAAAGACTTCACGGGTGTAAAAACCCGCACAGTCAAAAATAAAAAGAAAACCGCATCGGTCACGATCCGCGCAGGCAGAAGAAAAACCTATTATATCAGAATTCGCGCGGTCAGCGGAAAGAGGGTCGGGGCATGGAGCCGGGTGCTGAAGGTCCGGACAAAATGAGTTGTTCACACGACTGACGGAATCGTGTATCATGGTGAGGAAAGAAAACGGAAGCTGCATGGAGGAGGCAGAGGGATATGCGGAAAATCACAAACTGGATCGTCGGCCTTATGGCTGCCGCCGTGGTCGTGGCGATCACCTACATTACGCTCGACTCCAGTCTGAGCAACATCATCTACAACAGTTGTTTCCTTGCGGCGATGATTGTCATCCTGATTGTCGGCTGCGGGATCGGATTCGGACGCATGCGCCAGACGCAGCATGGGCTTGATCAGGCAACGGAGAAGCTGAAAGCCATTTCCGACGGAGGCGGCAATATGTCTGCCATTACAAAGCCGGGTGCAGCAATCTTCGGCGTCCCTTACTTTGACGCAAAATACCAGGAATACCTGCATTATCTCCGGAAGACAAACAGCCCGACAGATATCGGGGACTATATCGGCGAGTATGAGATCAATAACTATACCCATCGCCGACTTCTGGAAATGATTCCGGACATTCTGACGAGTCTTGGCATTCTGGGAACCTTTGTCGGACTGGTACTCGGGCTGCGTCATTTCAACCCGACCAGCTACGAGGCGATGTCGGGGTCTGTGGAATCTCTGATTGACGGGATCAAGGTGGCGTTTGTCACCTCCATCTACGGGATTTCATTGTCGCTGGCCTTCTCCTACTGGCTCAGAGGAGCGCTGACAGGTGTCTCGGAGAGTCTGGATCGTTTCCTGGATGCGTATTATACGACGGCTGTCACGCCAACCGACGCGACAGCTATGAATCACATCATTGCCAACCAGAATGCGCAGACGAAGGTGCTGGGGCAGATGCAGAAGGATCTCGCCGAGCAGGTGTCTCAGACGCTCGCGAACAACATCCGGCCGATGGTCGAGCATCTGGACAATACGATGGACAGTTTCTCGGAGACTGTCACGCTTCAGCAGGGGCAGCTTCTGGAGAATATTTCACAGCGAATCGCCCGTACCATGAAGCAGGAGTTTTTCTCCGAGTTTACGGAAATGCGCAAGGTCATGGGCGAGACGAACAAGGTGCAGCGAGATCATGCGGAATTCATGGAGAAGTCCGAGAAACAGTATCAGCAGATCATCGACCAGGGACAGCAGCATATGGTTGATGTCATGAACGACTCCGCGCAGCTTGTGAGCGAGGTCTTTGACGCGATGCACACTCAGGAGGAGCAGCTGTCGCAGTTTGTCACGGACATGCAGAAGTCGATGGCGGATATGGCGAAGGTCAATGACACCAACCTCGAGATGACACGACAGATGGAGCATCTCAGTGAGATGAACGGGGCGGTATCCGGCAGGCTTGCAGAGCTGACGGAATTGTCTGAGAAGTATACGCGGAGTCTTGCGCAGGTGCAGGCGGACAATTCGGATCTGTCCGAGGGACTTTCCGTCATGAATGACGCCAATATCCGCATGACAGACAAAATATCGAAAATGAACGATCTGACAGTCTCCTCGCTTCAGGGTGTTCAGAAGGCGCAGTCTGCGTATATCAGCGCGGCGGACGGGTATCTGAAGTCCATTCAGGAAGCACAGGGAACGCTGGTGAAGGAGACGAAGACACAGCAGGAGAACCTCCGCCAGTTTACCGATTACATGACGCAGGTGCTCGCATCCATGAAGGCGCTCACCGAGTCAACCGCAGAAGCTGTCCGGAAGATGAATCAGTATCTGTCTGAACAGGCGCAGGCATCGGAGATCGGCGCAAAACCGGAAGCAGATCCTCAGCTAGCAGAGCTCATCGCGCTTCTGAAGGCGAGGGAATCGAGAGAGGCAGGGGAGACACGGAAAGAGAAGACTGAGGAAGTGAAACCCAGAAGAAGAGGATTGTTCGGAAGATGAAAAAAGTTAACCGGAAAAGAATGAATGACGAGGCCGGCTTTAATGTCTGGCGGTCCTATTCAGACATGATGTCCGGTCTGCTTCTGCTGTTTGTCCTCATCATGGCGGTAGGCCTCATGGAAGCGCAGAAGAACTACAATGACAAGCTGAAGGAGCAGGCTTCCAGGGCACAGACACAGACAGAACTCGCCCAGACGCAGGATGAGCTGACGCAGCGTGAAAAAGAGCTGCAGAGTGCGCAGCAGCAGCTGAATCAGAGAGAGTCTGAGCTGGAGGAGAAGACGGCATCCCTGAGTAGCCTGCAGACGACGCTTGACGATCAGGCAAGCCAGCTTAAAAAGAGCCAGCAGCAGGTTTCTCAGCAGGAATCGGAGCTGGAAAAGAGCCGGCAGCAGCTTGCCACGCAGGAGTCTGAGCTTCAGAGCCGGGACGATGCGCTGGCGCAGAGTCAGAAGCAGCTGGATGAGGCGAATGCCCTGATGAAGTCTCAGCAGGAGAAGATTGACCAGATCGTCGGTGTGAAGGCGGATCTGATCGCGGCTTTGAATGATGAGTTCAAGAAGCAGCAGATCGTCGTCAACATCGACAGCCAGACCGGCGCGATTGTCCTGGACGCGAACGTCATGTTCGACTGGGGCGAATCAACACTGACAGGAGACGGAGAAAAGGTGCTGTCACAGGTGCTCCCGGTATACTGCAGCGTTCTGCTGTCAGATCAATACGCAAACTATGTGGCGGAGGTCATTATCGACGGGTACACGGATTCCAGCGGAGATTACCTGACCAACCTCGCGCTGTCACAGAACCGTGCGTATGCAGTTGCATCCTATTTGCTTTCCAACAGCGGAAGCTTTCTGACCGACGCCCAGAATAAGGAACTGGCGCAGAAGCTGACGGCAAATGGCCGCTCTCAGTCCAACCTGGTGCTCGACCAGAATGGTAACGAGGACGCACAGGCGTCCCGCCGTGTTGAGATCAAGTTCCGGCTCAAGGACGAGGAGATGATTGCAGAGCTCTCCAAGATTATCGCCGACACGAAGAACCAGACAGCGCAGACAGATGCGGCAGCGCAGACAGATGCGGCGGCGCAGACAGACACAGCGGCGCAGACAGATGCGGCAGGACAGACAGACGCGGCAGCGCAGACGAATTCGGCAGGGTAAGTTTTCTGCAGCCTTGGCAGAGGAGATGGGACATGGCAAAGAGAGATTCAGGGAAACGGAAGGATGCAGCAGGTGGTATGCTGGCAGAGAAACTGCTGGACATCATCCGGACGGAACCGGAACGCAGAAAGCGGAGAGTGAGGACCATCAAAAGGCTCTCCGCGGCGGCTGGGGTGGCTGTTTTCATCCTGAATATCTGGAAGGATCACGAGGAAGCGATCTTCCGCAAACGCTGATTCTGCCATTGCACCATATCCAGCCCTTGTGCTATGATAAAGACCAATGGCGTTCCGGCAGGAGGAACTATGAAGGAGCATGGAAAAGCACTGACATATCTGGTTTATGTGGGACAGCTTGGCCTTGACCTGATCATGCCTTCTTTGATGTGCCTGGGCATTGCGTGGCTTCTGGACACACGTCTCGGATGGGGCGTCTGGGTTTATTTCGTCGGCCTGGCGCTCGGCCTCTCAGCCGGCGGCATGACCTTCTGGAAGTTCTACAAACGGATTGTCATGAAGGGTGTAAAGAAACCGGATGCGGGCAAGCCGGAGCGGATTTCCTTTTCGAAGCATGTCTGAAAGAGATGGAACACATCATTGTGTAAAGTGAAGTGGATCAGCCGCCAGGGCGGATGCGGTATCAGAGGAGAGTGGGGTCTGTGAGATTCGACAGCGATATCAAGGGGCTATTGAAAGGCGTAGAGATCGGGTGTAGTATTCTGTGCGCAGTCGAGATGATGGCTGGCATTGTGATATACGCAGCCGGTTTTTTTCATTTGAAGGCAGACCCTGTATCCATCATCGGCGTTATCCTGGGCTCCGTCCTCGGCACGGCAGTGGCCGTAGCGGTGTTCTGGTGGATGGCAGCCTCTCTGCAAAAGTCGCTCAATGAGGCGGCGTCTGGCGGGAAGGCAGTAAAGAAGGGTGTTCAGGCTGGTTACAACAAACGACTCCTTGCGCAGGCGGCATGGGTGGCGGTTGCCGTATTTGTTCCATATATCAATACGGTCTGCGGACTTATCCCTCTGCTTTTTCCAAAACTGGCCATTTATGGACTTCAAATAACCGGAAAGCTGAATCTGACTCAGCCAAAGTCCGGCGGCAAAGGAGGTGAAACCTGATAATATGAATATCAATCTTCACGGTTCGTGGTATGTTACGATTCTGGAGAATACGCCGGTCGGTGACATCCACATCACGATGACCATGATTATGGGGTGGGTCGTCCTCATCGTCATGTCCCTTCTGTGCTGGATTCTCGGTCGGAACCTGAAAGTGACCGGAATATCCAAGAGACAAGCGGTCGCGGAGTGGATCGTGGAAGCGCTGAACAATTTTGTCAGCAGCAACCTTGGAAGCTCAGTCGAACACTATGCACCGTTCATCGGCGCTTTGTTCGGAACTGCCATCTTCAGCAATCTGATCAGCCTGGTGGGCGGTGTCTGGAGTCCGACGGCAGATCTTGCAACAGAGATCGGCTGGGGAGCAATCGCATTTGTGCTGATTACGAAGCACAAGATCAAGGCGAGCGGCCTGGGCGGATACCTGAAGAGTTACCTGTCCCCGATCTTCCTGATGGCGCCGATCAATGTCATCAGTGAGCTGGCAACCCCGGTCTCGATGGCCTGCCGTCATTTCGGCAACATCCTGTCGGGCATGGTCATCGGAACACTGATCTACAGTTCGCTGGGACTCGCGAGCAGAGCGGTCCTGGGACTGATCCCGGGCATCGGCGGATGGCTGGGGCAACACATCCCGATCTTCGAGATTGGCCTCCCGGCGATCACGTCGCTGTATTTTGACTGGTTCAGCGGACTCATCCAGCCATTTATCTTCTGCATCCTGACCTGTATCTTCATCAAACAGGCGGACGAGGGCTGAAGACGGCTACAGTAGGTTTTGACCTGCCCGCGGATAATTGACGGAGGCAGAACAAAAACACTCATTTCCCCAAGGAGGAAAACGTTATGGATTTCACAGTATTGGCAAAAGGTATTGCACTTGCAGGATGCGGAATCGGCGCAGGACTTGCGCTGATCGCAGGTATTGGTCCTGGTATCGGTGAAGGCAATGCGGCAGCGTCCGCTGTCGAGTCGATTGCACGCCAGCCGGAAGCGGCCAGCGATATCCGCTCCACCCTGATTCTCGGTGTCGCGCTCGCAGAGACAACCGGTATCTATGGTTTCGTCACCGGCCTGCTTCTGATCTTCGTTGCACCGAGCCTGTTCCTCGGGAAGCTTTGATGAGAGAAGCGCAGCATTTGTATGACACTGAAAGCAATGAAAAGAGGTTATGGCCATGAAAACAGGTTATGAATTACTGGTTTCACTGGACTGGCAGACCATCATCATACAGCTGATCAACCTCGGCATTCAGATCCTGCTTTTCAAGAAGTTTCTCTACAAGCCCGTCATGAAGATCCTCCGCAAGCGCCAGGGACTTGTGGATCAGCCGCTCAAGGAAGCGGAGGCCGCAAAGCAGGAGGCGCTGAGCATGAAGAAGGAGTACGAGGCCAATCTCTCGAAGGCCAATGAGGAAGCGGACAGGATCGTGAAGGAAGCGTCCGCGGCTGCATCCCAGAAGAGTGAGCGAATCGTCTCCGACGCGCAGGAGGAGGCAGCCGCGCTGAAGGCGCAGGCACAGCTTGACATTGCCGCCCAGCAGAAGCGGGCGATCAATGACGCAAAGGACGAAATCGGTTCTATGGCGGTGGATATTGCGTCCAAAGTCATCGGGCGTGAGATCAATGAGCAGGATCAGGCGGACCTTGTCGATGAGTTTATTCAGAATGTAGGAGACGAATCAGCATGATGACCGAGACTGCCAGAAGATATGGCGGGAGTCTCTATGAACTGGCCCTCGAAGAGGGGATGGTGGACGAGGTTCTCGCACAGCTTCGCGAAGTGCTGGATCTGATGAAGGAAAATCCGCAGTACGAGCGTCTTCTTGCAGAGCCCAGCATTACAAAGAAGGAACGGACACAGCTTATCGATGAGGCGTTCGGCTCTTCTCTCTGGCCGTATCTGCTGAATTTCCTGAAGCTTCTCTGCGAGGAGGGATACATCTCTGAGCTGAAGGGCTGCTATAAGGAATACCGCAGACGGTATAACGAGGATCATGGCATATCGGAGGCGACTGTGACAAGCGCGCGGGAGCTGACAGAGACGCAGAAGGCTGCCCTTCTCGACAAGCTCGAAAAGATGAGCGGCAAGAAGGTCGAGATGATATGTCTGGTCAATCCGGCGCTGATCGGCGGAGTTCGTCTGGACTTTGAAGGAAAGCGATATGATGGAACAGCCGCAGAGAGACTGAAGACGCTTCGCAGCATCATCAGAAACACTACCGTATAAAAAGAGGAAATGAGATGGCATTAAAACCTGAAGAAATCAGTCAGATCATAAAAAGCCAGATCAAGCATTATTCCGCTGCCATCGAGCAGGCCGAGACCGGAACGGTCATCATGGTTGGCGATGACATCGCCCGTGTCAGCGGGATGGAGAAGTGCATGGCCGGGGAGCTCGTCGAGTTCTCGAACGGCACCTACGGCATGGCACTGAATCTGGAAGAAAACAGCATCTCTGTTGTCCTCCTTGGATCTGATATTGGAATTAAGGAGGGAGACACGGTCAAGCGTACCGGTCGTGTCGTGTCAGTCCCGGTCGGGGAGGCGATGCTCGGACGTGTGGTCAATGCGCTCGGACAGCCGATCGACGGCAAGGGAGACATCAAGGCCGTGCGCTACGACCCGATTGAACACACGGCGCCCGGCATCATCGAGAGACAGCCGGTCAAGCAGCCGCTTCAGACCGGTATCAAGGCAATCGACTCCATGATTCCGATTGGGAGGGGTCAGCGTGAGCTGATCATCGGAGACAGACAGACCGGTAAGACCGTCATCGCGACAGACACGATCATCAACCAGAAGGGTAAGGACGTGATCTGCATCTACGTGGCGATCGGCCAGAAGAATTCAACCGTCGCAAACCTGGTCGCGCAGCTGCAGGCAGCCGGTGCAATGGAGTACACGATTGTCGTCGCGGCGACCGCATCGGAAGCGGCACCGCTTCAGTACATCGCTCCATATGCAGGGTGTACGATTGGCGAGTATTTCATGAACCAGGGCAAGGACGCGCTCATCGTCTACGATGACCTTTCCAAGCACGCGGTCGCTTACCGTGAGATGTCGCTTCTGATCCGCAGACCGCCGGGACGTGAGGCATACCCGGGCGATGTCTTCTATCTGCACTCGCGTCTGCTCGAGAGGGCGGCAAAGCTCTCTGACGAGAAGGGCGGCGGGTCTCTGACCGCACTGCCGATCATCGAGACACAGGCAGGCGATGTGTCCGCGTACATTCCGACCAACGTCATATCCATCACGGATGGACAGATCTTCCTTGAGACAGAGCTCTTCCATGAAGGCATCCGGCCGGCTGTCAACCCGGGTATCTCGGTCAGCCGTGTCGGCGGCAATGCGCAGATCAAGGCGATGAAGAAGGTCGCCGGGACTCTGAAACTGATCTATTCCCAGTACAGAGAGCTGGCTTCATTTGCGCAGTTTGGATCGGACCTTGATGAGGATACCAAAGCCAGACTGGACAAAGGAGCACGGATTGTCGAGGTTCTCAAGCAGAACAAAGGGACGCCGGTGCCGGTCGAGAAGCAGATTGCTATCCTGTACGCGGTCAGCAACGACTACCTGAAGGATGTTGCTGTTGACAAGGTTCAGGCTTATGAAGAAGGACTGTTCGTGTTCCTGGATTCCGATTCAGAGGCGAAGACGCTGATGGAGAAGATCGCGTCGACGGGCGCCTGGGATCAGACGGTCGAGGACAGCCTGAAGAATACGCTGACAAAATATGCAGGCCGCTTCAGAGGCTGACGGAAGGAAGGAGGTGTAAATCATGGCTTCGATGAAGGATATCAAGCTGCGCATCAAGAGTGTGCAGAGCACCATGCAGATAACCAGAGCCATGAAACTGGTTGCTTCCTCCAGACTCCGCCGGGCACAGCAGCGCGTGACAGAAAGCCGCCCGTATCACGAGACGCTCAGCGCCACGCTCAGCGACATTGCGAATTCCAACTCCGATTTTACCTCGATGTACATGCAGAAGCGAGAGATCAAAAAGAAGCTCTACATCGTCTTCGCGGGAGACCGGGGGCTTGCCGGCGGCTATAACAGCAACATGTTCCGGATGATTGAGGCCGAGACGAAAGGGGAAAGCTGCTGTTTTCTCCCGGTCGGCAAGAAGGCGCTCGAGTATTTCACAAAGCGCGGCAGGGAAGTGGTCACAGATGCATTTCCGCTGGTCGGGGAGATCTCCGTCAGTGACTGCTTTGAGATGGCCAGGATTGTCTGTAAGGGCTATGTGAATGGCGACTATGATGAAATTCACGTGGCTGGCACCGTCTTCAAGTCGGTGATGTCGCAGATTCCAGTGACGACTCAACTTCTGCCCTTTACGCCGAAGCAGGTGGAAGGACACCGTGAGGTGATCCTGTATGAGCCGGGCAGCGCAGAGACATTCAACGCAATCATTCCGGAGTACATCGCGGGCATGATCTACAGTGTCATGTGCGAGAGCTCCGCCTCTGAGCAGGGCGCGCGCCGCATGGCGATGGAAAATGCGACCAACAATGCGTCCGACATGCTCGATACGCTCAGTCTTCACTACAATCGTGCACGCCAGGCTGCAATCACGCAGGAGATCACGGAGATTGTGTCAGGAGCTGCCGGCTCGGAGGGCTGATCCGGAGACGGAAGCTTCAGTCACCGTTTATAGTTCAAAAAAGGAGAAAGCGCATTGGCTGCAGAAAATATCGGTACTGTGGTTCAGATCATGGGCCCTGTACTGGACATTAAATTTCAAGACGGACAGCTGCCTGATCTGATGAACGCCATTGAGATCGATAACAATGGCAAAAAACTCGTGGTGGAGGTTGCGCAGGATATCGGGGACGATGTCGCGCGCTGCATTGCCATGGGGTCAACAGACGGGCTGACAAGGGGAACGCCGGCGAAGGACACCGGTGCCCCGATCCGCATGCCGGTCGGCGAGGGGGATCTGGGAAGAGTCCTGAACCTGCTCGGCGAACCGATCGACAACAAGGAGCCGGTCAAGGCCGATGACTACTGGCCGATTCATCGTCCGGCGCCGTCCTATGAGGATCAGAAGACCTCCAGCGAGATTCTGGAGACCGGAATCAAGGTCGTTGACCTGATCTGCCCGTATCTGAAGGGCGGCAAGATCGGTCTGTTCGGCGGCGCAGGCGTCGGCAAGACCGTCCTGATCCAGGAGCTGATTCACAACATCGCGACCGAGCACGGCGGCTATTCCGTGTTCACGGGTGTCGGAGAGCGTACCCGTGAGGGCAACGACCTCTACGGCGAGATGAGCGCGTCAGGCGTCATCAACAAGACGGCGCTGATCTTCGGACAGATGGATCAGCCGCCGGGAGCCCGTATGAGAGTCGGTCTTTCGGGGCTGACGGTTGCGGAGTATTTCCGTGACGTGAAGAAGCAGGACGTCCTGCTCTTCATCGACAACATCTTCCGTTTCACGCAGGCAGGCTCCGAGGTGTCCGCCCTTCTGGGACGTATGCCTTCCGCCGTCGGGTACCAGCCGACGCTGGCAACCGAGATGGGCGAGCTCCAGGAGCGCATCACATCGACGAAGGATGGTTCCATCACATCGGTCCAGGCAGTCTATGTCCCGGCCGATGACCTGACCGACCCGGCACCGGCGACAACCTTCACGCATCTGGACGCAACGACCGTCCTCTCCCGTGAGATCGCTTCCCAGGGTATCTATCCGGCAGTGGATCCGCTGGATTCCACAAGCCGCATCCTGAGCCCCGAGATCGTCGGGAAGGATCATTATGAGGTTGCGCGCGGGGTGCAGGAGGTTCTCCAGAGATACAGAGAGCTGCAGGATATCATCGCGATCATGGGTATGGACGAGCTGTCCGACGAGGATAAGCTGACGGTCAGCCGTGCCCGCAAGATCCAGCGCTTCCTGTCCCAGTCCTTCCATGTGGCAGAGCAGTTTACCGGTATCCCGGGCACTTATGTGCCGCTGAAGGAGACCATCAGAGGATTCAAGATGATTCTGGACGGTGAGTGCGACGAGCTTCCGGAGTCTGCGTTCCTGTTCTGCGGGACGATTGACGATGCGTTCGCCAAGGCAAAGAATCAGTAAGGAAGGAGGCGCTCATGGCAACTCCATTTCATCTGCAGATTGTCACGCCGGATGGCTCAGAGTTTGACGGACAGGCGGTCCGCATCATCGTCAGAACGATTGCCGGGGATGTCTGCGTCATGGCAAGACATACCAACTACTGCACAGCGCTCGGAATGGGCGAGGCGAAGGTCACCATGGAGGACGGCTCGGTCAGAACCGCCGCCTGCATGGGCGGTATGCTGAATGTCATGGACGGGAAGGTCCGCGTGATCGCGACCACCTGGGAGTGGAAGGATCAGATTGATTTTGCCCGCGCCCAGAAGGCGAAAGAGGCAGCGGAAAAGCGTCTCGCAGAGAAGAATAAGCTCAGTGACAAGGAGATCGCGCTGGCGGAGGCCAAGCTCAAGAGAGCGCTGGTCCGCTCGAACGTCGCAAGCCGCTGACAGCAAAATGCGCCGGGGATACAAGGCCCAGGGGCATGCAGGCAGTCAATAATGCCTTATTAATGCTACATGTAATTGCTGACGACGCTCAATGCTGACTGCCTTTGATGATCAATAAAAAGAAATCCCGATCGTCCAAAATAAGCAAAAGAGGAGACTGCTCAGACTGGTAGAAACCAGGAAGGGCTGTCTCCTCTTTTTCTTCTGGACTTCCGAAGAAACTTATGCTGAAGAAGGGGATGAAAGTCCAGCTGAAACCTGCCGTTCAGCCAATCACTTGTGTCGCGAAAGTCAGATATAAATCTTCCAATGGAAAAGCTGTGAAGGTCAGCGGGAAGCGCTATGTCACAGCAAAGAAGAAAGGCAAGTCAACAATTACGGTACAGTGCGGGAGAAAGAAGGCGAAGATCAAGGTTACCGTTCAATAAACAGACATTTCCATAGAGTATTACAACAAGGGGGTATCTATGACTGATTGGAAGACCGGTCATAGATACCCCCTTGTTGTATCCGGCACGATACGATATGTAGCTTTTTTCTGATTTAGGCAAATATATGTCTGAAAGTGAATAGTGAAGAGAAACCGCACAGGAGAATGCATCCGTGGTATGATGGGGCTGCAAGTCAGGAATACAACGTGATGCAGATGGAGAGAAAAAGGTATGGAGGGGCACGATGCACCGTTTCAGCGAGGCATTTGATTATTACCTGAAGCAGAAAAAGACGGGAATTGCGCTGATCAGTAAAGCAAGCGGGATTGAACGCTCGACGCTGTACCAGTACCTGCGCGGGAAACGAATTCCGCCGGATCAGGAGCGGGTGAAGCTGATTGCCGGTTGTCTTCGGCTCAATCATGCCGAGACGGAGAAGTTTCTGGATGCGTACATGGTGTCAAAGATCGGAGAATACACCTATACGTCCAGAAAACAGCTGGGGCATATGTTTGCGATGCTGATGGATCTGGACAGGCAGAGCAGACAGCATACGGAGCACACAGATCGCGCTGACTCTGCAATGGAGGAAGCCACCGATGCGGAAGCAGCAGGAGCACCTGAAATCGGGATATGCGAAGGAGCCTGGAAGATCAGTGGCAAAAGGCAGATTGTCAGGCAGATGCGGAAACTTCTCGATGATCAGAGCGGAGAGTTTCCTCTTTATATTGCTGCACCTGTGATCTCGGATGAGCTCTTTGGCCTTGTCAACGAAGCGTTCCGGAAAAAACCAGCCAGCCATATCCGGCATCTGGTTATGTTAAACAATGTGGATCAGATCATGGCGGATGATGCGATCTACAATCTCAGTTTTCTGCGTCAGATGATTCCCTTTCTCGTTTCAGAACAGGATTATATCTGCTTCTATCTGTATGGTGATGTCCAGACGGCCGGAGAGGAGATGCGCATACAACCCAACTATCTGGTCAGCGGGCATTCTGTGCTGCTCTTCGGTGAGGATCTGCGGGATGGGCTTCTGATGACGGAGCACCATGTGGTGGAATATTACCGGAATCTGTTTGAGATGGCATGTTCGGAAGCTGTGCAGTTCAACCAGACCAATGCACTTCAGGATGTCGTTGGGCATTATATGGAAAATTGGGAACAGAAGTACGCGAGGGCAGACGTTGTGTATACGTTCGATACGGGGATCTGTGTGACGATGGTTCTGGACCCGGACGAAGACGGTGCGCTTATCAGTGGAATTGAACAGACAAGCGGACTGTCGGAGGAACTGCTTGGGGCATTACACAAGTATATCGAATACGTAAGAGCCTTCAAGACCATACAGACTCATGTCAGGGTGTTGTTTACCAGGAAGGGAATCGATTATTTCTGTGAAAGTGGACATCTGACAGAAGTGTTTGAAGAGAATCAGTTCCCGCTTCCTGCTGAGATTCGGGTGTTGTTCCTGAAGCGATGGAGAGTGCTTGTGCTCAATGGGCAGGCCAGAATGCTGAACAACGAAGAGACGGTCGGTCGTTTCAATCTCTCATTACTTGCGACCAGACTGAGCCTAAGCCTGGACAAGCCCCTTCCATCCGGAAAAAGACTTGTCTCCGAGATCGGGGAGAGCAGTATTGTAAGCAATGTCTTCGAATTCATGGAAGATACTTTTTTACATAAAACGGTAGAGCCGGAAAAGGCAGCCGCTTTTCTGGAGGAAAAAATGCGGAAGTTGTCCTCAGAAGATTGACGTATGATCTTATACAACTACGAAAATTTTCGTTCTGTTGACAGTGCAGGGGCGGAATGTTAATATTTTGTAAATGGCCTGTGAGCAGCGCGGTGGCGTCTGCTCTTCTTTCATGTTGGAAGGAGGTTTACCATGGCGATATTCAAGGGCGCCGGAGTGGCAATCGTCACACCGATGAATGACGATGAGACTGTCAACTATGACAAGCTGAATGAGCTGCTTGATGAACAGATTGCCGGCGGAACCGATGCGATCGTGATCTGCGGAACGACCGGGGAGTCTGCCTGCCTGACGGTGGAAGAGCACCTGGCAACGATTAAAGAATGTGTGGAATATGTCGGGCACAGGGTGCCGGTCATTGCGGGCACAGGGTCCAACTGCACCCGCGATGCCATCGCGATGTCAAAGAAGGCGGAAGAGTACGGGGTTGACGGGCTTCTCTGCGTAACGCCCTACTATAATAAGGCGACTCAGAAGGGACTGATCGGATACTACACGGCCATCTCGGAGGCTGTGCACACGCCGATCATCATGTACAACGTGCCGAGCCGGACAGGCTGCAACATTCAGCCGGAGACGGCGGCCTACCTTGCAAAGAACACAAAGAACGTCCGCGCTTTGAAGGCTGCATCCGGGAATCTGAGCCAGATCGCGAAGACAAAGTCGCTGGCAGGAGATGATCTGGATATCTATTCCGGGAATGATGACCAGATCGTGCCGATTCTGTCGCTGGGCGGACTGGGTGTCATCTCCGTTCTGTCGAATGTGGCCCCGGCGAAGGCGCATGCAATCTGCCAGAGCTGGTTTGACGGAGACGTGAAAAAGGCGGCGCAGCTTCAGCTCGAGGCAGTGGATCTGATTGATTCGCTTTTCTGCGAGGTGAATCCGATTCCGGTCAAGACGGCGCTGAACCTGATGGGTAAAAAGGTCGGACCGCTCCGTTCTCCGATGTGTGAGATGGAAGAGAAGAATGTGGAGCGCCTGAAAAAGTCCATGCAGGCGTACGGGATTCTGTAAGAAGCGGGGCAGACGATACGGCATACCGGCTGAAATGACTGAAAGCCGTGCAGGCGTATGGCATTCAGCAGATAGAGAAAGACGAGTGGTGGAAGAGAAATGGTGAGGGTGATACTGAGCGGCGCGGATGGCCGCATGGGACATGTGATTGCAGACCTTGCAGCGGCGGATGCGGATGTGGAGATTGCAGCCGGTGTTGATATTGCCGGAAAGGGCAGTGGCAGCTTCCCGGTTTATAAAAGCTTCACGGAGCTTGAGGATAACCTTCAGGAGCATGCCGACGCAATCATCGATTTCAGTTCACCGAAGGCATTTGACGGGCTGATGGACTATGCGGTGAAGACAAAGACGCCGGCTGTGGTGTGCACGACAGGACTTTCCGATGAACAGATCAAAAGACTGAAGGAGGACAGCAAAAAGACGGCCGTTCTTCGCTCCGCCAATATGTCCGTCGGCATCAATCTCCTTCTGAAGATAGTGAAGGAAGCCGCAAAGACGCTGGCACCGGCTGGCTTCGATATCGAGATTGTTGAGGCTCACCACAATCAGAAGAAGGACGCGCCGTCCGGGACCGCGCTGGCGCTGGCGGACAGCATCAACGACGGACTGGAGGATGCCTATACATACACCTATGACCGGTCGGACCGGCGCGAGAAGAGAGATCCGAAGGAGATCGGTATCTCCTCCGTCCGCGGCGGCACCATTCCGGGAATCCACAAGGTGATTTTCGCCGGACAGGATGAGGTGATCGAATTCAACCACACGGCTTACTCGAGAAGCATATTCGGGAAGGGTGCCCTGGCGGCGGCAAAGTACCTGGCAGGAAAGCCAGCCGGCTTCTACAGCATGGCGGATGTAATAGGGTGAGAGGCTGCCGGCCGCTGGCTGCAGGGATTCCTATGCCGGCCGGGTTTTGCGACATAGCAGATGTGATCGGATGAGACTGTCGGAAAGCTGGGAACAGGGCTGTATTTCCCGGCAAGGCTCTCCATCGCTGCAGACACGATCAGATAAAAATACACACTTACAGGGGTAGCAGAAAACAGGGGATAAAGTTTATGCTGAAGGTTGCAAAGTTCGGCGGAAGTTCGCTCGCAAGTTCCGGGCAGATGGCGAAAGTCGGGGAGATTGTGAAGGCTGACAGGTTCAGAAGGTATATCATTCCTTCCGCGCCAGGCAGACGTTTCTCGGATGATACGAAGGTCACAGATCTGCTCTACAAGTGCTATGATGCTGCGGCGGCAGGTGAGGACATCGACGGAAGACTGGACGAGATCAAAGGAAGATACCGGGAGATTGCGGAAGGTCTTCATGTGAAGAAGGTGGACCTCGACGCGGAGTTTGCGCTGATCGGAGATTATTTCAGACGGCAGGCAGGACGCGACTATGCGGCCTCCCGCGGAGAGTATCTGAACGGCAAGCTGCTTGCCGCCTATCTCGGCTTCCGTTTTATCGATGCGGCCGAAGTGATCCTGTTCGACGCACATGGGAACTTTGACGAGGAACGGACGAATGAGGTCTGCAGAGAACGCCTGAAGAACGTCGAGTATGCTGTCATTCCGGGCTTCTACGGCGCGATGCCGGATGGCAGCATCAAGACCTTCTCGAGAGGCGGCTCCGATATCACGGGTTCCATTGTCTCCCGTGCGGTTCATGCGAATGTCTATGAGAACTGGACGGATGTCTCAGGCTGCCTGGTCGCGGATCCGCACATCGTGGAGAATCCGGAGACCATCCAGACGATCACCTACAGGGAGCTGAGAGAGCTTTCCTACATGGGCGCCTCCGTGCTGCATGAGGATGCGATCTTCCCGGTGCGGGCAGAGGGAATTCCGATCAACATCCGGAATACAAATCGGCCGAAGGACGAGGGCACGCTGATTGTCGAGTCGACGGTCAAGAGCCCGGCACATGTCATCACAGGTGTTGCCGGCAGGAAGGGCTTCTGCAGCGTCAACATTGACAAGGCGATGATGAACGCCGAGATCGGTTTCGGGCGCAAGGTCCTGCAGGTTTTTGAGGAAAATGGAATTTCATTTGAACACACGCCTTCGGGGATCGACACCTTCTCCGTCATCGTTCATCAGAGTGAGTTTGCGGACAAGGAGCAGGATGTGCTGGCGGGGCTTCACCGCGCGGTGAATCCGGACCGGATCTATCTGGAGTCGGATCTGGCACTTGTGGCGATCGTCGGGCGCGGAATGGTCAATTCAACCGGAACTGCCGGGCGGCTGTTCAATGCACTCGCAGGCGCCGGTGTGAACATCAAGATGATTGATCAGGGCTCAAGTGAGCTCAACATCATCGTCGGCGTCCGGGATGAGGACTTTGAGACGACGATCCAGGCAATCTATGAGGAGTTTGTCGGAAAAGAGAAAAGACAGGCTTCCAGATAAAACAAATATGAGACGCTGAACAAACAGCCCCGGGGACCCTTGATATGCTACCCCCAAGTAGGACAATGAAATATAAAACCTACTTGGGGGTATTTCTATGTCTAGGAAAAGCAAAATTGATCCGATAGAAAAAGTAAAG
>CACWKX010000004.1 GCA_902761585.1 uncultured Lachnospiraceae bacterium
AGACCACGCAAGAATAAGCAGGTGGTCAAAGAGGAGTCGGAAACTTAACTGACTCCTCGGGTCGCGGAGTTTCTAGTACAAACAGAATTAAAACTCAGAGGACAGAGAGACACTTTTTTCATGGCAGGACAGCGCGAACGTGCTCCGGTTCAGCGTCAGGTCCCCGTATGTGACGATGTCCGGAGAGTAGGATTCATGACGGCGCAGGAGCGCACGGATACGAGCCAGCAGTTCTCCTCCGTCGAAGGGCTTGGCCAGATAATCGTCCGCACCGGCGTCAAGTCCATTGATCCGGTCCTCCACCTCACCCATCGCGGTCAGCATGATGACCGGCACCTGGCTGCCGGCAGCCCGGGCTTTCCGGACCACTTCGTCGCCATTCATACCTGGCATCATGATATCCATGATGCAGGCATCATAATCTCCGTCTGTCAGATAAGTCAGAGCGTCATTTCCATTATAAACCGGATCCACGCTGTAATGACTGCGTGTCAGAAGCGCAGTGACAGAACGCGAAACATCCGGATCATCCTCGGCAAACAATAGCTTCATGTCAGAACCTCCTTACCTGTAGTCATCGTATATATAGTATGTCATCCGAACCTAAAACAAAACAAAAATGAGTTTTAGGTTGGTTTTAATTTATCCCCTTACACTCTGCTCATACCGAAAACATACATGAAATTTACATTCATCGTCATGCAGAAAGGAAGAACAGGATGGAAGGGAAAAAAGAGCAGACAATACTGACCTTTCAGCGGACAGAGGTCAAGTACAGGATGAGCAGAGCTCAGTATCAGGGGTTCATGGAGCACACGAAAAGCTTTCGCGTTCCGGATGAGGCCTATCCGCACAGCCTGATTCTGAATATCTACTATGATACGGATCACGATGAGCTTGTGAACAGATCTCTGGACAAGCCAGTCTACAAAGAAAAGCTTCGGGTCAGAAGCTACGGGATTCCCGGAAAGAGGAGCCGCGTTTTCGTGGAGCTGAAGAAAAAATACGACGGAATTGTCTATAAGCGCCGGTCGGAGATGAGCCTGCGGGAGGCGGAGAATTTTCTACAGCGGGGGATCAGACCGGCACTGGACAGTCAGATCAACAGAGAGCTGGAGTATTTCAGAGCGTTTTACAGGCCGCATCCGGCGATGGTGCTCTGCTACGACCGCGATTCCTACCAGGGCAAGTTTGATCCGGACTTCCGGATGACCATCGACCGGAACATTCGTTACAGGGAGCAGGACCTGAGGCTGGAGGACGGAGACCAGGGGAACCTGCTCCGTACTGAGACGCCGTATTTGATGGAACTGAAGACAGGGGATGCACTCCCGATTGAAATGGCCAGAATTCTGAGCGAGCTGAAGATCTTTCCTTCATCCTTTTCCAAATATGGGGAGGCTTACAGGGTCAGCCACAGCAGGGCGGATGTCTCCGTGCAGACAGCCTGCAGATGACAAGATATCCGCTGTTAAGATGGAGGTTTACTCAGCTAGAGGAGGAACAGGTTATGTTTACGAGTATTATCAGCAATTCTTCTGATTCGATCACATTTACAACAGCTATGATCTGCCTCGCGGCGGCGCTGGTTCTCGGGCTGATTTTTTCAGCCGTCTATATGTACTGCAGCGAGCGGTTTACGAAAAACTTTGTCGTGACCCTGGCGCTTCTGCCGGCGATGGTCGCGACCGTTATCTTCATGACAAATGGATCTCTGGGCAGCGCAGTCGCTGTGGCAGGTGCATTTTCCCTGGTACGATTCCGATCGGTGCCTGGTACCTCGAGGGAGATTCTGTCGATCTTCTTTGCTATGACCATCGGACTGGCGTGCGGGATGGGACAGCTCGCCTTTGCAGCTGTCTTCACGGTCCTTCTCTCGGGATGCTTTGTACTCCTGATGAAGTCCTCCTATGCAGGAAAGGGCAGCGGGGAGCGGTCACTTCGGGTGACCATCCCGGAGAACCTCGATTACACAGAGATCTTTGACGATATTTTCATAAAGTATACGGCCGGCAGCAGGCTCGAGCGTGTCAAGACGGTCGGACTCGGGAGCATGTACGAGCTCAGCTACATGATTACGATGAAGAATGAGAAGGATCAGAAGGCCATGCTGGACGAGATCCGTGCAAGGAATGGAAATCTGTCCGTCGTCTATGGACGCGTGGCGGAAAATGTTCAGGAACTCTGACACCTATGGCTTGCCCCTGACAGCCGTCCTGTCCCTGCCTGGATTGTACCTGGCCAGCTGAGCTGTTATTCCAAGGCCAGCTGAGCCGGCATCCCAAGTCAGCTGTACGAGTGTCCTCCGCCCAGCCGCGCTTGACTTCTCTGCGAGGCTCATATAGTATTTGAGAGGCTCAGTTGGGATCATCTGACACAGAATACGGGATCGTGAACAGGAGAAAACGATCCGCGAGGATGTCAGAGAAGAGGCAGAAAAGTTGAGGGACGCTTACAGATGAAGGACAGGTTTCGCAAGGTTGCGAAAAGTATGCATTTCAGGGTGCTGATCATCCTGCTTGTGACAGGGCTTGTTCCAATCAACCTGATCAAGTCCGGAATTCTGAAAAACTATGAGCACCAGACGGTGGAACAGCGGGCATATCTGATCCGGAGTCAGTGCACCTTGATGGGGGCGGATTTCATTGCCGACGGCTACCTGGATGGGAAACAGTCGGACGCTTTGGAGTCCAGAATGAAGCAGGTCGCCGACCTGTATCAGGGCCGGGTGATGATCATCAACTCAGACTACAAGATCATCCGCGACACATACGGGCTGGATGAAGGCAAGACGGTCGTCGCGAGGGAACTGATCGACTGTCTCTCGGGAAAGGCCGGGAAATATTATACGCAGACGAGCGACTTCATCGAGGTCATCACGCCGATTGAAAATAACGCGACGAAGGAGATTCGCGGAGCGTTTTTAATCTCCGCTCCGACAGCGGATATCATCGAAGGAGAGCGGTCATTGTCCAGGACGGTACTGCTGCTCCAGATTGTCCTGACCTTTGCAATTGTCGCAGTATCATTCTATGCGTCGAGTATCCTTGTCCGGCCGTTTCGGAAGGTCACCGATTACCTGAACTCCGGTACGGACTTCCTTGCGGAGGATCTGTCGATGCCGGATTATACGGAAACGGAGATGCTGGCGAAGGCATACAACCAGATGCGGCACCATCTGAAAGAGCAGGAGGAATCCAGACAGCAGTTCGTTTCCAATGTCTCCCATGAGCTGAAGACGCCGATGACCTCCATGAAGGTTCTCTCGGATTCACTGATCCAGCAGGCACAGGTCGGGGAAGTCCCGAACGAGATGTATGAGGATTTCATGATTGACATCAGTCATGAGATCGACCGGGAGAATAAAATTATCACGGATCTGCTGGAACTGGTCAAGATGGACCGGAAGTCGACGATCATTCATATTGAAGATACGAATATCAACGATCTGATCAACCTGATTCTGAAGCGGCTGCGCCCGATTGCCGAGAAGCAGCAGATCGATATCAGCCTGGAGAGCTACAAGCCGATCATCGCGCAGGTTGACCGGACGAAGCTGACACTTGCGATATCCAATCTGATTGAAAATGGAATCAAGTACAACAAGGAGAAGGGCTGGGTCCATGTCTCGCTGAATGTGGACAATACCTATTTCTACATCAAGGTTGAGGACTCCGGAATCGGCATCCCGAAGGAGGACCAGGACCATATATTTGAGCGTTTCTACCGGGTTGATAAATCGCACAGCCGGGAGATCGGAGGCACCGGGCTGGGACTGGCGATCACGCGGTCTGCGGTTCTGGTCCATCATGGTGCGATTCGAGTCTACTCAAGGCTCGGAGAGGGGACGACCTTCACTGTACGGATTCCGCTGAAGTACACGAAGACCGGGAAAGAGCAGGCAGCGGAAGCATCTGGAACATGAAAGCCGGACAGAAAGACAGCTGGAAAGGCAGTTGGAAAAGGGACCGGACAGATGGCGTGTCAGAAAATGTACATTGGTGTGTACACTGTATGGGGAACACGTTGAATAAGACTCAGGCGGAAAAAACCGTGAGATGACGGACGGATGGAAGAACATGACGGGCAGGATGAGTGAAAACAGAATCAGAACGAGCGGATTCAGGCGGGGAGCAGCGGTGCTGCTGACGCTTTGCATGCTTCTCGCTTGCGTGCTTTCAGGGTGTTCCGCAAAGGCAGGGGAGGATCAGCCGGAAGGAAAAAAGACCGGGAATTATCGCATTTACTATATGAATGCCGATGGTACCCAGCTTCAGTACGAGCATTACAAACCCGAGAGCCAGGACTTTGAAGGAATCCTGAAGGAGCTTCTGACGCAGTTCTGTACATCCCCGAAGGAAAAGGAAATCACAGCGCTTCCGGATTCGGTGAAGATCAATTCCACAACGATCGGCATCTCCGAAATCGGTGTGGATTTCAGCTCGGGTTATCTGTCACTCTCCAAGCCGCAGGAGCTGCTCCTTCGGGCGGCGCTTGTCGAGACGCTTGTTCAGCTTCCGGGGGTCGATACGGTGCGGTTTACAGTCGAGGGGCAGCCGCTGACGCTGAATGGCGCGGAGGTCGGTGCCATGAACAAGGATACCTTCATTGTTCCGGACGGCGATGCGATCAACTCCTACCGGACGCTCGAGCTTCCGCTGTATTTCAGCAGTCAGGACGGAAGAAAGCTGGTAAAAGAAAACCGGAAGATCTACTATTCCAGCAACATCAATACGGAGCGGATTGTCGCCGAGCAGATTATCAGCGGACCAAAGGATGACAGTCTCCTTCCTGTGACCGGTTCATCGGTGATTGTGCTGGCTGCACGGATCAAGGGAGACACCTGCCTCATTGATTTCAGCAGCGCGGTGAATGATTTGCCGGCCGCGGACAGCCCGGTTCAGCCGGAGACAGCGATCTATGCGTTCGTCAATGCAATCTGCGAGGCGTGCGCGGATGAAGGCGTGAATGGGGTTCGCTTTACCATAGAGGGAAGAAGCGACAAACGGTTCCGGGGACAGGTCAATCTTGATCAGACCTTTACGCCGGACGCGGATATTGTGGAGCAGGCCGGCTCCGGCGAGGAGGCAGGCGTCCTGGTTGACACTAGCCGGCAGGAAGCTTCGTCAGAGGCAGCGACGGAAGGCTGACCTGAAGATGCTTTTTATCGCTTCCGGGAAGTGCCGCCCCGAAGCAGATGTGTCAGTCTGCCGTAAGGCAGAAGGCTCCGCTCTGGTCTGTGCGGAAACAGGGAAGGCCTCTGTCCTCCAGCCGTTTCAACATCGCAGAGGCAGGGTGTCCGTAGCGGTTGTTCCGGCCGCAGGAGATGAGTACAAGGTCAGGACGGACAAGAGAGAGAAACCCTTCTGATGTTGCATTGCGGCTTCCGTGATGACCGGCAAGAAGGATTGTCCGGCTGTTCGTTTCTGAATGCCCCCGTGGCGGGGAGAAGAGCGCCGCATCCTGGTATGCGCGCGTAAACTTCTCCTCGCCTTCTTTTTCGAGATCTCCGGTAAAGAGAATCCGGATATTCTTCCATGAAAGAGAGAGTACGATGCAGTCCTCGTTGTCGGCCCCCGTCATCCTGCCGGGAGACGGGGATAAGACCCGAAGATGAAGCTGTCCGTGCTGAAATTCGGCCCCCTCGCTGACTGTTGAGACGGGGATATTGAATCTCCGGGCGGCGGCGATGACCTCTGTCATGCCAGGCCCGTCAGGGGTGACGTCTGTCTGCGGCAGCAGGATCCGCTCGATACGAATTCCACCCGCCTGTGCGGCAGAGAACCGCTGCACCAGAGTCAAATCACCCGTCTGTGCGGAAGAGATGCCTTCAGGCGGCATGCGCCGAAAGCAGGCGGCACCTGGCAGCATGCCGTGCATGCCGCTGAGCAGCTCCTGCGCACCGCTGATGTGATCGCCGTCGGCGTGGGACAGAAAAAGCAGGTCAATGTGGCTGATTCCGTAGAACTTCAGGGCAGGCTCCACCCGCCTGCGCCAGACATCCTTCACCGAGCTGGACCCGCAGTCAAAAAGCATGGTGAGACCGTCCTGCTCAACCAGGGCACAGCTGCCCTGGCCGACGTCCAGACAGGTGAAGCGGAAGGCCGGCTTTCGCTGGATGAGCATCAGGAGGAACAGAGAGAGCAGCAGACCCGCGTGAAGAATCCGGATTTTCTTTCGGTTTTTCAGAAAGGTCTTCCGGTCCGGGAGCCGGATGATGAGACAGAAGGAAAGAAGGCAGACGTAGTAGAGCACCATTTTCCAGACAGGCGGACGTCCGGTGATGAGGACGTCACCCGGAAGGCGCTGCGCCAGCCGGCACAGGAGGCGGAACAGATCGAGCAGGTACCCGCACGGACCGCCTGCCAGGCGGGCAGAGGTCAGGAAAAAGGAACCAAGCGGAATCAGCAGACCGGCAAGAATGCCGATTGTTCCGAAGAACATCACCAGACTCATGGACGGAAGGACAATGAGGCCGACAAGGATTCCGTAAGGTGTTGTCTGACAGTAAAACCAGAGGACACATGGAAGAACGCCGGCCTGAAGTGCCAGGGCGCCGGAAAGACGTCTTGAAAGGGCACGGCGGGGATTCCAGATGTCGGAGAAGACTGGTTCCAGCAGCGCGAGGGACAGAATGCATCCGAAGGAAAGCAAAAATCCGGCATCCGTCAGGGCAAGGGGCTGCCGGATGAGGATCAGGATGGCGGCGGCTCCAAGCGCTGTGAGGCGGTCAAATGTACGGCCGGTTACCTGGGCGCCAAGCCAGAGCAGGAACATCACGCCTGCCCGTATCGCGGAGTAGCTGCTTCCGGTCATCAGGCAGTAGCTGACGACGAGGAAGCCGGATGCGAGGGCGGAGACAAGGAAGCTCTGCCTGAGCCGCCGCAGGATCTGGTAGAGCGTCAGCCCGAGCAATGTGACATGGAGGGAGGAGACCGCGAGGACATGGAGGATTCCACCGTCCTGGAAAAGCTGCCGGGTCTCCGCGTCAAGACCTGAACGGTCGCCAAGAACAATCGCGGACATGAGAGCACTGTTGCGGGGGCCAAAGATCTGCTCCGCGCCCTTTCGAAGGGACACCCGGAGGGAGGCCAGGGCGTTGAGAAAGAGACTGCCGCGTCTTTGATCGGTGCCTTTCAGTGTGACATCAGAAAGCTTCAGACAGATATGCCGGGCGCAGCCGGCCTTCTGCGCATCATACTGTCCGGGGTTTGTGGCCGGTTCCGGAAGCGATGCCTTGCCGGACAGGGTGACGCGGCTTCCGATCCGGCAGGCGCGATAGATGTCTGCCTGGTCCGGCTTCTGCGAATATGGAAGTGTCTCATCGGGAGGTCCGTTTAAAAAGACACTGATCCTGCCCTTGCGCGGCCATCGTTTCCGTAATTTTTTCAGAAGTGCCTTGTAGGGGGAAGAATTTCCGACATCCTTTTCCAGAAATGTGATGTCTCCAAGCTGAAGCCTGTAGCCGTCCGCAGTCGTTTCCTTCGACAGCACTTTCCCTGAGAGCAGCAGATAGCGGTCTTCGGCGCAGGACAGGTCGATGGAACCTGGCGGAGCGAGAAGGCCGTGCAGAATGCTGAAAAGGATCACCAGTGCAGCCAGCAGGCAGACAGGCCGGCCTGTGACTTCCGTGCGGGGGATCGGAATTCTGGAAAGAATGGACATTCGACAGTCTCCTGAATAGGCGAAGCGGTTGACTCGTGGTACAATAAAAACAATCAGCAGTTATTGAAATGGATACATGAATCCGTTGGCAGATTATGATCAGAATGTCTGAAGGGAGGTGCCGGGGTGAATCGGGAACGTTCCATCCGCGAGATGGCGGAAGAAAGGGAGTACGAGGTTCTCAGCCCTTATGCGGCGCATGCGGGAGATTCGAAAGGACGGGATCGGGAGGAGCCTCAGTGCGATATCAGAACCGTCTACCAGCGAGACCGCGACCGGATTCTGCACAGCAAGTCGTTTCGCCGGCTGGCACATAAGACGCAGGTCTTTATTGCACCGATGGGCGACCATTACCGTACTCGTCTGACACATACGCTGGAGGTCTCCCAGCTTTCCCGGACGATCGCGAAGGCGCTCCGGCTCAATGACGATCTGTGCGATGCCATCGCGCTTGGGCATGACCTTGGACACACGCCCTTCGGTCACACGGGGGAGCGGGTTCTGAATGAAATCTGCCCGCTGGGGTTCGCTCATTTCCGGCAGAGCATTCGTGTGGTGGAGGTCCTGGAGAAGAATGGAGAAGGGCTGAATCTGACCTGGGAGGTGCGGGACGGGATCCTCAACCACCGGACATCGGGGCATCCGTCGACACTTGAAGGACAGATTGTGCGGTTCTGTGACAAGATTGCCTACATCAATCACGATATCGATGATGCCGAGCGCGCCGGAATTCTGTCAGAGGAAGACATTCCGAAGACGTACAGGGAGATTCTGGGCGGTTCCACGCGGGACAGGCTCAATACGCTGATTCATGATGTGATATACAGCAGTCTGGACAGGTCAGACATCCGGATGTCTCCAGGGATTGAGGAAGCGATGATGGAGCTTCGGAAGTTCATGTTCGACCATGTCTATCTGAACTCTGTCGCCAAGACGGAGGAGGGCAAGGTTGGCCGGATGATCACGATGCTCTACCAGTACTATGAGAAGCATGTCGATGAGATGCCGCAGGAATATATCGATCTGATTAAGAAGAAGGGGCAGCCCGAGCCGCGGGTTGTGTGCGATTACATATCCGGGATGACAGACCAGTATTCGATCTCGAAGTTTCAGGAACTGTTTGTGCCGCAGTCCTGGCAGAAGAAGTGAATTCAGGATGGATTTATAAAGTAGCACAGGATGGCTGATCCTGCAAGTGAAAGCGGACAGGGCACAGGCAGGGTATCTGCAGAGAGTCTGCCAGCCGGAGACAATGCTGCAGGAAACTGAAAGGAGGAAGGAACATTTGTACTATTCGGATGAGGTGATCGACAAGGTCCGGGACGCGACGGACATTGTGCGCCTGATCGGTGCCAGTGTCCGGCTGAAAAAGGCCGGACGGCGGTATGTCGGACTGTGTCCTTTTCATAATGAAAAGACGCCGTCCTTCAGTGTCGATCCGGATCGTCAGATGTACTACTGCTTCGGCTGCCATAAGGGCGGAAATGTCTTTACCTTCCTGGAGGAGCACGACAACATGACCTTTCAGGAGGCGGTCCAGACGCTCGCCGGCCAGGCTGGGATCAGTCTGCCGGAGCAGTCCTACCGTCCGGGAGAGAAAAAAGCCCGCGACGAGAAGATGCAGATCCTGGAGCTCAACAAGGTGGCGGCGACATGGTTCTTCAAGGAGCTTCACAGCCCCGACGGGCGGGAGGGGCTTTCTTATCTGAGGGGAAGAAAGCTGACAGATGAGACGATCCAGCGCTTCGGGCTTGGCTTTGCGCCTGCTGATTCTTCGTCGCTGTACAATTACCTGAAAGGACGCGGTTTTTCGGATGAGCTGATTCGCCTGTCCGGGCTGATGAATCTGGACGAACTGCGGGGAAGGATGTATGACCGCTTCCGCAACCGGGTGATCTTCCCGATTCTGGACACGCAGAATCGGGTGATCGGATTTGGCGGCCGTGTGATGGGAGATGCAAAGCCGAAGTATCTCAACAGTCCGGAATCGGCTGTCTTCGACAAGAGCCGGAATCTGTACGGTTACAACGTCGCCCGCCGCACGCGCGCCGGGAAGCTGATTCTCTGCGAGGGCTACATGGATGTCATTGCGATGCATCAGGCAGGCTTCACGTACGCCGTGGCATCGCTCGGGACGGCACTGACCTGGCAGCACTGCGAGATCATCCGGAGGTTCACGAAGGACGTCATTCTCAGCTATGACTCAGACCAGGCTGGCACGAACGCAAAGATGCGGGCGATTCCGATGCTGAGAAAGGCCGGGATCACGCCGGTGATCCTCCATCTGGAACCATACAAGGATCCGGACGAATTCATCAAGGCAGAGGGGCAGGAGGCTTTCCAGAAGCGGCTTGACCAGGCTGAAAATGCATTTCTCTTCGAGGCAGGCGTCATGCAGAAGCGTTTCCGCATGGACGATCCTGACGGAGCGGCAGACTTTTATGATGCCCTTGCCACCCTGATCGCCTCGATGGATGATGTGTTCAAGCGGAAAGGGTATGTGCGGCTTGCGGCGGAGCAGTACGGGATCGAGGAGACCGATCTCACGGACCGTGTCCGCGCAAAGCTGGAGAAGGGAATTGTCGACGACCGTTATCTCTCTGCCGCGCGGGGCGGCTCCTCTTATAACCGGGATTACGGGACGGGAGCGCGTCCGGATGAAGATTCGTCCGGGGCGGCTGAAGCCTCCAGGGAAACAACGGGCGTGGAAGACGACGGGCCCTCCTATGAGGACCGGCCGGTTCCGGACTACTATGAGGATCTGTCGACGGGTGATTATTACCAGATTCCGAGGCCGGCGACGCGGCGCGGCAGCGAAGGATCGGTCGGAGACCAGAGCCTTGAGATGTCCAGACGGCTGCTGCTATCCTATATTGCAAGGTATCCATCGATTGCAGACGATATCAAACCGTACATCGGGAAGGACGGGTATGGAAACGGCCTCGCGGGCAGCGTCGCAGAGATCCTGTACAGTCAGCTGGAGGAGCATCAGAAGGCGGATGAGGCGGCTGTCATCGCCCGGTTTGAGGATACGCAGACGCAGGCAAAGGTCGCGGAGCTCTTCCATACAATGGACATGGCGGCAAATGATTCTGAGCGGGTGAAGGCGATCCGGGAGACCGTCCGGAAGGTGTACGAGGCCTCGCCCATTTCCAGGGAGGAAGGAGCAAACGAGATGGCAAAGGCTGTCACGAGGAAGCAGAAGCTGAACCAGATCAGGACGCTTGAGGTGCATCTGTCATGATGCTGTCGGAAAGACTTCAGGCCGTCTGTGCGCTCTGCCCGCACGGAGAGTGCCTGGTGGACATCGGAACGGACCATGGGTATGTGCCGGTGACGCTTGTCGAAGAGGGCGTTGTGAACAGAGCGGTCGCCATGGATGTCCGGAAGGGACCTCTGTCCCGGGCAGCTGCCAGTGTGAGGGAGGCAGGGCTGACTGACAGAATCAGCCTGAGGCTGTCGGACGGGCTGGATGGCCTGCAGGCAGGGAAGGCTGATGTTGTGCTCATTGCCGGGATGGGAGGTCCCCTGACGGTCCGGATTCTGGCAGCGGGGGAGGAGAAGCTTTCCGACGTGAAGGCGCTCGTCCTGCAGCCGCAGTCCGAGATCGGGGATGTCCGCAGGTACCTGAGTATGCACGGCTGGCGGATCCTCCGCGAGAACATGGTCCTGGAGGACGGCAAGTATTATCCGATGATGGAGGCAGAGCGGGGGCAGGAACCGCTCAGCAGGCTGCAGCTTCAGTATGGGCCGAGGCTGCTGGAGGAGCGCCATCCGGTCCTTCTGCAGTATCTCCGGCATGAAGAGCGGACGCTTCTTATGGTGCTGAAGAAGCTGAAGGAGTTGGAGAAGACATCCGACGAAGACAGAAGCCTTGAGACGGAAAGTCCGCAGGACGCGGGCAAAGACGGAAGCAGGAACAAGAAGGATACAGGAAGAGCAGGGGCGGAGCGAAGGGCAGCGCGGACTGCACAGGTGCAGATGGCGCTTGAACTCAATAACAGAGCACAGGGAGGAGATGTTCGATGATTACAGTGAAGGCGGACGGCGTCAGCAGACAGTTCCCGGAAGGGGTGCGTTACAGGGAGATTGCAGAGGCGTACCAGAGCCTTGAGCGGTACCCGATTCTGCTTGTCAGCAGTGGAAACAAGCTGAGAGAACTTGGAAAACAGCTGACGCATGATGCAGAGCTGACCTTCATCACGATGGCTGACAAGATCGGCAGGGACACCTACGCCAGGTCCCTCGTCCTGATGATGCTCAAAGCGTTCCAGAACGTGGTCGGAGCAGAGGAAGAAGTTCATATCTGGGTCCATTTCACGGTGAGTCAGGGACTGTTCTGCTCGATGAAGAGTGAGCGGACAAAGCTTGACGAACAGCTCCTGAACCGGGTGCGCCTGGAAATGAAGCGCCTTGCCGCACTGAGGATTCCGCTTGAAAAGCGGTCGATGGAGACCTCAAAGGCAGTGCGGCTGTTTGCTCAGAGCCGGATGGACGACAAGGCCCGGCTGTTCCGATACCGCATTAGCTCACGGACCAACGTCTACAGTTTTGACGGATATTGTGACTATAACTATGGCTACATGGTGCCGGATTCATCCTACCTGCAGCATTTTGACCTGAAGCTGTACGGGGACGGATTCGTCTTGATGATGCCGACCACTCAGGAACCGGAGAAGGTGGCGCCATTTCAGCCGGTCAGAAAGCTGTTTGATGTTCAGAATGAGTCCCGGAAATGGGGCGAGCTCATGCACGTCGACACGGTTGGGGATCTGAACGATCTGGTGACGGAGGGCCGGACACGGGAGCTGATTCTTGCACAGGAGGCGCTTCAGGAAAAGAGAATCGCGGAGATCGCCGATGAAATCACGGCAAGCAGGACAAAGAAGCTGATCCTGATTGCAGGGCCGTCTTCCTCCAGCAAGACGACCTTCAGCCACCGGCTTTCAATCCAGCTCTCGGTGCACGGACTCATTCCGCACCCGGTTCCGATGGATGACTACTTTAAAAACCGCGAGGACACACCGAAGGATGAAAACGGGAACTATGACTTTGAGTCACTCGATGCCATCGACCTTGCGCTTTTCAGCCGCGATATGACAGATCTTCTGGAAGGAAAGGACGTTCAGCTTCCGACCTTCAACTTCAAGACAGGGAAGCGCGAGTACAAGGGACAGCACCTTCGTCTGTCTGAGCGGGATGTACTGGTGATTGAGGGCATCCACGGGCTTGACGACAGGGTGACCGCTGCGCTTCCGAAGGAAAGCAGCTTCCGAATCTATATATCCGCCCTCACGCAGCTGAACATTGACGAGCACAACCGGATTCCGACGACGGACGGCAGACTGCTGCGCCGGATCGTGCGTGACCAGCGGACCCGGGGGACGAGCGCAAAGAATACGATCGCGATGTGGAAAAGTGTGCGGCGGGGAGAGGAGAACTATATTTTCCCGTTCCAGGAGAGTGCGGATGTCATGTTCAACTCCGCACTGATCTATGAACTTGGGGTTCTCAGGCTCTACGCGGAGCCGATGCTGTTCTCGATCAGGGAGGATGAGCCGGAGTATACGGAGGCGAAGCGGCTTCTGAAGTTCCTCGACTACTTTCTGCCGATCCCTCCGGACGACATTCCGAAAAATTCCCTGGTCCGGGAATTCATCGGCGGGGGAACCTTCCTGACCTGAGCGTCATCATCCGTTTGCTTCCTGCCGGCAGTATTTCAGCTGAGAGTGGCATTGTCCATGCATTTCCTGCCGGCAGCCTTTCAGCCGGAAGCCGCTGAGACAGCCGCGGAATCAGCTTCTTTACAGATCATACAGTTCAGCTGCGGCAGACAGGGAAAGCTGCCAGGAGAGCAGAATGGCATGCTGCGGACTTCCGCTTGCAAATGCAGCCTGCCCTGTGTTAGAGTGTTCGGGTAAGCAGGACAGGCGGCCGCTGCCGGCAGACCGAAAGGTGCCGGGAGAGGAAAGTCCGGGCTTCACAGGGCAGGATGCCGGATAACGTCCGGTGGAGGCGACTCCCAGGAAAGTGCAACAGAAATGTACCGCCGGGATTTTCCCGGTAAGGTTGGAAGGGCAGTGTAAGAGACTACCGCCCGCCCGGTAACGGGCGGGGCACATGCAAACCCCATCCGAAGCAAGGCCGAAACGAAGCATATGGCTGCCCGTCAGCTTCAGGTAGGCTGCTTGAGCCCGCCGGCAACGGCGGGCCTGGATAGATGGCCGTCCACGACATAACCCGGCTTATCGTCCTGCTTACATCTCAGACATTTCAGACGGTTCAGACAGCAGAATGCTTCTGACGATTCTTTAAGAATTTCTTCATAATTTCTGTTCTTGAATTCACGATCATCGATTCCCTGAACGTGTTATCATACCTGTGTCGAAACAGTGAACGCGTAGAACGTTACCATATTCGGACACAACTTCCTGAAAGAAGAGGGCGAGACACTATGATGAAGAGAAGACAGTTGCTCGGACTGCTCGCTGCCTGGGCACTTGCGTTTACAGGCAGTTTTACCGGCTATGCCGACCCGGTAACATACGATACGACATCGAATGCTTCGTACGGCGGGCAACAGTTCAATTTTGATGCCGGCACGCCGAAGCTCTATCCGGGAGACAAGGTCTATGGGGTTGCATCCATTTATCTTGGTGCAGAGAACGCGCAGGCCGGAAAGGCGGAGAGCCTGAGCAAAGCTGATGACGGCACATCCCTGTGGAAGGATGGGACAGCAGCTGTTTATACGGTCAGGGATCTGACACCTGCGGCTGACACCGCTCAGACAGAGATGGTACCGCTCACGGACGAGAATGGCAATCCGGTGACAAACGAGGACGGAACCCAGGCGATGGTGCCGAAACAGGTTGACCAGCAGCCGGCAGGGAAGGTATATCAGCTGGACGTTGCCGGTTACGTGGTGGAGGCCGTTGGCGGAACCCTGTCAGGGTCCGGGGAGGCAGATCCTTCTGCATCCGCTCTTACTGTGACGGCCTCCGACGGAAGTCAGCAGACCGTGACGCCGGATGCAAAGTATTTTGCAGAGGGCAGTCAGGTGACGGTGACAGCAGACGCGACTCCGGACGGACAGCAGTTCGCCGGGTGGTCTGTCTCGAAGATCGGGTCGGATGGCAGTGTACAGACGGCAGATGATGTGTCCGCGCTCGGACTTTCCGGACTCAGTGCCGACGCTCTGAAGAATGCCACCCTGACCTTTACAATGGGAAAACCGGATCAGGTGGTGGTTTTTACGGCCCGGTATGAAGCAGCGCAGAAGGAGACCGAACAGCCTGCAACGGAGGCACCGGCGACTGGTCAGGCTGCAGCGGATCAGCAGCAGACAGACGCAGCCGGGCAGGATGCTTCCCAGAGCATCAACGTTGAGGGCGGTGCTGCAACTGAAGAAGCGGGGAACGCGGCAGCTTCCGATGCATCCTCTTCCCCGGCTGACAGCCAGCAGGCACAGAGCGTGAATGTTTCCGTGACATTTGTCACAGAGGACGGCTCTGATTCCACAATTGTCACGCCTTATTCGGACGGCTTCAGCCAGGCAATCAATACGCAGGCCGAGAACAGCAAGGGACAGGTGTTTGACAAGTGGACGGCTTCTGATCCAGCCGCACAGTTCTCTGATCCGGCGTCCGCATCGTCGACTGTGACCTTTGCAGCGGCTCCTTCAGCGGATGTTGCCATCCAGGCAGTATACAAGGATGCGCCTGCGGCTCCGGCACAGACGGAGACGACGGCAGAATCCGATGCGCAGAACGCGTCGGACCAGCCGGAGACAAAGGTGACAGAAGCGCTGCAGGCTGAGACAAAGGCAACGGAAGCTCCACAGGCTGAGACAAAGACGACGGAAGCGCCGCAGGAGACAGCAAGTCTTCTGACGGTCAATCTGGAAGGTGCTGAGAATCCGGCAGCCGTTTCGCTTCAGAACGCAGCAGACGGCAGCAAGATTGAGGCAGGCACACAGGTTCCGGAGGGAACTGTTGTGACGGCAACGGCGGAGGGCGTAGAGAAAGCTTCCGATGTTTCTGTCACGACGAGTGACGGGACAGCGGTCCAGACGAAGGAGAACGGAGGCGACGGCAGTCAGAACGTGTCCGTCACCTTTACGATGCCGGCTGAGGAGACGACGGTGAATGTCGCAGATCAGAAGCCTGTCGAGCATACCCTTACAGTCAACCAGGATAACAATGGTGCGTCCCAATATACGAAGGTGACAGTGACAGACAAGGATGGAAAGCCCATTCAGGGTGACTCAAAGCTTCAGGAGGGAGCGAATGTTGTCGTCAAGGCTGAGAACAGCAGTGCCTCTCCGGTCGTGACAGCTAAGGGAGCGGATGGAACGGAGATTGGCAATCAGGATGCCAGCGGGAAGACTTTCACGTTCACCATGCCGGATCAGAATGTCACCGTGTCCGTCACGGCACCGGAGGACAAGACCTACAAGGTCTCTGTCACAGTAACAGGCGGCGTCATAACCAGTGAC
Organism: uncultured Lachnospiraceae bacterium; assembly: GCA_902761585.1. GTDB lineage: Bacteria > Bacillota > Clostridia > Lachnospirales > Lachnospiraceae > Porcincola. The sequence goes on from CACWKX010000004.1 coordinate 16,160, forward strand.
AGCAACAAGGCGAGCGGTGCGTATCTGGCAGGAACCAGCCTGGCTGTGAAGGCGAACGATGCACCAGCCGGAAAGGTATTCGACGGCTGGACATTCTCTAACCCGAGTCTTCTGCAAAAGGTTCCGGGGGATCTGAAACAGGCAGCGCTTTCGTTTGAGCTGAAGAGCCCGCTGACGGAATCCGTGGACCTGACCGTCACGGCCAACTATAAGGATATCATGTACAATCTGACGGTCACATCCGGAAGTGGGACGGGGCAGTATGCAGCGTCGACGCCGGCGACCATCACAGCGGACGCGCCGAAGGAAGGATACAGATTCTCAGGATGGACGATTGCATCCGGAACCGGGACCTTCGCGGATCAGAAGGCAGCGACCACAACCTTTACCTGCAGCTCGGATGCGTCTGTGCAGGCGAATTATGAGCCGATTCCATATACGATTACGGTAAAGAACGGAAAGCCTTCCGGAACCTATACGATCGGCCAGAAGGTATCGCTTCAGGCAGATTATCCGGCTGCAGGAAAGGAATTTGACAAGTGGACCGTTACGAGCGGCAAGATTGAGCTCGGAGACAAGTCTTCCTACTATTCGACTGCGACGGTCAAGGCAAGTGATGCAACGATTACGGCCGTGTATAAGAACGGACCGGATCCGGCAAGCAACACCATCTCCGGACTCCAGAATGATATGGAGTACCTCAAGAGCAGTACACTGACCTTCAATGCTGTCGGAGCCGGGATGGATAACACAAATCCGAATCCGGGCGATTACCGCTACAGACCAACCGGTTATCAGATCGGGTCCGTGACAGGCAGCTGGACGCAGGCACCGTACCAGACATCGATGGCGATCAATGCGGTTGGCGATTATACACTGACGGTTACCTACGCGAAAGATGTCTACGATGGAAATACCTGGAAGGCAGACGGAACGACCGATCAAAAGTCGATCACGATTCATGTTGTGAATACGCTGTCTGTCAAGACCGGCGACACAAGCCCGATCATCCCGCTGGCAATCGTCGCAGCGGCGGCACTTGCAGCAATCATTCTGCTGGTTGTGATCAGAAAGAAGAACCGCAAGTAAGACAGACGGATCGTCTGACAGTTTGAAACTCTGACGCTCTGACAGGAATAGAAAAACAGCTCCTTGGGAGATATGCTTCATCCATGCAGCATATCAAACGCTCCGGGGAGCTGTTTTTTATGGATTTGATTTTTTCGCCCTCAAGCTTCAGAGTGTGTGCTGTGCAGCAGTTTCGAACCAGCAGCGCAGTCAGCCGAACTTCCTGAGAATCTCGGCGATGGCACTGTGGTTGTTGTCGTGCTCTGTGACATAGTCAGCAGCATCTTTTAATGCCTGGATGCCATTCCGCACAGCACAGCCATGGCCCGCAGCGATGATCATCGGAATGTCATTCTCCTGGTCGCCGGCGCTGATGGTGTTTTCAATCGGAACGGACAGTTCCTTTGCCAGAAAGCTGACCGCAAAACCCTTGTCGATGCCGGCGGGCACGATTTCGAGAAGAAATTCGTTGGAGAGAAAGACATTCATGCTCCCGGACAGACGGCTGCGGAGAAGCGTGCAGAATGTCTGAACTCTGGAAGGATCTGAAAAGTCGATGGCAAGAAGCTTTCCTGTCGGAAGCTTCACGGCATCTGCCAGATCCGGAACGATCTCAAACGGAAGGTGCTGGATCTCACAGTACTGACGAAGATTATCGTCATTCGTCTCCGTCAGAACGGCTGTGTCGGAGTATGCCTGGAGGTGGATGCCATATTCCTTCGCACAGCGGTTGACCAGCCGGACATCCTCTGCGTCAAGTCCTCTTCTGTAGAGGGTTCTGCCTGCATATACATCGTAGATCTGAGAGCCATTGTAGGCACAGAGATAGATGCCCTTCCGTCCGGTTAGACCGAGATTCTCCATCAGATGAAGCGCACCGGCGAGCGCCCTCCCGGTGGAGACAGCAAGGGCATTGCCCGTGTCCAGAAAGTGCGCGATCGCGGCTCGGTTCTCATCGGTCAGTCTCTTATCCGTCGTGACGAGCGTTTCATCAATGTCTGAGAACAGTATTTTTTTGTAAGAGGGATTCTGCATGGAGGAAGCCTTTCAACTGAATATTTGTCATGTTAGAATGGTGAACAGGTTGTTGTGTCTGTCTGAAAGCATCTGTACGATTGTCACAGAGCCTTCCCGGAAACAACGATTTTCAGTATAGAGACGCCGGAACAAAGCGTCAAGAGTTCCGGGATGAGAACAGTCAGGGATTTTTGAGACAAGAACAGGAAGAAAGAAGGAAAAGCAAGAATGACGAAGCAGCTTTATTATGAAGATGCATACCTGAAAGAGTTTGACGCACGCGTCATTGCCTGCAGGGATGGGGAGAACGGGATACATCTTTATCTGGACAAAAGTGCCTTTTTCCCGGAGGGCGGTGGTCAGGATGGGGACAGAGGGTATCTTCTCTCGGACCTGTTTCCAGGAGGAAAAGCAGCCGTTACCGATACGCAAAGTGACGGCGATGATATCTATGTTGTATGTGACCGAGAAGCGAAAATTCCCGCAGGAACAAGAGTACATGGTGTCCTGGACTGGAAGTTCCGCTTTGACCGGATGCAGAATCATTCCGGTGAACACATCGTGAGCGGCCTCATCCATAATCGCTTTGGCTATGAGAATGTAGGCTTTCATATGAGTGATGACAGGATGACAATCGACCTGAGCGGGGAGATCAGGGAGGAGGAGCTTCAGGAGATTGAGCAGCGGGCGAACGAGATTGTCTGGAATAACGTACCGCTCCATACGGATGTCTATACGGAGGAGGAAGCAGAGAATGTTCAATTCCGGAGCAAGAAAGAGCTCCATGGCATGATCCGCGTTGTGACGATTCCGGGGGCGGATGTCTGTGCCTGCTGCGGAACACATGTCCGGTATACGGGCGAAATCGGTCCAATCCGTCTGATTGCACATGAGCGATTCCGGGGCGGTATCCGCATTGAAATGATGTGCGGGCGATGGGCATACAACTATATGTCCGGCATTCTCCGTCAGAACCGGGAGGTCTCGGCGCTGACCTCTTCGAAACCGCTGGAGACAGCCGCAGGTGTCGGGAAACTGCTTGAGAGTGAAAAAGCGCTGAAGGGACAGATTCTGGAACTGCGGTATGGCGAGATGGACAGGATGGCACAGGCGCTTGCAGGGAAGGGCGCCGTGCTCATCTTTGCGCATGATTATGATTCGGTGATGGTTCAGAAGCTGACGTCAAAGGTGATGGAGAAAAACGGCGGGACGGCCTGCGTCTTTTCGGGGAGTGATGAAGCCGGGTATTTTTATACGATAGGGCAGAAGGACGGTGATCTGAGGGCACTGATCCGTGAGATGAATCAGGCACTCGACGGAAAAGGCGGCGGACGGCCGTATTTTCTTCAGGGCTCGGTGAAGGCAGACAAGGAGCAGGTGGAGACATTTTTGAAAGAGAATATATCTGGTCTGCTCGTGCAGCAGATCTAGCCATTGAGCTGACAAATACTGCTTCCGTCAGTCGACTATACGCAGTCATATCCGTCCCGGCAAGAGCTTCAGCTTCCTTAAGATTGACGGCACCAGATTGACGGAAATCCGGGGCGGAAGATGAGACCGTCTGCGTGTTTTGACGTACCGGGATGGATCATGTATAATAACTAAGTTGTGTGAATTTTACTCTTTATTAGCCTGAAATGATGCGTGAGGGATCAGATAGATGTGTGGAATTGTCGGATATAACGGAACCGTACAGGCAGCGCCGCTGCTCCTGGAGGGGTTATCGAAGCTGGAATACAGAGGCTATGACTCGGCAGGTCTTGCAGTCGTCAATGACAAGACAGGCAACATCGATATCGTCAAGGCGAAGGGACGTCTGAAAATCCTCGCTGAGAAGACGGATGATGGCCGGGCGATGCAGGGAACGATCGGAATCGGCCACACCAGATGGGCAACCCACGGAGAGCCGTCAATCGCCAATGCACATCCGCATTACAGCGATGACAGGCAGGTGGTCCTGGTTCACAACGGGATCATTGAGAACTATGTGCAGCTGAGAGAGAAGTTGGAGAAGAATGGATATACCTTCTATTCCGAGACGGACACGGAGGTCGCCGCAAAACTGATCCATTATTATTATCAGAAGTACGATCATAACCCGATCGAGACGCTGTGCCGCATGATGTATCGTGTCAGAGGCAGTTACTCTATCGGCATTCTGTTCAAGGACCGTCCGGGCGAGCTGTATGCAGTCCGGAAGGACAGTCCGCTGGTTGTCGGTGTTTCCGAGGATGAGAAGCATCCGGGTACGTTCATTGCATCGGACGTCACACCCATCATGAAATACACCCGTCATGTGTATTATCTGGATAATTTCGAGATTGCCTGCCTGAAGAGTGATTCAATCGATTTCTGGAACATCGACAGAGAACATGTCGAGAAGGAGCCGGTTGAGGTGAAATGGGATACCCAGGCGGCTGAGAAGAGCGGGTATGAGCATTTCATGATCAAGGAGATCCACGAGCAGCCGAAGGCTGTCCGGGACACGATCAATGCCTATGTCAAGGATGGACAGATCGACCTTTCGGAGACAGGGCTGACCGATGATTTCCTGAAGTCCTTGGATCAGCTGTATATCGTCGCCTGCGGAAGTGCCTACCATGTCGGTGTGGCAGCCCGCTATGTGATTGAAGACCTCACCTCGATCCATATCGAAGTGGATCTGGCGAGCGAGTTCCGCTACAGAAACCTGAAGCTGCGGGACCGCTCCCTGGTCATCATCATTTCCCAGTCCGGCGAAACGGCAGACTCCCTGGCGGCGCTCAGGCTCGCGAAGGAGAAGGGTGTACCGACTCTGGCGATTGTCAATGTCATCGGCTCCACGATTGCCCGTGAGGCAGATCATGTCATGTACACGCTTGCAGGGCCGGAGATTGCCGTCGCGACGACAAAGGCCTACTCCACCCAGCTGATCGCAACGTATCTGTTTGCGGTCGAGGCAGCGCGGGCACGTGGTGAGATCACCCAGGAGAAGGCGGATGAGATGGTCGCTGAGATGCAGACGCTCCCGGAGAAGATCGAGCGGGTGCTGAACGACAAGGACAGAATCCAGTGGTTTGCGGCAAAGTTTGCGAACGCAAAGGACATGTTCTTCATTGGAAGAGGGCTGGACTACGCGATCAGTCTGGAAGGCTCCCTGAAGATGAAGGAGATCAGCTACATCCACTCGGAAGCCTACGCCGCGGGCGAGCTGAAGCATGGAACCATCTCTCTGATCGAGAAGGGGACGCTGGTTGTCGGTGTCATGACACAGTCGAAGCTGTTCGAGAAGACCCGCTCCAACATGGTGGAGGTCGGAAGTCGCGGCGGTTACCTGATGGGGCTGACCACCTATGGCAACTACAGCATCGAGGACACGGTGAACTTCACCGTCTATGTGCCAAAGACAGATGAGCATTTTATGACCTCGCTGGCGGTCATCCCGCTGCAGCTTCTGGGCTATTATGTCTCCTGTGCAAAAGGCCTGGATGTCGATAAGCCGAGGAACCTTGCAAAGTCCGTGACCGTCGAGTAAGATCCGGAAAACAATAAGCTGCAAGGTCTGATCGTGCGGTGGGGTTCTGCCCGTCAAGTGGAGCGTGAATCATAAAAATGTACCGCCAGCTGAGCAATCAGCTGGCGGTATTCTTATACCGACGAAGCATCGTATTCATGGGAATTGACCGGAACCATCAGAGTTTGAAGGACCATGAGGCTGGACGATGCGTGATCTGAGGCAATGAGTGTAGAAACGGAGAACGATATGAGTGACTTGATCGAGTCAGGAATACTTCCCTGATGTCCTCTTTTAGGTAAAATGAAAGGTTTTCGCAAGAACGTCGAAATCCATATCGCGCTGCGCCAGGTTCAGCGGTGTTCCGTCATCGAGATGATAGCCGGAGGCGTCTCCGCAGCCGGGATAGGAACCGACGACATGCGGCCACTTGATGCCGACGGACGGGTCGTTCCAGGCGATACCGCCCTCATCGCCAGGTGTGTAGAAATCTGTCACCTTATAGCAGAACTCTGCGATGTCGGAGAGCACAAGGAAGCCATGTGCGAATCCTGGTGAGATGTAGAACTGAAGGTGGTTGTCCTCGGAAAGCTCCACGCCGTACCACTGGCCGAAGGTTTTGCTGCCCTCACGCAGATCAACTGCAACGTCGAAGACGGTCCCGCGGATGCAGCGGACCAGCTTTCCCTGAGGATGTTTCTTCTGAAAATGAAGCCCGCGCAGCACACCCTTTGTCGAGGAGGACTGGTTGTCCTGGACAAAGACCATGTCAAGGCCGGCTTCCTTCATGTCGCGCTCGTTGTAGGTTTCTGTAAAATAGCCTCTTTTATCGCCGTGTACAGTCGGCAGAATGGTGTAGAGGCCGTCGATCGGTGTCTGATTGACTGTAATCTGTCCCATGTAATTCGTATGATCCTTTCTTTACATCATGCAGCCGGCACGTAAGGCCGGCCGACAGCATGAAAACGTCTGGCTTTAGTACCCAAGCTCCTTCAGATATCTTGACAGAGCATCTCTCCAGTCCGGAAGAGGAGTGAAGCCCTCCCTGACGAGCTTCGTTTTGTCGAGACGGCTGTTGAAGGGGCGCTTTGCCTTGGACAGCCCGTATTCAGCCGTGCTGACCGGGATGAGCCGGAGATTCTTCTCGCTGTACTCGTCGTGGCCGAGCAGCGCAGCCTGGCGGAAAATCTCGCGGGAGAAATCGTACCAGCTGATATAGCCCGTCTTCGTGCCTTCCTTTGTATAGACAGCCTCCGGCGACGCACTCTTTGTTCCATCCATGAGATACCCGCCCTCGGAGGCTGGAATCTCCGCATTGGTCGCATGGAAATACCCATACTTTTCTGTTGCAATCATATCGACCAGAAGCGACGCCAGGTCAAATGTGTAGGTCGGCGTCCCGATCTGATCATCGACGATTCTCAGTTCATCATGGTTCTTGCCGATATTCAGCATGGTCTTGATGTAATTTTTTCCGTTCTTGCCGAAAACCCATGCAATCCGGACGATAAAATACTTGTCGAGGGTACCGGAGACTGCCAGTTCCCCGTCAAGCTTCGTCTGGCCGTAGACGTTCAGCGGCTTGTAACCCTTGAAATCCGGATCCCACGGCGTATCTCCCTGTCCGTCAAAGACATAGTCTGTGGAAAGGTAGACCATCTTTGCATCGATGGCTTTTGCTGCGTCCGCGATGTTCTGGGTTCCGCCAACGTTGACGGCGCGGACCTTCGCCACCTTGTCGTCATCCTCGGCAAGATCGACTGCTGTCCATGCGGCGCAGTGGACAATGACGTCAGGTCGAAGCGTCTGGACCGCTTTCATGACGGCATCCTGGTCTGTGATATCAAGGGAGATATAAGGCATAGTTGTGACAGGGCTTCCATCCTGCGCCCCGGCATATTCCGGCTGGATATCCGATCCGGTTCCCTGATAGCCTCTTTTGTAGAGCTCGTTCATCACGTCATGGCCGAGCTGACCGCCAACTCCTGTTACCAGTACATTCATCGTTTTCATCCTTGTCAGACTTCTTTCCTGTTTCCGTACATCTTCTGGTAGTAGTTCTGGTATTCTCCGGAAATGATTGGCTTCCACCAGTCTTCATGTGTCTTGTACCAGTCGATGGTCATCCTGATGCCATCCGCGAACTTCGTCTCCGGAAGCCAGCCCAGCTCATTGTGAATCTTGGTCGGGTCGATGGCATAGCGTCTGTCGTGTCCTTTGCGGTCCTCTACGTGCGTAATCAGGGAGTAGGGCTTTCCGAGCGCGTCGCAAATCAGCTTCACAATGTCAATGTTGTGCATCTCATTGTGTCCGCCAACGTTGTAGACCTCGCCGTCTCTGCCCTTGCGCATGATCAGATCGATCGCGCGGCAGTGATCCTCCACATAGAGCCAGTCGCGGACATTCTTTCCCTCGCCGTAGACCGGGAGTGGCTTGTCATTCAGTGCGTTGATGAACATCAGCGGAATGAGTTTCTCCGGGAACTGATACGGTCCGTAGTTGTTGGAGCACCTGGAAATGGTAACGGGAAGGCCAAATGTTCTGTGGTATGCCAGGACAAACAGATCCGCGGACGCCTTGGAGCTGGAATACGGGCTGGAGGTGTGAAGCGGGGTATCCTCATGAAAGAAGAGATCCGGGCGGTCAAGCGGCAGATCACCATATACCTCGTCGGTAGAAACCTGGTGGAACCGGCGGATGCCGTACTTGCGGCAGGCATCCATCAGGATCGTTGTTCCGTGGATGTTGGTTTCAAGAAAGATGTCCGGATTCACGATCGAGCGGTCGACATGACTCTCCGCAGCAAAGTTGACGACAATGTCCGGTTTCTCCTCCTCAAAGAGCCGCTCAACCGCCTCGCGGTCCGTGATGGACTCCTTTACAAAGCGGAAGTTCGGTTTGTCGAGGACAGGCTTCAGGGTGGACAGGTTTCCTGCATAGGTCAGGCTGTCGAGACAGATGATCCGGTCCTCTGGATGGGCTTTCATTTCGTAGAAGATAAAGTTGGAGCCGATGAAGCCGGCTCCGCCGGTGACGATGATATTCATAAACAGAGTCCTTTCTGTGTGTCTGATCAGCTGACTTTCCGCGCCTTGAACGATTCTCCCGGGAATCGGTCAGCTTAATCGGTCAGCTTGTCACTGTGTCTTGTCGATATACTTGCCGTCGAGAACGTCCTTGAGGTACTGCCCGTATTGGTTCTTTTTCAGAATATTGTAGACCTCGAGGACCTCCTCCTTGCTGATCCAGCCGTTGTTGTAGGCGATTTCCTCCAGGCAGGCAATCTTGCGGTGCTCGTGCTGCTCGACCGTCTTGACGAAGTTGGTCGCATCCACAAGCGACTCGTGCGTCCCGGTATCGAGCCAGGTGAAGCCCTGTCCCAGAAGCTCGACATTGAGGTCGCCATGTTCCAGGTAGATGCGGTTGAGGTCGGTGATTTCCAGCTCTCCGCGCGCGGATGGCTTCAGGTTCTGAGCGTATTCGATGACGCGGTTGTCATACACGTACAGGCCGGTCACGCAGTAGTTGCTCTTCGGCTTCTTCGGTTTCTCCTCGATCGAGACGGCCTTTCCTTCTTTGTTGAAGGAGACAATGCCGAAGCGCTCCGGATCATCGACGTAATACCCGAAGACCGTAGCCCCGCGGCCGGACTCCGCGTTCTTGATGGCGGTCTTCATGCGCTTCTTCAGTCCATGACCGAAGAAAATGTTGTCCCCGAGGATCATCGTGACTTCGTCGGATCCGATGAATTCCTTCCCGATGATGAAGGCCTGTGCAAGTCCGTCCGGGCTGGGCTGAACCGCATAGTTCAGGTGGACGCCAAACTGATGCCCGTCACCGAGCAGCTCGCGGAAGCGCGGCGTGTCCTGCGGCGTCGAGATGATCAGAATCTCCCGGATACCGGCAGACATCAGGACCGACATCGGATAGTAGATCATCGGTTTGTCATAGATCGGAAGCAGTTGCTTCGAGGTGACCATGGTGAGCGGATACAGGCGCGTGCCGGATCCGCCGGCGAGAATGATTCCCTTCATGTATCAGAACTCCTTTCTCGTGCTGGAGCCTGCCGGAAATACCTGATGCTTCTGTATGACCCGTACGGGCTCCGGCAGGCTTTAACTGGCTACAGTGTATATGGTGACGCTACGTCACCTTCAAGCCTTCAGAGAAAATACAGAAAATTTAAGGCGATCAGAGCGTACAGACAAAAATACCAGCATCTTTTGTGACGTAGAATTCATTTCCAACCTGTTCTTTTACAAATGTCTGAAACTCTTTGTACCGGTTGACCAGGTACTGGTTCTGGTTGCCATGGCAGGAGAGAATATATTCGATGAGCGGCTGTGGGTCGGTAATCCTCAGTCCATCCTCATATCGAAGCAGACGGACGGAGGAGAAAACCGGGGAGAGAAGCGCCAGCCCGTTTTCCAGACCGAAGCGCTCATACAGCTGTCCCTGTGAGAGCGAGATATGACTGTCGAATAGACGGACAAGATCGCGGATTTCATGCATATGGCGGCTGCTGTAGCTGCTGCAGATAAGACGCCCGCCCGGTTTCAGGACGCGTGCAAGCTCCTGAAGCGTTCCGGGCAGATCATCTGCATAGAACAGAACATGGTTGGCGATGACAAGGTCAAAGGTTTTGTCCGGGTATGGGATGTTGGCGCAGTCGAAGACCTGGAAGGTGAAGGGCTGGAGAGCCTGCCAGCCATCAGCAGGACCGGCCTGATCAGAAACCTGACTGTCAGCAGTGGAAATGGCCTGACGGATATTCCGCCGAACGTCCCGTATCATGCCGTCTGATATATCCGACAGTACGATGGAGATGGGATGCGGGAGACCTTCGTGCCGACAGGTCCAGAGGGCACCGTCTCCGCAGCCGACCTCCAGAACACGCATGCCAGGTGTAAGCTCCAGCCTTTGGTAGAGCCAGGGAAACCACCCTTCCGGATTTGTCGAATAGAGGCTGTGAAGCGCGATGCGGGCGGAGAGGTTCGTAGCGCTTCTGTACTGGGATGCAAGAGAGCGCTCCATGCCGGTCAGATGGATCAGGTCGAGCATATTCTGCCAGTTGACATTACCGCGGCGGAGCTCCTCCTCGGTATCACGAATCGCCTCGGCGACCGTCTGCATCTGTTCGATGCGGTCCTGGACGAGTTTTTCCTGTATGCGAAGCATCCGGGAGATATGGCTGTAGTCCGACCCGCCGATGGTCATGCCCCTGATCTCCTCCAGAGAAAAGCCAAGGTACTTGAGAAGCAGAATCTGCTGGAGAGAGGCAAGGTCCCGGTCTGTGTAAAACCGGGCACCGTGCGCATCCACGAATGAGGGCTTGAGTACATTCTGCCGATCGTAGAACCGGATGGTCCGGACTGAGACATCCGCAAGCCTTGCGAACTGACCTGACGAATAATAACCTTCCTTTTTCATGGCAGTTTTCACCTCCGCCCTTTCCGGATTCAATCAAACATACATGTTTGAAACAGATTGTATCACAGCCGCAGAAACATTTCGACAGGGGGAACAAGACAGCGTATAATGCAGGGTATCACGCAGCAAGGGAGGTTATCATATGGATCATTCAGAATATGCAGATCGTCTGGACGTCTGGGCGGAGGCGCACAGACAGGAGATGACGGACGATATTTCTGCGCTTGTGCGCATTGACAGCACAAAGGGCGAAGCGAAGGAAGGAAAGCCGTTCGGCGAAGGACCGGCGGCGGCGCTGACTGCAATGGCGCGGCTGGCTGAATCGAAGGGGTTTCAGGTTCACAACTACGACAACTACTGCATGACAGCAGATCTTGCCGGAGAGGGAGAGAAGAGTCTGGACATTCTTGCCCATCTCGATGTCGTGCCGGTCTCGAAGGACTGGAAGAAAACGCAGCCGTTTGAGCCGCTTCAGGAAGATCATTACCTCTATGGAAGAGGAACAGCGGATGACAAGGGACCAGCCATTGCGGCATTCTATGCCATGCGTGCTGTCTCGGAGTTGGGCATCGGTCTGCGCCATGGCGTCCGGCTGATCCTGGGTGCGGACGAGGAGTGCGGCAGTTCCGATCTGGAGCACTACTATGGAATTGAGAAGGAGGCAGAATATACATTTTCACCTGATGCAAACTTCCCGTTGATCAATATCGAGAAGGCAAGATTGGCGAAAAAGTTTACCGCCGACCTTCCGGAGGACTACCACATACCCTGTGTCCTTGAAATTGACGCAGGCTCAAAGGCAAATGTCGTGCCGGGGACTGCGGATGCCGCGTTCCGGGGACTGACGAAGGAGCAGCTTGAACAAGCTGCGCGAGAGACAGAGAAGAAGACAAAGGCGGCTGTGACCTGGGAGCTGAGGAGCGACCGTGAGTTCGTTCATGTCAAGGGGCAGACAGGCCATGCGGCCATGCCGGACAACGGCTCCGTCAATGCCCTGACAGCCCTGCTTTTTTTCATCAGCAGGCTTCCTCTTGCAGGGACGAAGACGACTCATGCACTCCTGGGACTGGCTGAGCTCTTTCCGTTCGGAGACTGCCACGGGAAGGCGCTTGGGGTTGATCTTTGCGATGAGGAGAGCGGCGAACTGACGCTCAGTCTGGATATCCTGAAGCTTCAGAATGGAAAGCTGACGGCGGAGTTTGACTGCAGAGCGCCGCTCTGCGCGACAGAGGAGAACCTGACGGAGAAGATCAGAGTCATGCTCCGGCAGAAGGGATTCGAGATGGAGGATGGTCCGATGACACCGGCCCACTATGTGCCTGCGGATTCGCCATTTGTCAAAACGCTTCTTCAGAGCTATGAGCGCTATTTCGGCAAGCCGGGCAAGCCGATGGCTATTGGCGGCGGAACCTATGTCCATGGCCTGAAGAGAGGTGTCGCGTTCGGCTGCGAGGTGGAAGGCGTCGACAACCGGATGCACGGCGATGATGAATTTGTCGACATCGATGTGCTTGTGAAGAGCGTGAAAATCTTTGCGGACGCGATCATCCAGCTGTGCGGCTGATCCGGCTGATGAACCTGACCGCACAGCGCAGAAGGATGAATGACAGACGGAGAATGTACAGAAAAAGCGGGCCCCGCCACTGGCTGGCGGCCCGCTTTTTTGCTGCTGATGTCTGATTCCTCCTGCATGCCTGATGCAGAGTTCAGGCGCCGGACACGCCGGCTCCGATTCCTCTGACTCCGAATCCCATGACCCCGAATCCCATGACCATGAATCCTGTGACTCAGAATCCGTATTTTGAAAGAATCTCGTTCGCTTTATCATAGTCATCACAGACAACCAGGACGGTGTAGCTTCCGGTTGACTTGATGATGGCCTTCTTCAGCTTGTCGCTTTCCTCCGCCTTGTAGGTGGCGTAAAGATCGGACTGTTTCTGAACCCGGGACTGGAAGAGCTTCTCCACATCCTCGGTGGTCGCATCGTCCCGGCACTTGACCACACAGATCTCATCGGCTGTGGAACCGGAACTCATGTATGCCTTGCTCTCCGTGACCTGACCGTCCTTGAAGAAATAGATGCTGGAAAGCATATCGGAGCTTGTCTCTGTCAGCGTGTCGTTTTTGACAGTGTCCTTGTTCAGCTCATCTGCAAGCGCTGAGACATCGACAGAGGAAGTCCCCTTCGAGCCTCCTCCGCCGCAGGCAGTCAGGAGAAGTGCTGCACAGACTGCAGCGAGCATAACAGCAGCGATTTTACGAAATCTCTTCATATGATAACCCCTTATCGTTTGATTGGTTTTTCCACAAACTCTGTTTGTCTACGGAATCTTAGCAGATTGAAGCTGCCATTGCAAGGCTGCTCAGCCACAACTTGGCAACAGTCTGGCTCCGATAAAAAGAGTGAATGTGTGCTGCGGCAGATGCGTTCGTCAGCCGGCACTGACATCCTCGTCGCCGTCGGATCCGGAGGAGGCCGCCGCATCGGACTGCGCTGCTGATTCATCGATCTGGGAAGTGGATGAGCCGGCCTGGGCCGTTGCCCCTTCTGTCTCAGAGCCGGAGGCGGAACTGTCTCCGCCGTTGGCTGCAAAGACCTGGCTCCAGTCGGAGTCGCTGATATAGTGGGACTTCAGGTAGGTGAGCATCTGAGCACAGTATTCCGGCTCAAGGTGAATCCCATCCGCAGAAGCACCAGAGATGAGCTCATGATTTCCGTCCGAAAAGATCTCGTTCAGGTTGAGATAGTAGCTGTACCACAGATCCTCGCAGGTAGACAGAATATACTGGTTGATTGTCTGTACATTCTGGTTGTTGTCATACTCAAAGCCCTTCGCGATCTTGGACTCCTCCACATAGATGACCGAGCAGATATAGATGATGGCATCCGGCTGAAGTGCATGGAACTGCCGGATGGCCTTTTCAAAGGTCGGCTGGAACTGGTTCCATGGATAGAAGCCGAGGTCATTGGTGCCAAGCATCAGGTAGATCCTCTTATACTTCCGGCCGCTCAGTCCCTGGTAGACAGATATATTGCCATCCGCTGTCGAAATGATCTGCTTGTCCATGTCGTTGATGGAGAGACCGACTCCGGTCAGAAAGGTGCCCTGCGTGATGCCGGAGGCGTTCCGGAAGCCTTCCATTCTTGAGTCTCCGATGAAGACGGCATCTGAGAAATAGGAGTCGTCGACCGAGTCGCTCTGGGCAGGAACAACGGCGGCGCTGTCGATGGTCTCACCGGAACCGGAAGCATTGGTCTGCTGCGTGCTGTCAGTACTGGCGGTATCATCCTGTGCCGTTGTCGCATCGGAAACAGAGACCGTTGCCAGCCCGGCCAGTCCCTGGTCCGGGTTGCTGCTGGACGATGTTGCCCCCGCCGATGGGGTGGACACAGTTTTGTCCTGATTCTGCGAAGCGTCAGAAGCAGTCTTTCCCTGCGTGGCAGTGACGCTGGAAGAAGAGGGACTGACCCGGTGCGTGAGGAGTGTATGGATGATTCTGCCTTCAAAGACGGCAATGAAAACGATTACAAGAGCCAGCAGGCGCGGGATCATCGTCCGCCCGGAGTTCCCTTTCCGCCTTCTGCGGACGGTGGAGCTTGTCTTGGTAGTTGTTTGAGAGGATGGCATAGTTTTTTCACCGATTCTTGAACGATTGTCTGCTGCAGGGTTGGAAATCTTGAACAGCGTATTTTTATATTATATAATAATCGGGTTTAAAGTAAAGCATGGCAACTTACAGTTTTCAGGCGGGTATCTAGAATGGTTTTCAGCAGTCTGCTGTTTCTTTTCCGGTTTCTACCGGTGGTTCTTCTGATTTATTATGTTGTCCCGGCAAAGCTCCGGAATCTGGTTCTTCTCCTTGTCAGCCTTGTATTCTATGCATGGGGGGAGCCGGTTTACGTCTTTCTGATGATCGTGTCGATTCTGGTCTCCTACACGGGAGGCCTTCTGGTCGATCATTTCCGCAGAGCGGGGGAGGACAGAAAGGCAAAGCTGGCGCTGGCCGCTGCCGTGGCGGCTGGTCTTGGACTTCTGGCGTACTTCAAGTATGCGAATTTTGTTCTGCGAACCATCAACAGTCTGTCCGGCTCGTCGATCCCGCTGCTCTCGCTCACGCTTCCGATCGGCATCTCCTTTTATACCTTCCAGACGATATCGTATGTCATCGATGTGTACCGCGGAAATGCGGCTGTTCAGAAGAATGTCATCTCTTACGGCGCCTACGTCACGATGTTTCCGCAGCTGATTGCAGGACCGATCGTCCAGTACAAGACGATCGATGCGCAGCTGAGGTCGAGGACAGAGAGCACACAGGAGTTTGCCGATGGCGTCAACCGTTTCATGATCGGGCTTGGGAAGAAGGTTCTTCTGGCGAACAATGCAGGCGTGCTCTGGGACAGCATCAAGGTGCAGGATCCGGCGGGGATCCCGACCCTGACAGCCTGGATTGGGATTGCCTCCTATACATTCCAGATCTACTACGATTTCTCCGGCTATTCGGACATGGCGATCGGGCTTGGTCATATGTTCGGGTTCCGCTTTCTCGAGAACTTTGAACACCCGTATGAGTCAAGGAGCGTGACGGAATTCTGGAGGCGGTGGCACATCTCGCTTGGAACCTGGTTCCGTGAATATGTTTACATCCCGCTCGGAGGAAACCGGAAGGGAAAGTGGAAGCAGATCCGCAACATCATGATTGTCTGGCTTCTGACCGGAATCTGGCACGGAGCGGACTGGAATTTCATGATCTGGGGCGTCTACTATGGTGTGCTGCTGCTGTTTGAGAAGCTGCTCTTCGGAAAGTATCTGGAGAAGCTTTCGCCCGCAGTTCAGCACATCTATACGATGTTTTCGGTGATGATCGGCTGGTTCATCTTCTCCTTCAACGAGATCACTGGGAAGATGGGATACCTGAAGGCAATGTTTGTTCCTGCCGCGGGCTTTTTATCGAAGGAGAGCATCTACCTTCTTTATTCAAATGCGGTTCTGCTGGTGTGCCTGATTCTTGGCAGCACGGAGCTTCCGAAGAGGCTGGCAAAGCGGCTGCTTCGGCGCGTGGAGGGCAGCAGCGTCCTGACCCTGGTGCTTCGGATCGGATTTTACCTGGGCGTCTTTCTGCTCAGCGTCGCGTATCTGGTCGGGGCGTCCTACAATCCGTTTTTGTACTTCCGTTTCTGAAGAAAGCTCAGGCTGGCAGTGCATCAATTCCGGCTGGAAATGTCTTGACGCAGGCAGGCATTGTATCAATTCCAGCGGGCAGTGCCCAGGCTCGGGCTGGCCTTACTTGCGGGGCATGGCTGTACCCCTGGAGCCGGTCAGAAGATGCCCAGCAGATTGGAGGTAGATTCACATGAAATTTCAGAAAGAGGCCGACTGGCATCCTTCTATGAACAGGACTGTTTCCGTCAATGTCACACTGATGTTCCTGGTTCTGGTTTTCGGGATCGCGGCGGCAACGGTGATCAAGCCGCAGAATGAGCGCTCCGAGACGGAGAACCGTTCGCTGGCGATGCGGCCTTCCTTCAGCATCGGCACTCTCCTGTCCGGTCAGTTTGCAAAAGACTATGAGAGCTATTTGTCTGATCAGTTTATCGGCCGTGACGGGTGGATCACACTGAAGACGGACTTTGAGCTGGCAACCGGAAAGAAGGAGATCAGCGGAGTTTATTTTGCAAAAGACGGCTATCTGATTGAGAGCCACGAGGGAAGCTTTACAACCGATCAGGCGAAGGCCAATATCAGCCTGCTGGCTTCATTTGCAAAGAAACAGTCGGAGACGCTTGGGGCGGACCATGTGACCGTGATGATTGTGCCGAATGCTGTCGATATTCTAAGGGAGAAGCTCCCGGCCTTTGCACAGCCATACGATGAGGAAACCTATATCAGCCAGGTGAGGGCGGCACTTCCGGACGGTGTTTTCTTTGACACCGGGAAGATTCTGAACGCGCATAAGGATGAGGAGATTTACTATCGCACCGATCATCACTGGAAGACACTTGCTGCCTGGTATGTCTATCAGGCGTGGGCAAAGGAGAAGGGGCTTTCCATCGGAGCCTACAGCCCGGTCACGGTGACAGAGGATTTCGAGGGAACCATCTCGTCCAAACTTGGTATCCGCGGAAGGGCCGACAGTATCCAGCGCTATGACCCGGCAGAAGAAGAGGACTATTACCTGGTTTACAACCAGTCGGACGATGTGAGAAACAGCATCTATGATGATTCCTTCCTGGACAAAAAAGACAAGTATTCGTACTTTTATGGCGGAAATTATGGATTGATTCAGTCGAAGATGCCGGAGAGCAGGACAGGGCGAAAGCTTCTGATTATCAAGGACTCGTATGCGCATTGCTTTGCTCCGTTCACGTATGCGGACTTCGATGAGGTTGACCTGCTGGATCTGCGGTACTACAACGCAAGCCTTTCAGACCTGATGGCCTCAGGCGGCTATACGGATATCCTGTTCCTGCAGAATGCATCCGGGTTTGCGGAGGAGACATCGTTTGCAAAGTTGGGAACCTGAAGCGACGAAAGCACAGATCGCGGCCATAGGGAACGGGACGCAAACGCTGGGAACCTGAAGCGACGCGAACACAGGACGCGAACATAGGGTACTGGACACGTATACAGGTCGGCATCTTCAAGGAGAAGAACATGAGTCAATGTGATCATATTTTTATCAACATGTGCAGAGACATTCTGGAGAATGGCACGGATACGCGCGGAGAGAAGGTCCGGCCGCACTGGCCGGACGGAACGCCGGCCTACACGATCAAGCAGTTTGGTATCTGCAACCGGTACGACCTCAGGAAGGAGTTCCCCACACTGACGCTGCGGCGGACGGCGCTTAAGAGCGCCATGGATGAAATTCTGTGGATCTGGCAGCGGAAGTCGAACAACGTGCATGATCTCCACAGCCACATCTGGGATGAGTGGGCGGATGAGGACGGTTCCATCGGGAAAGCATATGGCTACCAGATGGGCGTGAAGCATGTCTATAAGGAGGGACTGTTTGATCAGACCGACCGTGTGCTCTATGACCTCAGACATAACCCGTTCAGCAGGCGGATCCTGACGAACCTCTATGTGCATCAGGATCTCCATGAGATGAACCTCTACCCATGCGCCTACAGCATGACGTTCAACGTCACACAGGAGAGGGGAGACGGGAAGCTGGTGCTCAATGCTGTGCTGAACCAGCGGTCCAACGATGTTCTGACTGCGAACAACTGGAACGTTGCCCAGTATGCGCTTCTTCTGATGATGATTGCTCAGGTCTCGGACATGGTACCGGGGGTTCTTGTCCATATGATCGCGGATGCGCATATCTATGATCGTCATGTGCCGCTGATTCAGGAACTGATCAGCAGAGAGCCCTACCCTGCGCCGAAGGTCTGGCTGAATCCGGAGGTCCACGACTTTTATCAATTCACAACCGACGATCTTCATGTCGAGAACTACCAGTACCATGAGCAGATTCGGAACATTCCGGTTGCGATCTGAGGAGGGAACGACATATGAATATGATTGTGGCGGTCGATTCCAACTGGGGGATCGGCTATGGCAATAAACTGCTCGTATCGATACCTGAAGATATGAAATTTTTCCGCAGAAAGACGATGAACCATGTGATCGTGATGGGAAGACGTACGCTTGAGAGCTTTCCGGGCGGAAGGCCCCTGAAGAACCGCACGAATATTGTCCTGACCCGGAATGAAGATTTCAAACCGGACGGGGCAGCCGTTGTTCATGAGATCGGGGAGCTGATGGCGTATCTTCGCGAAAACTGCGAGGGACAGGAGGTCTTCTGCATCGGCGGGGAGAGCGTCTACCGGCAGCTTCTCCCGTACGCGGAGACCGTCTATGTGACGAAAATTGACAGAAGCTATCAGGCGGATGCCTATTTCCCGAATCTGGATGAGAATCCTGATTTTCTATGCGAGGAGAAAAGCGAGGAATATGCATACTTCGATCTGACGTACCATTTTCTGATATACAGAAGGACGAATCGACCGATAAATGTTAAAGAACATGTTCAGATTCCGTAAAAAATGTTGTATATTGAAACCAGCACGCAGATGAGGTCGGATTTCTATTCGCATGGAGGAAGATGATGATATATACTGTGACGCTGAGCCCGACGTTGGATTATGTGGTCTCAGTTGATCATTTTCAGACAGGCGCTATTAACCGGACACAATCAGAGGATGTCTTCCCGGGCGGAAAGGGCGTGAATGTATCGCTTGTCCTCAATGATCTTGGGTACCTGACAACCGCGATGGGATTTATCGCGGGGTTCACAGGTGCCGAAATCAAACGACTGCTCCGGGTCGGTGGCGTGGAAGGCAATTTTATTCAGGTTGAGCGGGGCATGTCCCGGATCAATATGAAGATCCGTTCCGATGCGGAGACGGCGATCAACGGGCAGGGGCCTGAGATCACACAGGAGGATATCGGGACACTGTTCAGCAGGCTCCGGTTCCTAATCGATGGGGACACGATTGTCCTGGCCGGACATATCCCTCCGTCCCTTCCTTCCGATATGTACGAGCAGATTCTGGAATTTTTGAAGGGACGGAGGCTTCGTGTAATTGTCGATGCGGAAAAGGAGCTTCTGACCGGCACGCTGAAGTATCACCCCTGGCTGATCAAGCCGAATGCCGACGAGCTGGGGGACATCTTCGGTGTCCGGATCCACAGCCGTGAGGAGGCGGTCCCGTATGCAGCAAAGCTCCAGAATATGGGAGCGCGCAATGTGCTGGTCTCCCTCGGGGGAGATGGCGCGGTTCTTCTGACCGAGCAGGGTGAGATCTTCAGCTCAGATGCGCTCAAGGGAAAGGTGGTCAATACCGTCGGTGCAGGTGACTCCATGATCGCAGGATTTCTGGCAGGCTATCTGGATTCCGATGGCGACTATGAGATGGCATTCAAGGAGGGATTGTGTGCAGGAGCAGCCAAGGCCTTTAATCTGACGATGACCACGAAGAAGGAAATCTGCTATCTGATGAGAACGACATCGTTTGATATCCAAAGGAAACAAAAAGACTGAGATTTTGCCTCAATTTATCAGCAAAGCGGCAACGAGTATGTTATACTGTGAAAGATAACAGATATTCGCAACAATGATGCACAAATTATGTAAATAATTCACATATGATTTGTGGGTCAGGGGCGCTGTCACAGGGAGGCAGAAAGATGAATATTGGTTTTATTGCTGACAGCAACAGAAAAGACCTGATAGAGAACTTCTGTGTGGCTTACAAGTCCATACTTGCAAAACATAATCTGTACGCAACGGAGATGACCGGACGGCGGATCGAGCAGGCGACAAATCTGCACGTTCATAAGTTCCTTTCCGGTTCCGTCGGCGGCGAGAACCAGTTTATCGACAGAATCCAGAGAAATGATCTGGATCTGGTCATCTATTTCTACAATCCGATTGAGACGAGCCCCAACCAGCTCGATATTCTTTCGGTCACACAGGAATGTGACCGTTATAATATCTCGGTTGCAACGAACATCGCGACGGCAGAAGCCATGATTCTGGCGATGGACCGGGGGGATTTTGACTGGCGGAACAATGTCAGGCATGATGACTGACTGAAAAAGAAGGAGTTTCAGATGAGAGTGATAGCCGGAAGTGCAAGGAGCCTTCCGCTCCGGACAGTGGCCGGGATGCAGACGAGACCGACGACAGACCGGATCAAGGAGACGCTGTTCAATATACTGGCACCGCTGATCCCCGGCTGCAGATTTCTGGATCTGTATGCCGGTTCGGGGGCGATCGGGATCGAGGCCCTCAGCAGAGGAGCCTCCTCTGCCGCATTTGTCGACAGCAGCAGGCAGGCGGTGACCGTGATTCGTGCCAACCTGAATTTCACACACCTTGCGGACAAGGGACGTGTGATCGCAGGAGATGTGGTACGGACAGTCATCGGGATGGACGGCGAGCGCCCGTTCGGCGTGATCTTCATGGATCCGCCCTATGACAAGGGTCTTGAGATGGAGACGCTCCGTGCGCTTTCAGGCAGCTCGATTGCGGATGATCAGACACTGATCGTTGTGGAGGCATCGCTGGAGACCGATTTTTCGGAAGCGGAGGCGCTCGGGTACCGGATCGAGCGTGTGAAGGAATACGGAAAAAAGAGCAAACACGTCTTTCTGAAAAAATATGCAGCGGAACCCAAAGCGGTGCCGGAGACGATGGGTAGCACAGATGAGAAGAGTTGCGGTTTATCCGGGAAGCTTTGACCCGGTCACATACGGTCACCTGGACATTATCAAACGGTCCGCCGAGATGGTAGATCAGCTGGTCGTGGCAGTGCTTGTGAATAAGGCGAAAACGCCATTGTTTTCTGTTCAGGAACGTGTTAAGATGTTACAGATTGTGACAAGTGACATCAGCAATGTCCGGATCAAGTCGTTTTCAGGCTTGTCGGTCGAGTTCGCGAAGGAAGAGGGAGCGGAATTTATCGTTCGCGGGCTGCGGGCAATCACGGATTTTGAATATGAGCTGCAGATGGCGCAGACCAACCGGATCATGGATCCGACAATCGATACCATCTTTCTGACAACCAGCCTTCAGTATGCATACCTGAGTTCTACGACCGTGCGGGAAGTGGCCTCCTATGGAGGCGATATCTCCAGGTTCGTGCCGTCACCCGTGGAGAAGGCCGTGAAGGAAAAGTATGGACTGATTTCTTTTAAGGAGAGTATAGAAGATGGCCAGCAGAATTGAACAGATCATTGAAGAGATTGAAGAATATATCGACGGCTGCAAGTTTCAGGCACTGTCCTCCACAAAGATTGTGGTCAACAAGGAAGAGCTTGAGGAGATGCTCCGTGAGCTGCGGATGAAGACGCCCGATGAGATCAAGCGGTACCAGAAGATCATCAGCAACAAGGACGCCATTCTTGCAGATGCCCAGCAGAAGGCAGATACGATCATCGCGGATGCGCAGGCGAAGGCGGAAAAGATTGTCAGCGAGAGTGAGGTTATGCAGAAGGCGCTGGAGCAGTCCAACCGACTGATTGAGCAGACCAACCAGCAGGCGCAGGAGATTGTGGACAAAGCGACAACCGATGCCAACAATATCCGTGTGAGTGCGATTGCCTACACGGACGAGATGCTTGATAATCTTGAGAAGATCATGGGGCATACGTTGGACTCAGCCGGGACGCGGTACAATAACTTCATCAATTCTATTCAGTCCTGCTATGACATTGTCACGAAGAACCGCAGGGAGCTTTCCCCGCAGCTTGCACCATCCAGTTATCAGACGAAGCCGGATGTCAGCGAAGAGGATACGGAGGAAGACAAAGAAGCCGATTCGGAAGAAAACAAAGAGAAAGACGAGGAGTGACCGGCAGGCTGCTCTTCTTCGGAGACAGGAAGATGACGAGGCATCTGTCGGAAGACAGATGCCTCTTGTTGTAAAGGCAGCCACTCATCATCGAGTGCGGAGCATGAGATGACGTCGGGGCTTTTTATCGGACAAGGCAGAGGGAAGCTGCCCTGTCCGATGAAAGGCGGCTGTGGCTTGCAGGAATATGTGACAGCTCGGCAGGAAGGGTGAAACAGTGCAGCAGAACGATAGCATGATGAGGCTTGACCGGTTCTTATCGGGAGAGTCGGAGATGACCAGGAGCGAAGTGAAGAAGAAAATCAAAAGTGGTCTTGTAGAAGTCAACGGGATAACTGCTGTCCGACCGGAGCAGAAGATCAATCCTTCCTCCGATGAGATTCTGATCGGTGGGAAACAGGTGAAGGCAGCAGGGATGGTGTACCTGATGTTGAATAAGCCGCAGGGGGTCCTGTCCGTGACAGAGGACAGGAGAGCCCGGACGGTGCTTGACCTGATTGCACAGCCCTATGCCCGGAAGCTGTTCCCGGCGGGACGCCTCGATAAGGATACCGAAGGGCTGCTTCTTCTGACAAACGATGGAATGCTGGTACACAGGCTAATATCACCATCCAGGCATGTCTGGAAGATCTATTTTGCCGTTGTTGACGGAGAGATGACAAAAGCACACGAGGATATGTTTCTCGGCGGGATGGAGATCGGAGAAAAGCACCCGACCCTCCCGGCGGTTATGAGACGGCTCTCAATCGACGGAGACTTTCTCTGGAGGATGGAGAGGGAGAACGGCGAAGACGCGGCGCAGAGAGAGTCGGAAACGCTCCCGTCCGGGCTGTCGCTCCGTATGCGGCAGATTTGCTCAGAAAGTCTGACACTGGGGGACTATTCCCGCTGCGGGGAAGGCCAGAGCCTCTGTGCAGTCGCCCTGAGGGAGGGCAAGTTCCACCAGGTGAAGCGGATGTTTGAGGCAGTCGGCGGGAAGGTCATCTTCCTGAAGAGACTCGCGATTGGAAGTCTGACGCTCGACAGAGATCTTGCGCCAGGCGCTTACAGGCCTCTGACAGCCAGGGAACTCAGGGAGCTGTATGAGGAGGCAAATACAGTCAGGGTGGAGGAACCGTGAAGAGGACAGACAGCAGGATTCTGAAGGATAAGCGTGCAGCCCTGTTTGACCTGGACGGGACGCTGGTGGATTCCATGTGGATGTGGACAGACATCGATCTCGAGTATTTGTCACGCTTTTCAGGCGCTGAGGGCTGTGATATACGGGCACTGCAGAGAGACATCGAGGGACTCAGCATGCCGGAGACCGCAGAGCTCTTCAAAATGCGGTTCCGGATTCCGGATTCGCTGGAACAGATGCAGGAGGACTGGAACCAGATGGCGTATGAGCGATACAGGTCGAAGGTCCCGCTCAAGGCAGGGGCCAGGCAGCTGCTGGAGACCATGCGCAGGAAAGGCATGAAGCTTGCAGTCTGCACCAGCAATTCAAGGAGACTGGCGGAAACAGCTCTTCAGGCAAATGATGTGCTTGGGCTGTTCGACCGGATTCTGACGGCGGACGAGGTCGGAAAAGGAAAGCCCAGCCCGGACATCTATCTGGAAGCGGCAAGACAAATCGGCATCGTACCCGCCCGGTCCATCGTTTTTGAAGATGTCATAAGCGGTGCAATTGCCGGAAAACGGGCCGGGATGACTGTCTGCGGCGTGGCGGATGCATACTCAGAGGACCGAAGGGCAGAGCTGGTGGAGGTCTGTGACTTTTTTATCGAAGATTTCAGGGAGCTTCTGCTGTAAAACAGGCTGTCCGAAAGAGACAGTCTCTGACAGGAAGAAAGCAGGTTTTCAGAAGAAAGACAGGAAGCAGGGCGGGAAGAAGGGACCATGAACCAGGGCCGGGGAAGCGGAATCAAGGAAAAGCCAGAAAGCAGAACAAATCATATGCTTGGAAACGGGAGAATGAAAAACGGAAAGACCAGGGCCGGGCAGCGGATTACCGGAGGGTCGGGAGCAGCTTCTCAGAAAAGGCGCGGGGAAGAGACCGCAAGCCGGCATGCATCGCGTGCGCATGTCCCCCAGGGTGATATCCCGAGAGAACGGTTTCTTCCGGTTTCCAGAGCGGACATGGAGGCGCGGGGCATCCGGCAGCTGGATTTTATCTATGTGACCGGCGATGCCTATGTAGATCATCCCTCCTTTGGATCAGCCATCATCTCCAGAGTGCTGGAGGCGCATGGCTACAGTGTCGGCATCATTGCGCAGCCAGACTGGAAGAACCCGGAGTCAGTGACCGTGCTGGGACGCCCGAGGCTGGGCTTTCTGGTCTCAGCCGGAAACATGGACTCGATGGTGAATCATTACACCGTCTTTAAAAAACGTCGTCATGAGGATGCGTACACACCGGGCGGCGTGAGCGGAAAACGGCCGGACCGTGCCTGCATGGTTTACTGCAACCTGATCCGGAGCGTTTTTCGCGATGTCCCCATCATCGCCGGCGGCATCGAGGCCTCTCTGAGGCGGCTTGCGCATTACGATTACTGGGAGGACAAAATCAGACGGTCGCTTCTGATGGACTGCGGCGCGGACCTGATCTCCTACGGGATGGGCGAGCACTCGATCGTTGAAATTGCGGATGCGCTGGACAGCGGACTTGATGTCAGCAATCTTACATTTATCGCGGGAACCTGCTATAAGACAAAGCGGCACGAGGATGTTGTCGATTACCTGATGCTGCCATCCTTCGAGGAGCTTCAGGCGGACCGGCTGAATCTGGCGAAAAGCTTCAGGATTCAGATGCAGAACACGGACCCGTTTAACGGAAAACGTCTGGTCGAGCCCTACGGGACGGTCTGGGTGGTCCAGAATCCGCCTGCAAAGCCCCTGACTCAGCAGGAAATGGATGATGTCTACGCACTTCCGTACGCGGGAACCTACCACCCGGACTACATCAGCGAGGGCGGAATCCCGGCGCTGGAGGAGGTGCGGTTTTCAATCATTTCAAACAGGGGGTGCTTCGGAGGCTGCAGCTTCTGCGCATTGACGTTTCACCAGGGGAGAATCGTGCAGACGCGCTCCGACGAGTCCATCCTGGCGGAGGCGGAGCGGATGACAAAAGACCCACTGTTCAAAGGGTACATCCACGATGTAGGCGGACCGACTGCGAATTTTCACCAGCCGTCCTGCAAAAAGCAGCTCACGAAGGGGGTCTGTCCGAACCGCGAATGCCTCTGGCCGGAACCATGCCGGAATCTCGAGGTGTCCCATGTGGCCTACACGAACCTTCTGAAAAAACTCAGGGCGATTCCGGGCGTTCGGAAGGTATTTGTGCGCTCCGGCGTCCGGTTCGACTATGTGTGTCTGGATAAAAGTGATGATTTTTTGAGAGAACTTGTGAGCTATCATATTTCCGGGCAGCTGAAGGTTGCTCCGGAGCATGTGTCGGAGCGGGTGCTCTATATGATGGGCAAGCCGAAGAACAGCGTCTACAGGCAGTTTGTGCAGCGCTACTACAGAATGAATCAGAGCTGTCATATGAATCAGTTTCTGGTGCCGTACATGATCAGCTCCCATCCGGGCAGCACACTTCAGGACGCGGTGGAGCTGGCGGAATATCTCAGGGACATTCACCACCAGCCGGAGCAGGTGCAGGACTTTTATCCGACACCGTCCACCGTATCGACCATCATGTATGCGACGGGGATCGATCCGAGGACAATGAAGCCGGTCTACGTGCCGAAGGATCCGCATGAGAAAGCCATGCAGCGGGCACTGATGCAGTATAAGAATCCGAAGCTGCGCAGTCTCGTCGAGGAAGCGCTTCATCTGACCGGCAGGGAGGATCTGATCGGCTACGGACCGAAGTGCCTGATCCGGCCGGAAACCATGAAGAAGGCTGAACCCGGGAGACGTCTGGAGCAGGGGGAAAAAACAGTGTCTGCAAGCCGGAAGACGCGCCGGGCGGAGGACAAAGACAGAGGACGGAAGGGCTATAGAGGACAGGGCAGATGATGGAGAAGGAACAGAGAAAGCGGCATCCGGAAAAGGGGATGCACGGATATTTTTCATGGGAGAAGAAGAAGCGGATCGGAATCGTCATCCTGATGTACAGTATTGTACTGCTGATTTATTTCACAGGAATCTTCCGGTACCATACCCGGAAGAATATGTTTACGCTCATTGCGATCCTCGGGATTCTTCCGGCGGCGAAGTGGACGGTCAGTATGATCATGGCGCTTCTGCAGAAGCCATTTTCCCAGGAGGCGTATGAGGCAACGGAGACGATCGCCGGAAATCTGACGCGAGGGTATGAGCTCTGCGTGACGGCGGAGGAGGGGAGGCTCGCTCTGGATGCAGTTGTTGTCTGCGGCAGCTTTGTTGCAGCCTACACGAGCGCGAACCGGGGGCTGTTCGAGTTCATGCAGAAGCACATCGCAAAGATCCTGAGCAGCAACGGGCTGTACGGAATGAATGTCCATATTTTCCTGAATCTTGACCAGTACAGGGACCGGATCCGGGCGCTGGCGCAGGACCCGGACAAATACCGGGCGAATCTGAAGCATGCGGCGGACGCTGTCCACGAAGGAGAAACGCGGGATGAGGCAGTTATGCGGGTCATCCGGAACATATCGGTCTGAGAACAGACCGGACGGAGAGCTATGAGAGAGATCGTGATGACTGCCCTTCAGGCAGGTATGCGGCTGGATCATTTTCTGGAGCGCTCCCTCAGAGAGGCGCATACCGGATTCATCTACAAGATGCTCCGGAAGAAAAATATCACGCTGAATGGTCATAAGGCGCATGGAAATGAAAAACTGGAGGCGGGCGATGTGGTCCGTCTCTATTTCGCCAGGGAAACCCTGGAGAAGCTCTGCGCAGGAGCTGTCCCGGGTGTCGAGGCGGTTCCCGTAAGGAATCACACGCTTTCTGCAGAAAGACCCTGCACATTGGGAAGTGAAGTGCCGGGCAGGAAAGTGCCGGGCAGGGAAGTGTCTGCAATGGGAGGCAAAGGGCAGGAAGAGAAAGTTCTGACGTTTCCAGACTTCCCATCTTCTGTCCGGATTCTGTATGAGGATGAGCATGTGCTTCTGGTCTGCAAGCCGGCCGGAATGCTGACACAGAAGGCGAAGCCGGAAGATTTATCGCTCAACGAGTACGCCATCGGCTACCTGCTGAGAGAAGGGGCGATCACACAGAGGGAGCTTCAGACGGTCCGGCCTTCCGTCTGCAATCGCCTTGACCGGAATACAAGCGGGATTGTCGCAATTGGGAAAACCATGAGGGGGCTGCAGGCACTGTCTGCGCTTTTTCGGGACCGGACAGTCAGCAAGCACTATCAGGCACTGGTCTGCGGGGAAGTGAAGAGCGGTCAGAGAATCGACGGATGGCTCGTCAAGGATGAACGTACAAATACGGTCCGGGTTCTGAGCCGGGAGGAGAAGGGCGCACAGCGAATCCGGACCAGCTATACGCCGGAGCAGGCGGTCTGTCTGACGAAAACGCCAAGGGCATTTGCCGGAAAGGAGTACCCTGGCGGGGCAGATGGGACCGGTTCACAGAAGCGCCGGCTCCTGCTGACGCTTCTGGATGTCGATCTTCTGACAGGACGCAGCCACCAGATCCGGGCGCACCTGGCATCGGTCGGACACCCGGTAGCCGGCGATCCGAAGTATGGGGACGCTGGCGTGAATGCATTTCTGACCAGACAGTTCGGTGTCAGAAGACAGCTTCTTCATGCCGGGAGACTGACATTTCCCGTGATGGATTCGCCGCTGGATAAGCTTTCGGGCAGAACCTTCACGGCACCGCTCCCGGCGGATTTCCGAAGGGTCATGGGGGAAGGATAAATGGCAACCTGGCAGTCAAGAGGGCTCCGGGGTAGTACGCTTGAGGAGCTGCTCAACCGGACCAACGAACAGTATCAGGAAAAGCATCTGGCGCTGGTTCAGAAGATTCCGACACCGATCACGCCGATCAATTTCGATAAGGAATCCCGGCACATCACGCTGGCATACTTTGACCAGAAGAGCACCGTTGACTATATCGGCGCCGTGCAGGGGATTCCGGTCTGCTTTGATGCCAAGGAAAGCAAGACGGATACCTTCAGTCTGCAGAACGTCCATGAGCATCAGGTACGGTTCATGGAAGCCTTCGAGAGACAGGGAGGCATTTCGTTTCTGGTGATCTACTATTCGGGGCGGGATGAGTTTTACTATATGCCGTTCTGTGACCTGAAGAAAGCCTGGGACAGGAAGGAGGCCGGAGGACGAAAGTCGATTCCCTTCAGTGAAATCGATACCCGGTACCGGATCTGGCCGAACCGGCATGGGTTTCTGCTTCCGTATCTTGACGCCCTTCAGCTCGATCTGGACGGGAGGGAGGAGGCCGGCCTCCCTTGACAGCCGGAAGAAACCTTAGTACAATCAGACCCATGCGGCACTTTAACGTAGTAAAGTATTAGCATAGTAAAGTATTCAAGGATGAACCGGGGCCGGAAAAACGGACTCCAGGTTCAGAAACCGTCCGGAAGACCGGAAAGGAGAGGCGGACATGAATCAGAAAATCCTTCATACGCCGGAGGGCGTGAGAGATATCTACGGGGAGGAATGTGCGAGAAAGAAGATTCTTGAGAAACGGCTCCACGGGGTTCTGGCTTCCTACGGATACCAGGACATCGAGACCCCGACTTTCGAGTTTTTCGATGTGTTCGGGAACGATGTCGGGACGATCCCCTCGAAGGATTTATACAAATTCTTCGACAGGGAGGGGCATACGCTGGTACTCCGCCCTGATTTCACACCTTCAATCGCGAGAGCCTGGAGCCGGTACTTCAGTCAGGACATGAAGCCGGCGCGGCTTTCCTATCAGGGAAATACCTTCGTGAATTACCAGGGGCTTCAGGGCAGGCTCAGAGAATCCACCCAGATGGGAGCCGAGCTGATCGGGGAAGGCTCCGCGGACGGTGACGCGGAGGTGATCGCGATGGCTGCGGAAGCGCTGACGGCGTCCGGTCTGAGCGATTTTCAGATCAGTGTCGGCCATGCCGGATTCTTCGAGAGTCTTGTGCGTGAGGCAGGACTGGACGAGGACACGGAAGCAAAACTCCGGAATCTGATGCACAACCACAATACCTTCGGAATCCGGAAG
The DNA here is from genome assembly GCA_902761585.1 of uncultured Lachnospiraceae bacterium. Classification (GTDB taxonomy): domain Bacteria; phylum Bacillota; class Clostridia; order Lachnospirales; family Lachnospiraceae; genus Porcincola. Next base: position 45,670 of record CACWKX010000004.1, read on the forward strand.
CTTCTGTCGGACAAGCAGATCGAGGAAGGGATGCGGGAGCTTCTTGTGACCCTTCCGGATCTGAACGGCGACGGCGCGCTGCAGCGGGCATACGAGCTGTCAGAGGGGCTGAAGGCGCAGGAGGCTGTCAGGAGGCTGATGGAGGTCCGCGACCTTCTGCAGGTCTACGGGGTTCAGGACGCCGTCTCCTTTGATTTCGGGATGCTCTCGGCCTACATGTACTATACGGGCATCATTTTCAGGGGATACACCTACGGAACCGGCGAGGCTGTCGTCAAGGGCGGCCGGTATGACGGCCTTCTGTCTCATTTCGGAAAGGATACGCCGTCTGTCGGGTTTGTGATTGTCGTGAGCCAGCTGATGAACGCGCTCAGCAGGCAGAAAATCGATATTCTGCCGGAGCACGAGCGTTATCTGATCCTGTACGCGGAAAATTGCAGGAAGGAGGCGCTGAAGAAAGCGGTGACCTACCGGGCACAGGGAAAGTACACGGAACTCTGCAGCCTTTCCTGTCTCAGAGGCGGGGAAGATCCCGCGCATCTGCCGGAACGGCTGCGCGAGGAAGGCGGCTATGCGTCTGTGATTGTGGTAGAATAATGGTCAGCGCTGGAGGGGATATGATGAGGTATCTGACAATCGCTCTCACGAAAGGGCGGCTCGCGAAGCAGACGATGAAGCTTCTGGAGCAGATAGGAATCAGCTGTGAGGAAATGAATGACCCGGCTACACGCAGGCTCATTTTTACAGATGAGGCGCGCAGGCTCCGCTTTTTTCTAGCCAAGGGGCCGGATGTGCCGACATATGTGGAGTACGGGGCAGCGGATATCGGTGTGGTCGGCGAGGATACGATCATGGAGGAGGACCGCAAGATCTATGAGGTGCTGGATCTGGGGTTTGGAAAGTGCCGGATGTGCGTGGCAGGTCCCGAGAGTGCTGAGAAGCTTCTGAACGGACAGCAGCAGATCCGGGTGGCGACGAAGTATCCGAAGATTGCAAGGGATTACTTTAATGAGACGAAGAACCAGACGGTCGAGATCATCAAGCTGAATGGCTCCATTGAGCTGGCGCCGATTGTCGGTCTCTCAGAGGTGATTGTAGATATTGTCGAGACCGGATCGACGCTGAAGTCCAATGGACTGAAGGTGCTCGAGGAGGTCTGCCCGCTTTCTGCAAGAGTGGTTGTGAATCCGGTCAGTATGCGGATGGAGAACGGGCGGATCACTGCGCTTCTCAGGGAAATGAACGAGGTGCTCACCAGGGAACAGGAGAAGGAGAGGCTGTCTTCGGCTCAGGATGCCTGATCCGTCGGCAGAAGGGATTCAGACAGCACAGGCCGGGCGGTCAGATGCTTGCAGCAGGCGGAAGTGGAGGAAATGCTGCTCAGGAGGAGCGGGATCATGAGAATTGTCAGACTGGATGAAAAGACGAGGCGTGAGGTGCTTGGAAATCTTCTCAGCCGGAACCGTACGGATTATGGAGCGTACGAGGCTTCTGTCCGGGAGATTGTGGAGCAGGTCAGGACGAACGGAGATGAAGCCCTTTTCGGATATACGGAGAAATTTGACCAGGTGAAGCTGACGCCGGATACAGTTCGTGTATCGGACGCGGAGATCGGGGAAGCGTACAGTGAGGTCTCGCAGGAGCTGCTGTGCGTCATCCGGAAGGCGCTTGAAAACATCCGCGCCTTTCACGAAAAACAGAAACGGAACAGCTGGTTTGACACCCGCGAGGATGGAGTTCTGCTTGGCCAGAAGGTACTGCCGTTGAGAAGAGTCGGTGTCTATGTACCGGGCGGGAAGGCGGTCTATCCGTCGTCCGTCCTGATGAATATTGTGCCGGCGAAGGTGGCGGGCGTGTCTCAGGTCGTTATGGTGACGCCGCCGGGGAAGGATGGGAAAATCAGCCCCAATACGCTGGTTGCGGCGCATGAGGCCGGTGCGGATGTGATCTTCAAGGTCGGGGGCGCGCAGGCGGTCGCGGCGCTTGCCTATGGGACGGAGACGGTTCCGAGGGTAGACAAGATCGTCGGGCCCGGCAACATCTTTGTCGCGCTGGCGAAAAAGTCTGTGTACGGTCAGGTCGGCATCGATTCAATTGCCGGACCCAGTGAGATCGTTGTCCTGGCAGATGAGACAGCCAGCCCGCGCTTTGTCGCTGCGGATCTGCTGAGCCAGGCAGAGCATGATGAGATGGCATCCGCGATCCTGGTCACGACGAGCATGAAGCTGGCGGAGCAGGTCTCGGAGCAGGCTGACGGGTTCCTGAAGGTGCTTTCAAGAGCACAGATTGCAGGAAAATCAATCGAAAATCATGGATATATTCTTGTTGTGGACAGCCTGCAGGAGGGCATTGAGACGGTCGACGCGATTGCACCGGAACACCTGGAGATCGTTACATCGAACCCATTTGATGCGATGACGCGCGTCCACAATGCAGGGGCCATCTTCCTCGGACCGTATTCCTCAGAACCGCTCGGGGACTATTTTGCAGGGCCCAACCACATCCTTCCGACGGGCGGGACAGCACGCTTCTTCAGTCCGCTGTCCGTGGATGATTTTGTCAAAAAGTCCAGCATTGTCTACTACTCCGAGGAAGCCCTCCGGAAGGTGCACCAGGATATCGAGACGTTTGCGAAGGCAGAGCAGCTGACAGCGCATGCCAACTCCATTGCCGTCCGGTTTGAGGATGAGGCAGACTGAGGAACAGGATGGATCAGGAAAATCAGGCTGTCTGGGTGGTATGAGCTGGAACAGCGGGGTATGGTTCCGTGAGGAGGAGTGAGATGGCACGAATTGCCGAGGTGGAACGCTACACGAAGGAGACAAGCATTGAGGTTCAGCTGAACCTTGACGGGAGCGGTCAGACACAGATTGATACAGGGGTCGGTTTTTTTGACCATATGCTGGACGGGATGGCCCGCCACGGTCTTTTTGATCTGACCGTCAAGGTGGATGGAGATTTGTCTGTGGACGATCATCACACCATCGAGGACACGGGCATTGTGATCGGTCAGGCGATCCGGAAAGCTGTGGGCGATAAGAAGGGCATCCAGCGCTACGGCAGCCGGATTCTGCCGATGGATGAGGTGCTGGTTTTATGTGCAGTCGACCTGTGCGGAAGACCTTCATTTTCCTATGATGCAGTCTTTCAGGGAGACCGGATGGGGACGATGTCCACACAGATGGTGCGGGAGTTCTTCTATGCGGTTTCCTACAGCGCCATGATGAATCTTCATCTGAAGGTGCTGACGCCGGGCAATGACCATCACATGGCGGAGGCGATGTTCAAGGCGTTCGGGAAAGCACTTGACGAAGCGACCAGAATCGATCCGAGAATCACGGATGTACTGTCGACGAAGGGAACCATATAAGGCAGAAAGGGAAAAGATCATGCAAAAGAAGCTGGTTTCTGCAATCTATCTGAAAAATGGAAAGGCGGTCACTTCGCTCACGGAGAATGAGCCTTATGAAGGCGGGGATGCGATTGCGCTGTCCAGCCACTATTCAAACCTGGGAGCGGACGGCCTGCTGATTTTTGACAGAAGCGATACGGATGAGGAACACGATGAGTCGCTGACGCTGGAACGGGAGATCATCCGGAAGGTGGACATCCCGGTCTGGGGCTTTGGCAACATCAGACGGGTTGAGGATGTGAAGAAGATCCTCTACACAGGGGCTGCGAAAGCCATCCTGAACTTTTCGAAGGCGTCCAACATGAAGATGCTGGAGGAGGTTTCCAAGCGTTTCGGCAAGGAGAAGATCGGTGTCTGCATCGACACCCGCAGGGACGAGGTGCTGGACGATGAGACAAAGACACGGATTGAGGCCTATGCCAGTGGAATCGTTATTCTGACGGATGTGTTCGTATACAGAAAGGACCGTCTGGAGTTTGCGAACCTGAGCGGACTGCCGGAGACGATGGTTGTCGTGGGAAGTGATGGCCTTTCCGAGGATGAAAAGCTGGGGATTCTGTCGCAGGACTGCGTGGAGGGACTGTGCGAGGACATTCTCCGGGACCCGAAGACCGATATCATGAAGCTCAAGGCGGAGCTGAAGGCAAAGGGTGCGGATCTGAACCTCTTTGAGAGCGCTGTCAGTTGGGAAGAGCTGAAGACGGACGAGAACGGGCTTGTTCCCTGCGTGGTGCAGGATTACAAAAATGAAGAGGTGCTCATGGTCGCCTATATGAACAAGGAGTCCTTCGAGCAGACCGTCCGGACCGGTGTCATGACCTACTGGTCCAGGAGCAGGCAGAGCCTCTGGGTCAAGGGAGAAACCTCAGGGCATTATCAGTACGTACGAGAGATGAGGCTGGACTGTGACAGCGACACGCTGCTGGCAAAGGTGCTCCAGATCGGCGCCGCCTGCCACACGGGCAATCGGAGCTGTTTCTACCGTACGATTCTGAAAAAGGATTATCAGGACCGCAATCCCCTCAAAGTGTTTGAGCAGGTACTCGATGTGATCCGGGACAGAAAAGAGCATCCGAAGGAGGGTTCCTACACGAACTACCTCTTTGACAAGGGGATCGATAAGATTCTGAAAAAATGCGGGGAGGAGGCGGCTGAGATCATCATCGCCGCCAAAAACCCGAACCGTGAGGAGGTTCGCTACGAGATGGCAGATTTCCTGTATCACATGATGGTTCTGATGGTTGAACGCGGTCTGTCCTGGGAAGATATTGCGGAGGAGCTTGCAAATCGCGAGTAAGTACGGTATCCTGTTCAGCACAGCAAGAATCTATATGCAGAATGTTCACGATTCAGAGAGGTGACAGGCGATGATGGATTTCCACAAATATACCAGACAGTTCTTCAAGGCCCCGGGCACGGGTCACAGGTGGGCGGATAAGACCTATATCGACCATGCACCGGTGTGGTGCTCGGTGGATCTTCGGGACGGAAACCAGGCACTGGTTGTGCCGATGGATATGGAAACCAAGCTGAAGTTCTTTCAGCTCCTGGTTAAGATCGGATTCAAGGAGATCGAAGTCGGTTTTCCGGCGGCATCCGAGACGGAGTACGACTTTCTGCGTGCCCTGATTGAACGGAACATGATTCCGGACGATGTGACAGTCCAGGTGTTGACACAGGCCAGAGAACACATCATCAGAAAGACGTTCGAGGCGCTGAAGGGCTGTAAGAACGCCATTGTTCATGTCTATAATTCGACGTCAAAGGCACAGCGTGACCAGGTTTTCCGGAAGTCAAAGGAAGAGATCAAGCAGATTGCTGTCGAAGGCGCTAAACTTCTGCAGAATCTGACGGACGAGGCAGGCGAGAAGTATCGCTTTGAGTACAGTCCAGAGAGCTTCACAGGGACGGAGCCGGAGTATGCGCTCGAGGTCTGCAATGCCGTTCTCGATGTCTGGAAGCCGACACCGGACCGCAAGGCCATCATCAATCTGCCGTCGACGGTGCAGCTTTCCGTGCCAAGCGTCTATGCAGATCAGGTCGAGTACATCTCCGACAATCTGAAGTACAGGGAGAACGTCGTGCTTTCTCTTCACCCGCACAATGACCGCGGGACCGGCGTGGCAGACGCAGAGCTGGGCGAACTTGCCGGTGCGGATCGGATTGAGGGGACGATCTTCGGAAACGGAGAGCGGACCGGGAACGTGGACATCGTGACCCTCGCCTTGAACATGTACAGCCAGGGTGTGGATCCCAAGCTTCACCTGGACGATATGCCGGATATCGTAGACAAGTATCAGGATTATACGGGCATGACGGTCAATCCGAGAACTCCATACGGAGGTTCCCTGGTATTTGCGGCGTTCTCGGGCTCCCATCAGGATGCCATTTCAAAGGGCATGCATTACAGAAAAGAGCAGAACACGGATCTCTGGACGGTGCCGTATCTGCCGATCGATCCGACAGACATCAGCCGCAGCTACGATGCGGATGTCATCCGTATCAACAGCCAGTCCGGAAGAGGCGGAATCGGCTTCATTCTCGAGCACGATTTCGGCCTCAGGCTGCCGAAGGCGCTTGCGTCGGCGATCCGCGACGAGGTCAAGCTGGAGTCCGAGCATCAGCACAAGGAGCTGACGCCGAACGAGATCTTCGATCTCTTCATCGACCGCTTCGAGGATGTCAGAAAGCCTTACGGCATCTCTCATGTGACCTTCCGTCAGCACAATGGAATCATTGCAACCATCACGACACAGTTCGGAAACCGCTCCGCCGAGATTACGGCGTCCGGCAACGGCCGCCTGAATGCCGTGTCCAACGCGCTCAAGAAGGCATACGGGCTTGAGTATGATCTGGATACCTACGAGGAGCACGCGCTGGAGAAGAGCTCTTCCTCCAGAGCCATCGCTTATGTCGGTGTCAGGAGCAGAAAGAGCGGCGTGCTGTACTGGGGCGCAGGCGTGGATGTCGATATCATCCGGGCTTCCGTCAGTGCCCTTCTCACAGCCGTGAATAACATGGTGAATGCGGAGGATACAGCGCTTTCAGAATAATAACAGAATGCCTTCCTGATAACAGCTGCCTGCGGTGCGGGCAGCTGTTTTTTTCGTCCCGCGCTGCTTCGCAGCTTCCGGGCCGCTGACAGCCATTCGCGTTCTCGCGTTGCTGCGCATCGCTTCACGCTCATGTCTGTTTGCGTCGCTCGTGCATCTGTCCGCCGGCATGCAGGCATGCCGCGTCCATCTGCACAGCGACTGGGGAAATACCGTGTGCATAAGCCCAGGCGCGTCCCTCGCTGCTTCGCAGCTTCCGGTCCGCTGACAGCCATTCGCGTTTTCGCGCTGCTGCGCATCGCTTCACGCTCATGTCTGTTGGCGTCGCTCGTGCATCTGTCCGCCGACATGCAAGCATGCCGCAGCCAGCTGCACGGCGACTGGGGAAATACCGTGTGCATAAGCCCAGGCGCGTCCCTCGCTGCTTCGCAGCTTCCGGGCCGCTGACAGCCATTCGCGTTTCCGCGCTGCTGCGCATCGCTTCACGCTCATGTCTGTTGGCGTCGCTCGTGCATCTGTCCGCCGGCATGCAGGCATGCCGCGTCCATCTGCACGGCGACTGGGCTTATGCACGCATGTTACAAATATGTTACGGAAATGTTGACAAACGTAATAAACATATCTATAATGTGCGATGTATCGACCAATATGACGGAGCTGACAGGAGTCGATGGCTCAATATGTCTGCAGCTGTCGTCTTGATGAATGTAAATGTGATGGAGAGAAGGTGAGGGGCTTCCATGGATATGAACCTGCGGAAAACAGATCGATCTGAATCGGGTGAGAGCCGCGTGAAAGAAGCTGAGCTGGCGGTGTCTTCTTCAAAGCGCAGAGCGTCGGCTGATGCAGGATTGAGTGAGGAGCAGTTTTCATCAAAGGGGAAGATCCTTGGTCTGTTCATCACGGCAGCTGTCTTTTTTACAGGTAGCATCGCAGCTCCGGTCTCTCTGCACAGAACATCAAGTGCAGCGTCAGCGGAAGGCATTGCGCCATCTGTGATGGTGGGAGCAGGGACCGAAACGTATGAGACAGATGCCCCGGCAGATGTGGGGACAGGCGAGCCGGAAAGCGGGAGTGAGGACAGCAGGCAGACGCAGCTGAGAAACCAGACTTCCATGTGGCTTTCCTCCATCGCGGAGAGTCTTGACAATGTGAAGGAGCCGGAGACGACTGTGGAGCCGGAAGACAGCTCGGGTGCACAGGCCATTCAGTCGGCGTCCCAGATCACAAGCGATGCAGGCAAGGTGATCGCAGAGAACAGATCGATGTCCTACACGGATTATTCCACCCTGCTGAATATTGTGGAAGCGGAGTGCACAGGCGGCGATGAGAAGAGCAAGCTTCTTGTTGCAGATGTCATACTGAACCGGGTGGCGGACAGCCATTTTCCAGACAATGTCTATGATGTCGTTTGGCAGAGAGTGGGCGGTACGGCCCAGTTCTCGCCGACACAGGATGGCCGGATGGGGACGCTGACCATCTCCGACAGTACCATAAAGGCGGTGAAGGAGGCAATCAGCGGGAAGAACATCTCGGATGGAGCGCTGTTTTTCATGGCACGGGAATCGTCCTCCAGCAAGAATGTCAACTGGTTTGACGAGACACTGGAATACCTGTATTCCTACGGCGGGCACGATTATTATAAGTTCAAATGAACAAAAATGGATGGGCGGAAGAGCATATGAACTCTTCCGCTTGTTTACATTGATCAAAAAAAGACGGGGCAGATTCCATCTGAACTACAGCTAAGGTGGTGAGGTTCCCTCTCCGGGAACATTCCAGAAAACATACAGAAGAGAATAACTTGCGCCTTTCTTCTAAATAAGGTATCCTTAGAGACTGATACGAACCATTTTGCAATCAAAAGGCAGGAGCAGCGGTCATGCAGCAGACGATCATGTACAAGAGCACCAGAAATTCGGATTTGAGAGTGACTTCATCCCAGGCGATCCTTCAGGGGCTTGCGCCGGACGGGGGACTGTTTGTTCCGGAAAAGCTGCCTGTGTGGGATGGCGATTTCCGGAGACTTTCGGAGCAGTCCTACCAGGAGACAGCATACCAGATCATGCGCCTTCTGCTGACCGACTTCACGGAGGAAGAGCTGAAGGGCTGCATCAACAAGGCATATGATGCCAAGTTTGACGATCCGTCGATGGCTCCGCTCAGACACGAGGGCGATGCGTATTATCTGGAGCTGTTCCATGGCAAGACGATTGCCTTCAAGGACATGGCGCTCTCGATTCTTCCGCATTTGATGACAGTGGCGGCGAGGAAAAACCAGATCACGGATGAAATTGTGATTCTGACTGCGACGTCCGGGGATACCGGGAAGGCGGCCATGGCAGGATTTGCGGATGTCCCGGGGACAAAGATCATCGTCTTCTACCCGAAGGACGGCGTGAGCCGTGTACAGGAGCTTCAGATGCGTACCCAGCGCGGCGGGAACGTCCATGTTGTCGGCATTGACGGAAACTTCGACCAGGCGCAGACGGGTGTCAAGAAGATCTTCCGGGATCCGGAGATGAACCGCAGGATGAAGGCGCAGGGGCTTCGGTTCTCATCTGCCAATTCCATTAACATCGGACGGCTGGTTCCTCAGATTGTCTATTATTTCTATGCGTATGGACAGCTTCTCAGACAGGGTGCTGTCAAGCCGGGTGAGCGGATCAACATCACGGTTCCAACCGGAAATTTCGGCAACATCCTGGCAGCATACTATGGGAAGCGGATGGGTCTTCCGGTGAAGAAGCTCATCTGTGCCTCGAATGAGAACAAGGTACTGGTCGATTTCTTCAGAACAGGCGCGTACGATAAAAACCGTTCGTTCAAGCTGACATCAAGTCCGTCGATGGACATCCTGGTCTCTTCGAACCTTGAGAGACTGATCTACAGAATATCCGGGGACGACAGTGAACAGACAGCGAAGCTGATGAGCGCGCTTTCCTCCCAGGGTGTCTACAAGATCACGGACGGTATGTACACGAAGCTGTCTGATTTCTATGGAAACTACGCAAGTGAGGAGGAGACTGCGGAGGAGATTGCGCAGGTCTACAGGGATTGCGGGTATGTCATCGATACCCATACGGCAGTCGCGTCGAAGGTCTACCGCAAGTATCGTGAGGAGACGAAGGACACGACGCCGGTCGTCATTGCCAGCACTGCCAGCCCGTATAAGTTTGCGAGAGCAGTTGTCTGCGCAATAGAGCCTGAGATGGCGGAGAAGACCGATTCGGATCTGATCGATGAGCTCCAAAAGCTGAGCGGTGTCCGGATTCCGGAGGCGATCGAGGATATTCGGAAGGCACCGATTCTTCACAATACATTTATCGCAGGGGACGGCATGGAGAAGGAGGTCGCTTCCTGGCTCGGACTTTCCTGAATGAGGAAGCCGCCGGAGCGGGAGAGGGCTGGAGGCAGTCAGCCATGCTGGAATCTGCCGGAAGGGATGCAGGAAGATGGATAACAATTCGTTGTTTTCTTTTATGGATATTCTGATTGCGGGATGCGGCATCTATCTGATGTACTGCTGGTATCTGCTGCAGTTTAAGGGAGAGGTCAAAAAGGGTGTCCTTCTGCCGGATAAGTCGACCGCGCATTGCAAGGATCTGGACGGGTATAAGAAGGCGATCGGGGGAAAACTGTTCGTGTTTGCCCTCTCTGCGCTTGCAGCCGGCGGGCTCGGGCTCTTCTCGGACTATGTCAGGCCGGTCAATACCTACGTGTATCTCGGGCTGACAGCCGTGTTCCTTGTGGTGCTGATCTGGTTTACCAGGAGCGCAAAGAAGGCAGAGAAAGAATTTTTCTGCTGAAGGTTTCAAGTGTGTTACAGTGAATATAAGAACACAGAAAGCAGGCACGCCCGGCAGGTTTCAAAAGCGGGTGTGCCTGTTTTTAACCTTCACGAGGCGGAAGGGATGGCATATAATCAGACCTGTTGGTGACATCCTGAGGGGGAAAGTTCGACAGGATGAAAATGGACAGCTGCACACGCATACAGGCAGCACAGGGGGCAAAGAACGTGGAGATCAGGGTACTTGAACTGTTGGAGGGAGCGAAAAAGGCGCGGGGACTGACGGTGGTCATCGATGTGTTCCGCGCGTTTACGACAGAATGCTATGCATTCTCGGAAGGAGCGCTCTGGTCCTGGCCGATTGCGCGGCTTGAGGATGCATTCGCTCTGAAGAAACGTTATCCGGATGCTGTTCTCCTCGGCGAGAGAGGCGGCGCGAAGGTAGACGGCTGCGATCTCGGAAATTCCCCGTACGATGTGACGAAGACATCCTTCAAGGGGAAGGCGATGATCCATTCGACATCTGCCGGAACACAGGGGATAGCTGCAGCTGCGAAGGCAGGTGCGGAGGAAATCGTGACAGGAAGCCTTGTGAATGCAAAGGCTGTTGCGGCGTATATCCGTTTCCGGAATCCTTCCGTCGTATCGATTGTCGCGATGGGAAAGGCAGGACTTACAAGTACAAACGAGGATCTGATCTGTGCGCGCTATATCGAAGCCCTTCTGAAGGGGGAAGCGTATGATATCGACGGGAAGATTGCCTGGCTGAGGAATCATGGGGCGGAGCAGTTCTTTGATCCGGCTCAGGCGGATATTTTTCCAACGGAGGATTATCCGCTCTGCGTGGCGCATGACCGGTTTAACTTCGTACTGAGGGTCTGCAGAGATGAGAAAGGACGCCTGATGATCAGACGGGCGGACCCGCTGGAGTGGATCGAAAGAACCTGACATCGGAAGGAAAGACGAAAGAGGCGGAAGGAACCGGGAGCAGGAGAGGAACATGAGAGAGCAGTTCAAGGGAATCCGGGAATCGGATGTGGAAGCCTGCATCCCCGCTGATGTGCTCGGGCAGATTGAGACGGAGGCAGACCGGCTGACAGACGTACTGGCAGGTCTGATCAGCTACAGTGATGAGATCCGGATGGAGGATGGCGAGGGCAGCAGACGTTCCCTTCAGACAATTGAATCGGATGCAGAGGCGCTGGCACTGTTCCGTCATCAGCTGGAGGCAGATCCGGTTTCCGGGTTTTTAAACGGGACAAAGGTGAGACAGGGAAAGTCCGCAGATACACTGCTTGGGAGCTTTCGGAAAAAAATGCGTCTGAGGATTTCAGGACAGACGCTTCGAACAATCGGGACCAGGATTGCGGACAGGCTTCAGGAGGATCTGCAGCCTGAACGGGGAGGCATGAGACGCAGAAGAAGGCCGGAGCCGGTGCTGGTTGGCAGCATCAGAGCACTTCCGGACAGCTATGGCAGGGCAGCGGTGATTTCAGCCGCAGCCGTGCGTGTCGGGCAAAACACAAGGCTTCTGCATGCATGTGCGGCAAAGTACCAGCTTGAAGCAGCAGAGGCCATGCTGGACCGGTACGATTCGATCCATGAGGTGGCCCGGTCTCACGTTCCGGATCTCTTCAGCGATGCCAGAAAAATCAGGCGTCATTTTACCATCCATGTGGGAGGTACCAACACAGGAAAGACGCATGACGCCATGAAGGCGCTTGCCAATGCTCCTTCCGGCGTCTATCTGGCGCCGCTTAGAATGTTGGCCTATGAAGGCCGGGCGGTCATCGAGGAATATGGTGTCCCGTGCAGCTTTGCAACCGGTGAGGAGAAGGAAATCAAACCTGAAGCCTCCCATATCTCAGAGACGATCGGGATGCTCGATTTCCGCCATCGGTATGATATGGCTGTGATTGATGAGTGCCAGCTGATATCCGGAGAGGACGGGTCTCTTTACACCAATGCCATTCTCGGCGTCAATGCGCCCTTTGTGGAGGTTTGCTGCGCATACAGCGGACTTGAGATTACGAAACAACTGATCACACTCTGCGGGGATACGTACGAGGTGGTCGAGCATATCCGCACAAGCGAGTTGAAGTTCGAGGAGGAGCCGTACCAGGGGCCGAGAAAGAACGATGCGTACATCGTCTTCTCAAGGCTGGGCGCCTATGAGATGGCGGCCTGGCTTCAGAAAAAAGGGATGAATCCGTCCATTGTCTATGGAAAACTTCCCTACGAAGTGAAAATGGAGGAGGCGCGGAAGTTCGAGCGCGGCGACACGGACTGTCTTGTCGCGACAGATGCCATTGCGATCGGCCAGAACTACAACATAGAGCGGATCGTCTTCCGGGATACGGTCAAACATATCAATCGCAAGGAAGTGGAGCTGGATTCCCAGACGGTCAAGCAAGTCGCGGGAAGGGCTGGACGGTACGGACGTTTCCCGGTCGGCTATGTGAATACATTTGACGCGGCAGACAGAGCGGAAATCCGGCAGAAGCTGGAGGAAAAGGATATTCCCTCCGCGGCTGCACCCCTGGAGCTGCCATCGTTTCTGGTGGATGTCGATCTCCCGCTGAGTCTGATCTATAAGGCATGGAATGAGGCAAAGGCAGGAGTGCCGTTTGTCAAGGCGGACACATCCACCGAGCTTTATATCTGCAGACTCATCGAATCGCGGTATAGGCGGATTGGGAAACGGGATGAGTACAGCCTTGCAGCCCTGCCGCTGGATCTGAGGGACCGGGATCAGGAGGATCTGCTTGACAATCTTCTGTATCTGTATGACAAGGGAACCGGGACGGACGAGGAGTGGAAGCTTCTGCTTCTGGATAAAGAACAGATTGGAAAGATTTTGCGGTACAGGCCGCACATGATGACATTGGAGAAGCTTTGCAGGCAGCTGGATCTGGCAAGCTCGTTTTTCTACAAGATCAGAAGAGACGATCTCGCTTCCTATGTCATTCGGCTGAAACCGCCCATCACAAAGCGCATCGCTGAGATGATGGCGGAAAAGCCGGAGAATCGGACGGAAGAATCCGGGAATAGGACCGGTATGCCGGCACAGTCTGCGCCCCAGGACCACCATGCGGACTGGATTCTGGCATACATCTACATCTCTGTCTCAGGGCAGACAGAGCGCAACACCGGACGTTTTCCGTATGGAGATTACAGAAGGCTGTATTCAAGAGAGCTTCAGCAGTCTTATGGCAATGAAGCCACCTATATTGATTACTACTGCTACAAGAGAAAGACCAGGACGCCGGAATATTGTCGCTTTGAGCCGTACTTCCGGTATACAGTGAAGCTGGATCCGAAGTACATTGTCTCTGACGAAGGCGCGTACTATCTGGCGGAGCATTTCCAGATTGTACGCTGTGATTATCAGCACAGTGCCTCACCGATGCAGATCAGAGGGAAGCATAAAGCCGGACGCTGAAAACCAAAGACAGAAAAACAAAGACAGAAAAACAAAGACAGAAAGGCAAAGACGGAAAGGTAAAGACGGAAAGGCAAAGGCGGACAGGCAAGACAGAAAGAGAAAGACAGGATAGCGAAGAAATGGCTCCGGGCTGATGCCCGGAGCCATTTGTCTGCCTGAAGCGTATGACCTGGTTCTTGTGATCTTGTTTTTTCCGTGTACGGTGGTTTCGTATCAGGCGAGCGCCGCTTCGCTCTCCATGTTCCGGACGGCGGCTGACAGCATCAGCTTAATCCGGTTGAGCTGGTTTGCCTCCGATGCACCTGGGTCGTAGTCGATGGCGACAATGTTTGCGTCGGCGTGCTGCCGGCGGATTTCTTTTATAACACCCTTCCCCATGATATGGTTCGGCAGGCAGCCGAAGGGCTGGACGCAGACGATATTCTTCGTGCCCTCCTCGATCAGCTCAAGCATCTCGCCAGTCAGGAACCATCCCTCGCCGGTCTGGTTGCCGATCGAGATGACCGCCTTCGCCCGCTCGGCAAGGCTTTGGATATGGTGCGGTGCCTTGAAACGGCGGGAAGCATCAAGCGCCTCGCGGGCGGTTTTCCTGCAGTGCTCGACGAACTTGATGCCGATGTTGCAGAGTGCCGTTGTCGCCTTCCCGGCATAGTGGTTCTGGCACTTGAAGTTCTCATTGTAGAGGCTGTAGAGGATGAAGTCCAGAAGCTCCGGCTGGACAGCCTCAGCGCCCTCGCGCTCCAGAAGCTCAACCAGATGGTTGTTTGCGGCGGGAGAGTACTTGACCAGAATCTCACCGACAATTCCGACCTTCGGTTTTTTCATGTCCTCATGGATCGGCAGGGAATCAAACTCCTGGACAATCCTTTCGCATAGTCGCTTGTAATCCTTTCCGGAGGGGTTCTCGGAATAGAGGAAGTCGATGCATTCCTTCTCCAGCTTTTCATGCAGCCTGTCTGCACTTCCGCGCTCCAGCTCATATGGGCGGACACGGTAGAGACATTTCATGAACAGGTCGCCGAACTCGCAGGCAAAAAGCGCCCGCTTTGCAAATGAATAGTTCAGGCGGAAGCCTGGATTGCTCTCCAGTCCCTGCACCGAAGCGGCGATGACCGGCACATATTCCATCCCGGCTTTCTTCAGCGCCCGGCGGAAGAAGCCGACATAGTTCGACGCGCGGCAGCCGCCGCCGGTCTGGGACATGATGATCGCGCACTTGTGCGGATCGTACTTGCCGGATTCCAGCTCGCTCATCATCTGCCCGACGACAATCAGGGACGGGTAGCAGGCGTCATTGTTGACATATTTCAGTCCCTTGTCGACCGCGTCCTTCTCAGGCGGATTGACGACCACCATATTGTAGCCGCTCGCTGTCATGGCAGCTTCCAGAAGACCGAAGTGAATCGGACTCATCTGAGGCACAAGGATGGTGTAGTCCTTCCGCATTTCCTTTGTAAACGAAACGGTCTCCTGAGCAGAAGAACGGATGGTCCGGGCGGTATGGTTCTTTTTACGGATTCGGATGGCCGCGATCAGTGAACGAATCCGGATTCTCGCCGCACCGAGGTTGTTGACCTCGTCAATCTTCAGACAGGTGTAGAGCTTATCCGATCCGGTCAGGATCTCATCGACCTGGTCGGTTGTGACCGCATCGACACCGCAACCGAACGAGTTGAGCTGGATGAGATCCAGATTGTCACGCTGCTTCACAAACTCCGCTGCGCCGTAGAGCCGCGTGTGGTACATCCACTGGTCCAGAACGCGGAGCGGACGTTCAATCGGGGCGAGCTCCGAGATGGAATCCTCGGAGAGCACTGCCATGCCGTAGGAGTTGATCATTTCCGGGATGCCATGGTTGATCTCCGGATCGATGTGATAAGGCCGTCCGGCCAGCACGATGCCATGCTTTCCGGTCTCCTCCAGATAATCCAGAATCCGCTGCCCTTCTGCATAAACCGCCTGCCTTGTGCGGTCCAGCTCCGTCCATGCCGCTGAAGCTGCCTCGCGCACTTCCCGCTCCGGAAGATCGGAGAAGACATCAACTAGCTGCTCCGTGACCGTCTTCAGATTCTCGAAGGATATGAACGGGCAGATGAAATCGATATTCTTTGACCGGATCGTCTCAACATTATTCTTGATGTTCATCGGGTAGGACGTCACGATCGGGCAGTCGTAATGGTTGCCGGCTTCCTTGAACTCCTTCCGCTCATAGGGGATGCAGGGATAGAAGATTTTCTTCACGCCCTGCGCGATCAGCCACTCGATGTGACCATGCGTCAGCTTGGCCGGATAGCACTCGGACTCGGACGGGATTGACTCGATGCCAAGCTCGTAGATCCGATGTGTGCTCGCCGGCGAAAGCACGACATGATACTTCAGCTTTGTGAAGAACAGATGCCAGAACGGGTACAACTCGTACATATTCAGCACGCGCGGGATACCGATCGTTCCCCGCTCCGCTTCATCCTCTGGCAGAACCTCCCTGTCAAAGAGCAGGTGGTTCTTGAAATCGTACATGTTCGGCAGGTTTTCAGCATTCTTCTTCTTGCCGATGCCCCGTTCACACCGGTTTCCGGAGATGAAGGTCCGTCCGCCGGAGAAATGGTTCACTGTCAGCCTGCAGTGATTCGTGCAGCCCTGGCACTTGGCATTGTGTGTTGTATACTGGAGCGCACGGATCTGACGGATCGAGAGCATGGAAGTCTGTTTCCCTTCCTCATAGCGCTCCCTTGCGATCAGACCGGCTCCAAACGCGCCCATGATGCCTGCAATGTCCGGGCGGATGGCTTCACAGCCGGCAATTTTCTCGAACGCTCTCAGAACGCCGTCGTTGTAGAAGGTTCCGCCCTGGCAGACGATGTGGCGGCCAAGCTCTTTGGCATCAGAAACCTTAATGACCTTGTACAGAGCATTTTTTATGACTGAGTAGGAAAGACCGGCGGAGATATCCTCGACACTGGCTCCCTCCTTCTGCGCCTGCTTGACCTTTGAGTTCATGAAGACTGTGCATCGGGTACCGAGGTCAAAGGGGTGCTCCGCAAAAAGCGCCGCCTTTGCGAAGTCCTCCACCGAATAGTTCAGAGACTTTGCAAAGGTCTCGATGAACGATCCGCAGCCGGAGGAGCAGGCCTCGTTGAGCTGCACCGAATCGACCGCGTGATTCTTGATTTTGATGCATTTCATATCCTGTCCGCCGATGTCGAGAATACAGTCCACATCCGGGTCGAAGAAGGACGCCGCATAGTAGTGTGCGATGGTCTCGACTTCGCCCTCGTCCAGCATCAGAGCAGACTTGACCAGCGCCTCGCCGTAGCCGGTGGAGCAGGAATAGACAATATGGGCATCCTCAGGCAGCCGGTCATAGATCTCCTCAATCGCACGGATAGCCGTCTTCAGCGGGCTGCCATTGTTGTTGCTGTAAAACGAGTACAGGAGGGAGCCGTCCTCCGAGACGAGCGCCGCTTTTGTTGTTGTGGATCCGGCATCGATGCCGAGGAAGCAGTTTCCACTGTAGGACTCCAGATCCTCCGTCGCCACGTTGTACTGATTCTGCCGTTCGATGAAGTCGTCATATTCATCCTGAGAGGCAAAGAGAGGCTCCATGCGCGGAACCTCGAACTGGATCTGAACGCCGTCCGTCAATTCCTTCTCCAGCTCACTCAGCAGGCGGTCGGAGTCCTCATCCGTAACCGTCTTACCATCCTCATAAAGCTGCTCAGCAAGCTTTTCGTGCTGCTTTGAGTGGTTGACGGCCATTGCGGAATGGGCATTCAGACCGGCACCGATTGCGGCAAACAGATGGGAATTATCCGGGATGATGGCATGCTCGTCGTCAAGCTTCAGCGTGCGGATGAAGGCTGTCCGCAGTTCACTCAGAAAATGGAGCGGCCCGCCGAGGAAGGCAACATGCCCCCTGATCGGACGTCCACAGGCCAGACCGGAGATGGTCTGGTTTACAACAGCCTGGAAAATGGATGCGGCGAGGTCTTCCTTTGTCGCGCCGTCATTGATCAGAGGCTGGATATCGGTCTTGGCGAAAACACCGCATCTGGCGGCGATGGTATAGAGAGACTGATAGTGCTTCGCATACTCATTCAGTCCTGTGACATCGGTCTGGAGCAGGGACGCCATCTGATCGATGAAGGAACCGGTGCCGCCGGCGCAGGTTCCATTCATACGCTGATCAATCGAGGAACCGTCAAAATAGATGATCTTCGCATCCTCCCCACCGAGCTCAATCGCGACATCCGTCTGCGGCGCATATTTTTTCAGTGCCGTTGAGACCGCGATGACCTCCTGGACAAAGGGAATATCCATGTTTCCCGCGAGTGCAAGTCCGCCGGAGCCTGTGATCACCGGGGAAACCTTCACGTCCCCCACCGCCTCCCGGGCTTCCTTCACAAGGCGGGCAAGTGTACCCTGGATATCCGCAAAGTGTCTCTGATAATCTGAGAAGAGCAGCTTTTTGCTTTCATCAAGGACGGCCACCTTGACAGTGGTGGAGCCAATGTCCACGCCGAGTGCGTACTTTGTATTCCGTGCCATATAGATCAATAATTCTTTCTTATTAAAAATGTGTGTATGATTCGATTCACAATGGGGTATTATACAACAGTCTGAAGGAGCAGGAGAAGCAACAAAGACCGGCGAATGTATTGAGCATAATGGACATATTTGATAACATATACAGCTGACTGGCGGGAAAGCTGCCAGACCCTGACACCTGTCAGGAAAAATGATGTCCTGCCTGATGAATGCGGCAGGAACGTGAAAGGCGTGGGAGAATTGAAAGGATTGCAAAGATTGGAGAGGTTCGCTGACCGCCATTTTTCGAGGACGAAGAGATGGGCGGCTCTGACCCTGGCAGCGGTTTTAACCGCAGGAACTGTGGGAGGAGCCTGGGCAGACGTACAGACAACGGAGACTGAGCAGGGACCAACATCTGCCAGGGAGTCGGAGCATAATCAGACAGAGACAGGTCAGGAGCAGGGAGTTCAGGAAACTGATCAGGCACAAGGCAGCATCAGCCAGACAGAATCAAGACCGGCGGCAAGTGATACCGGGACAGCAACGAAGCCCGATTCGGCTTCGACCGAGTCCGTTCCGGTCTCCACGGAGTCCGCTTCGGCTTCGACCGAGTCCGTTCCGGCCTCAACGGAATCCGCTTCGGCTTCGACCGAGTCCGTTCCGGTTTCCACGGAATCCGATGGAACTGAGACAGCTGCTTTCAGTGAGAAGCCTGCTGCCGGAAGCAAGGAAACTGTGCAGGCGGAAACACAGCCAGTCTCCGTCGAGACAAAGGGCTCTGCAGATATTCAGGTTGTGGTCAGATTCGACTTCCGCGGCCTGAATCCTCAGACAGCTACCTATCTGGCAACTGCTGCGGATAACCCGATCAAGCATTATTCGGTGACAATCACAGACCAGAGCACCGGGCAGAGGGTGTATTCAAGTGACGTAGTCAAACGGGATACAGGTGACGCTGGTGTTTTAAGCCTGAAGCCGATCACGGTGAAAGCTGACTGGGACATGGGACAGCCGGATCCCTCAACCAAAGAGTACAGGGATGTGACGAAAACCTATTCGGTGCAGGTGGCGGTTCCCCATTTCAAGCCGCTTGCTGAGAAGACGTTCACCCTTAAAGCATACCAGGCAGGGTGGAAAGTGCTTCCGGAGACTGAAAAAGAAAGCGGCAAGGAAGAAAACGGCAAAGAAGAAAACGATAAGGAAGAAAGTGCGAAATCTGAAACAGGCAGTGACAGCGTAGGTGACATCGAAACACCTGATCCGGTAAAGATTCCGGAGTTTTCCTGGAAGCTGACAGCCGATGGCCAGGAAGGTGAAGAGAAGAATCCGGTTGCGATGCTGACTTTCGTTCCACAGGTTGATGTGGATCAGACGAATCTGACGCCGGTCTCCCTCACGAATCTGACAAGAATCTCAAGACCTTATGGGAAAGCACTTGAAGGCGGAGCCATTACACCTGGATATGTCATTTCCTCCTTCCTGAAGCCAGCCGGGAAGACCAATCCGCTTGTCCTGTTGGATAAGGCATCGTACGCGCTGATTTCCAGTCAGCTTGCGGATACGGACCTGGGACACTCAAACGACATGACATATGTCGCATCACGAAATGAAATTTACACAACGCCTGTCAAGACGAATGGAGTATACCAAATCATTGTCCTGGACGCTTCAACACTGAAGGTAAAGCGGAGGATCCGGGTCGACCAGTATTACAATTCCATCTCCTATGATGAAACAAGAGATGTCTTCTTCCTGGGAAACCGCACAAACTCCCTTGAAACAGCGACAGTCTACAGCGGGGATCTTTCAAGAAAAATCAGTTCCTTTCATGTTCCGTCCAATCTGACCTATCAAAGCAGCGGCACATGGAACGGGCTTGTCTACTTCACAGCCAGCGAGGGAGGAAGATCATCTCAATATGAGCCGGTTCCGGATGGCCGTTTCAGGTACGGCGACAATGTTATCTGGATCTACGACTTCTATGGCAATTTACTGAAGACCTACTATATCCCGGCTTCGTCTGACGGGACACATCGAGAAATCGAGTCCATTATGTTTGACAACGGCAGAATGATCCTGCAGTTCAACGAAAATGGAAAGGCCGGCTATTACTTTGTCAATCCGGAGGCTGCAGCCACGACTGTGTCAGCATCAGTCAGCGTCCAGAACAGTTATCCGAGGGATGGAGAGTTTCAGGCAGGTCTGTACTTCGGCGGGCAGAGAGTCGCAAGCGTGACGAACGCCGGAGGGATGTTTACATTTTCACCGGTCTGGATCACTCAGCCAGGAACCTACAGTTACCAGATCATTCAGGACAAGGGCGGGGATATTTACAATACGATCTATTCCGGGGAGACGATCACTGTCACCGTGAACGCGCTGTATGACCCATTCACAAACAAGCTGACGCTCTCTTCCTGGTACCAGGGCGGATCGACGATCCACAACTACCGGATTACAAAGACCGAGAAGAAAAAGATCACAAAGGTCAGAAAGGCAAAACCAGCCGTCCGTTCTTTGTCTGCCGGGAAGAAGAAGCTGAAGATCCGATTCAGGAAGGTTTCCTATGCGGCAGGCTATGAAATCCAAGTCTGCAGAAACAAAAAATTCAAGGGCAAGACCTTGAAGACCTATTGGACAAGGAAGACCAGCAGGACGATCTCGAAGCTGACTGGAAAGAAACGGTACTATGTCCGGATCAGACCATACCGGATTCTTCGCGGAGTCACATACTATGGAAAGTATTCAAAGGCCAGGTCTGTCAGGGTAAGATGAGGGCATATGGAGGTAAAGAGCGGCAGCAGCCGGCAGATGGAAAGGGGAATGTGCATCTATGAGAGCAGTCAGCTGGAATGTGAACGGCCTGAGAGCCTGCATGGGAAAAGGATTCGAAGAATCATTTGAAAAACTGAATGCAGACATCTTCTGTCTGCAGGAAACCAAGCTCCAGGAGGGGCAGATTGAACTGAAACTTCCAGAGGAATATCAGCAGTACTGGAATTATGCGGAGAAGAAGGGTTATTCAGGGACGGCGGTCTTCACGCGGCTGAAACCCGTGGCGGTTACATACGGGATTGGAATCGAGGAGCATGACCATGAGGGACGTGTGATCACGCTGGAGTTTCCGGACTACTACTTTATTACCTGCTATACGCCGAATTCGCAGGACGGCCTCAGAAGGCTTGAATACCGGATGAGATGGGAGGATGATTTCCGCGCTTATATGAAAAAGCTGGATGCTCAGAAGCCGGTCATCGTCTGCGGAGATCTGAACGTTGCGCATGAGGAGATCGATCTCAAGAACCCGAAGACAAACAGGAAGAATGCCGGATTCACGGATGAGGAACGGGGCAAGATGACAGAGCTTCTGAATGCCGGATTCACGGACACCTTCCGGTACTTTCATCCTGACGAGGAGGGCGTCTATTCCTGGTGGAGTTATCGTTTCCATGCCAGAGAGAAGAACGCAGGCTGGCGCATCGACTACTTCATCACATCGAAAAGAATCGATCAAAAGCTGCAGGCTGCAAGCATCCATACCGAGATTTTCGGCTCTGACCACTGCCCGGTGGAACTGGATGCGGATATCTGAGATATCTGAAGGGCTGGCGCGCTGAAAAAATCAGTCCGCCATTCAACTTTTTATTGACAGTCAGGAAAGGAAAGAGCAATCAGACATGAGCAAAAACTATACACTTCTTACTACGGACGGCCGCGCGAAGCGTGGGGAGTTCCGCACGGTTCACGGAACGGTGCAGACACCGGTGTTCATGAACGTTGGAACAGTCGGTGCGATCAAGGGCGCAGTCTCGACGGATGACCTCCGGGGAATCGGGACGCAGATTGAGCTGAGCAATACCTACCATCTGCACGTCCGGACCGGTGATGAGGCGATCAAAAAGCTTGGCGGACTTCACCGGTTCATGAACTGGGACAGACCGATTCTGACCGATTCAGGCGGATTTCAGGTCTTTTCATTGGCCGGCCTTCGGAAGATCAAGGAGGAGGGCGTAACCTTTCACTCACATATTGACGGGCACATAATCTTCATGGGACCAGAGCAGAGCATGCAGATTCAGTCGAATCTGGCTTCCACGATCGCGATGGCCTTCGATGAATGTCCGCCCTCGAAGGCGGAGCGAAGCTATGTGGAGAATTCCGTTGCGAGAACCTACCGCTGGCTGGTCCGCTGTCAGGCGGAAATGAAGCGTCTGAACGGACTCGAGGATACAATCAACCGGCATCAGATGCTCTTCGGCATCAACCAGGGAGCAGTGTACGACGACATTCGCATCGAGAACGCGAAGCGGATCACGGAGCTTGACCTTGATGGATACGCGGTCGGCGGCCTTGCGGTCGGCGAGACCCATGAGGAGATGTACCGGGTCCTTGACAGCACGGTACCGTATCTGCCGCAGGACAAGCCGGTCTACCTGATGGGAGTCGGGACCCCGCTGAACATCGTCGAGGGCGTCTACCGGGGCGTTGATTTCTTCGACTGTGTCTATCCGACCCGAAACGGCAGACATGGGCATGCCTACACGCACCATGGGAAGATCAATCTGCTGAATGCAAAATTCATGTTTGACGAGCGCCCGATCGAGGAGGGCTGCGGCTGCCCGGCCTGCAGATCCTACTCCAGAGCCTACATCCATCACCTGTTCAAGGCGAAAGAGATGCTCGGGATGCGGCTGATGGTTCTGCACAATCTCTATTTTTACAACCATCTGATGGAAGAAATTCGAAACGCAATTGACGAGCATCGATATGAACAGTTCCGCAGAGACTTTACCGAGGCCTATAATACTCCGGACTGCTGAGCCGGCCAGAATAATGCTTGATACAGATTGTGAATTTGTGTAAAATGAAAAAAGTTTGATTCAGACTACGCAGGAGGATATGAACATGAATTCAGCTCTTTTACCGGTATCTGTTCTGACCGCAGGCGGCAGCTCCGCAGCTGCGGGTGGCGGCGGACTTTTCATGATGATCATCTATATGGTCATCATCTTCGGCGCGATGTATTTCTTCGCGATTCGGCCGCAGAAGAAGGAACAGAAAAGACTGCAGACGATGATTTCACAGATGGAAGTCGGAGACACGGTTGTCACAACCTCCGGTTTCTACGGCATTGTGATTGCTGTCGATGAGGAGGACTGCATCGTGGAGTTCGGTAACAACAAGAACTGCCGTATTCCGATGAGAAAGTCCGCGATTGCCGAGATCGAGAAGGCATCGGAATCTGTTCCGGCATCCTCTGAGCCGGAAAAGACCACGGAAAGTGCTGCTCCGAAGAAGGCTGCTGTCAAGGGACCGAGAGCCGCTGCAAGAGAGGCAAAGGAAGCCATGAAGCAGGCAAGAATTCAGGAAAAGGAGAAGGCCGTCGAGGAAAACAAGGCAGCCAGGGAAGCGAAGGAAGAACAGCAGTAATGCTGTATAAGAGCATGAGAACATGCCAGAGAAGGCGCGCCGCAGAAAGATGCAGGCGCGCCTTTCGCGTGAAGGCGGGAACAGGCGGCGTGATGATCTGCTCTGCGAATCGGATGCAAGAATATCTGGATTTTAACGGCAATGCTTCAATTCTTTTCAGGGGGGCTTGCACACGTGTGCTATGATGGAATGCGGCACAGGCTCCGGAAAAGAAGGAGCCCAAGGTATGAGTGAGGAGGCACCTTATGGATACACTTGAAATACTCAAAGACTTATGCATCATTCTGGTCTTCGGCAAGTTTTTCAGCCTGGTGGCGCGGAAGCTGCATATGCCGGAAGTTGCGGGACTGATCATATCCGGAATCCTGATCGGTCCGAGCGTGTTCGGGCTTGTGAAGCAGAGCGATTTCCTTTCCGGCATGGGAGAGATCGGTGTCATTCTGCTGATGTTTTCAGCAGGACTTGAGACCGATATGGAGAAACTGAAGGAATCCGGGCTGAAGGCGACGCTGATTGCACTTGCAGGCGTGGCGGTTCCTGTTTTCGCCGGAACCATTCTGTACATGAGCTTCTATGGGTTTGCAGGACCCGGAAGCGAAGAGTTTATGAAGGGACTCTTTATCGGGACGATCCTCGCGGCAACCTCTGTTTCGATTACGGTTCAGGCGCTCAAGGAGCTTGGCAAGCTGAACACGGCAGTCGGCACGACGATCATGAGCGCCGCGATCATTGACGATGTCATCGGCATCCTGGTCCTGACTGCTGTCATGAGTATGAAGGATCCGTCCAACAACATCGGGGTTGTCGCTCTGAAGACGCTGGCATTCTTTGCAATTGCCCTTGTCGGCGGGTACTTCATCTTCCATCTGATGAAAAAACTGGAGAAGCGTTCTCCGCATACAAGAAGGATCCCGATTCTGGGTGTGGCACTTGCGTTCGCGCTTTCATACATTGCAGACAGATATTTTGGAGTGGCGGATATCACAGGCGCCTACTGCGCAGGCGTCATTCTCTGCTCGCTCAGAGAGTCCGACTACATTGAGCGGAAGGTCGATATCAATTCATACATGATCTTCGGACCTGTCTTCTTTGCAAGCATCGGACTTCAGACGAATCTTCGCCAGCTTGACACTACCATCCTGGTTTTCTCACTGGCATTTGTTGTGGTCGGGCTCGTCGGCAAGATTATCGGCTGCGGCCTGATGGGGCGTGCATGCGGTTTCAACGGACATGACAGCATGAAGATCGGTGTCGGCATGATGACCCGGGGTGAGGTAGCACTGATTGTTGCACAGCGCGGGCTGAAGGCAGGCCTTATGACCAGCTCCTATTTTACAGCCGTAATCCTGTTGATCATCGTCAGCTCGATTCTGACCCCGATTCTTCTGAAAATGCTCTACGAGAAATATCCGGAGGCTGCCTGAGGCGAATTGCTTTCACCTTCCAGCCGCAGACTGTAGGGAAAGATATCCCTCGAAGAGGATACCTCCCAATGAGAAAAGCAGATCAGAATAATGAGAACATCAGAAAAGCAGAGACCGCGGAGAGAATCCGCAGCCTCTGCTTTTTTTGAAGGCAGCCGCTCATCATCGAGTGCGGAGCATCAGATAACGGCGGAGTCGCGGTCAGTCCAGACCTTCCCATACAACCTGCTTGTAGTGGACGGGGTCTGTATCCCCTTCTGTGGAGAAGCAGAGAACGGTAGAGTCCGGTCCGAGCCCGAGCTCCTTCCGGATGTCGCTGTAGCAGTCCTCCATCATAATTGTCGCGAGAGCGCCGAACGTTGCGGCGCCGGATTCTCCGCTGGTGATATGCGGATCGTCTCTGAAGCATCCTGCCAGCATCCGCATGCCCCGGAGCGTCATCCGGTCTTCCCCGGAGATGAAGCCAGTTGCGTGGTTGCGGAACAGATCCCAGCCGATCTCACAGGGCTCTCCGCAGGCCAGGCCTGCCATGCAGGAATCCATATCCCCATCCACAATGACGCGGGAGCCGTCCCCTTTCTCGTTACTCCGGTACATGCAGTCGGCTGCGTGCGGCTCCACGACGATGATCTTCGGCGGGTTGTCCGGATAGAGGGCGGAGAAGTAGCCGGTCACAGCGCCAGCCATGCAGCCGACGCCCGCCTGAACGAACACGTGGGTCGGGCGCGTGCCGAGCTGCTCCGCGGCTTCGTCCGCCATCACCCCGTAGCCTTGCATGATCCAGGATGGAATGTCGAAATATCCGGGCCAGGAGGTATCCTGAACAATGACGCTGTGGGGTGTCTCCTCCGCAAGCCGGGCAGCCTTTCGCACACATTCATCATAGTTCAGGTCCTCAATTGTAACCTCTGCCCCAAGTGCGCGGATGTTGTCGAAGCGGGACTTTGCGGTTCCCTTCGGCATCAGGATTACGCAGCGCTGGTGGAGCATTCGGGCTGTCCAGGCGACGCCGCGCCCGTGGTTGCCGTCCGTAGCAGAGAAGAAGGTGCAGGGGGCCAGTGTTTTCAGAAAATGCTCGTCCGTCAGGACACTGTAGGAAAGTTCCGATATATCTCTGCCGACTTCGCCTGCCAGAAATCTGCCCATCGCATAAGCACCGCCGAGTGCCTTGAAGGAGTTCAGACCATAGCGGAAGGACTCATCCTTTACCACAACCGTTCCGAGCCCGAGATAGGAGGCCATCTGCTTCAGGCTTCTGAGCGGTGTCTCCTGATACTGCGGGAAGGTTCTGTGAAAATTCCTGGCTTTGGTGACCTCCTCTTTTGACATGAGCGAAAGATAAGGATCTGAAGTCTTCGGAACCTGTCTGGATTTGTATTTCAGATCGACGTGTGTAAACATGGCATCTTCCTCCGGAAAAATGTGTTGGATGAAACGATGAAATCTTGTCTTGTTTAAATATTCTATGCATAGTGTATCACAACCTGCATGAAAACATGTTATACTGAAAAAAACAATTTCAGTCTGGACCTTTGAAAGAAAACCTGAGCAGACAGGTGAAAGGACTGTCTGAGCCGGGCCGGACGGAAGCATGGAGACGAACCCAGGAGGTATGCCGTTATGATCGATCTTTCAGTCAACAAGGAAAGCCTGAAGCACAACATCGAGAATGCGCGGAAGAACAACGTCATTCTCCCGACCTACGAAGAGATGAAGGATCCTGGAAAGATTCCGGCAAAGATTCAGGAAAAGCTGAAGAATGTCGGGCTGTGGGATGTGAACCCTCTGAACCTGTTCCGTATCACATGGAAGAATGAGCCGAAGGAGACAGGCGGACTCTTCCAGAGCATCCCGAATTACATCGAATTTCCGTCAAGTCTGACCGGCGTCCCCTGCAGGATCGTCGCGATGGTCGGAAAGTGGTTCCCGACCGGCTGCCATAAGGTCGGCGCCTCCTATGGCTGTCTGGTCCCGGAGCTTGTCACCGGACATTTTGATTCCACCGTACATAACGCAGTCTGGCCGTCCACAGGAAACTACTGCAGAGGCGGAGCCTTCAATTCACGCCTTCTGGCCTGCAATTCGGTTGCCATTCTGCCGGCGGAGATGTCGAAGGAACGCTTCGACTGGCTGAAGGGCATTGCCACACAGGTCATCGCGACACCGGGGTGCGAGTCCAATGTCAAGGAGATCTTCGACAAGACGAACGAGCTCAAGCAGGATCCGTCGATGATGATCTTCAACCAGTTCGAGGAGATGGGCAATGTTGTCTGGCATTATAATGTCACCGGCAATGCACTGGCGGATGTGTTTGAAGCCGTGAAGCGGCCGGGAGACCGGTTCGCGGGAGCTGCATTTACCTCCGGGTCAGCAGGAACGCTTTCAGCAGGAGACAGGCTGAAGGAGCTTTACCCGAAGGCGAAGCTTGCGGTCGGCGAGGCGCTCCAGTGCCCGACCCTTCTGGAGAACGGATTCGGCGGTCACCGCATCGAGGGAATCGGTGACAAGCATGTGCCGTGGATTCACAATGTCCGCAATACCGACATGGTCATCGACATCGACGATGAGGACTCCCAGCGGCTGCTGCGGCTTTTCAACACGTCAGAAGGACAGAAGTACCTGAAGGAGGAGCTCGGACTGGATGATACGATGGTTGAGAAGCTGACCTGGCTCGGTATCTCCGGAATCGCGAATCTGCTGTGCTGCATCAAGATGGCAAAGTATTATGAGCTGACAGAGCATGATGTGCTGGGAACCGTCCTGACCGACTCTGCAGTGATGTATCAGTCGAGAGTCGATGAGCTCAATCAGATGTACGGACCGTACAGCGAGACGGAGGCGAAGCTTGATCACTGCCGCCATATCCTGGACGAGAAGACGGACAATATGCTGGAGCTGTCCTACTACGACAGAAAGCGCATCCACAACCTGAAGTACTACACCTGGGTCGAGCAGCAGGGGAAGACGAAGGAGGAGCTGGATGCTCTGTGGTATGACCCGGAGGGAACCTGGGATGCCGTGCACAGACAGGCAGCCGAGATGGATGAGCTGATCAATGAATTCAATGATGCGACCGGACTGCTGAAGGAACTGTAAAGTAACAAAGAGCATCTATGCCTGGAAGCGTCCATGTTCGGAAGCAGACAACAGGGAAGTCTGAAGGCGTCCATGTCCGGACGAAGGCAGCATCTGGCGGCAGCGGATGCTGGCAGGTGCTGGATATAGATCGCAGGCGGGATCAACGTGGGCAGTACCCGGGAGCGGGGGCTCACGATCAGTTGCAGAAGCTGTGACAGATGGTGTAGACTTGTTTCAGTTTTCAGTCAAAAAGGAGGAATGTTATGATCGAGAATCGTGTTTACAATTTCTCAGCAGGACCATCGATCCTTCCGGATGAGGTGCTCCTGTCCGCACGGGAGAACCTTCTGAATTACGAAGGCTCTGGGATGTCCGTCATGGAGATGAGCCATCGCTCGAAGGTCTATGACAAGATTATCAACGATGCGTTTGACCACCTGCGCAAGGTCATGTCGATTCCGGACAACTATAAGATTCTGTTTCTCCAGGGCGGCGCGACCGGCATGTTTGCAGCGATCCCGCTGAACATCTCCAGGACTGGTGTGGCGGATTATATCATCACAGGCAACTTTGCAAACAACGCGTACAAGGAAGCAAAGAAGTACATGAAGGATGTCCGTGTTGCGGGATCCACAGAGAACGAGAACTTCACCAGAATTCCATCTCAGGACGAGCTGACGCTCAACCCGGCAGCAGATTATGTTCACATCTGTCAGAACAACACCATCTTCGGAACAGCCTGGCATACACTTCCGGAGACTGGCAGTGTTCCGCTGGTGGCGGATCTTTCGTCCTGCATCCTCTCTGAACCGGTCGATGTCTCAAAGTACGGTATCATCTATGCGGGGGTCCAGAAGAATATGGCGCCGGCTGGCTTTGCGGTCGTGATCGTGAGAGACGATCTGATTGGAAATCCACAGCCGATCTGCCCGAAGATCTGGGATTTCGGCAAGCAGGCTGAGAAAAACTCGATGCTCAACACGCCGCCGACCTGGTCCATCTACATCTGCAAGCTGGTGCTCGAGTGGATCATGGGCATCGGAGGACTTCAGGAGCTGAAGAAGCGCAACGAGAAGAAGGCTGCGCTGCTGTACGATTACCTCGACTCCCAGAGCTTCTACAAGGCACAGGCGCAGAAGGAAAGCCGCTCGATGATGAATGTCACGTTCAGAACCGGCGACGATGAGCTGGACAAGAAGTTTGTCGCAGCATCTGTCGAGGCTGGCTTCACGAATCTGAAAGGACATCGCCTTGTCGGAGGCATGCGCGCATCCATCTATAATGCGATGCCGTATGAAGGTGTCGAGGCACTTGTCGACTTTATGAAGAAGTTCGCGAGAGAACAGGCATAATCTGCTGTGACATACCTGCGGGGCCAGGCTGCGTAGAGATTCAGTCAGACTGTGTCAGGCCTGCAGCGTATGGACACATCGAGATCCGTCTTTTCGGGCTGTGCCGGTCAGCCAGCCCAGAAGAGGCGGATTTCTTGATATCATGCCAGAGACATCACAAAAAATGAGATGGAGGATGACAGCATGCATGCATTCAGTGAGATGGGACTCAGGATCCCCAGGATCCAGCTTCCAAAGGAAGGGACAGACTATGAGAAGTGGGCGGTTGTCGCCTGCGATCAGTATACCTCCGAGCCTGCCTACTGGGAGGAAGCGGACAGAATTGTCGGCTCTTCCCCGTCCACGCTGCGGATGATTCTGCCGGAATACTACCTGGGAAAGCCTCAGGAGGAGGAGCTGACAAAGCAGATCCGGAGCCATATGAAACAGTATGAGGAAACCGGTGTGCTCAGAACGCTTCCGGAGGGCTGCATGCTTGTGAAGCGGACGGCCGCGGGGCGGACAAGGCTTGGGCTGGTCATCGCAGTGGATCTGGAGGCATACGACTATACGAAGGGCTCCACCTCCCTGATCCGCGCAACCGAGCGCACGATCACGGAGCGGATTCCGCCGAGACTCCGCATCCGGAGAGGGGCGCCGATTGAACTCCCGCACATCATCATCCTGATTGACGATCCGGAAAAAACCGTGATCGAGCCGCTTGCAAAAAAGAAGGGGACGGTGGTTTACGACACAGATCTGATGCTGGACGGTGGCCATATCACGGGAACCTTCTTCCCAAGGGAGGAGCTTGGCGGCGTGCAGGAGGCCTTCTCAAGGCTCTATGACAAGTCGACGGAGCGCTTCGGCAAAGGGAAGGAATTCCTCATGGCGATGGGGGATGGAAATCACTCCCTGGCGACAGCCAAGGCAGCCTGGGAGGAGATCAGGCAGACATTGTCCCCGCAGGAGAGGGAGAATCATCCGGCCAGGTATGCACTCTGCGAGCTTGAGAATGTTCATGACGATGGCATTGTGTTTGAGCCGATTCACCGCGTGCTGTTCGGTGAGGGAAAGCTGACGGGGGAGGAGATCGTAAGAAAGACCGTCGAAATTCTGAAGAAGCAGAATCCGGATGCTTATCTGGCGGAAGAATCTGATGAGGATGACGCGGGGGCGGAGGCGGCAACTGGCCGTGCAGACAGGGAAACTGCTCAGCGCGTGACGCAGACAAGCCGGACAGCGGACAGCTACAGGATCCCGGTCGTCTATGGCGGCACGCACAGAGTGCTGGTGATCGATCATCCGGTCTCCGGGCTTGAAGTCGGAGCTCTCCAGACGGCACTGGATGAGCTCGTCAGGACGGAAGGCGTCCGGATCGACTACATCCATGGAGAGCAGACTGTTTCGGAGCTTGCCTCCCCGATGGAGAATGCGGGCTTTCTGCTTCCTTCCATGGATAAGCATCGCCTGTTCCCGGCGGTCGCTGCGGACGGCGCCCTTCCCAGAAAAACCTTCTCGATGGGACATGCGAACGAGAAGCGCTACTACATGGAAGGCAGGAGTCTGCTGATGTGAACCGGTGCAGGCCGAAAACGACAAACAGGTAACAGCAAACAGAAAACAGAGAGCAGATAGCAGAGAACAGAAAACAGGAAAAGAAAACAGTAAACAGAGAACAGGAAACAGGAAACAGGGGGACGGTCAGGATGACAGAAAACCGGCAGACAGGCCAGGGGCTTACTTCGGCGGAAGCTGAGCAGCTTCTTTTGTCCGGGCAGGGCAACGAGCTTCCGCAGGAGGGGACAGGCAGCGTGAAAAGCATTGTTATCTCGAATGTTTTCACGTACTTCAACGGGATTTTTCTGCTCCTGGCCATTCTCCTTGTTGTGGCAAGGTCCTATAAGAGTCTGACGTTCCTGCCGATCATCGTTGCCAATACAGCACTTGGCATTGTACAGCAGCTCTATGCGAAAAAAGTGCTCGACAAGCTGGCACTTCTGGATGTGTCGGAATATACGGTGATTCGGGATGGAAAGGATGTGAAGGTGCCCTCCGGAAAGCTGGTGCTGGGGGATGTGATCCGTCTGGAGAGCGGTCAGCAGATCCCTGCGGACGCGGTTGTGGTCTCCGGATACGCAGGCGTCAATGAGTCGCTTCTGACCGGTGAGGCGGATGAGATTCAGAAGAGCGAGGGGAGCGAGCTGAAATCCGGAAGCTTCGTTGCATCCGGCCGGCTTCTGGCAAAGCTGACGCATGTCGGAAAGGACAGCTATGCGGCACAGCTGACAGAGAAGGCAAGGGAGGCGAAGGAAGCACCCTCCGAGATGATCCACGATGTGGAAATGATCATCCGCATCGCCGGCATCCTGGTGATTCCGGTCGGCGGACTTCTCCTGTATCAGGGAATGGCTGTAAACGGACACCCATTTCATATCGCCGTTCCGTCCATGGTCAGCGCCGTGACCGGCATGATTCCGGAGGGACTCTATCTCCTCGTCACGGTAGCGCTGGCAATGAGTGCCGCCAGGCTTGCGCTCGGCAAGGTCATGCTGCACGACATGCACAGCATCGAGACCCTCGCACGGGTGGATGTCCTGTGCGTTGACAAGACCGGCACCATCACCAGCAATGTCATGAAGGTGACGGAATTCTTTGACCCTGCAGACCCGTCAGACCCTTCAGAAGTATCAGCCTCTTCGGTCTCTTCAGTTTCTTCGGATCCTTCAGCCTCTTCAGAACCTGAAGCAGGCACGAAGGAGCATTCAGCGAAAGGAGAGCCTGCGGCCGTGGCGGAGAGAAAGGATGCCCGGGAACTTCTGGCGTCCTACGTCTCGACGGTGCCGGATGCGAACATCACGATGGAAGCAATCCGAGCAGCCGTCCCGAGGAGAGGTACGCTGGAGGGAAGCGATGTTCAGCCGTTTGACTCGTCGGTCAAGTATTCGGAGGTGCGGCTTCCGGACGGCACTCTCTACAGGTTGGGAGCTCCGGAATATCTGCTTTCAGAGAAGGCGCTTGCACAGAACCAGGCGCTGATCAACCAGAGGGCGATGGAAGGAAAGCGTGTGCTGGCTCTTTCGGAGGGGAGCGGCCAGGAGGCACGCCCGCTTCTGTTCATTGCGCTGGAAAATGAGATCCGGGAGCATGCACAGGAGACGTTTCAGCGCTTTACAGAGGAGGGCGTCCGCGTCGTTGTCATATCCGGGGACAATCCGCTGACCGTGTCGAAGGTGGCAGGCAAGGCAGGAATTCCGGATGCAGAACAGTATGTGGATGCAACCAGCCTTGACACGGATCAGAAGATCCGGGACGCTGTGAACCGGTACACTGTATTCGGCCGCGTGAAGCCGGAACAGAAGAAAGCCCTTGTCGATGCGTTTCGCGCAAAGGGGCTCAGGGTGGCGATGACCGGAGACGGCGTCAACGACATCATCGCGATGAAGGCGGCGGACTGCTCCATCGCGATGGGGAGCGGGAGCGATGCAGCCAGACAGGCGGCACAGGTCGTCCTGCTGGACTCTGATTTCTCACATATGCATGACATCGTCCTGGAGGGGCGGAGGGACATCAACAACATCACGAGATCCGCGATGCTGTTTCTCTACAAGAACATCTTCTCACTCCTTCTGGCGGTTTTTTCCATCATTGGGACGTTCATGTATCCACTCAGGCCGACGCAGGTCTCCCTGATATCGACCTTCAACATCGGCCTGCCGGCCTTTCTGCTTGCCCTTGAGCCGAATGAGAAAAAGCAGCATGGCAGCTTTATCCGGACGACCCTCTTCGGCGCAATGCCGCCTGCGCTGACCTCATTTTTCTCGATTGCGACGATGGTGCTGTTTGCACAGCTTTTCCACATCTCACAGGCGGATGTATCGACCGCCAGCACCTATCTGATGGCACTTGTCGGTTTCCTGATTCTGCTCAGAACAGCGCAGCCGCTGAACAGATGGCGGATTGCCGTGATCGTGGGATGTGTGCTCGGTTTTCTGGTGGCATCAGACTATTTCTCAGGCCTGTTTGAGATGAAGAGCCTGTCCCTGAAGGCATGGGCACTGTGTCTGGTCTTTGCACTGGCTCAGGTGACTGTCATGCGCTGGCTGACGCAGCTGTTCTCCTGGATCGAGACGCACACGGGTACAAAACGGAGATAGAACGACAATCGAAACAGTGATAGAAGCAACATATAGAGGCAATAGAGGCAAGAAAAGCAAAAAAGCAAGAAATGCAGGAAAAGCAAGAAAAGCAAGATAAGCAGAAAAGCGAAGCAGCAGAGGGAAAAGAAAAGGGGAAACAGCCGCCGCGGCTGTTTCCCCTTTTCTCAATCTTTGAAGATATATGTTACTTGATCTGAGCGATGGTCTCTGCGTCAAAGCCGGAAGAGTGGATGTTCTTGACGGTGCGCAGGACATAGTGCGTTCTGGTCAGCCGGACGCCCGGATAATCCTTGATCCGGTTGTGGATCTGCTCGAGATGGTCGGAACTCTTGCAGCAGATCTTCAGCATGAAGTCAAACTCGCCGGTCAGATAGTAGCAGGCGATGATGTTCGGATCCTTGTTGATGTGATCGATGAACTCATCGTTGTACCTTGGGTGCTCCATCCCGATTTCCATGAGAACCGTGATGTCGTTGCCAAGCTTGGAGTCGTCCGTGATCACCGTATAGGATTCGATCAGGCCGGACTTCTCCATCTTTTTGATGCGTTCGATGACGGTTGAGACCGAGAGATGGATGCTTTTACTGATATCGGACGCTGTCTGCCGTGCATTTTGTTTGAGTTCAGTCAGAATCTGATAATCCAAATTGTCCATACGAGTACCTCTTCCTTAAATTCTTTCGTATCTTCCATAGAATTTTGGAATTCTTACGATATTATAACATATTATTTTCAGGTGTGGTTGAAAAACATAAAAAAATATTTTACTATTGGGAAAATGTCGCCGCGATTCGTGCTTTCCATGCGAAAGAAGGCTGAAATTCAGCGGATGACGTGGCTGACATGGACTGCAGATAGAAAGGAACTGATACCAGACATGAGGGAATACAACATTGCAGTGATTGAAGGGGACGGGATCGGTCCGGAAATTGTCCGGGAAGCGGTGTCCGTCCTGGAGGCTGCAGGAAAAAAATACGGTTTTCATCTGAATCTGACCCCTGTGCTGCTTGGCGGCGCATCGATTGACCGCTACGGCGTCCCGCTCACGCAGGAGACGATTGAGATTGCGAAGAAGTCCGATGCCGTTCTGATGGGATCGATCGGTGGGGACGCAAAGACGTCTCCCTGGTACAGACTGGAGCCTTCCAAACGACCGGAAGCAGGACTGCTCGGCATCCGCAAGGCGCTCGGACTGTTTGCAAACCTCAGGCCGGCGTGGCTGTACGATGAGCTGAAGGGAGCCTGCCCGCTGAAGGAGGAGGCTGCCGATAGAGGCTTTGACCTTCTGATCATGAGAGAGCTGACAGGCGGGCTTTATTTTGGAAAGCGGGAGACAGTGGAGAAGGACGGCGTCCTTGTCGCCACTGATACCCTGACGTACTCTGAGCCGGAGATCAGAAGGATCGCGGTCAAGGCTTTCGAGGTTGCGGGGAAGAGAAGAAAGAAGGTCACACTGGTTGACAAGGCGAACGTCCTGGATTCCTCCAGACTCTGGCGGAAGGTGACGGCGGAGGTTGCAGAGGATTATCCGGATGTCTCACTGGAGAATATGCTGGTGGACAACTGCGCGATGCAGCTTGTGCGGGATCCGTCTCAGTTCGACGTCGTGCTCACGGAGAACATGTTCGGCGACATCCTCTCTGATGAGGCGTCGATGATCACCGGTTCGATCGGAATGCTTCCGAGCGCATCGCTGAACGAGACATCATTCGGCCTCTATGAGCCAAGCCATGGCTCCGCGCCGGACATTGCGGGCAGGGACATCGCGAATCCGCTGGCAACCATTCTGTCGGCAGCGATGATGCTCCGCTATTCGCTCAGCGAGGATGAGGCGGCAGACGCGGTCGAGAATGCCGTAAGAAAGGTTCTGAAGGATGGCTACCGCACCGGCGATATCTACACAGAAGGGACCCGGAAGGTCGGTACCGCCAGGATGGGCAGCCTGGTCGCAGAGAGAGTCTGAGACAACAGAGTCATTTACGAAATACAGAGATATAAAAATATAGAAGGAGAAGAAGCACAATGAAGAGTGACGCAGTCAAGAAAGGCCTTCAGCAGGCACCACATAGATCTCTTTTCAATGCACTTGGCTTTACAGAGGAGGAGATGGAACGTCCGCTCGTCGGGATTGTCAGCTCCTACAATGAAATTGTTCCGGGACACATGAACCTTGACAAGATCGTGGAAGCTGTCAAGGAGGGCGTCCTGATGGCGGGCGGCGTGCCGCGCGTCTTCCCGGCGATTGCTGTCTGCGACGGAATCGCGATGGGGCACGAGGGGATGAAGTATTCTCTTGTCACCCGTGACCTGATCGCGGATTCGACCGAGTGCATGGCGAAGGCGCACCAGTTCGATGCCCTTGTCATGGTGCCGAACTGTGACAAGAATGTACCGGGACTTTTAATGGCAGCGGCCAGAGTCAATGTCCCGACCGTCTTCGTTTCCGGCGGTCCGATGCTGGCAGGTCATGTCGGCGGTAGAAAGCGCTCTCTTTCCTCGATGTTCGAGGCCGTCGGAGAGTACAGTGCCGGCCGGATCACAGCAGAGCAGCTGAAGGAATATGAACGCAAGGTCTGCCCGACCTGCGGAAGCTGTTCCGGCATGTACACCGCCAACAGTATGAACTGCCTGACAGAGGCCATCGGGATGGGACTTCGCGGCAACGGGACGATCCCGGCTGTCATGTCCGACCGCCTGCGCCTTGCAAAGCATGCCGGTATGCAGGTCATGGAGCTGCTGAAGAAGAATATCCGTCCGCGCGACATCATGACAAAGGAAGCCTTCATGAATGCTCTGACGGTCGATATGGCGCTCGGCTGTTCGACAAACACGATGCTTCATCTTCCGGCCATTGCACACGAAGCCGGCGTGGAGCTGAATGTCGATATCGCCAATGAGGTTTCGGAGCATACGCCGAACCTGTGCCATCTGGCACCGGCAGGCCCGACCTACATGGAAGATCTGAACGAGGCAGGCGGTGTCTATGCGGTCATGAAGGAGCTGACAAAGAGAAATCTGCTGAATCTTGACTGTCTGACCTGCACCGGAAAGACGGTCGGCGAGAATATTGCCGATGCGGAGAATCTGAATCCGGAGGTCATTCGTCCGATCGACCATCCGTATTCCGAGACGGGTGGTCTGGCAGCGCTCAAGGGCAACCTGGCGCCGGATTCCGGTATCGTCAAGCGCTCTGCTGTTGTCCCGGAGATGATGGTGCACGAGGGACCTGCCCGCGTCTTTGACTGTGAAGAGGACGCGATCCATGCAATCCTGGGCGGACAGATCCATGAGGGAGATGTGGTGGTCATCCGCTATGAAGGGCCAAAGGGCGGCCCGGGCATGAGAGAGATGCTGAACCCGACCTCCGCGATCGCTGGCATGGGCCTGGGATCGAGTGTCGCGCTGATCACGGACGGGCGCTTTTCCGGTGCATCCAGAGGGGCATCCATCGGCCATGTATCGCCGGAGGCGGCTGTCGGTGGTCCGATTGCACTGGTGCATGAGGGGGACCGGATCTTCATCGATATCCCGAACCACAAGCTGGAGCTGAAGGTCTCGGATGAGGAGCTTGCAGCGCGCAGAAAGGCCTGGAAGCCAAGAAAGCCGAAGATCACGGACGGATACCTGGTCCGCTACGCGACGATGGTCACGTCCGGAAACAAGGGCGCGATCCTGAAGACGCCCGGAGCGGAGGACGACGTATGAAACTGAACGGTTCCCAGATCCTGATTGAATGCCTGAAGGAGCAGGGCGTGGATACCGTTTTCGGGTATCCCGGCGGAGCGATTCTGAATGTTTACGACGAGCTTTACCGGCATGCAGATGAGATTCGCCATATCCTGACCTCACATGAGCAGGGTGCTGCTCATGCGGCGGACGGATATGCAAGGGCGAGCGGGAAGGTCGGTGTCTGCTTCGCGACATCCGGACCCGGCGCCACAAATCTTGTCACGGGCATTGCGACAGCCTACATGGATTCTGTCCCTGTCGTTGCGATCACCTGCAATGTCGGTATCAGTCTTCTGGGCAAGGATTCCTTCCAGGAGATCGACATCCAGGGCATCACGATGCCGATCACAAAGCACAATTTCATTGTGAAGGATGTGCGGGATCTGGCGAAGACAATCCGGAGGGCCTTCTTTATCGCGAAGGATGGCCGTCCGGGTCCAGTTCTCGTGGATATCACGAAGAACGCGACAGCAGAGGAGTGTGAATTTACGCCGCAGAAAAGCCAGCCGGTCGTTCCGAGGATCAGTACAATCCATGAGGAAGATCTGAAGACCGCAGCAGATCTGATTAACGCTGCCAAAAAGCCCGTGATCTTCGTCGGCGGCGGCGCTGTCATTTCCGATGCGCAGAAGGAGCTGAAGGAACTTGTGTGCAGGCTTCAGGCACCCGTCGCCGATACGCTGATGGGGAAGGGCGCCTTCAACGGCAACGACCCGCTCTATCTCGGCATGCTGGGTATGCACGGGACGAAGGCTTCAAACCTGGCGGTCTCCGGCTGCGATCTTCTGCTCGCGATCGGAACCCGGTTCTCGGACCGTGTCATTGGCAATCCGAGGCTTTTTGCAAAGAATGCGAAGATCGTCCAGCTCGATATCGATCCGGCGGAGGTCAACAAGAACATCAAAGTCGATGCCTGTGTGATCGGAGATGTGCGGGAGATTCTGATCCGGCTCAACCCGCTGATCCAACAGGCGGACCATAAGGAATGGATCTGCCACTGTGAGGAGCTTGCGGCGAAATTCCCGCTCCACTATGATGAGAATCGCCTGACCGGTCCGTTCATCATGCAGCAGATTGAAAAGCTGACGGAGGACGACGCACGCATTGTCACGGAGGTCGGACAGAATCAGATGTGGGCGGCGCAGTACTTCCATTACAAGGAGCCGCATCAACTCTTCACCTCCGGCGGACTCGGCACGATGGGATACGGACTGGGGGCGTCCCTCGGCGTCAAGTGCGCGATGCCGGACAAGACGGTGGTCAATGTCGCCGGGGACGGCTGCTTCCGCATGAATCTGAATGAGCTGGCGACCGCATCGCGGGCGAATATTCCTGTCATCGAGGTCATCATGAACAATCACGTGCTGGGCATGGTGCATCAGTGGCAGCAGCTTTTCTACAAGGAGCATTATTCGCAGACCATTCTGCGCGACAGCGTGGACTATGTGAAGGTTGCGGAGGCACTCGGCTGTCTGGGCTTCAGGGTCACAAAGCGGGAGGAGTTTGCACCTGCATTTCTCGAGGCAGTCAGATCCGGGAAGCCCTGCGTCATCGACTGCGTGATCGAGGAAAATGATAATGTCTATCCGATGGTTCCCGCCGGGAAGGCGATCTCGGAGGTCTTTGACCAGGATGACATGAAGAAGGAAAAGACCCAGTAGCGAATCAAAGCCGCGCTGGCCGCTGAAGGCCGGCGCGGCTTGTCATAGAGAAAATAGAGAAATCAGAAGCAAGGCTTGCGGTACACTACCGCAGTCAATCGGCCAGGGAAACACAGGAAAGAGGGGGAAAAGATATCATGTACAAGTATGCCTGCCTGAATGCGATCAGCCCGAAGGGGACAGACCAGTTTTCAGATGACTATCAGCGGACAGAGGATCTTCAGGAAGCGGACGCGATCCTGGTTCGCAGTGCGAAGATGGCGGATATAGAGCTTTCAGACAGGACGCTGGCTGTCGCCCGCGCCGGCGCAGGTGTCAACAATATCCCGCTTGAGAAATATGCAAAGCAGGGCGTCGTGGTCTTCAATACGCCGGGCGCCAACGCCAACAGCGTCAAGGAGCTGGTGCTGGCGGGCATGCTGAACGCTGCCCGCAACATGAGCCAGGGCATCCGGTGGGTGCTCGACAATGAATCCGATGAGAATATCTCCAAGGACATGGAGAAGGCCAAGAAAGCGTTCGTCGGTCACGAACTCTTTGGGAAGAAGCTCGGTGTCATCGGTCTGGGCGCCATCGGATGCATGGTGGCAAATGCGGCAGTGGAGCTCGGCATGGATGTGTATGGATATGACCCGTATCTTTCCACAACGGCTGCCTGGAACATCAGCCGGCAGGTCCGGAACACGAAGAATGTCGACGAGATCTATGAGAACTGCGATTTCATCACGATTCACGTTCCGCTTCTGGATTCAACACGGGAGATGGTCAACGCGGAGGCGATCTCGAAGATGAAGGAGGGTGTTGTCTTTCTGAATTTTGCAAGGGATCTTCTTGTCGATGAGGATGCGATGCTCAGGGCCATCGGGGAAGGAAAGGTGTTCCGCTATGTCACCGACTTTCCGAATCAGAAGACAGCCGGAAAAGAGGGCGTCATCGCAACACCGCACCTTGGCGCTTCCACGGAGGAAGCGGAGGAGAACTGCGCGAAAATGGCAGTTGTTGAGCTGACGGACTTTCTTGAGAACGGCAATATCACGCATTCCGTCAACTATCCGGCCTGCAGCATGGGCGTCTGCAGAGCGAAGCACAGGATTGCGATCTATCACAAGAATATTCCGCAGATGATCAGCCAGATTACGCAGGTGCTGTCCTTCACGAACGTGGCAGGCATGTCCAACACCAGCCGCGGCGAATATGCCTATACGCTGGTTGACATCGATGCGGATCTTGAAGAGGAGACCGGGCGGCAGCTGTCGGCCATCGACGGCGTCATCCGCGTCAGAGTCGTGCGCTGACACGGACAGAGTCCCGGCTCAGGATGCCGCAGCCGTGCGTGCGCAGATTCGGAAAGTGATTGATCAAAAGAACAGGCAGAACATCTCTGCGGAGACAGACAGTCCGGTAATTCGTCAGAATGTCTGATGAAGATGCCGATTTTGCTGTCATACTTGTCGGAACCGACCATGAATGATAGAATGTCTTTGTTGGCAATTCAGATTTGGGAGGAGAACTCATGATGAATGAAAAGCTCTACGAAGAGATGGACTGGGCCCGGATCGAAGGACTTGTCTATTCCGAGGAAGATGACCCACACAGTTTTCTCGGCGCGACGAAGACGGAAGAGGGCATTCTGGTTCAGACGTATT
This sequence comes from uncultured Lachnospiraceae bacterium, assembly GCA_902761585.1. GTDB lineage: Bacteria > Bacillota > Clostridia > Lachnospirales > Lachnospiraceae > Porcincola. The sequence goes on from CACWKX010000004.1 coordinate 86,356, forward strand.
GTCCGACAGCGAAGTCTGTGACGGTTCATGTGGCTTCAACAGACAGCCGCTATCCGATGGACATGGAGGACGAGTCGGGATTTTTCGCCGTTCTTCTGCCTGGGAAAAAGATACCGGATTATACACTTGAGGTAGAGTTTACAGACGGGAGCACGCATTCCTTCGCGGATCCTTATAATTTCGAGCCCCAGATTCCGGAGTCTGTTCTGAAGAAGTTCGCAGCCGGCAACTGTTGGGAGCTGTACCGGTATCTCGGCGCGCACCCGATGACCGTAAACGGGACGGAGGGTGTGTACTTTGCGGTCTGGGCGCCTCACGCTGTCCGCGTCTCCGTTGTCGGGGATTTCAACCTCTGGGACGGCAGACGGCTTCCGATGAGACGGCTGAAGGAATATGGCATTTTTGAATTGTTTGTTCCGGGGCTGACATCCGGAGCACTGTACAAATATGAGATCAAGGCAAAGCATGGCCTGACGTATCTGAAGAGCGACCCGTTCAGCTTCCAGTCGGAGCTTCGGCCCAATACCGCCTCGATTGTAAAGGACCTCTCCGCCTACGAGTGGGGAGACCAGGTCTGGATGGAGGCGAGAACCGGATCGGATTCAAAGGCGCAGCCGGTCTCGGTCTATCAGGTCAGTCTGGCAACCTTCCGGGTCCCGGACGGGGAAGGCCATGTCCCCGGATACAGGGAGCTTGCAGAGGACCTGTCCACTTATGTCGCAAAGATGGGGTACACAACCGTCGAGCTGTTCCCGCTTCTTGAATATTCCGAGGATGAGACGATGGGTACGAGGCCGGAAGCGTTCTTTGCACCGACTTCCCGCTATGGGAGCAGCGAGGACTTCCGGTACTTTATCGATACACTTCATCAGAAGGGAATCGGCGTGATTCTCGACTGGGACCCTTCTCATTTCAGCAGAGACCTGAACGGACTGAGCGGATTCGACGGCACGGGGCTCTATGAGTCGGACGATCCGAGGCAGTCGCTCTACAAGCCGGATGGGAGCCTGTACTTCAATCTCAAAAGTCCGCAGGTCCGCAATTTCCTGATCGCCAGTGCTGTTCTCTGGCTGAAGGAATACCACATCGACGGCCTGCAGCTGGCGGATCTGTCCAAACTGCTGTACCTGGATTATGGAAAGACATACGGCGAGTGGGTGCCGAACATATATGGAGGAAATGAGAACCTGGAGGCTGTGTCATTTCTCCGCTCGCTGAGCACGGTGACGAAGAAAGTGTGCCCGGGGACGATTCTCGCGGCTGAGGACGCGTCCGACTGGCCGCAGGAGACCGGAACAGTTTCCGAGGGCGGGCTTGGACTGGACTATAAGTGGAACCGCGGCTTCAGAGATGCCCTGATTGAGTATATTCAGCTCGACCCGATCTTCAGAGGACCGCACCATCAGCAGCTGATCTTCAGCATGGTCTACAATTACTCGGAGCAGTTTATGCTGGCCCTGTCCTACGAGGATGTGAACGAGAAGTACGGTTCCATGTACTCGAAGGTGCCGGGGCGCAAGCGCTCAAAGTTTGCGAACCTCAGAGCCTGCTATGGATATATGTTCCTGCATCCGGGAAAGAAGCTTCTGGCGATGGGGAACGATATCGGCCAGAAGATGCCGCTGTCTGAGAAGACAGGAGTGGACTGGAGTGCCCTTGACCATGAGGAGAATGTTCAGTTCCAGGGCTACATGGCAGCGCTCCTTGATCTGTATCGCAGCCATCCGGCGCTCTACAGTCTGGACTACAGCCCGGAGGGTTTTGAGTGGATCAACAACATCTCCGCGAATGAGAACATGCTGGTCTTTCTGCGCAAGTCGGAGAAAGAGGAGGAGATGCTTCTCTGCGTGGTGAACTTCTCCGCACTCACATACGAAGACCATAAGATCGGCGTTCCATTTGCCGGAAAGTACAAGGAAATCTTCAATTCCGATGACATCGCATTCGGAGGGGACGGCAACGTCAATCCGCGGGCGAAGAGCTCGAAGGAGGAAGAGTGCGATGAGCTGCCGGATTCCATCCGTGTGCTGGTGCCCCCGATGGGAATCAGCATCTTCTCCTGTACGAAGGTGGAGAAGAAAGCTTCCGGAAACGAGCAGGCGAAGGCAGCCGTGAGGAAGAGACGGACAGCGAAGAAGGCTGCCGAGGAAAAAACTGCAGAACCGAAGGTAGAACAAAAACCAAAGCCGCAGGCTGAAGAGGCGAAGGCGGCAGAACCAGAGGCGGAACAGAAACCGCAGGCTGAAGAGGCAAAGGCGGAAGAACCAAAGGCAGAACAAAAACCGCAGGCTGAAGAGGCAAAGGCTGCAAAGCCAAAGCAAGAAAAAAAGCCGCAGGCAAAGGCTGCGGGGGCGAGGACGGGTCGCAGGCCGGCTGCCGGAAAAAGAAGGACTGCGGAGAAAAGCCTCAAGGAGGAGAAGGAATGAAGCAGATTCAGAGCTTCTGTGTGGATCATACAAAACTGAAGAGGGGGGTCTATCTCTCCAGGGAAGACGGCGATGTCAGAACCTGGGACGTGCGGATGAAGGAGCCTAACCACGGCAGCTATCTGTCGAACGGTTCCATCCACACGATGGAGCACCTGTTCGCAACCTATGCGCGCAACAGCCAGTACAAGGACGGCGTGATCTATGTCGGACCGATGGGCTGCCGGACCGGGATGTACTTTCTGACGAGAGGACTGACGGACGCGGAGGTACTGGACTGTATCGTGAACTCCTTCCGCTTCATGCGGGATTTTGAGGGAGAGATACCCGGGGCGAAGATCGAGGAGTGCGGAAACTACCTGGATCATGACCTTCAGGCCTGCAGAAAGGATGCGGCGGAATACCTTGAGGTGCTGGAAAAGCTGAAACCGGAAGATATGAGGTATCAGTATTTCCTGAGTACGGAAGGCGCGTGAAGAAACAGAGCAAAGGGGCTGTGCGGCGGATGCTGCGCAGCCCCTTTTTATGATAAAACAAGCAGAAAATTCGATATGCCTCCAAAATAAATTTCAGATATTGTGTGCTGGCTATACCAATCATGTGCCGAAAGATGTATAATCAAGTCAGCAACATCAACAAAAGTCAGTCAGTCTGCTGTTTGGCTTCGTCGAGGTAACTATACAGCGTGTATTTGGAGATGTTGAAGACCTGGCAGATCTTCGGACCGGACTTGGTAACCAGAAAAGCGCCGCTGTCGTTGAGGAAGCGGATGGCACGGATCTTATCCGTCTTGTCCATAAGGGCAGCCGGTTTGCCGGCAATCCGGATACTTTCCTGGATCAGCGTGTCGAGCAGATCAGAGACATTCGTGGTGATCTGCTGAGGCTCTGACTCCCGGTCAGCGCTAGTGTTAAAGGAATGGAGCGCGTTCTCTGCGGCAAGAGAGAGGGACAGGTCGGTATTGAGACCGAGAATTCCGACGATACGGCCGTCATCATCACGGATGAAGAGGCTGGTCGATTTCAGAATCTTTCCATCGTGGGTTCTGGTCAGATAGGAGAGACGGTCCTCGTGTACTTTGTTTAGTTCTTCCATCGCCTCCGCTGCAATCAGGGAGGAGCCGTCACCGACCTTGCGTCCTGAGATCTGACCGTTCTCGATGGCGATGATGGTGTGACTGGGGTCGCCGCCGGTCAGGTCGTGCAGAACGACCTCACACATGGATCCGTACTGCATGGCAAGCGCCTTGACGAGGCGTTTCCAGTTGTCAAAATTGTAAGGCTGACTCATATAAGCTCCATTCTGCCGCAGCATGTCGGCGGCGGTTGCAGGCTCAAATTCAATAAACAAGATCGGATTTATTGTAAGGCAGACAGAATGTTTTTTCAATCATAGATGAAATCGTTGCAGCAGCACACCGAATTTGAAGAAGAAAAGGAGGAAGGGACGATGCTGATTGTCAAGAATGGCCGTGTGATTACCAGGGACGCAGCGCATCCGTACTATAAGGACGGTGCGGTCGTGATAGACGGGGAGCAGATTCTGGAAGTCGGAGCCTGCCAGGATCTGGAGAAAAAGTATCCGAAGGCGGAGACCATCGATGCAAAAGGCGGTCTCATCATGCCGGGCTTTATCAATGCCCATACCCATATCTACTCGGGGCTTGCAAGAGGGCTGTCAGTCAAGGGCTACAATCCGACGAACTTCTATGAGATCCTCGACGGCATGTGGTGGGCGATTGACCGGAAGCTGGATCTTGATCTGACAAGGGCGAGCGCCTATGTGACGATCCTCGAGTGCATCCGGGACGGTGTGACGACGATCTTCGATCACCATGCATCTTTTTGTGAAATTCCAGGTTCTCTGTTTGCGATCAAGGATGTCGCAAAGGAGCTCGGCATGCGCGCCTGCCTCTGCTATGAGGTCTCGGAACGTGACGGGGAGGAGAAGTGTCTTCAGAGCATCCAGGAGAACGCCGACTTCCTCACATGGTGCGAGAAGGAAAACAGTGACATGATCAAGGCAATGTTCGGCGGCCATGCGCTGTTTACCATATCTGATAAGACGTTTGAAAAGATGGTGGAGGCCAACGATGGCCGGACCGGTTTCCACATCCATGTGGCGGAGGGCATGAACGATGTCTGGGACAGCCTCCAGAACTACGGCACGAGGCCGGTTGAGCGGCTTCTGAACAACAATATCCTCGGAAAAAAGACGCTGCTTGGACACTGCATCCACCTGAGCGGCAGCGAGATGGACATCATCCGGGAGACCGGGACGATGGTCGTCAACAATCCGGAATCAAACATGGGCAACGCAGTCGGCTGCGCGCCGGTTCTTCAGATGATGAAGAAGGGCATCCTTGTGGGTATGGGGACAGACGCTTACACGCACGATATGCTCGAGTCCCTGAAGGTTTTCCTGATCATCCAGCGACACAACGCGGAGATGCCGAATGTTGCCTGGGGCGAGGACATGAAGATGCTCTTTGAGAACAACCGGGAGATTGCAGGCAGGTATTTCAAGAAGCCGGTCGGTATTCTGAAGGCAGGAGCAGCCGCAGACGTCATTGTCATGGACTATGATCCATTTACCCCGATCTCAAATGAGAACATCGATGGCCATCTGCTGTTCGGCATGAACGGTCACAACTGTCGTACGACCATCATCAACGGGAAGGTGCTCTACAAGGATCGCGCATTTGTCGGGATCGACGAAGAGAAGATCAACGCGTTCTCGATGGAGCAGGCATGCAGGCTTTGGGGCTCCTTGAATGAGACTTCGTACAATCCGAAGGATTATCTATAACAGAAAAACAGAAACAGGAGGGTTCAGATTATGAGCGATATTATGCGTCCGATCCCGTTCAGGGATCTTCTGGACTGGGTGCTGACAGAGTACAAGAAGAACAGAAGCATCTTCGGTGTCCGCAAGGTTGTACAGCGGGACGAGGAGAAACGGTTCCCGATCTTCGGGCAGACAATCGAGACAGTCTACGGGCCGGCGGCAGGGCCGAACACGCAGCTGGCGCAGAACCTGATTGCCGCCTATGCGGGCGGCTCATCCTGGTTTGAACTTAAGACGGTCCAGAAGATGGACGGCCGCGAGCTTGCGAAGTGTGTTCCGAAGCCCTGCATCGAGATGCGGGATGAGGGCTACAACTGCGAGTGGTCGACAGAGCTGACCGTGGAGGAGGCGCTGCACGAGTACATCAAGGCCTGGTTCATCATTCACATCATTGCGAAGGAATTCGACCTGGGCGATCCGGACGGCATCGTTTTCAACATGTCGGTCGGATACGACCTCGACGGCATCCGGCAGCCGAAGGTCAACCACTTTATCGATACCATGATTGACGCGTCGAAGGATGAGGTTTTCAAGGACTGTGTGGAAACTTCGCTGGAGGCGGTCCGGAGCAAAAAGCTTCATCATGTGACCATCCGTGATATCCGCCGGATTCCGGCAAAAATCTCGGATTCCGTGACGGAGTCAACCCTGCACGGCTGTCCGCCGGCAGAGATCGAGGCCATCGCCTCCTACATGCTGAAGACGAAAAAGCTGAACACGTTCGTCAAGTGCAATCCGACGCTTCTGGGCTACGAGTATGCGCGCAGGACGCTGGACGGGCTCGGTTTTGACTATATCGCGTTCGATGATCATCACTTCACGACAGACCTGCAGTGGAAGGACGCTGTTCCGATGCTGGAGCGTCTGCAGGGCGAGGCAGATGAGCTCGGCCTGTCCTTCGGCGTGAAGCTGACGAACACCTTCCCGGTTGACGTGAAGGCGCACGAGCTTCCGAGTGAGGAAATGTACATGTCGGGGCGTGCCCTGTTCCCGCTGACGATTGAGCTGGTCCGCCGGCTTTCGGAGCAGTTTAACGGAAAGCTCCGGATCTCATACTGCGGCGGAGCGGATTATTTCAACATCCATGACCTTGTCTCAGCGGGCGTCTGGCCGGTGACTGTGGCCTCTACGATCCTCAAGCCGGGCGGATATGAGCGGCTGTCACAGTTCTACGAGGTGCTCTCGGATATTCCGGGCAAGGCGTTCACGAAGGTCGATGTCTCTGCTGTCACGAAGCTGGAGAAGAGGGCGCTTGAGAGCGGGCGTTACAGCAAGCCCGTGAAGCCGCTGCCGTCGATGAAGGTGGAGGAAAGTCTGCCGCTGATGAACTGTTTCCTTGCGCCCTGCACGACATCCTGCCCGATCCACCAGGATATTCCGGCATATCTGCAGGCGATGGAGGAAGGCCGCCCGTACGATGCTTTCCGGATCATTGTCGAGAAGAACGCCCTTCCATTCATCACAGGAACGCTCTGTCCGCATACCTGCGCGGACCGGTGCATGCGGAATCACTACGAGGAGGGACTGCACATCCGTGAGGTGAAGCTGCAGGCGGCGGAGAGTGCCTACGACACCTACATGAGCGAGCCGAAGCGCCCGGCACCGAAGGCTTCCGGCAAAAAGGTGGCTGTGATCGGCGCGGGACCTGCCGGACTTGCATCAGCTTTCTTCCTCTCGAGAGCCGGCGTCGAGACGGTCGTGTTCGAGAAGAGGCCGGAAGCCGGCGGAATCGTGAAATACGCGATCCCTCATTTCCGGATCGAGGACCGCAAGATTGAGAATGATGTCAAGCTCTGCCAGCGTTTCGGAGCCCGGATTATCACCGGCAGGGAAATCACGGACCTTGAACAGCTGAAAAAGGACGGCTTCACGGACTTTGTCCTCGCGACAGGCGCCTGGAAGGGATCTGCTCCGGTGCTGAAGGAAGGTAAGTCCATGGATGCGCTCGACTTCCTGACAGCCGTCAAGTACGGGCAGGATTCGCTGAACCTTGGAAAGGACGTGGTCGTCATCGGCGGCGGCAACACCGCGATGGATGTGGCCAGGGCAGCGGTCCGCCAGAGAGGTGTCCGCACCGTCCGCCTCGTCTACCGCAGAACGAAGCGCTATATGCCGGCGGACGAGGAAGAGCTGAGAATGGCGCTCGAGGATGGCGTGATCTTCGAGGAGCTGCTGGCACCAGTCAGCCTGAAGGATGGAACGCTTGTCTGCTCGGTCATGAAGCTCGGCGAGCCGGACGAGAGCGGGAGACGTAGACCGGTTGATACCGGCGAGAAGAAGCTGCTTCCGGCGGATACGGTGATCACAGCCGTCGGGGAAAGAATCGATGCTGCCCTGTATGAGAACCTGTCCGTCAAGCTCGATGAAAAGGGACGTCCGGTGGTCGATGAGCATCTTCAGACCTCCAGACCCCACATCTATGCGGTCGGTGACGGCAGAAGAGGGCCGGCGACGGTCGTCAAGGCCATTGCGGATGCCGCCCTGTGCGCACAGGCCATTGCAGGCGCGCATTTCGACCGGTATGAGGAGGAGAATGCCGCCGGGGACGAGGCGGCGCTTCTGAGAAAGAAGGGGCAGCTGACTGCCGAGCTCTCGCAGCAGCCCGATCCGAGATGTCTGGGCTGCGCGACCGTCTGCGAGGTCTGTACGGATGTCTGTCCGAATCGCGCGAACATCGCGATCAAGGTTCCGGGGCTGAGGATGGATCAGATTCTTCACATGGACGGGATGTGCAACGAGTGCGGCAACTGTGCGGTCTTCTGCCCGTACAGTGGCAGGCCGTACAAGGACAAGCTGACGCTGTTCTGGTCGAAGGAGGACATGGACAGCAGCGAGAACCAGGGCTTCCTGATGCTGAAGGGGACAAATGTGCGTCTTCGCTTTGCCGGAACGGTGCAGGAGGTCGATGTGGCTGAAAAGTCCGACTTGTATGAACCGCTGAGAAAGTTCATACTGGAAGTCATCCAGCATCACAGCTATCTGCTTGCTCCGGGCTCCGGAGAACATGCTGAATTGTAACTGAAAATCGCAGGATCATGACCGGCTCCGCTCTTTCCTGAGCGACCGGTCATGCCGTGTCCGGATTTCTGCCGGGCACGAGAAAAGAAGCACATTGGGTTGACCAATTGGCAAGAAGGAGCCGCCATGGCTGAGCAGTATACATTCACGGTTAACGGGAAACGCATATCGACCTCGAAGCAGACGTCGATGCTTCGTTTTCTTCGGGACGAACTTCATCTTCATTCTGTCAAGGATGGGTGCAGCGAGGGCGCCTGCGGGGCCTGCATGATCCTGGTGGACGGAAAACCGACGAGAGCCTGTGTCCTGAAGACACAGAGAGCCGCCGGAAAGGAAATCGTCACGGTGGAAGGACTGACAGACTTCGAGAAGGAGGCGTTTGTCTACGCGTTCGGGGTCAGCGGATCTGTCCAGTGCGGCTTCTGCACACCTGGGATGGTCATCAGCGCAGCTGGGTTGCTCAGGCAGAACCCGGATCCGACGGATGAGGAGATCAAGACGGCGATCCGGGGCAACCTCTGCCGCTGTACCGGATACAGGAAGATCATCGAGGGCATCCGTCTTACAGGACAGGTGCTTCGGGGCGAGAAAAAGATCGATTATGAGCCGGAGCAGGAGGATTACGGGCGAGTCGGGACAAGAACCTTCCGCGTGGATGTGCGCAAGAAGGTCCTTGGAACCGGCAAGTACCCGGATGATATCGAGATCGAGGATGTATGGCAGAATCTCAATCGCGCCTACGGGCTCGAGGAGGATGTCCCGTACCGCAGAAGAAGCTGTGAGCTCAGCCAGCCGGAGGAACTGAGAAAAGCCGGCAGCCATGGGACTGATGCGTGCGCAGCCGGTGCTCATGAAGACGATGCGTGCATAGCGATTGGACGGACGCAGGAGGAAGGTCAGCCGCAGGGACTGGAGAGGAGCCGGGCGCGGACAGCCCTGGCGCGCCGGGATGGAAGCATCTACGACGGCAATGCGGAAAACCGAAGCGATGTCTATGGCTTTGATGCGTCCGCAATGGCCTATGCCTCCTGTGTACGGGCGGCATACCCGAGAGCGGTTGTCAGAAGGATTGATCTGTTGGAGGCCAGGCAGGTTCCGGGCGTGATCGGCATCCTGACGGCGGCGGATGTTCCGCACAACAAGGTCGGCCACATCCAGCAGGACTGGGACGTTATGATCGCCGAGGGTGACACGACGAGGATGGTCGGAGACGCGATCTGCCTGGTGGTTGCGGAAAACCGGGATGCGCTGGAAGAAGCGAAGAAACTGGTGCACGTCGACTATGAGGTGCTCGAGCCGGTGCGGAACATCGACGAGGCAAGGCGGCCGGATGCCCCGAAGATTCATGAGGCGGGCAATCTCTGCCAGAGCCGTCACGTGACGAGAGGGGATGCCAGACGGGCGCTTCAGACTTCGAAATACACTGTGACGGAAACCTTCGAGACGCCGTTTACGGAGCATGCTTTTCTGGAGCCGGAGTGCGCGGTGGCATTTCCGTATAAAGATGGTGTCAAGATCCTTTCAACCGACCAGGGCGCCTACGACACAAGGCGCGAGGTTGCGATCATGTTCGGCTGGAATCCGGAGCGGGTGGTTGTCGAGAATCAGCTCATCGGCGGGGGCTTCGGCGGAAAGGAGGATGTCTCCGCGCAGCACATCGCGGCGCTCGCAGCCTGGACGTACAAAAGAGCTGTGAAGGTTCATTTTTCCAGGCAGGAGTCCATCAATTTCCATCCCAAGCGCCACGCCATGAAGGCCACTTTCACGCTCGGCTGCGATGAACACGGGAAGTTTACCGGTCTTGACTGCGAGATCTTCTTTGATACAGGGGCCTATGCCTCCCTCTGCGGGCCGGTTCTGGAGCGTGCCTGCACGCACGCGGTCGGACCGTACACCTACCAGAATACGGACATTCGCGGGTACGGGTACTATACGAATAACCCGCCGGCAGGCGCATTCCGCGGCTTCGGGGTCACACAGAGTGAGTTCGCGCTCGAGTGTGTGATCGACCTGCTGGCGAAGAAGGCCGGCCTCTCCCCGTGGGAGATCCGTTTCCGGAATGCGATTGAGCCGGGGCTTGTCCTGCCGAACGGACAGATCGCGGACGGCTCGACAGCGCTCAAAGAGACGCTTCTGGCGGTGCGGGACGTTTTTGAAAAGAACTCCGGACATGCCGGGATCGCCTGCGCGATGAAGAATGCGGGTGTCGGTGTCGGTCTGCCGGACAAGGGCCGGGCAAGGCTGCAGGTGGAGAAGGGGGATGTCGTTATCTACTCGGCGGCCTCCGATATCGGGCAGGGCTGCCTGACCGTTTTCTGTCAGGATGTTGCCGAGATCACCGGCCTGCCGATGTCGCGTATCCGCAATGCGGTCAGCAACACCGAGAATGCCCCGGACTCCGGCACAACCTCCGGATCGAGACAGACGCTTCTGACCGGCGAAGCCGTCAGGGGAGCCGGCCGGAAACTGAAGGAGGCGCTGGACGCGGCAGGCGGCGAGCTGTCAAGGCTCGAGGATCAGGCGTTCTCATATGTCTACTTTGAACCGACCGACAAGCTCGGTGCGGCGAAGCCGAACCCCAAGAGCCACATTGCCTACGCCTACGCGACAAATGTCGCCGTCCTCGACGATGAGGGGCGCGTCACGGACATCTATGCCGCCTACGACGCAGGCCGGGTCATCAACCCTCTCTCGATCGAGGGGCAGATCGAGGGCGGCGTCCTGATGTCGATGGGCTACGGCGTGACGGAGGACTTTCCGCTGAAGGACTGCGTCCCGAAGGCCAGATTCGGGACACTCGGACTGCTTCGGGCCACCCAGATTCCGGAGATCCATGCGATCATGGTGCACCATGAGCCGGAGGAGGGAGCAATCGAGACGGCCTTCGGTGCGAAGGGCATCGGGGAGATCACGGCTATTCCGGCAGCGCCGGCCATCGCAGGCGCTTACTACGAGCTGGACGGAAAGCTCCGTACGAAGCTTCCGCTGGAGGATACCTACTACCGGAAGAAACAGAAGTAAGCAGAAGGGACACTGAAGGCTTCAAAAGGGCCATCGAAAGGGTTCCGGAATGAAATCAGAAGGCATTGACAAGCGGTTAAGATATGCTATAGTGATAGTGCCAAACAAAAAGTTTGTTTAAAAAACATATTGTTATATACCGCGGCGGCCTCAGGCCGGGGCGGGAAGAAGGAAGATGGAGACGGAGATGGATGAACTGGAAATGCGCTGGGCGATGAATCACATGCCGCCCAGTGACGACAAGAATCTTCAGATAATGTCTCTGGAGAACGTGGCGAAGGCGAGGGCTTTTCACAGAAGTTTTCCCCAGTACGATGTGACAGCACTAGCGGATCTTTCGCACATGGCAAAGTACCTCGGACTTGGCGGACTCTATGTCAAGGACGAGCGATGGAGATTCGGACTGAACGCCTTCAAGGTGCTTGGGGCTTCCTATGCGATGGGACGCTTCATCGCACAGGAGATCGGCAAGGATATCTCGGAGGTCAATTACGACTTCCTGACAAGCCCGGAGCTGGAGAAGGACTTCGGACACGCGACCTTCTTCACCGCGACAGACGGAAACCATGGGCGCGGCGTCGCCTGGGCAGCGCACAGGCTGCACCAGAAGGCGGTCGTCCACATGCCAAAGGGCTCCTCAAAGAGCCGCTACGACAACATCGCAAAGGAAGGCGCAACCGTCACGATCGAGGACGTCAATTACGATGACTGCGTCCGAATCGCCGCGAAGGAGGCCTCCGAGACAAAGCACGGTGTCATCGTGCAGGATACCGCATGGGAAGGGTATACGGACATCCCGTCCTGGATCATGCAGGGCTACGGCACCATATCCAGCGAGGCGGCTGAACAGCTGAAGGAAGTGGAGGTCAACCGGCCGACCCACGTATTCGTACAGGCCGGCGTCGGCTCCCTTGCTTCCTCTGTCGTCGGATATTTCACGAATCTGTATCCGCACAACCCGCCCAAGTTCATTATCGTGGAGGCCAGCGCGGCGGCCTGCCTGTACAAGGGGGCCGTTAAGGGAACCGGAGAGCCAGCCGTTGTAAAGGGCGACCTGAAGACGATCATGGCGGGGCTGGCCTGCGGCGAGCCGAACATCATCGGCTGGGACATCCTCAGAAACCATGCGGACTGCTTCATCTCAGCGGTTGACTGGGTGGCCGCGAAGGGCATGCGAATGCTTGCTGTACCGCTCCACGGAGACCCGGTCGTCATTTCCGGCGAGTCCGGCGCCGTCGGCATGGGGGCCGTAGCGCAGATCATGATGGACGACCGCTTAAAGCCGCTGCGGGATGAGCTGGAGCTTGGAAGCGATTCACAGGTTCTGATCTTTTCGACAGAAGGAAATACCGATCCGGACTATTTCAGGAGGGTCGTCTGGGATGGTGCCTACGGCATCGAGCCCGGTCAGAAACAGTTTATCGGCCATGGCCATCTGGCCTGAAGGGGCAGTGTGTGGTAAAGTGTCAATGACGCAAAACGCCCATAGCACAGGATGGAGCAAGGCTGTGTGGATGCATGCAGATCGTCTTATGGAGGGTATGTACATGAGTCTCGATTACGAACAGATCAAAAAGGCAGCAGAAGGATACCGCAGCGACCTTACGCGGTTTCTTAGGGCGATGATTTCCCACCCGAGCGAGAGCACGGAGGAGAAGGAGGTCGTCGCCTGCATCAAGGCAGAGATGGAGAAGGTCGGGTTCGACAAGGTTGAGATCGACGGACTGGGCAACATCATCGGCTGGATGGGCAGACACGGAGATATCGGCGATGACAAGAAGATTATTGCAATCGACAGTCATATCGACACCGTCGGCATCGGCAACCGGGACAACTGGACGAACGATCCGTACGAGGGATATGAGACAGATGACATCATCTACGGAAGAGGCGCTTCCGATCAGGAAGGCGGCATGGCCTCCGCGCTCTACGGCACGAAGATCATGAAAGACCTGGATCTGATCCCGGAGGGATACAAGATCATGGTTGTCGGCTCCGTCATGGAGGAGGACTGCGACGGGCTGTGCTGGCAGTACATCGTCAACAAGGACAAGATCAGACCGGAGTTTGTCATATCCACGGAACCGACAGACGGCGGCGTCTACAGAGGACAGCGCGGCCGCATGGAAATCCGTGTCGATGTCAAGGGGGTTTCCTGCCATGGCTCCGCGCCGGAGCGCGGCGACAACGCTATTTACAAGATGGCGGACATCATCAGCGACGTCCGGGCTCTGAACAACAACGACTGCACAGACAGCACTGTGATCCGCGGTCTGTCCAAGATGCTCGATCCGAAGTACAACCCTGAGAATTATGAGGATGCAAGATTCCTTGGAAGAGGAACCTGCACGGTTTCCCAGATTTTCTACACGTCTCCGAGCCGCTGCGCTGTCGCGGACAGCTGCGCGATCTCGATCGACCGCCGCATGACGGCAGGCGAGACCTACGAGACCTGTCTGGAGGAAATCCGCAATCTGCCGGCGGTGAAGAAGTATGGCGATGACGTGAAGGTTTCGATGTACATGTACGCCCGCCCGGCATGGACCGGCGAGGTTTACGAGACAGAAGCATACTTCCCGACCTGGATCAGCAAGGAGAGCGCGGCACATGTCAAGGCCCTCACGGATGCCCACAAGGCACTGTTCGGCGACAAGAGAATTGCGCCGAAAGGACAGGAGGCGCTCCGTGACCGTCCGCTGACAGACAAGTGGACGTTCTCCACGAACGGTGTCTCGATCATGGGCCGTTACGGCATTCCGTGTGTCGGCTTCGGGCCGGGCGCAGAGAGCCAGGCGCATGCACCGAATGAGATCACCTGGAAGGATGATCTGGTGAGGGCGGCTGCGCTGTACGCGGCGGCAATCCCGCTGTATCCGACCGAGGAGAAGACCTCCGATATCGAGGAGTACAGAGGCGGAAAGACGAACAACAACATTCTGTAATACATTCTGTAATGGAACAACTGGACGGCTGCCGGATATTCGCCAGGCAGCCGGCCTTTAAGAAGACGAGAGGAGATCATAGCCATGGACGCTGAGCTGAAGCAGTTTATCGGGAAACTGGACACACTGGATTTCAAAAAGATGTACAACGACAACTTCTTCTGGACCTGGGACAAGACGGACGATGAGCTTGCCGCTGTATTTACCGTAGCGGACACACTGAGACACCTGAGAGAGAACAATATCTCCACCAGAATCTTTGATTCCGGTCTCGGGATCTCGATCTTCCGCGACAACTCGACCAGAACCAGATTCTCATTTGCATCCGCCTGCAACCTGCTGGGACTGACCCCGCAGGATCTGGACGAGAAGAAGAGCCAGATCGCACACGGCGAGACGGTCCGCGAGACCGCCAACATGGTTTCCTTCATGGCGGACGTCATCGGAATCCGTGACGACATGTACATCGGCAAGGGCCACACCTATCAGAAGACGGTTGCGGACGCTGTCGAGAAGGGATACAGAGACGGGATCCTCGAGCAGAAGCCGACGCTCGTTAACCTGCAGTGCGATGTCGACCATCCGACGCAGTGCATGGCGGACATGGAGGAGGTCATCCACTACTTTGGCGGAGTTGAGAACCTGAAGGGCAAGAAGCTCGTCATGAGCTGGGCTTACTCACCAAGCTACGGCAAGCCGCTCTCCGTTCCGCAGGGTGTCATCGGCCTGATGACCCGTTTCGGGATGGATGTCGTGCTGGCGCATCCGGACGGATATGATGTGATGCCGGAGACGGAGGAGATCGCGCGCAAGAACGCGGCAAAGAGCGGCGGATCTTTCACCAAGACCAACAACATGGCGGAGGCGTTCGAGGGGGCGGACATCGTCTACCCGAAGAGCTGGGCGCCGTTTGCAATGATGGAGACCCGCACGAACCTGTACGGAGAGGGCGACTTCGAGGGCATCGACAGGCTTGAGAAGCAGATGCTTGAGCACAACAAGGAATACATGGACTGGTGCTGCACCGAGAAGCTCATGAAGACCACCAACAACGGCAAGGCCCTGTATCTGCACTGCCTGCCGGCGGATATCGAAGGTGTCTCCTGCGAGAGAGGCGAGGTTGAGGCACCGGTCTTCAACGCGGCGCTTGATACCCTGTACAAGGAAGCCTCCTACAAGCCATATATCATCGCGGCGATGATCTTCCTTGCAAAGGAGAAGAATCCGCAGGCAGCTCTGGAGAAACTTGCAGCAAGAAATATGCCGAGATTCTTCTGCTGATCAGGAAGCAGACTGCCCTGGGCAGCGCATCATTCTCCCGTCTTTTCCCGGTGGAAAGGGCGGGAGAATCCTTTTTCAGCAATCCGCTGCGCAGCGGTCAGAAGACGAAGCACTCAAAGGAGCTGGATGCCCGTATTTCGTGACGGCCTGGCCCTGAGAGAAGGGAGAAGGTATGGCAGAGAAGAAAAAGAGAAGAGTGGTCATTGCTCTTGGCGGAAATGCTCTCGGGAAGAACCTTCCCGAACAAATGGTGGCAAGTCACCGGACGGCCAAAGCCATCTGCGACTTGATTGAGGAGGGCTGTGAGGTCGTCATTGCCCACGGCAACGGCCCGCAGGTCGGGATGATCCAGAATGCGATGAATGCGCTGGTCAGGACGGATCCGGAGCGCTATATCACGGTACCGCTTTCCGTCTGTGTCGCGATGAGTCAAGGGTACATCGGCTATGATCTTCAGAACGCAATGCGTGAAGAAATGCTTGACAGAGGTATTGATCTTGGGGTTGCGACGGTGCTGACACAGATTGAGGTCGATCCGTCCGATCCGGCATTTCAGCATCCGACCAAGCCGATCGGGCCGTTTCTGACGAAGGAGGAGGCGGACAGGCTGATCCTCGAGCGCCACTATGATATCGTTGAAGACGCCGGAAGAGGCTACCGCCGTGTGGTTGCATCTCCATCCCCAAGGTCGATCATCGAGATCGGCACCATCCGCTCGCTTGTCGACACGAACCACGTTGTCATTGCCTGCGGGGGCGGTGGCATTCCGGTCTTCCGGACGGAGGGCCATCACCTGAAGGGCGCCGCAGCCGTCATCGACAAGGACTTTGCGGCAGAGCGGCTCGCCGAGGAAGTCGACGCCGACGCACTGATCATCCTCACAGCGGTCGAGAAGGTCGCAATCCATTTCGGGAAGCCGGATCAGAGGAACCTGGACAGCCTTACCGTCGGGGAAGCGCAGCGCTACTGTGAAGAGGGCGAGTTTGCGCCGGGTTCCATGCTGCCGAAAGTACAGGCCTGCATGAAGTTCGCATCCTCAAAGGCGGGCAGAACCGCGCTGATCACCCTGCTTGAAAAAGCCAGGGACGGCATCTCCGGAAAGACCGGAACCCGGATTACCGCATGACCATGTCAGGATGATGTCAGGAAGATGTCATCGGTCAGACTTGACACACTTCCGCCCCGATAGTAGAATCAGCTTGACTGTGAAGGTGTGTAAGTAGCTGTGCAGGATCATCCAAAGAGAGCCGCCTGTCTGCTGAGAGGGCGGTGTTGACCGGCAGAGTGAATTTCAGCATCGGAGTCTTCCGCGAAAACAGCAGGCAGCATGAGACCGTAAGACAGATACAAGTGCTGCACATGCAGGGTAAGCGGATGCATCCGCCGGCATACAGGCGGTTCGAGTGCAGAGGACATGGACATCCGGTCTTCTGAATATGGGTGGTACCGCGGATTAGAGATTAACCCGTCCCAGAGCAAAATCTGGGACGGGTTTCTTGATATAAGTCCCAGCCACCGTGCGACGGACGCGGCTTGCCTGCAAGCCGGCGTCCAGGAGCACGAGCGGCGACCACAGACATGAGTGCGGAGTGACGCAGAGCGGCACGGAAGCACTCATGTCTGAAGCGACGCGGAAGCTGCGAAGCAGCGTAGCGGCGCGTGGGACTTATACAGATGCAGCGCAGTCCCAGCCGCCGTGAAAAAAACAGAAAGAGAGAGGTTATGGCAGATTTAAATCAGCTTCTCGGCAAGATTGCCGAGGTCAGGGATGCGATCAAAAACAGCGCAGACGGCCTTCAGGACAGAAGGGCTGTCTATGAGACGAGAAAGTCATTTCTTGAGAAGTCGGGCAGAATCGGCCAGCTCATGAAGTACATGAAGGAGATCGAGCCGGCGCAGAAGGCCGATTTCGGCAAGAAGGTCAACGAGCTCAAGAGCTGGGCAGTCGATTACTTCGACTCGCTCGATGAGAAGATGAAGCAGAAGGAGCTTCAGTCCCGCTATGAGAGCGAGAAGATCGACATCACGCTGCCTTCCACGCACAGGCAGGTCGGCTGCCTGCATCCGGTCACACAGGTCCGGAACCAGCTGATCGATGTCTTCTCGGGGATGGGCTTCACGATCTACGAGGGCTCGGAGATCGAGAATGATTATTACAACTTCACGGCGCTGAACACGCCGAAGGATCATCCGGCAAGAGACATGCAGGATACCTTCTATCTGTCCCCGGAATTCCTGCTCAGGACGCAGACGTCCTCCGGCCAGATCCATGTCATGGAAAAGCAAAAGCCGCCGATCAAGATTCTGTCTCCCGGCAAGGTATTCCGCTCGGACGATGACGCGACGCATTCTCCGATGTTCTCCCAGATGGAGGGCCTTGTCGTTGACAAGGGCATCACGCTGGGCGACCTTCAGGGGATGCTGGATGTCTTCGTCAAAAAGATCTACGGGGATGATACCCGCACGCGCCTGAGGCCTTCTTACTTCCCGTTCACGGAACCGTCTGTGGAGGTCGATGTGAGCTGCTTTGAATGCGGCGGCAAGGGCTGCAATTTCTGCAAGCATACCGGCTGGATCGAGGTGCTGGGCGCAGGGATTGTCAACCGGAAGGTTCTGGAGAACTGCGGCATCGACCCGGATGTATACTCAGGTCTTGCATTTGGAATCGGCATCGAGCGGACGGCCATGCTGAAGTACGGCATCAACAATATCAAGCAGCTGTTCGAGTCCGACATCCGGGTGCTCAGCCAGATCGATGACAACTGAACGGGTCTGAGCGCAGGCTGAAGGATAAAAGCCGGAGGGAAGCAGTCAGGGGAAGCCGCCCGGCTGCCGGAGCTTCCGGAGCTGAATCAGGATGCGCGGGATTCCAACAAGAGCAGCAAACCAGCTGAAAAATGAGGCTGGGAATGATAAAAGGAGATTCTGAATTATGCTTGCACCACTTAGCTGGCTGAAAGAATATGTAGAGATCGATGTGACGCCCGAGGAGCTCCAGAAGAAGCTGTTCTCCTGCGGATTTGAGGTGGAGGAACTCTACCAGGTCGGAAAGGATATATCCGGCATTGTGGTCGGCCTGGTTGAGACCTGCGAGCCGATCGAGGGCACGCACCTCCACCTGACAACGGTCAACGCAGGGGAGAAGGGGACCTTCCAGGTCTGCTGCGGCGCGGACAATGTCGAGGCCGGAAAAAAGTTCCCGCTGGCGCTTGTCGGCGCGACGGTCTATGAGACCGAGAAGGATCATGTGACGATCAAGGGAACGGCGACCATCAAGAAGGGAAAGCTGCGCGGCTATGAGTCAGACGGAATGCTCTGCTCCGGGACCGAGCTTGGCATCGGGGAGGATTTCTACCCGGGCGCCGGTTACAACGGGCTGCTGGTTCTGCCGGACGATGCAGAACCAGGCGCAGACGTGAAGCCGATCCTTGGCCTGGACGACTGGATCTTCGATATCTCGATCACCGCGAACCGCCCGGACTGCCAGAGTATCTTCGGGATCGCCCGTGAGGTCGCAGCAGTCCTGAACAAGCCGCTGAAAAAGCCGGCCATCGGCTATCATGAGACAGCCGTGAAGAAGGACGGCTTCAAGGTCACGGTCGAGGCACCGGATCTGTGCCCGAGATATGTGTCGCACTACATCTACGATGTGAAGATCGGCCCGTCCCCGGCCTGGATGCGCCGCAGGCTGGCACTGTGCGGGATGAACGCCATATCCAATATCGTGGACATCACAAACTATGTCCTTCTGGAAATGGGACAGCCGATGCATGCCTTTGACGAGGATTTCCTTCGCGGAAACGAGATTGTCGTCCGCCGTGCGCATGCGGGCGAGCACATCGTGACGCTCGATGAGCAGGACTATGAGATGAATGAGAACAACCTCTGCATCTGCGATGGAGAGGGACCGGTCGCGCTGGCTGGTGTCATGGGCGGACTGAATTCCGAGATCCGCGACACGACGAGGGGCGTTGTGTTCGAGTCGGCGAAGTTCATGCGCGACAACATCCGCAAGACTTCCAGAGCGCTCGGAAAGCGCACGGATGCTTCTGCAAAGTACGAAAAGGGCGTTGATGAGTATACGACGGAAATGGCGATGCGCCGGGCGCTCCACCTGGTGGAGGAGCTTGGCTGCGGCAAGGTATCATCCACCCATCTGGATGTCAATACCGGCAACCCGATCACACCGCGTGAGATGACCGTCTCCATCCAGAAGGTGAATGGAGTCCTTGGCATCCAGGTGCCGGATGAGGAGATTCTCCGGATCATGAAGAATCTCGACTTTGCGCCTGAAATCGACGGTGACAGCCTGAAGCTCCAGGTGCCGGCATACCGCACGGACATAGAGAATTACCCGGACATTTCCGAGGAAGTGATCCGGATGTATGGCTACGACCACATCAGGCCGACCCTGCTTTCGTCGGCGAAGGTTACGGCAGGCGGGCTGACGGTGAAGCAGAAGACTGAGCTTTCCCTCAAGAGGAGACTCTGCGCCGAGGGCATGTACGAGGCGATGCACTACTCATTCTTCTCGCCGGCCGATCTCGATCTGCTGAAACTGCCTGCGGACGACCCGTGGCGGCAGGCGATTCCGATCCTGAATCCGATCAACGAGGATCTTTCGATCATGCGGACCACCCTTGCGGCATCCATGCTGCGCGCCGTCTCACGCAACCAGAAGGCAGGAAACACAGAAGGACGGCTGTTCGAGGTCGCAAAACGCTTTATCCCGAAGAGCCTGCCGCTGACAGACTACCCGGATGAGCGCGACACCCTCTGCGCCTGCGTCTGGGGCGACGGCGAATCCTTCTTCACGATCAAGGGCATCGCGGACGTCGTCGCGGAAAACCTGCAGCTTCATTTTGACTATGTGCCCGGCAGAAAGCCGTTCCTTCATCCGTACCAGTGCGCGGACATCCGCCTTGGCGAGGAGACGGTCGGATACCTCGGGACCGTCAGCTATGAGGTGGCCGGCGAGCTGAACTTCCAGAAGAAGGCCTACATCCTGGAAATGGATCTCCAGTCGCTCGAGCAGTCCTATGGAAGAAAACCGAGGTTTACACCGCTTTCGAAGTTCCCGGATGAGAAGCGCGACCTTGCGCTCGTCATGGACAAGAAGGTGACCTGCGCCGAGGTGGAGGACTGCATCAGGGGCTCCGTGAAGAATATCGCGGATGTGAAGCTGTTCGATGTCTATGAAGGCGCGCAGATTGCGGCAGACAAGAAGAGCATGGCCTTCACGATCACCTTCCGCCCGACGGACGAGGAGCTGACCGACAAGATGGTCGACAGCTGGGTGAACAAGATCCTTAGAAAATTGAAATTCATGCTGGATATTGATCTGAGAGCTTGATACGCTTCATCCTATTGGATCATATGGAAGACCGCTTCTCCTGAACAGAGGGGAAGCGGTCTTTTTTGCAGGGGACCACTCATCATCGAATGCCGAGAATGAGATGGTGGGGGAGATGACGGGAGATGACGGCAGAGTCGCCAAAGTCGCCAATGTAGTCTCGAAAGTGATAGAAACTTGAAGAACATTCAATATTCTGTTAAGATAAATTTCTGTTTGACATATCTATTAATAAATATTGCAAACGAAGGTTTCATATTAGCATTTATAAACTATTTTGTGGCGCCGTCCGAAGACGGCGGAAAGGAGATTTCTATGCGAAGAAAACAAAAGGGGGCGTTAGCGTTATCTGTCATTCTTGCGTCCAGCTTATCTGCCCCATCGATTGCGATGGCAGCAGATACAACGACTCTTGAGACAAATCAAATCGAAGTCAGTGCGGAAGCGAACACTGCGGCAGCAGAACAGCCTGAGGCTCCTGCTTCCAATGAACAGCCAGCAGCTGCTGCTCCAAGCGAACAGCCTGCGGCTTCGGCCTCGAGCGAGCAGCCTGCAGCTGCCGCTCCGAGCGAACAGCCTGCAACGCCTGTAAGTAACCTGGCTTCCAATCAGCAGGCAGGGGATCATTCTGCAGGAAATGCAGATGCAAACGATCTGGGATCAAGTGCGAAATCAGGTGTTGATGCGGACAGCAGTGATACCAGTACTGTTTCTGAATCCGCTGAAAATGATGCGCTTTCCAGTGAGCAGTCACAAGAGGCAGAGAATAATGCCGGGGAAGAACTGAAAGATCAACAGAAGGAAGCACATAAAAGCTTTAAAGAGCCTCCAGTAGATCAAAAAACGACTGCTCCGAACAAGGTCGATGAAGTGGTACGTGACGACAACAAGCAGGGGACGGATATTTCTATTAAGGCTAACATGACTGTTCCCTTTTTCGGGAATTGGTCTCTTGCTGACAGCACTGCCTCGATTAAACATGAAGACGCCAATAATGATAAGAAGACGCTTGGCGACGTGTCAGTTGATTTTAAGAACACTGCTCTCGGGGATGTAAATGCTGGTGATCTCGTCGTGAAAGGCGACATGTCCATGGAGGAAGACACCGCAAAGGATGCAGCGCACAACGTGGAGAAGGACTTGAAGTATGATATCAAGTCTGACCTGGACGTGTCGGCGATCCACACGGCGATCGAAAAGTCTGAGAGTATGTTGAACGAAAAAATAAAATTTCTTCTAGGCAATGACGCAGCTAAATCCACATACGTAAATCATCTGGAGACAGGCCTTCGTTCGACTTTCGTGTTTGGTAGCGGCCTGAATGGTGAATTCTATGTTCCTGTTTCGCTGGAGGATGCACAGGCGCATTATATTCTGTCTTCCGCTGATGATCACCCGCTGATCTATCGGATCAACTACGCGAATTCTAAGTTCGCCAAGGAAAAGGTCATAATCATTATGGATCTCGACCTGACACATGTGAATGAACAAAAGAATAGCTATGGCACACCCAAAAACGGACATAAAGAACTTTATGGCGAGAAAGGTGTCATGGAGAATTTCAACCACAAAGACGATGAGTACGACCCCCCATCAGGCAATAGCACATACGACACCAGTACCTTCGGTAATTTCAAGCAGCTCATCACGTCCTCTGCCCAGAAGATTAGCCTCTTGCTTAAGGATGTGATGTTCCATTCTGCGACAGGCAACCGTGCAACTACGGAAAACGACACGGAGACGAGAACCACTACGGAGGGCTCCATTGAAGGTACATTGGTCGGCTACATGAAGGCAGATGTCGGCCACAGCCATGTCAAGGGCAATGTTTCTTACGTATGGGGTGCGATGCAGGAAGCAGACGGCAAGGATGTGAATGCGACTGGTGATCATGAAAATCATGTTATGCTGAGCGTATCGTTTACAGAGACTACTCCAAAGAATATTCCGAGCACGCCGGATTCGCCTAGTACCCCAGATACACCGAGCACGCTGGATACTCCGACCACTCCGGAAAAACCGAGTACACCGAGTGTCAAGAAGCCTTCAACTACCCACAAAAAAGTGACTCAGACCACGAATGTCGTCACAGAGAGTAAGATGCCTGAAAGTCCCGCAACAGGGGACACAAGCAATCTCTACTTGTGGTTCCTTTCAATGATCGCCTCCTTTGGTGTGTGTGTGACAGGTATGATTCATCTGGGAAAGAAGAAAAGCAGTCGGTTCCATGACTAAGCAATAAGGATTAGACTCGAATATCAGGATATCCGAAAAATGCCGCTTATCACGTAACATTGATAAGCGGCATTCATTATATTGTGGCAAAAATGGAAATTGTAGCTGCAATGTTGAATGTTGTTTTATCTGTAAAGTTCCGCTATAATACGACCTAAAATAAGTAAAGGTACAAAAACATTAGCCAGGTAGTATATCTTCCGAATGACAGCGGAAGAGCCCACCAGGCTTCATGAAAATGGCCGGGGACCCGGCGCGACGAGGGGAAAGTGTATGTTTGAAAAGAGAAAAAGATGGACCGGATGGACACTGGCGCTGGCGATGATGCTCAGCCTGGCACCACAGGGAACAATGGCAGCGGAAAGCTCTTCTGTTCCCGGTGAGACGGTGGGAACCCGCGTGGAGGCTGGATCATCCTCAGGTCAGGAAGGTGGCACAGGAAGCAGCGGAGAAGAAACTGTGCAGCCGGGAGCTGATCCATCGACGAATGGTGCAGGCGAAAACACACAGTCAGGAGCTGATGCGTCGACGAACAGCACAGATGAAACTGTACAGGCAGGAACGGATGCGTCAGAGGACAGCACGAAGGAAAACGTCCAGCCAGGAACAGATGCGTCTGGGAACGTAGGAAAGAACACTGAGTCCTTGACAGAATCAGGGACGGATGAATCGTCTTCCGAGGCAGATGACAGTACTTCTTCTTCAGAGAGCAGCTTTCCGGCTGTGGCGCTGGAAACAGTGGCAGATGACGGAACCTCCATCAAGATTGACGCGCCGGAAGGAGCATTTCCGGAAGGAATCCACGTTACCGTGAAGGCAGTTGAACCGGATCAAATCCTGGATGCGCTCCGGACGGCGGCGGACGATCCTGAACTGGCCGCAGAAGATGTTGCCGCCTATGATTTCGACTTCTGGCTTGACGATGGAACACATCAGCTCGAGCCGAAGAAGGAGATCGCGGTTCAGATCGGACTTCCGAAGCTTGAATCTGGGGACACAGTCAGTGCCTGGCATCTGGACAGCGAGTCGGATGAAACCGCAGAAAGTGAGACA